>CAIRXW010000043.1 GCA_903882665.1 uncultured Chlorobiaceae bacterium | reverse complement strand
GTTCGCTTCCGCGGAGTACCTTGTGCAGCTCACTTCCTCCCTTGCACAAAAAGTTTGCCTGGGCATAGGGAAGCCCTTGTCCCCCCGGGGAATGGCTGAAAAGCCATCCACTCAACCAGCAGGAAAAGGAGCATCATCATGGTCATCGCAGAATATAAAAGCCCTTCCGGCACCGCATACCGCCTCATAAAAGAAGGCACGCGAGTTATCGCAGAGCGCCAGATCAATCAAGTATGGGAAGAAGCCGGCAGCTATTGCGGTAGCGACATTTACAACGCAGATACCGCAATCATAAAAATCGCCGGCTTCATGGAAGATAAGAACCTCTACCAGCTCCCTTGGTGTGCCAAGCCAGCGCCAAAAATACCAGCAAACCCAAAACTCAACTAACCACCAACAGCAGGCCGGGTAATCCCCGGCCTGTTCAACAAACACCCGCCACCACCAAACAACAAAGGCTCGGAACCACCCGTGCCCAAAACATCCGCACCAGCCCATTAATCATCCCCGCAAAATTCTGAGAAGACCCTGACGCCCTACGCTCCGTCCTAAACCCTTAAAAGATAAAAAACACTACCTCTACAGTGGAACACTCAAAATCCCTGCGTACATTACCCTCTTAAGCACACCGCAACAGCGGCAGGTTTCAGTGTTGTTATGCGGATCAGTATAACACGCAAAAATAAAATCGGTTAAAAGTATAACGGCTTACGATGTATAAGATTAGTCGCTTATTGAGCCGCGAAAATAAAGTGTCTTATGTGGGTTATAATTCAAAAATTCGCAGTATAGGTGGATCAATCTAATTATTGTTGGCCATAAAATAATTGGACCGCTATGCAAATCAAGCAAAAACAAATCCGTTAGGCGCGGAAAGGAACGCGAACAATGAATATCTCATTTGCAATACTTACTCCGACACCCATTGAATGGCTTGCTATGACTCGTGTACTCTCAGGAGTCTCTGAAGCGGAAGGACAGCCACTGCCCACTAAGTATGGTCGAATAGGGCATCACGACGTTGTGTGCGTTCAATCTGGGAAAGGAGAATCGAACACTGCTGCAACACTACAATACATCCTCAACAATTGGAATCCGAGATGGGTGCTACTTGTCGGTATAGCAGGAGGGTTCCCAGACCATCATGTTAAACGGGGAGACGTAGTCGTCGCCAAGTTCGTCTACTCGATGGAGTTTGGAAAGCTCGTCAAGGGGCGATTTGTCCGTCGACCTGACTATGATTATTCTACTGATCGCACTTTACTTGAACACGCACTGATCCTTGTGGATGGTGACGTTAATGACTGGAAAACGTGCGTAGATACAGAGAGGCCGGATGGGAAATCTCCAGAGGAGACCAAGGCTCACGATGGTTATGTTGCCTCGGGTGACAAGGTGGTTGATGATCCAGACCACAAATTCTTCCTATCGGTCAGGAAGACAATTCCAGAACTTCATGCGGTCGAGATGGAAGCGACCGGAGCAGGCGCATCCATCAAGCTTCAACAATCCCGTTCCAAAGTTGGATTCCTTATGATCCGAGGCATCTCTGACGAACCTGGGTCAGAGGGCCAAGGCAGAGACGGAACCGCTCAAAGAGCATTGTGGAAACGGTATGCATCAGCAATTGCTGCGAGTTTTGTCCGTTCGCTGTTGGAATTGGTGCCTATGGAAGCAACACTTGCAGCACAGCCTGAGGATGCAGCTGAGTTTGTTCGTGACGTTACGATTCCAGATGGAACGATTATACAGGCCAACGAGACTTTCACGAAGATCTGGGAAATACGCAACATTGGAAAGACCCATTGGCGTGGAAGATTCTTGAAGAGAATTGGCTCTCCGTCGGGGCCGGCGCTGATTTCTTCGCCTGAAATCGTACCGATCCCCGATACTGCACCTGGCGCAAGTGTTCAGATTGCGGTTCAGATGCGAGCTCCTGCCTACCCCACAAGTACAACTGTGCTATGGAAAATGGTAGATGCAAAAGGGGAACTATACTTCCCTGACAGGTATCGATACGGCTTGTTATGTACAGTCCACGTTGTGGAAAAATCGAGTCTTTTCGGAAAAAGTGATTGACATTGCGACTCCCAGAGATTTCAAGGTATACCAACTTATGCCCCATATGCCGTTCAACGCCCGACTGACGAGAGTTTTGGAGCTTTTTGAAGTCGATCTTGTTTCCAACGAGCGTCTTGATCTCCCGCTGGCAAGCTTCCATCCCAGAGAGGAATCAGCACTTTGCTCGTCGCTCGCATTAATACTCGAAGAAATTGGCCTGCCCCCGGAGTGCACAATATGCGACGTTGAGCGGATTACCGTATTGGTGCGACGTAGGGAAGGATGCACCCATTCAGATATACTCAAGCTCTACCGTTTTCACCCCCCTGCAAGGATGGTAGGCTACGAGCCTGTCGTCCTCTACTCCCACGGCGGTACCATTCGTGCTGATCCGACCCTCCACTCTGTCTATTTCCCAGCTCTTGCATTGCTATTGGCGCGACGGGGTATGAATTGTCATTTCGTAGCAGTTGATCACCGTGGAGCGCACTGCCACGCAGATAAGACACATTTTTGTATAGAGGACCGCGTTCATGACTTAGTACTCGCTTACGGTGGGTTCGCTTCCGGTGTGTTCGGGTCGAGTTGCGACGTTTCAAGGGGGCCGCTGTTCATGATCGGAAACAGCATGGGGGGACATGTGGTAGCTGTAACCACTGAACTGCTAAAGGCTCGGGGTATCGCCCTGGTGAGCCCTGGCGCCTTCTCCAAGGAGGCTCACTTCGCGCGCTTCGGGCCTGATTTTAGCCACGAAGTGAGGAAGCCAGGTTCGTGGCAGACGTCGCCTGCGTTTAGTGCTCTTGCAGGATATCTAGAGAGTGGGGGAAGCGCAATTTTAAGAGCTTCTGCATTTGATGATGTGATACCAAATGAACTGACGAATCGATATGCCAAGTGCATTAACGAATCGCAAAATAGCTTCAACGAAGTTGCAATAGCACCTGTTGATCATCGGATGATGGTTGCAGACGATGTCACGCGCGTAGCGGACTTTATCCAGAGGCTATCGATGCCGACTTACTACTCTCACAGGGAAGTTGATTAAACACCAATCCTTCGGTACAAAGGCCATTATCTTAGATGCACCTGAATCAGAAAGGCAACGACTTCGTTTGGGATAAACGGTGCAAGTAGTCCCCGATCTGTCTCAAAACTGACTGAATCCATTGATCTCGTATATCATCGCAGAGTACTTAATTCCAGGGCAAATAATGATGGGCAACTATGAACACTGACACTACCTGGCAGGCAAATGGCGGAGACTGGCGGCTGGGGTTGCCTCATACAGTGGATCGCTCCAGTCTCCCTGTCTGCACAGGAGCAATCCGTTACGACTCGCGTCGTGTTCGCACCGGGGACGTTTTTGTTTGTATCCCTGGGGTTCGAACAGATGGACATAATTACGCTGTCCAAGCTGATCAGGCAGGCGCCATTGCTATTGTTGCCTCTCGTGACCAATTGGTAACGCTGCCGAAATTCCGTTCGCCTATAGTCGGTGTGTCGAACCCTAGGCGAAGTCTCTCAACATTAGCAGCAGCCCATGAGGGATTCCCGGCTCAACGACTCGTAACCATTGGCGTCACAGGAACAGACGGCAAGACAACTACTGCCCATATTCTTGCAGACATTCTTAGATTCGCTGGATACAGAGTAGGTCTGGTTTCTACTGTATCATGGGAGATCGACGGGCATCCCCTTGTCCGTCAAAGCTGTCTGACCACTCCTGAGTCACCAGAGATCCATCGTGTCCTAGCTGAAATGGTTCGAGCTGGTTGTACTCATGCCATCATTGAATGCAGCTCGCACGGACTGGCCCTTGATCGCGTGTCAGACTGCTGTTTTGATGGTGCTATCTTGACTTCTCTTAGCGCCGATCACTTGGACTTTCACAGAGATCGGCAAGCGTATATAGACGCAAAGATGCGTTTATTTAAGTACGTAGCCAGACATAGTAAAGGGTGGGCCGTGGTAAATCGAGGGAGCGAAGTGTTCCCGATATTGTTTGAGACAGTGGAAGGTCGAGGATTTAGTTACGGTGTATGCGTACCCCAAGCCGACATTGAAGCTCGCAACCCGCGCACAACCCTCCACGGGTCGGCCTTCGAACTTTGTCATGGTTCAAACACTCGAGAAATCGTGCTTCGAATGCCTGGACGTTTCAATATCGAGAATGCGCTCGCAGCTTACTGTGCATCCCAAAAACTAGGGGTCGACAACATTGCTTCTGTAGAAGCGCTCAAGCAGTTCTCTGGTGTCCGCGGCCGAATGCAATCCATTTCTGGAGCACCTTTCAGGGTAATCGTGGACTATGCACACACTCCTGAGGCGATGACTTTGGCCATAGCGACAATTCGAGAGCACATTTCGGGTAGACTTATCGTCGTCTTTGGTTGTCCGGGTGAGCGTTGGAGGGAACGGCGAAAAGGGTTGGCCGCCGCCGTAGCATGCCTCGCTGACTTTGCGATTGTTACTGACGATGACCCACGCTCCGAAAGCTCCTCAGCGATCATCGAAGACATTGCCGATGAGCTACGAAAGGCCGGGGCCAAAGAGCGCATCTTCTTCGAGCTATGCCCGTCCCGAGAAGCAGCAATCGACCGCGCATTTGCGCTGGCTGCAATAGGTGACGCTGTGCTACTTGCTGGAAAAGGTCACGAGGCTACCATTGAGTACGCCGACCGACGAGAACCATGGGATGAGGCCGCGGTGGCCCAACGGCTTTTAGCAATGCGGTTCGGATAAGTATGGGTTAAGTAATGATGCAATCGACGATTGTGTACATCAGGTCTGTAGAGTTATCGTTGTCGCTAGTGCCGGTTACACCTAAAGGATTTTATATGGAAATACGAAGTGCAACAAGAGAGGATTCTGAATCGATAGCCGAACTCCACCGAGCTGAGACAGGGCGTCAACCTTACACAACCGGGATCTTCGGCCAAGTTGCGAATTTTCCGAGTGCAGTGGCGTTCGACGGCAGCAAGATGATCGCGTTTGCCCTGTCTCAGCAATTTGCTCCTGACATCTTAGAAATCACCGATCTTTTGGTTTCGAGAAGTCATAGGAACACGGGTGTTGGCACGGCCATACTCGCACACTTGGAAAAACAGGCATATGGACAATATGCATCTTTGATTCTTTGCAATTCAATACTCTACGAAGCTCCTGGCAAGAGATTGGCTTCTGGATTTTATGAACGGAACGGATATTTTCCTGCCCACGAGACCGGAAATACAACCGTATTCGTAAAATCGATAGAAAAAGATTGAAGGGTCCATTTTGCATTTTTAAGGCAACTGTAATAAGAAGCGATGTCCAACAAGGCTGGTGGACGCCGACCGGCCCAAAAAGACCGGGCCGGCGGGTCACCACCCGCGCCGTTATGCAGCGTCACCGTCTAAGGCAGTGCGAGGTGGCGGCACTTATGTCGAATCTCTTCGAGCGCTTTCAGTATCGCTGCCAAATCCACCGATTCGCCGCGAAATGTAAGTGTCTGCGTTGCAGGGTTATACTTACGATGACGGTTGGCAGGGTTGCGTCCCCAGATGGATTCGAATGGATCGATTATCGAATCCCTATACACCGCTGAACAATCGTTTTCGAACCACTTTTCGATTCGCTCGTCATAGTGCTCGAAATGATTTCTTATGTTGCGATCAGAAAGCAGATTGTGGTCATCGACGTTGAGAAGCTTCCGCAGGGTTTTGCCTCGTGCCGCAGACCTCTTTCGCTGGGGCCAGAGAATCTTCGAGACGTTTGCGGCGGCGACGAGGATCGATTGAATTGAACACCAAACTTCGAGCGGGTCAAAGTGATCAGTGGTAGCCGGCAGACGCTCAGCAGCCCGTTCTGCAATCTTTGACTGCATCACGATCTCACCGATAAAGACCAGCTCCGCAAGTGCATTCTGATTATTTCCCATAATTACATTCCCCGCGAGTACCCCGGTCAATAAGCCGTCCAACTGATTATTTCAAAGTAATATAAAAAAACACTCGTTTATTACCACGGTACAGCGCTATACCCGCTTAGTCACTCTTTTTGCCGTGAGCCTGAGTAAATCATCAGCCAAAACCGCCTTTTCCTCGAATAAAAAAAAGAACAAAATAAAACAAAACGCCCCCGGAAACGCCTCCCAAGCAACTCTACCCGATAACAACGATTTCATCACTCTCCTCGTCACCCGGTGCCTCGGAGTGCTGCCCATAACCGCGCCTCCGCTCAAGATACCAGCCGCTTGCCTGCCAATGCTTCTTCGCTGCCGCCTTGATGACGCGCAGGTGCCACAGCTCACACTCAATTTCAGCCGCCGGCACCCCTTCATACAGCTCACGCTGCAAACTCTCGATACCCTTCTCCGCATCCTCTTTACCCTGATTATACCAGAGGTAAAAGGCCGACTTGCTGATACCGGCAATGGTACAGGCCTTCTCTCTCGGCAACCCCTCGCTGATATAGCCCAGGACCTTTTTTATGTGATAAGTATCAAGCTTCATGACGTAAAAATAAATAAAAAAGAGCAAAAATAATAAACGCCCTGATAAACCGCTCTCAACACCGGTTATCTCAGCATCCAGAGCGCGCCCGTTTTTAAACAGTGCCACGCTCATGATCGCATCCTTTTTTAGAGGTGTCCAATTCGTCCATTTTTGCATGGTTTTGGTATTGCCGTTCAAAGAGCGCCCGCGTCGCCTTTTCGCGCGCCTTCGCCGTTGTTTCCTGCCAGATGCGCTGCTGCTCTTCGGCTGCCAGGCTGTTGAAATAGTCCAGCCGTCCAGCCAGCGGCAGCTCCGGCCATTGCAGCAGCAGAAAAGCCTCCTTCTTGTGCTCCTCAAAAAACAGCGACCACATGCCAACACCAATGGCCGCCCGCAGCGATGCGGCACTCAGGCGCGTATGCTCAGGGAGCGCCTTGCTCTCCTCTTCAAGGCGCAGCAGCTCCCGGGCAGCAGCATGCTTCGAGAGCATCTTCAGGCGCAGGTCGTCAAGGATCTGCCGGGCATCGGCCTTTTCCGGCAGGGGAGAGAAGAGCGTGTGCTGAAACTTGGTCCGCTCGGCGGTGCTGTACCATCCATCAAGCTCGGCCAGGGTGATCCGCATTGCATAAAGCATCTGCGTAATGCCCAGGTCAACAATGCCACCGGGAACGCGCCCGTTCTCCTTCTCCAGCGCCTTGGCATAGGTCTTGCCCTTCATGACCTGCAGCGTCCTGACGGCCCGCTCGATCTCAAGTGTTGACGCCCGTGTTGTGAGCTTGCCAGCCAATTTTTTCGCAGCAGGGTAATCACCGCCAAGCGTCCGCACAGCACCGTCAAGCATGGGATTCAAGCCAACGGAGATTGTCAGCCCCGTGATGGCTTTGGCCATTGATTGGTTGATGGTTGTCATGGTCATGTTCATTGAGGTGTTTAAAATGCCAGTGAAAACTTTGCCAGTCCGATATTCTGGCAATACGCAACGCTTCAGCCGCCAGAGCCTCATCTCCCTTGCTCAACTCATAGAGGTAGCAAAGCGCCTCTTCCGCAACCTCCTGCGTCCGATAGGGAGCCTTTTTGTTCCTGCACCAGTCAAACCATTGCCCGGCACAAAAGGCCGGGAAAAAACCTGGGTTTTTAAAAACCTTCCCTTCCGAAAAATCAGGTTTCTGCTGGCTCTTGCGGTTCCGTGCACGCTTTGGCCTGGAACCGCCTTCAGGTGCGCTTTCCTCTGCATAGGCGGGTGTATTATCCTCGTTCATTCTCTCTTCACTCTCTCTTTCTTCCTTCTTTACATTCTTATCATTCTTGTTTGTGGTTACTTGTTGGTTAGCCGCTGGTTGATTGCTGGTTAGTTGTTGGTTAACGTGCTCGTTATCTGGCTGGTTAACCGGACTCGTAAAATCCTGGTAACG
Source organism: uncultured Chlorobiaceae bacterium (assembly GCA_903882665.1). Lineage (GTDB taxonomy): Bacteria > Bacteroidota > Chlorobiia > Chlorobiales > Chlorobiaceae > Chlorobium. Next base: position 143,706 of record CAIRXW010000043.1, on the reverse strand, counting down.
CTCATAATTATTGATTGTTATCAAACTGTATCGGTTGGTTGATCTGATGCTTATGCTGCCGGTTGATTTTAGCCGCTCCAGGCAAGTCCGGCAAGTCTGCTCCGATATACCCGTCGCTTCAGATAATGCCACCCTTCCGGTAATAAGCTGACCCCTTTCAACCGTCAAACCTTTCCACCGAAGAGGCTTGTGGTTCGCCGTCAAAAGCAGATGCAGAAAGAGATGCACCATGTGCGAATCATGGTACCACTCCCACTCCATCAGGCACCGGTACAGTTTTATAAATCCCTCGCTCATCCTATCCTCATCTCCACTCGCGCTCTTTCCCTGTCAACTTCATAAGGTTCATACACCGGCAGCAGGTGATCGGCACAGTCATCCACCAGCAGACGGGCTTTGACCATGCAGTCCAACAGGTTCTGGCAGATGTTGTTGTAATCAAAACGGGAGCGGGAACGCCGGTAAATCTTGATATGCAGCCTGATCGGCAGCGCACGCCCTTCAGTTTCCGCACGAAACGCAGCGCAAAAGGCCGGATTGCTGTCAAACAGCTTCAGCAACTCCCGTTCCTGGCGGCGGGCGGCAGCGCTCTTGATCACCTTCTTTATCCTCTTGCCAGCTTTATTCTTGTAGATCAGCGGCAGCCGGGAGTTCTTCGAGCTGTACAACTCACCCGGAATGATAAAGATTTTCGGCTCATCACTCATTTCCCCAGCAGGGTGATCTTCCCCTTATGCCGGTCACCCTTTCCCCTCTCATCATCAAACATGCTCTCCTGGGCCTCTCCGATATCCATCGGGCGCGACAGCACCAGTTCCCCCGTATCAACGCGCACAAAATCCACGATGCGCAGTTGGTAGTTCATGACCCTCCGGCACTCCACTGAACGGTATTCATAACCATTCTGGAGAGCTGCAGAAAGATGGACAGCATCAAGATTATGAGCGTCAATCTTCGTTTTATAGGCAGCCACTTTCTCCTTTTTTTCACCGGTAAGCAATTCGACCATCCGCACATGACCGGCAAGCTCTCCGCCCCTGTCAATCTTTTCCTCTTCAGTCAGAAAGCACTGCACCTCCATCATGACCAGTTCATCAGCATTGTTCATGGTCGTAGATTTATTGTTCAGTAAAATTTTACTGCATCAAGAAACTGCACCCTCGGCTTCTTCGGCGTACGGATAAACTCAAGAATATCCTCACGCAAAAAATAGAGCCTGGCCCCGTTCTTGCGGTAAGGCAGCCGACCCTTATGCACGCGATTATAAACCGCGCCAACCGTAACCTCCCGACCCTCGATATCAGAAAGGAACGCCGCACAGGGAGCAACACCCATCGGAGCCGCTGCCGCGACTTCAACTTTTTCAGGGCGCTGGAGAAACGCATCGAACTTACGCGAAAGCTCGGCAACCATAGCCGGAAGCTGCTCAAACGTCGGCTCCATTGTCTTTTCTGTATCTTTGTTCATTTTTTTTTATATTTATTCATTGATGTAGTAAAAGCGTTTTATTTATTTTACTCAATCTTATTCTTTATTTCAAAATAAAAGACAAAAAAGATAAAAAAGAAATGAAAGGTGATAAAGCTACAATGGGTGGCCGGCTTGAGGAAGAGATAGGCCGGAAATATGGCAGCCTTAAAAAGGCCGCCGCAGCCATAGGGGTGAAAAGCGGCTCATACTTTCGGCCATATTTGACCGGCAGCAGTGAAATCGGGATGACACTAAGCAAAAAACTTGCAGAAGCCGGTCTGGATATCGACTACATTATCGAGGGAAAACAGAAAGAAAATACCGATGTGAGTGCCGATATCAGAAGAAGATTTGAGGATATGCAGTACCGCCTTGCACAGTTGTCAAGCGAATTTGCCGCACTTGGTAAAATGGTCAACGACAACAATCCAGCCCAAAAAAGAGACTGAATATCCAGGCGCCACAACCGGCATTGCAGGCCGCCGTCAGGCTCAGATACTGCAACTACTTACCAGCCAGTGAATAAGAACGGCCTGTCGTTGACTGTGTTCATAAAACAGAGTCAATAGAGCTTGATACTCTTCAATAAGCTCCTGCATATCAACAAGAAAGGGTTTGCATGTCTCAAGTCCGTCAGGGTGGTTTTCGATATAGAAGCGTAAAATATCTTCCATAACGAGGAGATGGTCATCAGAGGAAGAGGGAGTGAGCATGCAGGCAAAATTTTCATTAAGAAAAAGCCGTAAAAAGAAAGTATAAAATCATTTCCAATACTCACAACTTTTTTTATTCTATTTTGCTATTTCTTTCTTTTCACCGATATCAATAGTGCTAAGATTTGCAGCGGTTCTTTTTGTTGCATCAATCACATGGGCATAAATCATGGTTGTCTCTAAATTTTTATGACCAAGCATTTCACTGAGTGTTTTCAGGTTTGTATTCCCTGTTAGTTTCAACGTCGCGTTTCAATTCGAGCGGCAAAGGAGGCGGAGGCGGAGGCGTATTACCTGTTTATGGGTGACGAAAAGAACCGGGCTCTTGAGATTACCGCTACAGGGTGGCGGGTTCTTGATCGGTACCCGGTAACGTTTTGGAAGCCGTCAACACAGGCCGCGATCCCTGAGCCAATCAGTGGTGGCAGCATTAAAGAACATAGTGAACATTGTTTGAGAGTTTTAACTCCAGCAGGGAATAATTATTCAGTATGTAAGGCAGCAATAGATTATATTTTTATTGATTTCTTGTGCGTGCCAAGTAAAAGGTGAAGCCTCCAGATAAGCCGGGTTCTGTACAGAATTGAGGTGAGTTTGTTGTTTTTGGTATACTCTTGGGTATAGTTTTGTAATTGACGCCATTTTTAGCCTTTAAAATAAGCTATAATCGACTCCCGCCATCTCCACAAAAGGCCCGTATCGACAATTTCGGTACGGGCTTTTTTGTTTCTCTTCATTTTGTTTTTCCGTGTGCGTTATTCATGTTGTATTTTGTTGAATACATTGACGTAACCAGTTTTTTCCTGATTACATGGGGAAAAGACTAAATGCATGGCTCTCGTTAGGAGATTATGAAGCTGAAATCATCAGGTGACGGGTGGCGAGGCTTGACCTTGCGTTTGTTGCTTTTTGTAGCAGTTGCAGGAGTGAGTCCTTCACTTGTCGGTGCGGCTGACTGGCGTACCATTACGCAGCCGATCGGCAGTGAAAATACCCCTTTTCTTGTGGATCCGGCAGTGTTGAATGCGTCGTTCGCAGCTGGCAAAGGACCGTGGGAATTGTCAACTATGGTTACCAGTACCAGAACGACGCTCCCCCAGTTTTTTATCCGCTTTTACAATCCGACGGCCACCTCAAATGCCTCCGGTCAGGAGGGCAGTTGGGTGATGCGGGCGAGTTCCGTTCGTGGATTGAATGCTCAGCAGATTCGTGCTCTTTTCGCCCTGCCGAATGCTCCCACCATGATGACTCTTGGTCTCTCTGTTCCGGATGAATCATTTTATACCGGACTTGCCGGTCCGATTGATGGGTGGGGAGAGGGTGGCGGGCAGCAATTTCAGTCGAGCGGAACCCCATACACCATTTTTTTTAACGGTCAGTCTGTGACGAATGCCGTGCTCTTTTACCCGGCAATGGCAAGCTCAGATAATGGTCGCGCTCTTGGTACCTACCTTGTTTCGCATACTTCTGTGCCTTATTCAGATATGGAATCCGTTTTCAACAGCCTTGATGTGCTTTGCAATCCGGCCAGTCAAGAGTTGTTCAACAGAGCGCTTAACAGTATCTCTCCGCAACGCTTTGACAATCTCGCTACATCGGGATACTCTGTTGTTGCCATGCAAAATCGGGCTATTGATGATCGTATTGACCGTCTGGCAGCGAGCGAGCCAATGCCAGGTTTATGGGCAAAATCGGCCAGAATGGTTCAAAAATACCCGGATTCCGGTTTTGATGGTGATATCAACGGATTTATAATTGGTTTCGACAAAAAAAGTTCTGAAAAGAGGGCGTCCGGCTTTTCCCTGGCATGGATGCAGGGAACTGTTGACTGGTATGACGGTGGAGGAAAGGCAGATACCGATTACTATCGCGTTGCGGCATATTCAGCCCTCTATCTTGATCATGTATTTCTGCAAGCCGTTGTCAGTGCCGGTTCAGAGGATGGCAATACCTTGCGAAATATCAATATCGACACCTTCTACCTACCCTCGGCGCATGGCCCGAAACTTTCGCCGCTCACAGCCTTGTCAAGATCAGCAAGCGCAACGTATAAAGCATGGGATGCTGATATTGCTCTTCGAGGTGGTGTTTTGCTTTATGCAGGCCCTCTGAAAATTATCCCCGGATTTGGCTTTGGCTATTTCTATCAGTCAAGAAATGGATTTAATGAAACCGGAGCTGAAAGTCTTGATTTGACAGTAAGGGCTGCTCACAGTCAAACATCCCATTGCAGGGCGGATTTGCTGATTGATAGAGAGTTTCTGTTGAGTAAATACAGTAAAATAACTCCGTATATGGTGCTGGATTGGACGTATGCAAAACGTCTCGATACACAGGCCATAAAAGTTTCCATGAACGGCTGGGAAGAGAGTGTTACAACATTTTCTTCCCCCAGCGACAGCTCTTTCTTTACCGGTACGGTTGGCCTTGAAATAGCGGTGAACAAAGAGTTGCTCATCCATGTCGACTATTCTCATCAGGTACAGGCTGACGACAGGCAATCCGGTTTTACTGTCGCATTGAGCTCTGGGTTTTGATCTGGAAATAGTGTAATTTCCGCGTTGTATATGCCAAACAAACAGAGCCGTCTGAATCCTCTTTTAATCACTTTACGGAAATGGGAAGAGAGCACAAACACACATGGAAGAGTATGATCAATTTGCCAAAGAGTATGCATCGGGCACAGAGGATCTGGAGCAAAAGACCAGACGCTATTTCTATTCCATACTGCCTCAGTTGAAAGGGTCGCTTATCCTTGATGTTGGATGTGGTTCTGGCCATGACGCGTCGTACTATGCTTCACAGGGTGCGGCTGTGCATGGTATGGATATCTCGGAAAAGGAGATTGCGATGGCTCAACAGAGAGGGTGTGGAGTTTTCGTTAAAGCCTCCATGGAGAGTATTCCATACGGAGCTGACATGTTTGATATGGTGACCAGCCTCTATGCAATCCAGCATACCGAAGAGGTGCCGCAATCGATTCTGGAGATGATTCGTGTTGCCAAACCAGGTGGCACCATTGCCATTCTGGCCAAACACCCGTTTCGCAATTTGCTTGAAAGTTATGTCAACGATGGTGCTTCCGACTATTATGCCAAGCGAAAGGTTACCTCGTATATTTTTAACAAGTCGATAAAACTGATTGAGAACGGCCATACCATGATGGACTATTTGGCGCCATCGGTATTGCGATTAGCCGCGCTTGAGCTGTTTGAAGAAAAAACGGATTTTCCGGCAAGCGATCAGGTTATTTCAGGCTTGACCTATCCTACCTATATGATTTTGAAATATCGGAAGCTTGGCTGAGATGGCCGGTTTTGTAAACACCATGACGAGTCCAGAGTTTTGCTCGCGGCTGAATGGTGTTTTATCGAACCCTCCATAGGTGCCTTCATGCGAGAAGCCTCCCGCTTCATGGCGTTGAAGGAGGCCATCAGCAGTAAGGGGGTAGAGTATTGTCTGCTCATTGAAAATCATCCGCTCTTCAGCCATCAGCTCCACTTCAAAAATTGCCTGCTCGGGCGAAATATCGAGATAGCGACGATGAAAAGAGAGTGAAGCGTCTCCCACGGTTTTGACCGGAAAAGTGTATGCCGATAGATGGAGAAGATAATCCCAGTTTACGGTTTGAAAGATCCAGCATCCACCGGGTTCAAGAGCGGCATGAACCTGGTCGAGAAAGGCGGAAAACTGCTCAGAAGAAAGATGGGCTACAACATTTCCGATGGAATAGATAAGGCGGAACGATTGCTTCAGTGAGGCCAGTTCCACAATGTCCATTGCATGAAATGCAACTGCTGGGGAGGTTGCCGCCGCCGCCGCAATCATCTCCGGGTCGAGATCAATTCCGGTCGGGCGGAAGCCTTCCTGCTGAAAGCGGCGGCAATAGTGACCGGGCCCACATCCGGCATCGAGCACCGTGCTTCCTGGGTGAGCGGCATGTTCACGGAGAAAGAGGTAGACCTCCTCACGGAAAGGAAACACTTGCTCATACCAACATGCAAATTCTGAATAAAAAGACATGGCATCGTTTTTTGCTTGTGTTTGCGTACAATCCTGTCAATGGGGGGCTTCAATGAATGTCCCGTCAGGTATGCAGCGGCAATTGCCGTTTAGCTTTATAATAATAATTTGCTCATATTTTATCGAGTCGCGTCACATTTGCATTATTCCACCTGAAATCTTAACTTAACAATCGTTACAAAGTTCTTTAATCCATTTTGCAGGTCATCAAGAAAGGCTGAGGGAATAGACCCGGTGAAGCCTTGACAACCGATTCTGTTTAATAACGGAACACGGTGCCACATTCTACTTTTGCGCTCTATGCATCGGGTATTGTTGCCGGTGAAGCAGAAGAACGATGCGTGAAAAAGAGCTTTTTTGCTTCTCTTTTCAAAACAGGTATGGTGGCTTTTGGCCCATACCATAGTAGAAACAGAGTTCCGTTAAAAACCTCTTCCATGCTCATCAGGGAAGAGGTTTTTTTATTTTGTTTATCATTAATTTCAAAAAACGAGCTATTCATGAGTTTTCAGACAGATACCATTCATGCCGGAGTAGGCCCCGACAAGGCTTATGGCGCCATTATGACCCCGATTTACCAGAGTTCAACTTTTGTGTTCGAGGATATTGGCAAACATAAGGGATTTGATTATACCCGGAGCGGCAACCCGACACGCAAGGCGCTCGAAGATAATCTGTGTGCTCTTGAGGGGTGCTCTTTTGCTGTTGCGGTAACGACCGGCATGGCGGCGATTACCTCGACCCTCAATATCTTTAAATCAGGCGACGAGATCATCTGTACCGACGACTGCTATGGCGGTACCTCGCGGCTTATGAAAACGGTGGAGGAGCATTTTGGCATCAAGGTGCATTTTGTGAACCTTCAGGAGGCCTCCAACATGCAGGCCTATGTGAATGAGAAGACGAAAGCGGTATGGGTCGAGACTCCATCCAATCCGCTGTTGAATCTGGTCGATATTGCGGAGGTGGCAGCTCTTGCAAAAGAGAGGGGGCTGTTGACCATTGTCGATAACACCTTTCTTTCGCCTTACGGTCAGAAGCCCTTCGAACTTGGAGCTGACATTGTGGTGCATTCGACCACCAAGTACCTGAACGGTCATTCCGATGTGGTTGGCGGGGCGGTGCTTTCCAACAGCGAAGATCTTGATGCCCGCCTGAAGTTTATCGTCAATGCCCTTGGTACCTGCGCTCAGCCCTTCGACTGCTGGCTGGTGCTTCGCGGTATCAAGACGCTGGTGGTGCGCATGAGGGAGCATGAGCGTAATGCGCAGGCTGTGGCGGAGTATCTGGAGCAGCACAATAAGGTGAAGCGGGTTTTTTATCCCGGTCTTCCGGCGCATCCGCAACATGAGCTGGCTAAAAAACAGCAGCGAAGTTTTGGCGGGATGGTCTCTTTTGAGCTTGATGGCACCATTGAGGATGTTAATCGTGTGCTGATGGGCACAAAGCTTTTTGCGCTTGCTGAAAGCCTCGGAGGTGTGGAATCGCTGATTGAGCATCCAGCCACCATGAGCCACGCATCAATGGATCATGATCATCGTGAGGCGGCAGGGATCACCGATACCATTATCAGGCTTTCGATCGGTATTGAAGATCGAGATGACCTTATTGCGGATCTGCGGATTGCGCTTGGCTGAAGCTGATTTTTTATATTTGGTGTACACATGGTTCGATACTCTTCACTACATTAAGGCATGAAAACGCATCATGAGGCAGCGACCGGGCTCGCCCCGTTTCCCTATACGCTTAAGGTGAGTCCGAGGGCGAAGTCAGCCCGTCTGAAAATGACGCCGCATGGTGGCCTTGTGGTGGTTGTTCCTCCGGGATTTGATAAAAAAAAGATTGCATCGCTGCTGCTGCATCATGAGGATTGGATAAAAAAAGTTACAGCAAAGTTTGATGCCCATCGCCCGGCGCCGCCACCTCTCTCTGACAACGGACTGCCCGCCACGATTGCTTTTCCTGATTTTACGGAATCGTGGTCGGTGGCCTACACGCAAACCGGAATCGGGGAGGTGGAGATGGTTGAGCGACAAGGCAACCGTCTGCTTGTTTCTGGCGATGTTGCCAACACCGCGCTCTCGTGCAGGCTGCTCTGTTCGTGGCTGAAGCACCGGGCTCAAGTGCACCTTCTTCCCGCTCTTGAAAAACTGGCAACGGCGCATGATTTCAGTTATGATGCTGCCGGTATTCGCCTGCAGCACTCCCGATGGGGGAGCTGTTCATCGCGTCGTTCGATCACCCTGAACAGCAAGCTCCTTTTTTTGCCGGAGCATCTTGTCCGCTACATCATGGTGCATGAGCTTTGCCATACCGTACACATGAATCATTCACGGGCATTCTGGTCGCTGGTTCATGAGCACGATCCTTTGTGTCACAGCAGCAATCTGGAAATGAAAAGTGCCTGGAAATATGTGCCCGAGTGGGCTTCCGCTCAACTGTAGCGTCTGTTTGCCATCTGTCGCAGCCCGGAAAAGAGGAGTGACAAGAGCATCAGCAGCATACCCCAGAGCAGCGAAACTCCGCCTCCAGCTAGGGCTGCAAGGGTTCCCTGCATCAAGGCGATACGGATTACTGCCGCTGTCCATAGAGCAGAGGCCAGCAGCAGATAAAACGCTTTCAGCGGTTTGAGGAAAGCGGGAATCGAGGCTGCGGCCAGAGCAGTCGCGGCGCTTATCCACCAGGCAGTATCGTAAAGAAAGGTCATGGTCATGGCTAAGGAATACTTCCGGAACGGCTTCTATCGTAACGGAAAATAGGTGAAAAGGGCTTGAAAAAGAAGCGGCTCACGGCAGATTCCGTAAGCATGGAAAGAGGTGCTGCAAAAGGGTTTTTCGTTCAGCCGGAAATCTTTTTTTTGCGGTTGTAAAGCAAATGCTGTAATCCGAATGAAATCGTTATATTGTATTGATCTGATTTTGTGGCCCCGTTAGCGATTCATTCCGCCCGACAAAAGCGCTTTTTACGGCTAACAACTAATAACATCCCCGCATTTTGCAGATACCCGGGTCTCCCTTTTTGCAACAGGGAGAGTTCACTCCGAGGTGTTACTGACGAGCGTGCTTGACGTGCAGCGCATTTCACGCATAGTCGTTTCTCTTATAACGAACAGTTCAACAATTACATACCGTATGGAATTTCAGGCACTAAACATCATTGACCCAATTTTACAAGCACTGCAGGAAGAGGGGTATACGACTCCGACACCGATTCAGGCAGAAGCCATACCCATTATTTTACAAGGCACAGACCTGCTCGGCTGTGCACAGACAGGAACAGGAAAGACGGCCGCGTTTGCCATTCCTATTCTGCAACTTCTGAGTGAAAACAAGGTTTATGATAAAAAACGCAAGATACGGAGCTTGATCGTCACTCCGACGCGCGAATTGGCCATTCAGATCGGCGAGAGCTTTAATGCTTATGGTCGGCATACCGGGTTGATCAATACGGTGATTTTTGGTGGCGTCAACCAGAACCCGCAAACCTCTGCACTGATTCGCGGTGTTGACATCGTTATTGCCACACCGGGGCGGTTACTGGATCTTTTGAACCAGGGCTTTTTGAGTTTACGTCATGTCGAAATACTGGTGCTCGATGAAGCTGACCGTATGCTTGACATGGGTTTTATTCACGATATCAAAAAATTATTGGCCGTGCTGCCGAAACAGAAGCAGTCACTCTTTTTTTCTGCCACGATGCCCGCTGAAATTGTCAGGCTTGCCGCCACCATTCTGCATAACCCTTCGAAGGTTTCGGTAACGCCGGTTTCGTCAACGGTTGAGATTATCAATCAATCGATCTACTTTGTTGATAAAGGAAATAAAAACAGCTTGCTGGTCAATATTTTAGAGGATAAGAAGATCAAGACGGCGCTGGTTTTTACGCGCACAAAGCATGGCGCCGACAAAGTTGTGAAAATCCTTGAGAGGCATAACATCAAGGCTGAGGCGATACATGGCAACAAGGCACAAAATGCCCGTCAGCGAGCGCTGGTTAATTTCAAGGCACAGACGACGCGTGTTCTGGTTGCGACCGATATTGCCGCACGCGGGATTGATGTTGATGATCTGGAGTATGTGATCAATTTTGAAATGCCCAATATTGCCGAAACATACGTCCATCGTATCGGGCGAACGGGCAGGGCAGGGGCAAAAGGAACAGCGCTTTCATTTTGTGATGCCGAAGAGAAAGAGTATCTGCGCGATATTGAAAAGCTGATAGCCAAAAAAATTCCGGTTATCGACGATCATTCATTCCCGTTGATAGATCATAACCCCCTGAAGGCTCCCAAGCAGCAGGGGAGAGGTAATTCAGGCCATCCGGGAGCGAAACCTCTGGCAAAGAGCACGTCAAAAAGATGGGCAGAAAAACCTCGTAGCGGTCGATAATCATCGAGCCGTTCTTTTCAGAAAAACCCTTTTGTTTGCACGAACAAAGGGCTTCTCTTCAGGGTTCAAGCAGTTTGAAGCCGGTGTCGGGATCATACTGACGGATTGCCGTATTCTCAAGCAGTTCGGTCAGGATGATTTCCATCACCTGCCAGACCTTTACTCCGTTACGAATGCAGCCGGTGATGGTGTTTTCCTCCCTGCCACAAGCAATATGCATGTGGAGAATAGGGTTTCCCTTGTCATCAGGAAAAAGTGTTCCGGAACCCGTGATTTCATGAGCGTCGTCGAGTTCAAAAGTCATAGGGTTTACCGGATTTGAACGACTCTCTCCAGGGCCGACAACAATCAAGCTTCCCCTGTCAGCACCGCCGACGGCAAAGAGGGTGGCCCGCTCAATGGCATGATCTTTGACGAACTGCTCAATTTTTTCGTGGACTATTTCTCCGTCTTCAAGTCTGATTACAAAGACTCTTCCCTGCTTTGCCTCCGAATATTTCATTACTCACTGGTCAATACCTATGGATTTGACAGCGGACCAACTTATCCTGGATGGAAGATGGTCCGCTTTTTGAACAGTAATGTAATTAAACGGCCTCAGTTGTCGAAAAACTCTATTCGCAGGGTTTCATCGGCTTGTCCGATAAGGTTGTAGTGCCCTTTTTTGACAATCGAAAGCCCTATTCTGTCAGCGGCGGGTATGATACTCTGTTCAACGTTATCGGCATCTGTTTTCAGGCAGCTCTGGTTGAAAAAGAGGTTCACTACCGGCCCACTGTTTTCGAACTGAAGCAAAAAGTCATTGTCGTTGACAAAGACGAGATCATCATAGGCGTAGCTTACCTCATGGCCGAGCTCTTCGAGAAGCTGTACGACGGTGCCAAGTGGACGTAATGAGTGTTCCATAGTTCAATATTCCTGTTTATAAAGGAGCGTTCTTGTTTTGGATACGAATGGCGACCTCTAATAATAAGGAAAATGTTTTATTTTTTGTAATAAAATATAGTTTATCAGGATTTTTATGAAATAAATTAAGGGCGTGGTGTTTTTTGCTTTTTCAGAGTAACGTCAGTATCTGTTTGGTGTCTGGCCTTGTCTTTTTCCGGAGCGCTTATGTACTTCCAGTCCGGGGTAACCCCTCACAGGTTATGAATGGTTACCCCTGGGCGGTGGAACTCAGCTTTTTTCCCGCTGTACGGTTGGCACAAAGTTTTGCTGTCGTCCCATTTTTGGCAGACCAAGCATCTCTCTTGCGTGGTCGAGAGCATCGTCAATATTGCCGAAAATGTTCTCTTCACCCAGCTCATCGTACAGTCCGTATTGCTGCAGTGCAAAGAGTGGCTGGGCATGAACGCCGGAGAGAATAAGCCGGGTTTCTGTTTTTTTGCAGTCTTTAAGCAAATCCCTCATCATATTGAGCCCTGTGGCGTCGATTGAAAGGACACTCCGCATTCTGATGATCCGGATTTTCGGTGCCTTTTCAACAATGTGCATCGCCTCCCTGAATTTGCTTGCAGCACCAAAGAAAAAGGGGCCGCCTATTTCAAAGACCTCAACACCATCAGGCACTTTCCGTGTCACAATCGTATTCGGGTCATCCTCTTCATCGCGGTCTGAGAGTTCCCTGGTAATGACGCCGACATTGGAGAGCTGGGCCATGCGTTGCATGAAAAGGATAACTGCAAGGAGCATCCCGATTTCAATAGCAAGTGTAAGATCAAAAACAACGGTCAGGCCGAAGGTGGTCAGCAGGACAATGACATCGCTTCGCGGGCTTTTGAGTAGTTGCCGAAAGACGTGGATTTCGCTCATGTTCCATGCAACAATAATGAGGATGGCGGCCAGTGCAGGCATCGGAATGAGCTTGGCCCACTTGCCGAAGAGCAGCATGATAAGCAGCAGAGTGATGGCGTGAACTATTCCAGCCACAGGGGTTCTGCCGCCGTTTTTGACATTGGTCGCCGTTCTTGCGATTGCTCCGGTGACGGGAATGCCACCGAAGAGGGGTGTAATGATATTTGCGGCCCCCTGGGCAATCAGCTCCATATTCGACTTGTGCCGACTGCCTATCATGCCGTCAGCAACCACAGCCGAAAGCAGCGCTTCGATTGCTCCAAGCAGGGCGATGGTGGTTGCCGGCATGATGAGGTGCTGTATGGTGGCAAAATCAATCGCAGGGAGTGTTGGCGCTGGAATCATGGAGGGGATCTCTCCGAAACGGGACTGAATGGTTGCGACATCAAGATGAAAGTATTGCACAATCACGGTTGTTGCGATAATCGCGATAAGTGAACCGGGAATTTTTCGTGACAGTTTCGGCCAGAAGAGGATAATCAGGAGGGCAAGTATGCCGATCATGAAACTTGCAAGGTGAAATGTCGGCAGACTTTTTGCGTAGGATAGCCATTTGCCGATAAAGTCGGCAGGCACGATGGCGATGTCGAGACCAAGAAAATCCTTGACCTGGCTGGAGAAAATAATGACAGCAATACCGCTTGTAAATCCGACAATCACCGGATAGGGGATAAACTTGATGAGCGAGCCGAACTGGGCAAAGCCCATGATCATGAGGATGATGCCCGACATGATGGTCGCTATGACAAGGCCGTTGATGCCGTATTGCTGGACAATCCCGTAGAGGATTACAATAAAGGCTCCCGTCGGGCCGCCAATCTGTACCCGGCTTCCCCCAAGAAAAGAGACAAGGAAACCACCGACAACGGCAGTAATAAGACCCTTTTCAGGTGAAACTCCGGATGCTATGGCAAAAGCTATCGCCAGCGGCAGGGCAACAATGCCGACCATGATCCCGGCAATGACATCCTTCATGATCCGATCCGGGGTAAGCTCCGGCAGGATTGAAAATAATTTTGGTTTGAACATGACGTGCTTCTGAAAAAGAAAATGAACAAGTAGCCCCTGGCAGGCTTGGGTTTCTATATAATCTTTTTGTATTATTTTATCAATACAGTGCGCTATCATGTCAGCAATAACCGCGCTCTTGTTTTTGAACCGCCGTTGTAAGCGTTGAGTTTTGTGAGCACTTCAGAAGTGCTGGCCAGCAAATTATTCATTGTCCATTATAAACTGCCCACTCTCATGAACCCATCTGAACAGCAACAGCAGCCGCTCTCCAATGAAGAGCTTGAAATACTGGAGAGCTTTCTCTGCTCTGAGGCAACTCCGGAGGATTGCCTCTTTTCCATTGAAATGGTTGACGGGTATATGGCCGCTCTGGTTGTCGGTCCTGAGGTGATTCCGCAAGACCGATGGATCTCCTTTATATGGGATCAGGAAAACAATGAGCAGCCCTCTTTTGCTTCAGCAGCGGAAGCAAGAACCATTCGCGATTTTCTTGTTCGCCATATGAACTCCATTGCCCGGCAATTTGATGAAGATCCCGATGAGTTTTTTCCGCTGTTTGAGCAGTATGGTTATGCTGATGAGGAGGAGAAGAGGCTCGCCGTTGAAAACTGGGCACTTGGATTTACTGTGGGAATGGAGTTGGCACATGAGTCATGGAGACCTTTTCTGGAAGATGAGGAGAGCGCGCAGTTTGTCATGCCGATGTTTCTTCTTGCAAAAATAACCGATGATTTCGACGATTTGACGGAGGAAGATCTGGATAATATGACACTCTTGATGCCCGGATTTGTCACCAAAATATATGATTACTGGAAAGAGGCCTGATGGGCTGCAAATTTTTCGAAGAACAAAACAAGTGAGATAGCGTTATGACGACAACAAAAGAGAATCTGAAAGAGGCATTTGCTGGCGAGAGTCAGGCTAACCAGAAGTACCTTGCCTTTGCGCAAGAGGCTGAGAGCAAGGGGTTTGGCAATATCGCGAAGTTGTTCCGTACAACCGCCCAGGCTGAGCGCATCCATGCAGCGGGCCATTTTGAGGCTCTCGGTGGAGTGGGCTCAACTGCTGAAAATCTGGAGAGCGCTATCGGGGGCGAAACATTTGAGCATACCGAAATGTATCCGCCGATGCTGGAGCAGGCTGAAGCAGATGAGCATCCCGCAAAGCGGATGTTTGGCTTTGCGCTCAAGGCTGAACGGGTTCATGCTGAACTGTATAAAAAAGCGCTGGAAGCGGTGCGTAACGGTCAGGATATCGAGGAAGCCGAGGTATGGCTCTGCCCATTCTGCGGTCATATCGAGCTTGGCACTCCGCCGGAAAATTGCCCGATATGCGGCGCAAAGGCTTCGCGGTATGTTCAGGTGTAATGACCTGTACGTTTTTTTTGTGGCATCTCCTTTTTTTCTTCCTGCCCAGGGAAGAACATGAGCGGTTTCATCGTTATCGCATTTTATTGCGCGATATGCTGTTTTGTTGAGAGCAGGAGTGTTGCGGCAACAAGGTTAAGCGCTATCGAGATCTCTTTTGCAAGGTTGATTTCCATGACAGGATTGTAGAGTATCGCCAGCATGGTATATGCCAGGGGGAGCAGGAACAGTTTCTTGCCAAAGTTTCTGTAGGCTCCCCAGGCAAAGGTGCCTCCAGCAACGATTTTCAGCAGGGCGTAAAAGTCAGCAGGCAGAGAGAGAGGCAGAATGGCGACGAGGAGAAGCGCCGCTGTAATGTAGACGACTTGTACAGGCATAATGGATAACAAGGATTCCCGGGTTTCAAAAAAACTATTCCTGCCATAAAAAAAGCCAGAGAGAATTTCCATTCTTTCTGGCTCAGCAGGGGAGGGGTTTAACAACTCAAGGTTCAGTAGCGCTCTCTTCTTGCTGGTTTTTCTTCGCGCGGCTTCGCTTCGTTTACCTTTATGGTACGGCCGTTCAAATCCTTGTTGTTCATTGCTTCGATGGCTTCACGAGCTTCACTGTCGTTCGGCATGTCAACAAACCCGAACCCTTTGGAACGGCCTGAAAATTTGTCGTTAATGATACTTGCGGTTTCGACCTCCCCGAATTCGGAAAAGGCATCACGAAGATCATCTTCAGTAACGGTGTAAGCCAAATTGCCAATATAAATATTCATTGTTAGTCTCGGTATGCATATGCATTGATAGGAAGAGATAGCGCGTCAGGCAACCAAAGCACAAATTACCTGAGTAGCGATCAGTCAACCATTGACTGATTTCAGTGTCAAGTTTACGGTAATTTCCGGAAATCTTCAAACAGATAATTCATGCGGCACAGGATTTTCAAAACGGGCATTTCCTCCTGTCCGCCGTTATGGTTAACTCTTTTTTTGAATTGTTTATAGATATCTATACAATAAAAGAATAAATCTTTTGAAAGTCATTTTTTCCTCTCGTAAGGTATTCTCTCTATGCATGAATTTGATTTTCTCGGTGAACTGGTGCTTATCGGTGCATTGGCTGTCGTTATTATTCTGGTTTTCCAGCGGTTGAAGATTCCGCCGGTTATCGGGCTGATTTTTACGGGCATTCTTTTTGGTCCGTCAGGTATCGGTGCGGTCTATGATCAAAAAATGATTTCTACGCTTGCCGAACTTGGCGTCGTTCTTCTGTTGTTTACGATCGGTCTTGAGTTTTCGCTTGATGACCTCAAAAAACTGAAAAAAATTGTGCTGGTTGGCGGCGTCGTCCAGCTTCTTCTTACCGGTCTTGCTATCAGTTTTCTTTCCTACTGGTTTATGCTTGCCATAGGGCAAGCCATTACCCTTTCGGCCTCCGTTTTTTTGGGATTCGCCTTTTCGGTCAGCAGTACGGCAATATGCCTGAAGATTCTCAATGACCGCGATGAGCTGACTCTGCAGCATGGCCGCGTTGCTTTGGGGATTTTGATTTTTCAGGATATCGCGATTGTTCCCCTGATGATTGGCATTAATTTTTTAAATCCCGATGCTGCGCCCTCTTTTGTGATGGCAGGTAAAAAAATTGGCATCATTGTGCTCTTTGCCACGATAATTTTTTTTGGTTTCAGGCTGCTTATGCCGAAAATGGTTCGTCTTATTGCCTCTCTTCATGCCAGGGAGGTATTGGTTCTCGGGGCACTGGTGATCTGTTTCGGTGCGGCTTATTTGACTTCTCTGGCTGGTTTGTCGCTTGCCCTTGGTTCATTTGCCGCTGGTATGGTGATTGCAAGTACCGATGAAAGTCATCAGATAAGCGTGACCATTGATCCGTTTCGCGAGGCGTTCAGCAGCATTTTTTTTATATCCGTAGGGCTTATGCTTGACGTCAAAATGATCAATCTGCCTCTCTTTGTCTCCATCGCCCTTGTCGTACTGCTTGTGAAAGGGCTGCTGGTTGGGGGAGTCTCTCTGGCTCTCGGCAATTCTCTTCGGGTCAGCATGATGGCGGGCATGGCGCTTGCACAGATCGGGGAGTTCTCTTTTGTGCTGGCGGAGAGCGGCCTGAAGAACAGTGTCATCAATCATGAGGTTTTTCAGGCCATGCTTGTCATTATCGTCGTCACCATGATTGTTACTCCAGCCATGATAGCCATTGCGCCGAAGGTTGCTGACCAGGTTGCGCCGGCACTTGGTTTTATTCCCCTTGTCTCAAGGGATTCATCGAGCCCTGCTGTGCGTCCAACTGACAGTACGATTATCTGTGCAGGGGAGATTCATGCAGGAATTATCGGGTTTGGCATCAATGGCCAGAATGTGGCGGCCGTGCTTCATGCTACCAATATCTCCTATTGTGTGCTTGAGATTGATAGGGAAATGGTCAAGGTCATGAGAAGAAAGGGGGAACCGATTTTTTATGGCGACTGCACAGAAAAAAAGGCATTGATTCGTGCCGGCATGGATCATGCGCGTGCGCTGGTTCTTGGTATTTCAGATGCCACGGCAATTCGAAAAAGTATTGCGGTGATTCGCGAAATCAATAAAAAAGCGTTCATTATCGTCAGGGCAAGAACGCTCGATGATGTCGCAGAGCTCTACAAGGCTGGCGCCGATGTTGTCGTTACAGAAAAATTTGAAACATCCATACAGATATTTTCACAGCTCCTTAACCACTTTACCGTTGATCCGGAACTGATTCTCGAACAGCAGGAAATTATCCGGCGCGAATGCGAAAAGATTTTTCTCTTTTCTCCTGCCCCGGGAACCTCCTCTTCCGTGTAGCATGAGGTCGATCTCTAATTTTTTCGACTATTGTTGCACCATCTTTTCGTGGTCGAGAGTTTTTCGATATCCTCTTTTTGGCGCTGCAAATGGCCGTTTTATTGGAATTCCCCCATGACCGCGCATTTTTTCTTCATTTATAGATTATATTCAGGCATATCTTAACTCATCATAAGCCGCTTAATCTTATGGCACAACAGGCGTCATCCCCGACCAGCAAATTCAATCGTTATCGGCAGGAGCAGCTCACTATCCAGGCATCGCAGGACGTGGATGCGGCGAAACGCGCAACCTATGAGCTTTCATTAATGGAGAACAGTTGCTTTATAGAGCTGAACGGTATTGTTCATCATTATCACGACTCAGGCCCCAGAGATGCCAAAGAGACCGTTGTGCTTATTCATGGCTGGGATTGCTGGTGGATGTGGTGGCATCATGTGGTCAACTATCTCAACCGCAAAGGGGTACGGACCATATCCTACGACATGCGCGGGCATGGATGGTCAGACAATGATCCAAAGAACCACTACCACATCGATTTTTTTGCGCATGACCTGCGTGAGCTTGTCAGCAAGCTTGAGCTTAAAGGGTTTCATATAGCCGCATTTTCTTTCGGGCCGTTTGTGGCGCTCGATTATGCCCGTTCCAATCCCGGTCTTATTCGGTCGATGACCTTTTTCAATTTTGGCATGCTCCCGAACAATGCCTTCATCAAGGCCGTTTCATCGAGTATCATTCCGTTCGTTTTCAATAATATGTTACGCAAACTGACTTGGTGGTTTCCTGCCTATGTCTATGCCCGGCTGGTGCTGGCCAAGAATCCGGTTCCGCATCATGATATTCTTATAGCGTTCAGGAGTCTCGGGCTTTGTGCACCGGATGCCATTGAACAGACAACCCTTCAGATAACCTCTTATGAGGTA
Source organism: uncultured Chlorobiaceae bacterium (assembly GCA_903882665.1). Lineage (GTDB taxonomy): Bacteria > Bacteroidota > Chlorobiia > Chlorobiales > Chlorobiaceae > Chlorobium. The sequence continues at coordinate 125,133 of CAIRXW010000043.1, read as the reverse complement.
ACGGGCTCAGTGCCTGATATGGTCAGGGCTGTTGATGCCTCTCTTCTTTTTGTAGCAGGTGCGGGAGATGCGATCATGACCTGCAAGAATACCAAAAAACTGGTTGAGCTGACCGGCAAGGGCCGCTATGTTGAAATACCGAAATGCGGGCACCTGATCACCGTTGAATTGCCTGATACGGCCTCGGAGCTTATCATTGGGCATCTTGCAGCCGTTGCTGGCCGTTGAAGTCAAGAGAGAGCCTCGCGTGCTGCTTTCGTGAATGATCTCATTTTTAAGCAGTCCTTGATACCGGCTACGGTTTCGACTCCGCTTGCGGTATCGACGCCGTAGGGCTGGATCTGGCGAATTGCTTCGCCGACATTGGTGGCCGTGAGCCCTCCGGCCAGTATGGCATAACAGGAGTCGCCAAGTTCACGGAAGATACGCGCTGCAAGAGAGAGTTTTATGCTCTCTCCTGTTCCGCCAGCCATATCGGGCCGGTACGCATCGAAGAGGAACGCATTGACTCCGCTTTTTTTTGCAAACGCAAAAACCTCCTCTACCGCAAAATTTTCTTCAGGCCTAAAAACCTTGATTACCCTTGCCTCGGTGATTGATTGTGCCTGCTCCGGGCTGTACTGTTCGCTGTGCAATTGCGCTATCTGAAGTCCGCAGAAGCGGCAGATGGCATTGATCTCTTCGGGTGAGTGATCAACAAAGATACCCGCAGAATGAACAAGCGGGGGCAGTTTTTCGATGATCTCCCTGGCCCGCTCAGGAGTTATGTTTCGCTGACTCGTGCCGCTGAAATTGAAGCCAAGAGCATCAGCCCCGGTCCGGCACGCCTCAAGGGCATCCTCCAGCCGCGTTATTCCACAGATTTTGATTTTTGTCATCGTCAAATATAATTCCGTTTTCAATACCAATAAATATATCACCCGTACGGGCGGGGTCATCCCGTCCTCTATTCCGTAACCCTGCCCCGCCCTATATTTCGCAATGTAACGTATTGTGATTTCATATTAATATACGTACATTGCGGGCCGTATGATTGGGGCGTCGCCAAGTGGTAAGGCATCGGCCTTTGGAGCCGACATCCGCAGGTTCGAATCCTGCCGCCCCAGCAAATAAAAAAGGCAACCTTTTGAGAGGTTGCCTTTTTTATTGTCAATCATATTCCGGGCCACAACAAAATCAATAGCGGTAATGCTCTGGTTTGTAGGGCCCATCGAGTGGAACACCGATGTAGGCAGCCTGCTCGTCTGAAAGACGGGTAAGTTTTACACCGAGCTGTTCAAGGTGCAGTCTTGCAACCTCTTCATCGAGCTCTTTCGGCAGACGGTAAACACCAATGGCATACTCCCTGGTCCAGAGTTCGATTTGTGCAAGTGTCTGGTTGGTGAAGGAGTTGCTCATCACAAACGAAGGGTGTCCGGTTGCGCACCCGAGGTTTACAAGGCGTCCTTCTGCAAGCAGATAGATGCAGTTACCGTTCTCAAAGGTATACTTGTCGACCTGTGGCTTGATGTTGAGCCTTTTTGCTCCAGCGCAGGCGTAGAGCTGCTCAACCTGGATCTCGTTGTCGAAGTGGCCGATGTTGCAGACAATGGCTTCATCCTTCATCTGCTTCATGTGCTCAAGGGTGATGACATCCTTGTTGCCGGTCGTGGTTACAAAAATGTTCCCTTCTTTGACTGCCTCATCCATGGTGGAGACTTCGTAGCCCTCCATTGCGGCCTGCAGCGCACAGATCGGGTCAATTTCCGTAACAATCACCCTGGCACCGTAAGCACGCATTGAGCGGGCCGAGCCCTTGCCCACATCGCCATAACCGAGCACCACAACCACTTTACCGGCAACCATCACATCGGTTGCCCGCTTGATGCCGTCAGCCAGTGATTCGCGGCATCCATAGAGGTTGTCGAATTTTGACTTGGTGACCGAGTCGTTGACGTTGATGGCAGGGAAGAGCAGTTCGCCTTTTTCCATCATCTGGTAAAGTCGGTGAACACCGGTGGTGGTCTCTTCCGATACGCCCTTCATCTCTGCTGCAACCTTGTGCCAGCGCTGGTTGTCCTCTGCAAAGACCTCCCTGAACTGCTGGTAGAGTGCTTTTTCTTCCAGATTGCCCGGAGTTTTTTCGAGCAGTTCCGGGTTGTTCTCGATTTTGTAACCGAGAATGATCATCAGTGTTGCATCACCACCATCATCGACGATAAGGTTTGGCCCTTTTCCGCCTTCAAACTCAAGGATCTGGCGGGTACACCACCAGTACTCTTCAAGGGTTTCGCCCTTCCATGCAAAGACCGGGACACCGGTTACTGCGATGGCTGCAGCGGCATGATCCTGTGTTGAAAAGATGTTGCAGCTTGCCCAGCGAACCTCGGCTCCGAGCTCAACAAGAGTTTCGATCAGCACGGCAGTCTGGATGGTCATGTGCAGTGAGCCTGCAATACGGGCGCCTTTCAGTGGATATTTGCCAGCATATTTGCGCCTGGTAGCCATAAGGCCCGGCATCTCTTTTTCAGCGACCTCAATTTCCTTGCGTCCCCATTCTGCAAGGGAGAGATCCGCCACTTTATAATCAAGCACCTCTGAGACTGTTGTCATATTGTCATCTAATTTTTAATGTGTTGCGATTTTCTCAGGCAAGATTGAAGGCTTTTTTCAGCTCTGCAACCTCTTCAGTTTTTTCCCATGGGAAGATATCACGACCGAAATGGCCATAGGCTGCGGTTTGCTGGTAGCTCCATCCCTGCGGTTTGTCGAGGCTGAAGCGTTTGATGATGGCTGCCGGACGAAGATCGAAGATCACTTCAGCCTTTTCCTGGATCTGGGCATCGTTGAGGCCATGTTTTGCCGTGTCGTGCGTATTGATATAGATCGATACCGGACGGGCAACACCGATGGCGTAAGAGACCTGCACGGTGCATTTGTCGGCCAGACCTGCTGCGACAATGTTCTTTGCAACGTGACGTGCCGCGTAGGCTGCGCTGCGGTCAACCTTGGAAGGATCTTTGCCGCTGAATGCTCCGCCGCCGTGAGGAGCTGCACCGCCGTAAGTATCAACAATGATCTTGCGTCCGGTCAGGCCGGTGTCGCCGTGTGGTCCGCCGATAACAAAGCGTCCGGTCGGGTTGATGTGAAACTTGGTATTTTCGTCAATCAGATTGGCGGGAATGACAACCTTGACGACATGCTCAATGATGTCATGCTTGATAACTTCCTGCCATGCAGCTTCGCTGACATCTTCCGGTTCCGGATCGTGCTGGGTTGAAACAACAACAGCGTCAACACGGATCACTTTTTCGTTTTCATATTCAAGGGTTACCTGACTTTTTGCATCCGGACGGAGGTAGGTCATGATTTTGCCCTCCTTGCGGATTTCGGCAAGTTTTTTGACCAACTGCTGGGCAAACTGGATTGCTGCCGGCATCAGTTCCGGGGTTTCCGTGCATGCGTAACCAAACATCATGCCCTGGTCGCCAGCGCCGACACGGTCAAACTCGTCAGCAATCTCTTCCTTGCGGTCAACGCCGCGATTGATATCGGGTGACTGGCTGTGAAGCGCTGAAAGCACGCCGCATGAGTTGGCTTCGAACATGTACTCGCCTTTGGTGTAGCCAATTTCGGCGACAACCTTGCGGGCTATAGTCTGGATATCAACAATTCCTTTGGTTGTGACTTCGCCACCAACAATTACCTGGCCGGTTGTTACAAATGTTTCACAGGCAACGCGTGAACTCGGGTCCTGGCGAAGAAAATCATCAAGTACAGCATCGGAAATCTGATCGGCAACCTTGTCCGGGTGTCCTTCTGAAACGGATTCTGAGGTAAAGAAATACCTTGTTTGTGACATGTTCTGATAAGGTTTTGGTTAAACGAATGAAACTAACAACGTCAAAAAAGTGCAAGCAAGAAAAAAACAAACCAGTGGAAAGTTTTTCCGTGAGAGGATGTCACAAAGAGATGACCCGGGACACGGAAAAACTTCCGGCAAGTTCCTTCGAAAAAAATATTGAGGGAGCTTGAGACACCGTGTCCATAGGTAATGGGGATGCCGATGAAAATAAAGTCAAAATGTAACCATTCGTCCTCTTCTATGCAAAAAATCTCTTGCCTATCCTTCCCGTATTTCCGAGTAATCGCCGATATTGATCTCCTGTGAGCTTCCGGTAATGAAGGCATTGTTACCGACGATTGAATTATTGAGCATGATATGGCTGACCCGTGCCTCATTGCCGATAATGGAGTTTCTGATAATGGTGTTAGTAATAACAGCCAGCTCCCCTATGGTGGTATAGGGGCCAAGAATGGCATTTTCAAGAATGGCGTTATCGGCAATAAAGACCGGATCGTTGATGATGCAGCCGGGATAGGCTTTTATGGAGACGTTGTTTTTGAGAAGAATTTCATTGGTAGAGAGCAGTGTTTCGGGCTTGCCGCAGTCATACCATCCGTGAACCGGGAAGGTGGTGAATTTTTCTCCCCCTTCAATCATGAACTGCAGGGCGTCGGTGAGCTGGTATTCGCCCTTTGTTTTGATCTTGTTGGCGATGAGATAGTCGAGACTCGCAAAGAGCGAGTTGGCCTGCTGCAGAAAATAAAGGCCAACAATGGCAAGGTTACTGACGGGAGTGTCGGGCTTTTCCACCAGCTTCAGAATCTCGTTTCCATCGGTTACGGCTACTCCGAATCGCCTTGGGTCTTCAACCTCTTTGACTCCAAGGGTTGAGCAGGGGCTTTTCAGTACGGGTTCGAGATTAACATCAAAAATGGTGTCGCCAAGAATGATGAAGAGAGGCTCATTGTCGATGACGTAGGGTTTGCACATCCATACGGCATGGGCAAGCCCAAGAATCTCGGTCTGGGTAACAAAGGTGAATTTGATATTGTAATGCTTTACCAGCCACTCTTCAATCATGTTGCCCAGATAGCCGACAATGACGATGGCCTCATCAATTCCGGCGTCGATAAGCTTGTCCATAATATGGCCGATAATGGGTTTTCCGGCCACGTTGAGCAGTACCTTTGGATGAGAGAAGGTGTGGGGGCGTAAACGGGTGCCGACACCGGCAACAGGAATGATTGCTTTCATGTTTTCTCAATGGTTTTGGTTGTAAAATCATACACCCGACCTCACTATTCTTATGTTACAAAAAAGCATTATAAAAATAAATATACCAATTGCCGGAGGAGCGCTGTTAAATAGAGAAATCAGTTGTATTTTAAACTGAGGCAATGATAATTATGCCTATTATGGCTATCGGGCGGGGAGTTCCGGTTGCAGATGGCAAAAGAGGGGTCAGGAACGATATAACATAATGCGTTATGGCAGGGAGGTTCAAGGGGGTTTTCATGCAGTCCGGGGTGATTCCGGTTCTCGATGACCGGTTGGTGCTTATTACCTCCCGAAAATCGGATCGATGGATCATTCCCAAGGGATATGTCGAAAAAGGGCTCTCTCCTGCGGAGTCAGCCGCCAAAGAGGCCTATGAGGAGGCTGGCCTGATCGGGGTTGTCCATCATCAAGAGGCGGGGAACTACCGGTATCGCAAGTTCGGGAAACTCTTTTCGGTTCAGGTCTATCCGCTCTTCATTGAGACCATGCTTGATGAGTGGGATGAGATGCATGACCGTCAGCGAAAACTGGTGACGCCTTCCGAAGCTTTTGAGATGCTTCGCCATGCAGAGTTGAAGCAGATTGTTGCTGATTTTTTTCTGAACAATGTTTAGGGATTCCTGAAATATTTTTTTGTAATTAATGTTCTTGTGCTATATTGGGCCTTCCGTTAAAGAACGGGGTGTGGCGCAGTTGGTAGCGTGCCTGCTTTGGGAGCAGGAGGCCCCGAGTTCGAGTCTCGGCACCCCGACAGGGAGAGGTTATGACGATTGGAGCTGTGCCCGTAGCTCAATGGATAGAGCATCAGCCTTCTAAGCTGAGGGTTACTGGTTCGAGTCCAGTCGGGCGCACAGGTAAAAGTCCGTAAATTTTTTTACACGGTGATTGTAGCTCAGTTGGTTAGAGCGCCAGGTTGTGGCCCTGGAGGCCGGGGGTTCGAGTCCCCTCATTCACCCATATAAGGCCCCATCGACTAGTGGTTAGGTCATCACCCTTTCAAGGTGGTAGCACGGGTTCGAATCCCGTTGGGGTCACACTTCAAAGCTCTGTTCATTGCCGGTACAGGGCTTTTTTTAATTTATCAATGCAGATTGCCTTCTCCTTATGAAAATATCTGTCAGTTGGCTCAAAGATTTTCTTCCCTCTTTTTCTTCCGATACGTTTTCGCTTGTTGAAAAACTCACCTTTCTTGGCTTTGAAGTGGAGGAGGTCGAGGAGCCCTCTCTTCCTGACGATCTTGTTGTTGTCGGGCGAATCGAGGAGGTTATGTCGCATCCGAATGCCGAGCGGTTGACGATTTGCCGGGTTGATGTTGGTCGTGAAGAACCTCTTCAAATTGTGTGCGGTGCGCCGAATGTCAAAGCCGGGATGGTTGTCCCCGTTGCAACAGAAAAAGCGAAGCTTACAGCCTCCGACGGCCAAACCATTACCATCAAACCCTCAAAAATACGCGGTGAGCGCTCTTTCGGCATGATTTGTGCCGCTGATGAGCTTGGGCTCTCTCTGGACCATTCCGGCGTCATGGAGCTTGATGCCTCCTGCAAGCCTGGCGATCCTGTAGCCCGCTATCTTGATGGCGATGTTGTGCTTGATATTGCCGTCACTCCAAACCGTCCCGATGTCCTTTCCCACCTTGGTGTTGCAAGGGAGCTTGCAGGCGGCGAAGAGCTGCACTATCCCGCTCGTAGCGCTGTGGCATGTTCAAAATCCGGCACACTGGTTGAAGTCATGGATGCCGTTGCCTGCCCCTATTATAACGGTGTGGTCATTAGAGGCATAACCGTTGCCGAATCTCCCGCATGGCTTCGAAAAAAGCTTGAAAGCATCGGTTTGAGGCCGAAGAACAACATTGTTGATATCACAAACTATATTCTTCACGCCCTTGGTCAGCCTCTTCATGCCTTCGATCTTGGCAAGCTTGCCGGTGGGCGGATTGTTGTCAGAAATGATCGTCATGCCGACTTTATTGCCTTGAACAATATTGCATATGCCGTCTCTCCCGGAATGACCGCAATTTGTGACGGTGAGGGAAAAATTGCCGCAATTGCAGGCATAATGGGAGGATTGCACTCAGCCGTCAGTGAAGCTACAACGGATATCGTACTCGAATCAGCATATTTTAATCCGTCAGTTGTCAGAAGGACATCAAAAGATTTAGGGCTTTCCTCGGATTCCTCATACCGTTTTGAGCGGGGTATAGACCCGAACAATGTCAAAAGGGCGGCAGAGTGCGCCGTGGCCCTGATTCTGGAACTTGCAGGTGGATGTGTTGAAGATGCCCAGGAGTCTGGATCTTCAGCGCAAGAGTTGCTTCAGGTTCCATTGAGGCCAGCGCGGGTTAATTCGCTGCTTGGCAGTTCGATAGCCCCTTCAGAAATGGTTACGATGCTCGAAGGGATCGGGTTTTCAACCCCCACCGGAACGGCTGGCGAGTCGATTACCTTTACGGTGCCCTCCTTCAGGGTCGATGTTTCAGGGGAGATTGATCTTGTCGAAGAGATTGCCCGCCTTCATGGTTACGACAATATCCAGCCATCAGCCCGGATGGCGACCATCTATCCCCAATCCCGCAACGTTCCGGAATTTTTCCCCGATTTTCTCCGCTCACTGATGGTTGGCCTGAATTTCCGCGAGATTCTTACCAATCCGCTCATGAAAAGAGAGGAGGCAGGCTTGTTCAGCGACAGGCTTGTTGGAGTCCTCAATCCAATCAGCGAAGGTCTTGAAGTGCTCCGGCCGGGGCTGGTACCCGGATTTCTCAAGGTGATCAGCCACAATATCAGGCACGGGAGCAAGGATTTACGGCTCTTTGAGGTTGCGAGGGGATTTCAGGCTCTTCCTGATGGTGAGCGTTCCGGGGAGTCGTTGCTTGATGCGTTCAGTGAGCATGAATCTCTTGTTATCGCCATGACGGGGAACCGTTTTCCGAGAATCTGGAACCAGTCGACAGAAAAGGTTGATTTTTACGATCTTGTGGGCGCCGTTGAGATGCTTCTTGAGAAGCTGAATTTGCTTGATAAATCAGCGGTGAATATTTATAATGGAGTCTCTGTCAGCATTGATGTAGAGTTGACAGTAAAGGGAAAGAGTTGCTTGAACAGGCTTGGTGTTGTTCAGCAACTCGGTTCAGACCTCTTGGGTAAATTTGATATCTGGCAGGATGTTTATATTGCGGAAATTGATGCAGCAGTGCTTGAACGCTGTTTCAATCCGGGTGTCACCTATGAGCCCCCGTCCAGATTTCCGGTTGTCCAGAGGGATATATCGCTTGTTCTGCCGCCGGATGTTTCGGTTCAGTCACTCGTTGAGCTTGTGCGCTCAAGTGACCCTTTTGTCAGGAGTGTCTCTGTTTTTGATCTTTTTGAGCGCCCCCAGGGGGATGGAGGTGAGCGTAGCGTAGCGCTCTCTCTTGAAATTGCTGATTACAAGGGAACATTGCAGGACGAAAGAATCAGCGATATTCTTTCGAAAGTCGGCAGCGATGCCGAGAGTAAGCTTGGTGCGGTAATTCGACAAGTCTGATTCTCTTTGTTCTATGCAAAATTCTGATGGGCAAAACAGTAAGGGTGAATTCAACATCCTTGAGAAAAATATTGAACTCCTTGTTGCCCGGTTGACTGAATGCCGGAAAGAGAATGATGTATTGCGATCTGAACTCTCAAGTCTGCAGAATATTCTGAGGAATTACAAGTTGCCCGGAAGCGTCGGTTCAACCGCTGTGGATGCAGCGGGCACTCCAGTCGGAGCGCTTGACTATGCTGAAAAAGTGCAGGTGAAACAGAAGCTGGTTCTGATTTTGCAGAAAATAGAGATGGAACTCAGGAACAATCAGGCCTTGTAGTATGACGATGGAAAAAATTGATGTCAATGTTTATGGTTATAGCTATCCCTTAAGGGTCGAACGGCGGGAATTGACCGAAAAGGCGGCTCGTGATGTTGATGGGGCGATGCGGCTTTTTGCCGAAAAGGCTCCGACATTTGAAGCGGTAAAGCTGGCGGTTCTGGCGGCAATTTCGTTTGCCGAAAAGAAGGTCGAGCTTGAAGAGGAGATAGCGTTGCTGAAGCAGAACATTGCCCGGCTTAATGTTTTTATAGGGCAAAATCTGCAATAAACCGTTACATTGACGGAGAAGAAATATCCGCACCGGTTGATTGGGGTGATTGTAAGTAAAAGAACTAACATCAAAAAACAGGGAGCCAAACTCTTCTTTTTGATTGCAGGCCTTGCTGAATTTTCTGACCTTTACCGGGTCAGCTTTTTTCAGGAACAGTGGAAGCATTGTTCCATTGGAAGCAAAAAATCTGAAGGAGGCACCCACCGTGTAACACGGGTTCTTGGATCTTACACACCTTGGTCGTGGTGCGGTTTTTTTGTTTAAAACGTTGCCTCATCCTTGCGTATGAGAGCATGAAAATGGAGGAAGTTTAATGGGTATAGTTATAAACCTGTTTTTAATTGTTTTTGCGTCAGTTATTTTTTTTGCAGCAGGGTTTTTTATTGGACGTTATTTTCTTGAACGGATCGGAACGACCAAGGTGCTTGAAGCCGAGGAACGTGCGGTGCAGATAGTACAGGAGGCACAGAAAGAGGCCAACGAGTATAAAGAACTTAAGGTCAGTGAAGTAAACCAGGAGTGGAAAAAGAAACGCCGGGAGTTTGATCAGGAAGTTGTGATCAAAAACAACAAGTACACCCAGTTGCAGAAGCAGACACAGCAGAAAGAGGCGCAACTGAAAAAACAGAGCCAGGATGTCAAGGATCTTGAGAGGAAACTTCAGGATCAGCGCAAGGAGATAGAGCTGACCACGGAATCTGTTACCCTGCGTTCACAGGATCTTGAGCGGGTTATTGTCGAGCAGAACCAGCGCCTTGAAAGCATCAGCAACCTTCAGGCTGAAGAGGCTCGTCAGATGCTGATTGATAATATGGTTGCGGAGGCCAAGAAGGAAGCGACAGAAACCATTCACCAGATTCATGAAGAAGCTGAGCAGAAAGCCGGTCGTCTGGCGGAAAAAACGCTTTTGACCGCCATTCAGCGCATCTCTTTTGAACAGGCTACCGAAAATGCCCTTTCTGTCGTTCACATCCAGAGCGACGAACTCAAGGGGCGTATCATTGGTCGTGAAGGACGCAATATCAAGGCGTTTGAGAATGCAACCGGAGTCGATATCATTGTTGATGATACTCCGGAAGTCGTTATTCTCTCCTGCTTCGATCCCCTGCGTCGCGAACTGGCCAAGTTGACACTCCAGAAACTGCTTGTTGACGGTATTATTCATCCCGTAGCGATTGAAAAAGCCTACGAAGATGCGAAGAAGGAGATTGACGATGTTATCATCAGTGCCGGTGAGGAGGCGCTCTCTTCGTTGCAGATTTCCGATATGCCTGCTGAAATTATCGCACTTATCGGCAAAATGAAATACCATACTGTCTACGGCCAGAACCTTCTGCAGCACAGTCGTGAGGTTGCCATGCTCTCTGGCCTTATGGCCGCCGAGCTCAAACTTGATACCCGGCTGGCCAAACGCGCAGGTCTTTTGCACGATATCGGCCTTGTGCTGCCCGAAAGTGACGAATCTCATGCCATCACCGGCATGAATTTTATCAAAAAATTCAACGAATCCCCTGTGGTACTCAATGCCATTGCTGCTCACCATGGTGATGTCGAAAAAGAGTCTCCACTCGCAGATCTTGTTGATGCAGCCAATACCATCTCACTTTCGCGGCCCGGTGCCCGTGGTGCGGTAACGGCTGACGGCAACGTAAAACGCCTTGAAAGTCTCGAAGAGATCGCCAAAGGATTTCCCGGTGTGCTGAAAACCTATGCACTGCAGGCAGGAAGGGAGATCAGGGTTATTGTTGAGGGCGATAATGTCAGCGACTCACAGGCAGATGTGCTTGCCCATGATATCGCGCACAAAATCGAATCCGAAGCGCAATATCCCGGCCAGATCAAAGTCTCCATCATACGCGAAAAACGCTCTGTTGCCTACGCAAAATAAGCGGGTATCAACCGCTAAACGATTGGCCGCAACAACCGGCGTTCTGACATGACACAAGGGCTCCCTGAAAAGGCAGCCCTTTTGTATGTGCGGGGGAAACCTCAAATCTCTCCCTTGGTTGAGGGAATTTCTGTACCGGTTATGGCCACCCCCGCCTTCATGGCATAAGCAAACGACTTGAACAGCGCCTCGATTTTGTGGTGCGTATTCTCTCCATCAAGGATTGAAAGGTGGACATTGGCTTTCAGTGTTCCTGCAAGTGAAATGAAAAAATGCTCCACCATCTCCGTTGAAAATCCCTGAATCACCGGACGGTTGAACTCCGCATGGAAGACACACCAGCTTCTTCCGCCCAGATCAAGGGCACAGCGTGCCAGAGCCTCATCCATCGGGATGATTGCCCAGCCGTATCGCGCTATGCCTCGTTTGTCGCCAAGCGCCTCGGCTAGGGCGCTCCCGAGCACAAGGGCAATGTCTTCAACGGTATGATGATCATCAACATCAAGATCCCCACAGCACTCCAGCGCAAGGTCAATACCGGAGTGTTTGCAGAAATTTGTCAGCATGTGATCAAGAAAGACCACCCCCGAATTCACGGAGCTGCTTCCGGTGCCGTCAAGCGTCACGGTTGCAGTGATGTTGGTCTCTTTGGTGGCTCTGCTTACCGTAGCGCTGCGCGCCGCTCTTTTGATTTCTTCAGGCATGGGTATGGGTTATCGGATAAATTTGTTGAAAAGGTAGATGAACAAGGTGAGCAGCAAAGAGAGCAGCAATGAGGTGCCAAGCGGAAAATAGAGCCGAAAGTTTTCCCGCTCAATGTTGACGTCGAGAGGAAGGTTCCCGAACCAGTTGAGCCAACCCCATGAGCCAGTCTTGCCGGAAGCCATCATGAAAAGACCGAAAACAACAATGGCGACGCCCGTTATCACAACTATTTTGGCTGTATCAGCCATCGCGATTTGGATATTTTTCAAAAGTTGCTAAATTAAGGCCTTCTTCAGAGGAAGATACGATATTTGCAAATTTATTTAAGCGGCTGGAAATGCATGTTTTTATTGTCATTGTCGGTTTACTTGCATCGATTCTGCTGATCGGGGTCATTTTGTTGCAAAGCCCCAAAAGTGGCAGTGGCCTGACTGGTGGTATTGCAAGCCTTGGTACCGTTCAGACGCTTGGCGTAAGAAGGACTGGTGATTTTTTAAGCAAGATGACAGCGATTCTTGCCGGAGCAGTGATGATAATCTGTTTTATCGCTGAATTTACTCTTCCAGGCAGGACAACAAAGAACGCTCCGGAAAGTGTTCTGCAGCAGAATATTCCTCTACTGCCTCCTGCTCAGGTTCCAGCTCCGGTTGGTAAGGTGCCTTCCGCACCAGTGCTTCCTGCACTGCCTGCAAAATAGAATTTCTGCACCCGTGGCTCAATGGTAGAGCAATTGACTCTTAATCAATGGGTTGGAGGTTCGAGTCCTCCCGGGTGCACCATAAAAAAATAAAGACTTACAGGTTGCGGCTTGTAGGTCTTTATTTTTTTATACCTCTGGAGGGTGCTTTGGATCAAGCTGCATGAACTGATTGATGGAGCAGGGTTAGCCGAAGGATTTGCTGAATATATTGATCAGCTCAATCCGCTTCAGATTCCACTTTTTATTTCTCCATCGCACAAAGGTGTTCGGCGAATTGCCGGATGGGGGCTCTCCCAGAATGAAAAAATTGATCCTGAAGCATAATTCCTCTTGTACAGGCTGAAAGGTGGTTGAACGGAACCTGACTCCAAAGCTTGCCATCGAGAACCGCACCGACCGCATTTCGATCTATGGCAGCATTGATATCACGCGCGATCAGGCTGGGCGTACTGCATCGCACTTCCACCTGCGCGGGAAGAACTCGCTTCATTCCGCCGCCGCTCCGCTTCGTTTCACGCTGCTCCATTACGCTTGGCCCGCTCCGGCTCCAGAACGTGCAGAACGCATTGCTTTCTCTGCGCGCTTCGCTTGCCAGGCAGAGCATAGCAATGCGGCTTCGCTACCGGCAGTTTGTGGCAGCAGGCGGGCGTTCAATCAGGTATGCGAGCTCTCCTGGGTACTACCTTACTCTTCTACTATACCTTGGCTTTTTCTTCAGGGATAAACGCGGCAAGGTCTGGCAATAGGTTGGGAATAAGTGCCCGCAGATGCATGATTCAACGGCATCCCGCGAAAGTAAAGCAATCGCCACCCTGCACAACGGCGAACGGCTATTTGCGGCGCGCTCCGCTTGCTTGCGAAAAGCGGCAAGGGTAGGGAATACCATAATATATAAAGCATCCATACTGATAATAACTGCTATATCTGGCAGCGCATCGAATTGCCAGTGCACATCCACTTTGTTCCCGCAAAAGCCGGACGCCTGTAGATTCTTTATGAAAGGTCAGTGTTCGCGGAAAACAGCTTCCAAGGTCTCGGCAGTGAGAACAGTATCACTCCAGGCCTCCAATTCATCCTCTTTTGCGCTCACTAACCGTTCTGATGCCCACTCGGGCAACAGGCCAAAGCGTCGTTCAAGCTGCCTTTTGAGTATCCGGGATTCACCCTTGGCGATGCCCTTGGCGATACCTTTGGCAACGCCTTCAGTCATACCCTTGGCCATACCGATTCTTTCCACGCTTGTGATGTATTGCACTTTTTCTCTCTCCTCGATTGTTTCAAGTTCTTGCCAGACCTGATTATTCAGTAATTCCGGTAACTGCATTAACCAGTCGATCACATTGAATAAATTGATGACGCGCTGTTTATCCCAATGCCGTTCGTACAGTATCCGCAGTAGACGGAGTTTGGCGTTGTACCGTTCCTTATCCTCTGTTCTGGTTTTTTGCGTCAGAATGTGTGCCGCAGTAATCCATCCAAAGGCATTATCCGATGCCAGAAGCTCATCAAGTTGGTCTTCATAATCGGTCAGCTTTGCAACCGGGAACTCCAGGGTATGACGGCATCCCAGCACCGAAAAACCATAAGAGGCAGGCTTCCACATCTTGTGTTCATCGGCCAGCACCGCCAAACTTGCAACAGGCCTTTTGTATCGGTCGAAAATCCTGTAATTGTATACAAACATCCGCTCGGCAAACTCAGCCTGCTTTGTGCCCTGTACCTCAACGTGAATGTATATCAAGCTTTCATCGCCACAATGCTCGGTCACCCTGACCAGCCGGTCAACAAAACGCGTTCCCAGCTCAGCATCCTGCACCACTGCCCAAGCTCCTGATCCAAAAAAACATGCTCTTTCGACCAATCAATTAGGGCATAAGCATCACTGAAATAAAAAGTCATAAATTCCGGGAAATAACGCTCTATGGCCTCTTTCCACGGGCTGTCGTAATGATCGTTTTTGCTCTCCATACGTTTCTTATTGTTTCAACAGCATCAACTCAGCCGAGGTTCTTCATTGCTGCAACAATCCAACATCAGCCACAAGTAACTCAAATATATTCGTCATGGCCCGTAAAACAAAATAGACGCAAACCCCCGGAGCCGATCACCGTCAGATTATTTTTCCGCCCACCGCATAGTGGCAAGGGATGCTATGCTGAGCATAAAAAAACCTGCTGTAAGAGGCAGTACCGTGCCGTTGTAGCTCTGACCGATTGCGGTTCCTGTAATGAGTGCTATGAAGGTTGACAGCGAACCTACAACGCCGGATCCGATACCGGCAATTTTTCCAAGAGAGTCCATCGCAAGTGCGTTGAGGTTTCCGAAGAGTATTCCAGTGCCGAAAAATGTTGCAAAAAGGTATGCCATGAGCATCCAAAGTGGCGGATGCCCATGATTCCAAAGAGCAATCAGAAAGAATCCGGCTGAAAGTGCACTGATGGAAATAAGCGCACGTATTGAAAGGAACTGCATGGTATGGTGCAGCACAAACCGTGCATTACATAATGATGCGCCGCCTATCGAGAGTGCAAGAAAGGCGAAATAGTAAGGAAACTCCGCTCCGAGTGCATAGAGTTCCTGAAAAATCTGCTGTGCTGAATTCAGGTAGCCGAGGAAAAAGCCAAATACAAGACCGGCAGTTACCGTATAGCCCATTGCACTTCGGTTCCCCAAAATTATCATCACGGTGCCCATGATCTGTTTGAACGAAAACGGGACTCTTTTTTCCTTCGGCAGAGTTTCGGGCTGACGGCATGCAAACCAGACCAGCGTGAGCATAGCCAGAATGAGAAATGACATAAAGATGGCACGCCATCCTGCAAGAAACAGCATACCCTGTCCAAGGGTCGGGGCGATAATGGGTACGATGATGAAAACCGTCATGACAAAGGACATGACACGGGCCATGGCCCTGCCCGCGTAACGGTCCCGAACGATTGCGATTGAGACAATGCGGGGGCCGGCTGTTCCGAATCCCTGAAGGAATCTCCCAGCCAGCATGACGGGAAGGGTCGTGGCCATGAGCGAGAGGAGACAGCCGGTTATGAACAGTCCGTAACCTGCATAAATAGCCGGTTTGCGTCCAGTATTGTCCGACATCGGTCCATAGAGCAGTTGCCCGGAAGCCATTCCGAGAAAAAGCAGGGAGATGATGAGCTGTGAGCTGTTGTTGTCGACAGCTCCGAGATCCCGGCCTATTTCTGAGAGGGCGGGCAGCATGGTATCGACGGAGAGTGCGACCAGCGACATCATCATGGCCGCAAGTGAAATGAATTCCGCAAATCCCAATTCCGGAATTGTACCTTTTTTCAAAAAACGGGTCACTGTGTACGGCAAGAGATTCAATAAAATTGCAATGTATTTCAATATAAGACTAAACACCGTCAAGCACGACCGGTTCGAAATGCTCGATTCCCATAAAGCCCATTATTGACTTGAGGTAGGGAATGATGATCTTCTCCTGTAATATTTATTGATGGGTTCCGCCTCAAATGTTATGGTAACGGTCGTAAAATGATGTGATGTTCTTTACCAATCCTGCTATGGCATAAATTTGAGCACTCTGAGGGGGCGAATGAGCAAGCCTGGTATGATGTTTGGGCGGCAAAAGCGCAACATTATTGCCTCTCTGTGTATCATCTCCATTATAGGTTATATTCCCTTCATCTGGCTGTTCGAACCCGGTCGTCAACGTAAGAGCAATCATTGCAACAAAGGGGAGTCAAAGAGAACACTTTTTATGAAAATCATTGATCGTTATATCCTGAAAGCGCATATCGGGCCATTCCTGTTTGCTTTTGTCACCATTATTTTTGTTCTGATACTCCAGTTTTTTACCACTTTTGCCGATCGTTTCATCGGCAAGGGCATCGGATTTGCTGCCATTGTTGAGCTTATTGCGCTGCAGTCGGCATGGATGGTCGGGCTTGCGGCTCCCATGGCTGTTCTTGTTGCCGTTGTCATGGCATTCGGCTCCCTGACGACCACCTCTGAAATGACTGTTTTCAGGGCCACCGGTATCTCGCTTTATCGGATTATGATACCGGTTCTCCTTGCAGGCCTTTTTCTTTCATTTTTTGTCGAACGGTTTAATAATGTTGTGCTTCCCAAGTCAAACTATTATGCGAAATCGATGATGGTCGACATCGCACGCTCAAAACCGTTGTTCGGATTAACGGAAAACGCTTTTTCAACCTTGCTTGACGGCTACTCCATCTTTGTTCGAAAGTCAGATGATGCTTCAAAAGAGCTGATGGGTATTGTGATCTATGATGCCACCCGGCATGGTTATACTACTATGGTGACGGCTGAAAAGGGCACCGTTGATTTTACCGGTGATTACCAGTATCTGGTCATGACGCTGTTCAATGGTGAAATTCATCAGGTAGGCTTGCCGGATCATAAAAATTACCGCCACATGAGTTTCCGGAAGCACCGTTTTGTTTTTGAATCATCGGGCTTCGGTTTTTCACGCTCTTCCGAGAATCGAATGCGTTCAGGTGATACCGAGCTTTCAGCAAAAGAGCTGCTTGCCATTGGTGATGAGTTCCAAAAAAGAATTTCAGTATCAGAAAAGCTCATCAACAGGCCGCTTGAAGAGGCCGCGCAGTGGATTGCTGAAAGCAGTTCCGGGACTCCCGGAAAGCCCGTCAGATCATTGAAGTCGGCAGGAAAAGCGGGAGCGTCAGCCGCAGCAGCCTATGTGGATCGCCAACTTCTTCAGCTTGACGGGGAACTCAAAAGTATCGAAGCAAACCGGAACATGTACAACCGCTATATGGCGGCCTATCATAAAAAATATGCGCTCTCTCTTGCCTGCTTTGTTTTTGTGCTCGTTGGTGCCCCTCTTGGCGTTCTTGCAAAGCGCGGCGGGTTTGGTGTGGGAGCTGCCATCTCGCTTATCTTTTTTGTGCTTTACTGGATGATCATGATTTCCGGAGAAAAAATTGCCGAAAGGGGCATCCTCGACCCCATGATCTCCATGTGGCTGGCCAATACCGTAATGATTGTGGTCGGTATAGCCCTTATGGTCAGACTGAGCGGCTCGGTCTTCAATACCTCCCGGTAGCGGGAGGAGGTGAAAAGGAGCTCAGATGCAGTTGTTTCCTTCACCTTTCTCCTTATAGCCGCAGCAGAGCTCTTTCTTTAGACCTTTGTCATCAAGGCAGACGAAGGTGATGTGCGTGCTGAAAGCCATAACCCGGTCACCGGTCTCAATACTTTTTTTGTAGACGCGTACGGTGTATTCGATTGATGTATGTCCGATTTTGTTTTTTTCAGTCACAAAACAGAGGATTGAACCACCCCGAATGCTTTTTTTGAACTCAACCTTATCCATGCCAACCGTCACAAAGTTGCAGCCGGGATAATCAAGAGAGACGGTGATATAACCGATTTCGTCAATCCATTTCAAAAGGTTGCCGCCAAAGAGAAAGCCGTAATGGTTGAGATGTTCGGGCAGGACAAGTTTATAGGTTTCCATTGCAAAAAAAGTATAAGTTTGGAGGAGGCAGACATAATTTATCAAGGTAAATCCGACAGCGGCTATAAACAAGAGCTCGCGTCATTAAATTCATCCAGTTGATCAGTGCCCGGCGATGTACTGGTGCGACCGCGATATTGACGTAATAAGAGTCCGTTGTTATGCGAATAGTTAACGGCATTTTTTGTTTCTTTTAGAAATAATTTTCATAAGGAGTTAATGAAAAAATGCCTGGAGTTTCTGTTACAGGAAAAAAATCAGAAAACCCGGCAGATTTCTGTACACTTTTTGTATTTTCAATACAAATGTGCGCCTTGGTTACTTGATTATTAGTGATGGTATCATGGCGTGATTGATTCAAAATCGCAACAGCCTGCAAGCAAAAACTTATAACGGTAATCAAAGACGGAATGAGTTGGTCTACTAAAATCTTTGGCCACAGGCAGGAGCGCCTCAATCAAGAATCACCTGAAGAGCTTTCTGCCGCTACAACTGCGACCACTCTTACTGTCGGCGACGAGTCTCTCCTTCATAACTTCGTTTTGATACGCGGTGGTGAGTTTACGATGGGCAGCCCTTTGAGTGAGTTTCTTCGCGGCAGTGATGAAACCCAGCATCAGGTACGGGTGAGTGATTTTTTTCTGTGCAAATATCCGGTGACTGTTGCCGAGTTCAGGAGCTTCGTGGAAGCTTCTGCCCGGACTGAAGCAGAAAAAGCGGGAGGAGAGGTCAACAAGCGTAACGAATTATCTGGCAGCGTGCGATCGCATAGTGAAGAGAATCACCCGGTGTTGCATGTGAGCTGGTATGACGCTGTAGCCTACAGCCAGTGGCTGACGAAAAAAACAGGGAAGCAGTTCCGGATACCGACTGAAGCTGAATGGGAATATGCTTGCCGTGCAGGAACCACAACACCTTTCAATTCCGGAGAGGAGTTGATGAGCGGGAACGCCAACTATAACGGTGCTAATCCCTACAAAAGTCCGTACAAAAATCCGTACAAAAATCCGTTCACCAACAATCAGAAGGGAGTCTATAGAGGGAAGACTGTCACGGCGAACAGTTTTGCGCCCAATGCGTGGGGTTTGTACAACATGCACGGCAATGTCTGGGAGTGGTGCAGCGACTGGTTCAGCAGAACGTACTATGACGAATGTAAAGCGGAAGGAACGGTTTCCAATCCTGCGGGGTCAGCAACCGGTTCGCTCCGTGTGCTTCGTGGCGGGGGATGGAATTGCGACGCAAGGCTTTGCCGGTCGGCTCATCGTTTCAATGCCTACCCCTATTTGCGTAAAGACTGCGTTGGTTTTCGCTTGGTACTTGTCCCGTAGTCAGTTGGCAGCTCATTTTGGTGCCCGGTGAATGGTCAGGATTATAACGAACAAGTTGAGCGTCATCACCACTCGTTGATAACTAATCTGAATAAAGAAAAACTCTTATGGGTCTGCAGCTTGGTGAAGCCATAAAAATTGTGGCACAAACAAAGGTCTATCTTCTTTACCGGACAGTGGTTTACAGCGCTATCGCCTTTGTTGTGGCGCTCTTTCTTGCCATTCTGGTGCTTATTGGCAGTGTATTCGGCAGTGGCGCGGCGGTTATCCTTTTCTTTATTGCGCTCTTTGCCGGTGGCTTTGGTTTCAGGCTGCTGCGTGAATATGTGCTTTATCTCCTTCAGGCGGGCCATATTGCCCTGATTACGGAGATTGCTGCAAAAGGGAGCTTGCCGCAGGGTATTTCCCAGACGGTGTGGGCAAAAGAGCGGGTGATGCACTATTACAAGGAGGTGAGTGTGCTTGCCCTTGTTGATCAACTGGTGAAGGGCGTGCTTGTTTCGCTCAATCGGACGCTCTTCAATGTCATGAATGCTTTGCCCATACCGGCGCTTGAAGGTCTTGCGAGCATGGTGCAGCGTATCGTGAATTTCAGCCTTACCTATATTGATGAGTCGGTTATCGCCTATACCTTTCGTACGGGAAACGAGAATGTTTTTGATGCCGCCAAATCAGGGATTGTCATTTACTGCCAGTCATGGAAAGCGTTGCTGAAAAATGCCGTGGCATTGACGCTGCTCAGCTATGTTTTTGTTGTTTTGACGACCATGCTCTTTATGATTCCCCTTGGCGCACTTGCTTTTTTTCTTCCCTCTTCTCTTGGGTTTTTAAAATTTGCACTCTTTGTGCTGGCCATTTTTCTCGGCATATCAACAAAATGGATCCTTTTCGATCCGATTGCCTGCACCTCTACCTTGCTGACCTTTCTGAAGGAGGCGGAATCGACCAAACCTGATCCGGCATGGGAAGCAAAAATCGAAGCGGTCAGCGACAAGTTCCACACCCTGAAGGCCAAAGCCGCAGAGGCGACGCGCACTCCGGCAGCATCGGGGCTACAGGAATGATGAGCCAATACCACATTGCAGTCGCCGTCGGTGCTCTTCGCCGGAGTTCATTCGACAGCAAGCGAGCCTGCATCCTGCACGCTCTCTGATGCAGGGAGGGGCCGAAAGAAGGGGCTTTTCGCTCAAGACGCTTCTCGGTTTTCTTGGCCCGGGGTTTCTGGTAACGGTCGGTTTTGTTGATCCCGGCAACTGGGCCACCAATATTGAGGGAGGATCCAGGTTTGGTTATGAGCTGCTCTGGGTGGTTACGCTTGGCACGCTCATGCTGGTGCTCATTCAGCATTTGGCGGCAAAACTCGGCATTGCCACCGCGAAATCTCTGGCGGTCAACATCCGTGACTATTTTCCCCGGCCGGTCACCGCTTTTCTTGGTGTCAGTGTTGTCCTTGCCTGTATTGCAACCGATGTTGCCGAGCTTCTGGGAGGTGCTATCGGCTTCACTCTGCTCCTGGGTATGCCGCTCTGGGTGGGAGGGCTGTTGACGCTTCTGATTGCGCTCTTCCTGATCATCAGCCAGCGTTACCACCGGGTAGAAACCATCATTGTGGGTTTTCTCGGCATTATCACCCTCTGCTATCTTGCCGAACTTTTTATTGTCAGGCCGGAGTGGAGTGCGGCAGCTTCCGGTCTGGTTGTGCCGAGGGTTGGCCGGGAGAGTATTTATGTTGCTCTGGCCATTCTCGGAGCGCTGGTGATGCCGCACAATATTTTTCTCCATTCAAATGTTATTCACAGCAGGGAGTGGGGGATTTCGGAGGAGGAGAAGAGGGAGCTGCTCCGCTATGAAAAGATGGATACCATTCTTGCCATGACGCTTGGCTGGGTGGTGAACTCTTCGATGATCATTGTTGCTGCTGCGGTATTTTTCGGCAACCACATTCCGGTCAACAGCATTGAGCAGGCATCGGCAACGCTGAAGCCGCTTGCCGGAGCGCTTGCCGGGTTGCTGTTTGCCGTTGCCCTTGTTTTTTCTGGTGTCGGCTCTTCTATCACCTCCTCTATGGCGGAAGCCGATGTGATAACGGGTTTCCTCGCCAAACCGGCGGATCCCCGAACGACGTTCTACCGCGTTGCGGTTTTTATTACCGCTATTCCTGCGCTGCTCGTCATTCTCTTCAGTCTCGACAGCTTCCGTATTTTGATTTTGAGCCAGGTGGTTTTGAGCCTGCAGCTTCCCTTTACCCTTGTGCCGCTTTTGATGCTCTGCCGTAGTCGAAAGGTGATGGGTGGTTTTCGAAGTGGAAATGCCGAGTTTGCTGCCGTCGTTCTTGTTGCTGCGCTTGTTATTGCTCTCAACGGTTATTTTCTTTATACGACCATGACTGGAGGAAGCTGAGATGAAGGTTTATCGGAATATTCTTGTTGCCATCGACTGTTCTTCGGTTGATGATTTTCTTGTTGAAGAGGTTTCGGCGCTTGCTTTGCAGCTTGGAGCCACGATGCATTTGCTGCATGTTGTCCATTCTCACACCCTTGATCAGGAGCGTTTTCTTCGTGCAGAGTCGACGCTTATCCTCGACCGCTACCGCCAGAAGCTGGAGGCGGAAGGGATTGGAGTCAATGTTGTGCTGAGGAGCGGAGAACCGGAGCGGGAGATTCTCGGGGAGATTGAGGAGAAGAGCTATGATCTCGTGGCAATGGCTGCCCATGGCCACTCCCTGCCGGAAAGAATTCTTTTTGGCAGTGTGTCACGGACTTTGCGGCAAACGGTCTCCATACCACTGCTCCTCGTCAGGCCGGATCGCTGAAAAGCCGGTTTGATGGTTTCACAAGCAGCACCTCTTCCCGTTCAACAATCACCTGGCCGGGAGCGAGCTTTTTCCCGCGCCGGACATACTTTTTCAGGGTATAGATCACCGGAACCAGTGCGGAGTGTTTTGCCGAAGAGTACCAGGCGGCAATTTCGGCGGCTTGCCGGATTGCGGGGAGGTTGTTGAGTGTTGTTCCCTTGAGGACGCAGTGAGAGCCTGAGGAGCCCCGTGCATGGAGCCAGATGTCGTTGGGCCTGGTGTTGCTGAAGGTGAGAAGTTCATTGTTTGCTGCGTTTTTACCGACAAAAAGAGTTATGGTACCAGAGAGACTAACGCTTCTGAATGGCGGGGCTGTACGGATATTTTTCAGTGCCGCAGCGCCGCAGCGGCCTGTTTGAGCGCTCTGCTGCTGAAGAAAGCGGTGTGCCTCTCTGGGGCTGGAAATGCTCTCTGTTGCGGCAAGAAGCTCTTGAAGTACCACCATCTCATTTTGAAGCGTGGCTTGCCGTGCTTCCATTTTCTTCTGTTTTTCCCTGGTTTTTGAGGCTTTTGAAAAGTACTCTTCTGCATTTTTCTGCAGCGTCAGGGCCTCTTTCAGCGCAATGATTTTGTCGGGTGCGTCGGGTTCAAAAATGTTTTTGACGGTGATGCTTTTCCTCTCTGTTCTCGTCTGGTAAAGGGCAGCCATGAGCAGGTGGCCGCACTGCTCATAGTTCCTCGCAAACTGATCGAGCAGTTCGGGGTTGAATCCATCAAGCGCTTTCCGGGTTTTTCCGAGTTGCCGCAGCAGTTTTGTTCGCACCTCTTTCAGCGCATCTCTTGTCTCAAGAAAGCGCCGCATGGTGAGGGTGTAATGGGCAAGTCCCTCAAGTACAGAGTCAAACGAGCGCCCGGTTGTATCGGCGTTGTGCAGAAGGGTGAAGTGCGGCTCTCCATCTTCTTTTTGTGAAACTCTTGGCTGCGGGTCGAGCAGCTCATAAAATACCGATTGAAATGCGGTGAAGAGCGCTTCGGGGTTCTCCTCTTTTCCGGCCCGCTTCTGCACTTCGCGCACCAGTCTCCGGTCAAAGCCTGGAAGGGTGGCCAAAACTCTTTCGGCAGTGCCTTCGTCGTTCAGGGTGTTATATCGCTCCACAAAAAGGGCCCTGTTCATGGCGATGGTTTCAAGCTCTCTTAAAATTCCGGGAGAGTTATGTGCCGACTGACAGGGCTGACCGGTGAGTGTGCTTTTATGCTTGAAGGCATCGGTAATCCGGTTCTCCCTGACAAGAAAGAGGTTGGTGTCTGAACTGAAGAGATGCAACACCATGATGGCCTCATCGGCAAAATGGATATGGATTTCCCGGTCAGCGGGGGAGATGGCAACGCCTCTTACCGGTTGCATGGAGAGTTCGCCCATCAAGCTTGCCGAGTTGCGTACCGTTCTCTTCTCACCCTCTCTTGTGGAGAGGCAGAGGAGGGGCGTGTGGGTGACGAGGGTAAGCTGCACGCGCTGGTCGTCGGGGGTTATGAAGGCGAGGGTCACTTCGTTTTTATGTTCTGAAAAGATCTCGGCGAGGTGGCCGCCCGCAAGACGCTGATGCAGTTCCATGGCCGCATGGTAGAGGGTAAAGTAATTTCGTAGCATGATATCAATAAGCTGGTTGTGTGAGGGCCATCTTTTTTTCTATTTTAAGGGTAAAACAGGGCTCTTATTTTTTCAAAATATCAAAAAACAGGACTATGGCGGAAGAAACAAAGAGCGGATGTTGCTGCCAGGGGGAGAATGTGGAGGGAGGTTCAGTGGCTGAAAAGCGGCTTGGCTGGCATGAATATTTCATGAATGTAGCTCATCTTATTTCACGCAGGGCAACCTGTACCAGAGGCCATATCGGGGCGGTCATTGTGCGGGAGAACAGTATTCTTTCGACCGGATACAATGGAGCTCCATCAGGGCTTCCTCACTGTAATGACAGCAACTGCCGTATCTATCGCAGTATTCATCCCGATGGAACTGTCGAGGAGAACTGTGTTAACACGATTCATGCCGAAATCAATGCCATTGCCCAGGCGGCAAAGCACGGCGTGTCGATCAAGGATTCCGATATTTATATTACCGCGAGTCCCTGTATTCACTGCCTGAAAGTGCTCATTAACGTGGGTATAAAGACCATTTACTACGACAAGCCCTATAAAATTGAGCATATCGACGAACTGCTGAGGCTTTCAGGCATCAGGCTGGTGCAGGTCAACATGCAGTCTGATCAGAAGGGGTAAGGATGGAGCTGCGTGATGATGCTTTTTTTATGAGGCGTGCCCTTCAGCTTGCCTCGCTTGGCGCCGGAAGTGTGAGCCCCAACCCCATGGTCGGCGCGGTTATCGTTCTTGACGGGGAGATTATCGGCGAAGGCTACCATCAGCAGTTTGGTGGCCCTCATGCTGAAGTGCGTGCCATCGCTTCAGTTGCCGATGGAGCCCTGCTTCGCCATTCGACGCTCTATGTGACACTTGAGCCCTGTGCCCATTTCGGAAAAACTCCGCCATGCAGCGATTTGATTGTGGAGAAGGGGATTCTGCGCGTGGTCATCGGCTGCCGTGACCCCCACCTCAAGGTTGCCGGAAAGGGGATTGCAAGGCTTCATGCCGCAGGGATTGCGGTGACGGAAGGGGTGCTTGAGGCGGAGTGCATGAAGTGCAATGAGGCCTTTATCAAAAGTCATACAACAGGGCTCCCTTTTATTACCCTGAAGCTGGCTCAGACGCTTGATGGCAAAATTGCAACTTCGCTCGGGGCCTCACGCTGGATTACCGGTGAGGAGTCAAGGAGTGAGGTGCACCGACTTCGGAGCGACTATGATGCGGTGATGGTCGGTGAAGCGACGGTTCGTGCCGATGATGCCCAGCTTACCGTCAGGCACTGTTCCGGTCGCAATCCGCTCAGGGTTGTTCTTGATTGCAGGCTGAGTCTGCCGCTTGAATCGAAAATTTTTGACTCTGAGGCGCAAACTCTTGTTGTTGCATCATCCGTCTATGCTGGTTTGCCCAAGGCAGCACTGTTAAGGGATAAAGGGGTGACGGTGCTTTTTGTCGATGAGCATTCCGGCAAGCTCGATTTACACCAGGTACTTGTGGAGCTGCATAAACGACAGGTACTCTCTGTGCTGGTTGAGGGAGGAAGCCGTTTGTCGGCGTCATTCATTCGTGAAAAGCTTGTTGATAAAATCCTTATATTTATAGCACCAAAACTGTTCGGGGGTGACGGCTTGAGTGCGTTTGCGCCGCTTGGCGTGAGCATCCCTGGTCAGGCCGTCAATCTTTGTTTCGGGTTACCGCAGTTTTTTGGCCGTGATCTGCTTGTCGAGGCCTATGTTGAAGCTTGAACCGGAGGATCATAATCAGAGAAATAACATAAAACGGGGTTTATGATGGCTAAGAAATATCCAAAAAGGAGGCTTCTTGTGGTTGACCGTTTTGTCAATAACAGCGATCTTGGAAAGCTGATTTTGCGGCTTTTGGTTGGTCTACTGCTGCTTTTTCATGGAATAGACAAGCTTCAGCACGGATATGGTTTTGTGGAGCAGATGCTTGTCAAAACAGGTTTTCCCGGCTATTTTTCACACCTGGTGCTTGTTGGTGAACTTCTGGCTCCTTTTTTTATGATATTGGGGATCTATACCCGTCAGGCAGCCCTGATTCAGGTTTTCGTCATGCTTATGGCAATTTTTCTTGTTCATACCAGAGAGCTCTTTTCGGTCTCACTGCATGGCGGATATGCTCTTGAACTTCAGGCATTTTATCTCTTTGGCGCCCTTGCGGTTTTCTTTCTTGGTGCTGGACGGTACAATCTCGCCCGTGGCATCGGTCCGTGGGACTGATGGAGTTGACTTACACGTTTATGGCTTTTGCATCAATTTCTTCTAACCGGAAACTATTTTTTTATGGCACAGATCACCTTCAAGGGCACTCCAGTTGAAACCGTAGGCTCTCTTCCCGCCAAAGGTTCCGAAGCTCCTTTTTTCTGTCTGGTGAAAACCGATCTTTCTGAAGCCGGACCTGCTGATTTTGCAAGCAAAAGAGTGGTTCTTAACATCTTTCCGAGCCTCGATACGCCAGTTTGTGCAACTTCTGTCAGACGATTTAATCAGGAGGCAGCATCGCTCGACAACACTGTTGTGCTCTGTATTTCCGCAGATCTGCCTTTTGCGCAGAGTCGTTTTTGTGAAACCGAAGGGTTAAAGAATGTGGTCTCACTTTCCGTCTTTCGCTCTCCCCAATTTGGTCTTGATTATGGTGTGACTCTTGTTTCCGGCCCTC
Source organism: uncultured Chlorobiaceae bacterium (assembly GCA_903882665.1). Lineage (GTDB taxonomy): Bacteria > Bacteroidota > Chlorobiia > Chlorobiales > Chlorobiaceae > Chlorobium. The sequence continues at coordinate 98,700 of CAIRXW010000043.1, read as the reverse complement.
TCAAGGGGCTTTTATCGCGCGCTATCGTCATTATTGATGCCGACGGAATTGTGCGCTATACGGAGCAGGTTGCTGAAATTGTTGAAGAGCCGGATTACAGTGCAACACTCAAGGTGCTCGCGTAAAGAACGATGTTTACAGGAATTATCAAGGATGTTGGCCGGGTGGCCGGAGTGGTACGGAGTCAGGGCGGGCTGCGGCTCAGGGTGCAGTTCGGCAATGGGGCGGAGTTCAGTACTCTTTCGGTTGACGAGAGTGTGAGCGTGAGCGGCGCCTGCCAGACCGTTGTCGCTCATGGTGAGGGGTGGTTTGAGGTCGATACGGTCGAGGAGACGCTTGCGAAAACAACGCTTGGCTTGTTGCACCATGGATCTCTCGTGAACCTTGAACGGGCAGTTCGCCCCCTTGACCGCCTCGGAGGCCATTTTGTGCTTGGCCATGTTGATTGCGCAGCAGTTGTGCAGGCGGTCAGGGAGCTTGGCTCGAGCCGAGAACTCTGGATCGCCTTTCCTGATGCGTTCACTCCCTTCATTGTCTCTGCCGGTTCGATAACAATTGACGGGATCAGCCTGACCGTTGCAAAGCTTGAAGCGCAGCTTTTTGCCGTGGCGGTTATCCCCTTTACTTTTGCCCATACCACCATTAATGAGCTGAAAGCGGGAAGCCGGGTGAACCTTGAGTTCGACATTCTTGGCAAATATGTGGCGCGTCAGCTTGGAACGCCCTCCTCTGCTGCTACGGCTGTTTCAAAAATCGATGAGGGATGGCTCCGCGAACAGGGATTTTAAATGGCTGAACACTTGCAATCGGATCTTTTCGGCTTTACCGCCCTCCCATCCGCCGGAGATTATTTTCAGCCTCTTGCTGAACGGGTTCGTCCGCGTACCCTCGACGATGTGGCCGGGCAAGAGCACCTGGTGGGGCCAAAAGGGCCGATCCGGAAATTTCTTGCCAGCGGTCAGATGCCCTCAATGATTTTCTGGGGCCCTCCCGGTTCCGGAAAAACGACTCTTGCCGAAATCTGCGCCACATCGCTTGCCTACTCTTTTGAACAGCTTTCAGCCATCGACTCAGGGGTGAAGGAGGTGCGCAAGGCGCTTGAGCAGGCTGAAAAATCAAGGCGAGCTGGCCAGAGGACGATTCTCTTTATCGATGAAATTCATCGCTTCAACAAGGCACAGCAGGACACGCTGCTCCATGCCATTGAACAGGGGCTCATTGTGCTTATCGGGGCTACGACCGAAAACCCCTCTTTTGAGGTCAATGGCGCACTCTTGAGCCGGATGCAGGTCTATATTCTCAAGCCTCTCGGCCCAGAGGCGATTGCGCAGGTGATTCGACGTGCCCTTAAAGAGGATCGCCTGTTAAAGGAGATCTCCATTGAGATTGCCGATTCCGATTTTCTGTTGCAGTTTTCCGGGGGCGATGCACGCAAGGCCCTGAATGCGGTCGAAGCGGCCATCTCCCTTCTGCCAAAAGGGGCATCTAAGATGGTGCTGAACAGGGAACTGCTTGAGCGTGTCCTGCAGTACAAGGCTCCGATTTACGACAAGGGAGGGGAGAACCATTATGACATTATCTCTGCCTTTATCAAATCCATGCGCGGTTCAGATCCTGATGCTGCACTCTACTGGCTTGCCCGGATGATTGAGGGAGGGGAAGATCCAAAATTCATAGCACGGCGAATGGTCATCTTTGCAAGCGAGGATATCGGCAATGCTGATCCTTATGCCATAACGCTTGCTATCTCGGTTTTTCAGGCGGTAACCATGATCGGCATGCCCGAGGCAAGAATCAATCTGGCACAGGGGGTTACCTACCTTGCATCCGCACCAAAATCAAACGCAAGCTATCAGGGTATTAATGAGGCAATGAGTGAGGCAAAGTTGATGCAGGATCAGGGGGTCCCGCTCCATCTGCGCAACGCACCAACCAGGCTCATGAAAAGTGAAGGGTGCGGCGCCGGGTACCAATATCCGCACAATTATCCCGCTCATTTTGTCCGGCAGCACTATTTTCCTGAAGGGATGGAGCCCAAGGCCTATTACCGTCCCGGAGATGAAGGGCGCGAAAAGTATATCCGCGAGAGGTTGAGCCAGTTGTGGAGTGAGCGTTACAGGCTCTGATTGTTACGAAACCGGACGGCTCTTTGTATATTGTTTTTTTCATCAAGACAGACTCTTTTATGAACAGGATAAGACCGATATTGTTGTTGTTGCTGACCTTCCTTGTGCTTGCACTCCCTGCTACAGAGGCCGCAGCCGATGCTTTGGGAGAGAGCAGATCAATTTCGCTTGACGATGCCGTACGTATCGGGTTGGAAAGAAGCCGCTCACTGGAGATTGCCCGACTTGACAAGAATATGGCGGGTCAGAAAATCCGGGAGACATGGTCGGAGGTATTGCCCCAGATTTCCACCGCTTTTACCTATACTCGCACGCTGAAACCATCTGTTCTTCTTTTTCCTCCTGGCCAGGGACTTCCTACGACTCTTGAGACAAGCTCCGATAATGCAGGACATGCCACACTTGATCTGCATCAGCCACTTTTTAATATATCCGCCATTACCGGTATAAAAGCTGCCAGTATTGTTCGCAAGATGAGTGAAGCGGCTTACCGCACTACCGAGGCGGCGGTTGTTGCCGACATCAAGATCTCCTATTTTGATGCCCTCATATCAAAAGATCAGTTGAAGCTGATTGAGCAGAGCATAGCTCGCTGGGAGCAATCAAGAAAGGATACCCGTGCCATGTTCCGGCAGGGGGTTGCTGCTGATATTGATACCCTCAAGGCTTTTCTCTCGGTTGAAAATCTTCGCCCTGATCTTTTACAGGCGCAAAACCGGGTGGCGACAACTCTGACAAAGCTGAAAAATGCGATGGGTATTCCACTCGACAACAGCATTGTGCTGACCGGGAAGCTTGAGCTCTCTTCAGCATCCTGTCCCTCGGATATTGCTGCGGCATATCGTGAGGCTCTGGATTCAAGGCCCGATCTTCGTCAGCTCGATTTTCAGGTCAAGGCGGAGGGTGAAAAAGTCAGTGCCGTCCGTGCCCAGCGTTTTCCTGTGATCTCGGCATTCGGTAAACTGGAGTCTCAAACGGCATTTAACGACAATATTCGGTACGCTGATGCTCTCTGGCCAACCTCTTCCTCAGTTGGCCTTCAGTTCACCATGCCTCTTTTTACCGGTTATCGAATCAGCGCCCAGGTTGAGCAGGCCAGGATAGCGCAACTGCAAACCCGCACAAGACTTGAAGATCTGAAAGCTAATATCCGCGCTGAGGTTGAGGTAAGGATCTTAAACTTCAGGGAGTCGCAAAAGAGAATCGAAGTACAGAGTCAAACCATAAGTGTCGCCGAGCGGAGTTATAACATATCACTCCTGCGTTTCAGAGAGGGTATCGGCTCCCGGCTTGAGTTGACCGATGCTGAACTGCAGCTCAACAAGGCAAAAACCAACTATTTGCAGGCGGTATACGACTACCTTGTCGCCGGTGTTCAGCTCGAAAAAGCTCTCGGACGATCACGGGTTGAGGTTGCGTCACATGGTTGATTACGACCCTTCAAGGATGTTCAGAACGAGGTGATCGGCGAAAATGCAAAAAAAAGTAATTCATTAATAACCTTGCGGTTCTTTATAGTTTGATGAAAATATTGTGTAAAGTGAGTGTTGAGCTGATGTGTTTGTTGATGCCATCCTTTATCCGCTTAAACTCATGGTTATTTCATCACACTCCATACCGCCGTTTGCTCATTTATGGCTGAATAATGAGCGATTTGTGTCACAGTTTTCTGAGCTTCACCCCTTATGAGACTCAAACTGACACTTCGGCAGCAGAAATCTGTAGAGTATCTTCCGCTCAATACAGGCTATCATCTCGCCTCAGCGATTTACGCCACGCTCGCACACTCATCAACCTCTTTTGCCACGCAGTTGCACGAGCATGGATATGCGTCTGAAGGCGCCCGGCAAAAGTTTAAATATTTTACCTTTTCAAACTTGCAGATTCCGGTACGCACTGTAGAGCAGGGGCGAATGGTGTCGCGCTCCCGTGCGGTGACGCTCTATCTCTCCTCCCCCAAAGAGGAGTTTTTGCAGCATCTTATTACCGGTCTCTTTGCTGATGGTGCATTGCGGATAGAAAACACTTTGTTCGAGAAGCAGCTTATCGAGTCGTTACCCGATCCGGAGTGGTCGGAACGGATGGCATTTTCGATGCTCTCCCCCCTTGCCGCTTCGCTCTATCGTGATCCTTCTTTTGGAATGAATACAAAAGAGTATCTCCGCTATAGCGACAACCGTCTGTCCGACATGCTGTTGCACAATCTGCAAGCCAAGTATCGGGGTATCTATGGCGCTGAACCACCAGATAGCAGCGTCCCATTTTCGATAATGTTTGAAGCTGGATATCTCAAGCGGACTGAGGAGAAGGGGAGAAGTGTGGAAAAGCTGATTACCATCAAGGACGCCAACGGAAGAGAGAGCAGAGTCAAGGCCATCGAATGCCCGTTTACCGTGACGGGTCATCCAGAGTTGATCAAGGTTGGCTATGAATGTGGCTTTGGGGTAAATAATGCAATGGGGCTTGGGATGGTGAGGGTTGATGAGAAAGGAAATGGTAGAGGGAAATGAGATTACAATAAATTTGTCATAAAAATGGAAATAGATATTTCATTGCTTTTTGAAGAACCCATGTTGGATGCAATTGCCATTCTGAAAATTCAGCCTCTTGCACCACTTTCAATGGTCAATAATCTACCCGGTTCTTATTATAAAACAGAAAGTATTCCTACAAAATTTATGCTTTCAGGTCTTTTTGAAAATCTACTTGGTTGGCATTTTTCTAAAGAGGATCGAGCAAAAATTTTCAAAGAGATGAAAAAAAGGCATAAAAAAAATTTTAAGCAAGAACTTGAAAAAGAAGAGTCGGAAGCTGGCTATCAATCGCTGGTTGGCTATTACTTTCAACTTGTATCACCGACTTTTGTTCCGATATTGCAATATTATGAAGACTTGTGGTCACAGCATCTCATAGGAGGCGATCAACGCCATGCGGATGGTGCAATTAATTACGATTGGCGACTTGAAAATGAAAGAAACATTATTAAATCCAAAATGAAATCAAAAGAACTCACTGAAAAAGATTTTGGAAAATTCTTCATGGATAATCGTGCGCTATTTCCGCTTTACTATCGGTCAGTTCCAAAACGGGAATTTATCATAGCAAAAGGAAACTATATGTTTAGAATTAACATAAATCGTCAGCTTTTGAGTTTACTTCAAACTGCTTGTTTTGATATGAATATTGGTTATTTGGGTACAAGCGAAGGTTGGGTAGATATTAGTTTCCGGGAGGGCTTAACAAATGGTTAATCATTTTTATGGGCGTTACGGTCTTGCCCTTACAATGCTGAATAATAAGCTTGATTCTCCTGAAGAAGTCACGCCTGATATGCTTATTTCGGAATTGGAAAACGGACAAAATCATTTTCGGCTTGAACCATTGCCATTTAATATCGAAAATGATTTAGTTGAATTTCGATATTTGAGTAAGGACTTTTTTAATAAAAATCCTAAAAGAATAGGTAAAAAAGGGGAGTCTATTGTTCAAGTAGGAAAAGATGTCTCGGCTGAGGTTTCGTATTTTCTTGCTCCGACAGTCATTACCTCAAATAAAGGTGCAGGAAATGCTTGGAAAGCGATTTCTGATACGCAAAAAGAATTAAAGAGTGGAAAACTTTTTGCAAGTAAAGAAGCTACGATGTCGCTTATGCCGCTTTCCGGTAAAATTAATAATGGCAAACAATCCCAATCAAATTCCAAATCATCATTAATTGAAGTGGCAAGCTGTGCGATTACCACCTTTACACCGGATAAGCCTGCGTTGTTACCGAAATTAATGAGTGGAGAAACTGACTCTGCCTGTATTATTCCTGACTTGGAAATAAACGATTTAAAAAGGTTTATACACCTATTCCGAAAAATGTCTGAGTCAGAAACCAAAAAGCTTTTATTTGGTAAGGTAAAAACAGTTAACAAGAAGACTGAAACAGTTTATAGCTTTAACCGGCCGAAAATTTGCAGTGGAAACTTTCCTTATGCGCCACGGCAATCTGCTTTAGGCAGTGTCGGTTTATTAGGCGCAATTGGCCGTTGGGCAAAAGAAGCAAATTATTGGGACGAAGGCAAGTTTGTTCTTGATAGCTTGAAATCGCGTCCGATTTACATTGTTGAATATGGAAATGCTAAATCGGTTTCCTTTGGCCACTGGATTGTTGAGTTAGCAAAAAATGATTTCCTTAGCGACATTATTGACGCTATTCAATATTCTAAAATTCTTTCAGAAAGAGACTTGTCAAGCACAAAATACCAACTTTTTTTTCTTTTTGCATCACGATTTTTTCAGCTTTTTGAACAAAAAAGCTTTCAGGATTTCCTTTCAATTCGTGCCGAATACCCCCAGATACTTGAAAAATTATTTAACACCTATTTTATCAATGCTATGCAAAAAGATGAAACTATCGTGCAATCTGCACGGGCTTTAGGGCAATGGCTTAACAGTACAGCTTATTGGGCGGCGCGTAAAGAGGCGGAGAATCGGGATAAAAAAAATGATAAGGAAGCGATTCGCAAGCTAAAGTCTAAGTTTTTGGCGGAAATGGAAAGCACTGTATTTGCTGCCAAGTCTCACGATGCGCTTTTAGCTCAGGTTGTAACTCGTGCAGGAAGACTTTCTCAAAGTGACGCACCAAATTCAGCTACACTATTTTTTGATGCAGTTGCCAGTGGAAAACTAACGCTTGAGGAATCAAAAAACTTAATTGTCGCTTACTCTCGCTTGCGTAGTACAAGCGAAGAACGCGAACCGTACGAAATGCCGCAATTATCTGAATTAGTGCTTGATGATTCGAAATCTGAGATAGATTAAAATTTATTTAAACTTCAAACACGAGGAAATAAAAATGGTTATCAAAGGAATTTTGGTTACGCTACTGTCACCAATGACAAATCACATTGCAAATGGAGGAGAAAAACTATTGGGCAACGCTTCATCCATAAAACGCCGTCCAGATGAGCGTGTATATATCTCAGGGCAAATGCAGCGTCATGCCTTTTTCAGTGCTATGGAACGCTTAAATATAGAAGATACCAACAGAGGAGCAACCCATGTTTCAAATGGCGATGGGATTAGTAATGCAATTGAAACCGATTTGCGTGCAGATTTGGGAGGTTTTATGCACCCATCGGCAGGTAATTATTCTGGCCGTAGAATTTCTCCGATGAGTGTCACTCCTGCCGTAGCTCTTGAACAAAGTGATATTGGACGTGATTTGTTAATTCGCTTAAAAATGGATAGCGAAGGCGACAGAGACCAAGCGTTAGCAACTCGCGAATTCAGCCAGTCCGATATGATGCTCATGAATTTTCATCTTGATCTTTCTTCATTGAGTATTTCAAAAAAGTTCGAGTACGGTGAAAAATCAGGGAATAAGGGCGTGCATCTTAAAACACTATTTGTGAAGCATGTTGCAGAAACAGAACGCAAACGTAGAGCTAAAATGTATTTAGAAGCTACACGATCATTAACTGATTATGCCCAACAAGCACGAAACGCAACTACTGGTGAACCGCAAACTGTTTTAATCGTTTTTGATTCCAAACTGAGTCGTAAGGCATCGCGCTATTTTGATGCCGATGAAAAGGAAAGAATTAACATTCTTGCTGAATTGGATGAGCGTGAAGCTACTTATTTTTTAGGAAATGACAAGGTAGGCGACGTAAGCGTCGGAAAGGCATATAAGAACGCCTTCGAGTTTCTTGAAAAGAATAATCTTTATGATCCGTGTGAGAAAGATTCAATAATCAAAACTTTTGAAGAGGCATTTCTTCCAAATTTTGGCTTGAAAAATCAAGTAAGTACTGATATTGCCATCAGTCAAACAGAGATACCTTTTAATCAACAAGAATAATAGAATAATTTTTAATGTTAGCAAAACCTACAGGTATAACGTTCGAAAAACATTCTAAAGACGTTGAGCAGGAAGCGCAAATTTGCGTTTCCAATCATCCCTTTGTTGCTGAAAAATATGAACGCTTTACAGGAAATCACTTCCAAAAAGAAGTTGAAATTGCTGCACTGTTTCACGATGAAGGAAAAGCTCACAAAAAATGGCAGGCTGCTTGCGAAAAAGACTATCAAAAATTTTTAGCAGGGGAAAAATATGGTAGCAATTTAATGAAAGTCGGTATTCGGCATGAAATTGCTTCACTGATTATGCTCCAAGAAAAACAGCTTTCGGAACCTGTCAAAATTGCAATTGCCGCACACCATAAAAAATTGTCAAGCGGGCATGAAAAACGTTGGTTGGATGCAGAACTGAAAGGTGCACAAGTCTTTTGGGATTCGTTCAAACGTCTTTCAAATAATGCGTTTGACCCTATCGCGAAAGACGCTTTTGAAAACGCACTTCAATGGCATTATAAGTTTTCAGGCGTTCGCTCATATTTGCAACTTGCAGACCATCGGGCGAGTATTCAGGAAAATATTGACGAGAGGGAGCGTTTTGTACCTGAGTTTCAGCCATTTCGCTATGAATTCCCCGAAGCATGGGAAATGCGACCGGTTCAGCAATTAGTGGCAGATTTTTCAACTGAACCGCTGCTTTTACTTCGCGCTCCAACCGGTGCGGGCAAAACTGATGCGGCATTGCTTTGGGCAAAAAAACAAATTGATGCAAAACGAGCAGATCGTTTAGTGATTGCAATGCCGACTCGTTTTACGTCAAATGCATTGGCTTTGAATGTTAATGAGTGCGTTTCGGAAACAGGGCTATATCACTCAAGCTCATGGTTTAGTCACCACAGTGAGAACGCTAAGCTGTCAAAAGAAAATGAACATAAAGAGCGGATGATTCACGAGTTTGCACGTTTGCTTGAATCACCCGTAACGGTTTGCACAATAGACCATCTTTTAGCTTCCCTAACGCTTTCGCGGGAAGACCATCACGGCATTGTGTTCAACCTTGCACATAGCTGTTTGGTTATTGATGAAGCTGATTTTTATGATGCTTTTACACAGGAAAATATTGTAAAATTACTCTTCTTAACAAGGGTTTTGGCAGTTCCCGTTATGCTTATGAGTGCCTCGCTCCCCGATTCATCGCTAAAAATATATGAAAAAGCCGGTTATCATAATTTGAAAATACAAGAAGATGTTTCGGATTTATCCCGCACCCGTTGTGAAGTGAAATCAATTCAATCTTACTCGGACTTGGATGAAATTGATGAACTATTGATAGCAAGCAAAACACAACCGACAATTATTTATGCTAACACGGTTGCAAGTGCAATGCAGTTATATCAACGATTTAAGAAGCAAAATGTTGAGCCTGTGTTGTATCACAGTCGGTTTATTGAAGCCGATAAGAAGAAAAAAGAAGAGCTATTGCTGGACATGCTCGGAGCCTCTGCCTGGAAAGAAAATAAAGCAAACGGGATTGCAATTTTGACACAAATTGGAGAAATTAGTGTGAATATTAGTGCTGATTATATGATTTCAGAATTGTGTCCGATAGATAGACTGGTTCAACGTGTCGGGCGGTTATCGCGATTTGGAAAACAAGTTGGTTTGCTTCATGTAATTTTGCCCACTAGAAATGAAATAGATTACCCAGCCCCTTACGGCTCATACATGCGGAAAACTGGCTGGGAAGCAAATCCGGCATTCATGAAAACAAAAGATTTACTTGAGCTAAAAGACTATTCGGCAGCCGATTTTGTAAATCTTGTGAACCAAGTCTATGACAAGCAGCAAGAATCTCCAAGTAATGCAATAAACAATGCAAGATGTTTGGAAGAGTCATTTATTGCCAATTGGTTATTTCTTCCTGCTGATGAAATGAAAGAAGACGAAGAAGATACCATGCAATGGAAAAGCCGCAATATTCCTGCTCAAGTAAAGGTATTTATAAAACACCCTGAGGGTTATTTTAAAAACTATATGGATTTTCAAGAATTTAAGAATGAGTGTGGTATAGCAATTCCTATTTATTTGGCTCAGCGGGGTATTTCAAACGGCTGCATAAGTCCAACCGAAATAGTCATAGGCGATGAGAAAAGGAATATTATGGTCGCATTAGAATCTGCTTACACTTTTGAAGAAGGTTTGAACATTGATTATAATTTCGACAATCTTTATTGTTAGTAAATGTCCCAATCAATTCCTACAAAACAGCCGTTTTACATCTTCTCAAATGGTGTACTTATGCGGCGTGAGAACACCATTTGTTTTGTGCCGTATGTCACGCAGGATGAGGTGACTATTGAAACGGATCCTTTGCTCTATTTTGAGTCGGATGAGCTGGAGAGCTTTTCGCTCAATCCTGTGAACGATGGCAAGCTTAATACCGGTGGAAGGCGAGTGATCCCGATCAATAACATTGATTCGTTTTTTGTGTTCGGGGAGGTGAACTTCAACACGAAGTTTCTGAACTTCTTGACCAAGTACCACATTCCTATGCACCTGTTCAACTATTACGGGTTTTATTCAGGTTCCTACTACCCGCGTGAATACTTGTTGTCGGGGTATCTGGTTGTGCATCAGGTGAAGCATTACAGCTCACTGAAAAAACGGATGGAACTTGCTCGCGAGTTTATTGAGGCTGCGGCGGCAAATATTGCGCGAAATTTGAAATACTACACCGCTGATTCACGGCAGGCTGCGCTGGGGCAGGAGAGTGTTGACATGCTCTTTCATACCATAGCGCAGATTGAGTCGCTTTCGGGTGCGATTGCCACGGCATCGGATATTCCTTGCCTGATGGGCATTGAAGGGAATATTCGCAGGTTTTATTATCAATCTTGGCAGCATCTGCTTCGCTCGGCTGACCCGGCTTTTTCATTCTCGGAACGGGTGAAACGTCCGCCGGATAATGCCGTCAATGCGCTGGTGTCATTCGGAAACAGCCTGATGTATTCAGCTTGCCTGACCGAAATCTACCGGACACAGCTTAACCCGACAATCTCTTTTTTGCATGAACCGTCGGAACGCAGGTTTTCTCTGGCTCTCGATATGGCTGAAATTTTCAAGCCAATGTTTATTGACCGGATGATTTTCAAACTGGTTAACACCCGTGAAATTCAGGCGAAACATTTTACCACAGCTCTGAACTTTTGCCACCTGAACGATGCTGGCAGGAAGATTGTGGTCAAGGAGTTTGAAGAGCGCATGAGAACAACCATCAAGCATCGGGGTCTTGGCAGGGATGTTTCATATCGTCGCCTCATTCGTCTTGAATGCTATAAGCTCATCAAACATCTCATCGGCGAAGATGCATTCCATGCTTTCCGAAGCTGGTGGTAGCATCAAACACTCAAACACCGAAAAGCCATGTACTATATTGCTGTGTACGATGTGGAGGAAAAGCGTGTGGGAAAAATGCTGAAAATATTTCGCAAGTATATGCACCACATCCAGAATTCCGTTTTTGAGGGCGAGATGACTCCCGCATCATATCAAAAGCTGAAGTATGAGGCCTCACACCTCTGCCATGATGACAAGGATTCAGTTATCTTTTTTGAGTTGAATGGAAAGTATATGAAGAAAGAGATTCTTGGTATGGAAAAGCGGCCAGCCTCCAATTTTATTTGATACGCCATGCTTCATCCAAAGGTCAACGGCACAAAAATCAGCTACTATTTTATCTGCCATCGGAAATTATGGTTGTTTGACCGGCAATTACAGTTCGAAAGTGATTTCAGTCCGGTGGAAGAGGGCAAGTTTATCAGTGAAACCGCCTATCCCGATGAACGTCACGAAATTCAGTTAAGCGATGGTGCTGTGCTCGATTTTTATGACAAGCAGCACAAGGTGGTCCATGAGGTGAAAAAATCTGATAAAATGGAGGAGGCTCACCTCTGGCAGTTAAAATATTACCTATATTATTTGAAAAGCTTTGGGATAGAAGATGTCACTGGTAGGCTTGATTATCCAAAGCTGAAAAAAACGCTTGATGTTGTACTGACTGCAGAAGATGAGCTAAAAATCCAGGAAATTTTTGGTGACATGGCCGCCCTTATCAAGCAAGAGAAACCACCGGAACGGATTAACAAGAAATTCTGTAAAACTTGCGCATATTATGAATTTTGCTGGGCTTAGCGCTCATGCATTTCGTAGCGGATGTCGTCAGTGTGCTCCTATGGTCACCTTCGGAGCTACAAAACAAGAAAAGAAGGTGCCTTCAGTTTTCTAATTGACAGAAATGTAATACATTAGGATAGTCGTCGAGGCTCCGGCTTTTTACCGTTATTACCACCCGACGACAAAGTGAGGTGATTTTATGAATTGGACTTCAACAAAATCAGGACTTTCCAGCCGAAATCAAGGCGGCTTCTAATTGCACCAATATGGAATTGAAACAACGATGCGCAATATCTCGGTAGCCGTGAATTCTCTCCTTCTAATTGCACCAATATGGAATTGAAACGACGCTGAAGCTACCGGCAATGCAGGAACTAATAAACTTCTAATTGCACCAATATGGAATTGAAACATGAAGAGCTTTGCTGTATCCGTTTGTAAGCTCGACTTCTAATTGCACCAATATGGAATTGAAACTACGCTTAACAACACCATTCGACCGCAAAACCATACCTTCTAATTGCACCAATATGGAATTGAAACGATAAGTGATTCAAGGCCTGTTTTGAGGTCTGCGTACTTCTAATTGCACCAATATGGAATTGAAACGTCGCTATTGTAGCTGTACTCAACGGGGTCAACTGTCTTCTAATTGCACCAATATGGAATTGAAACTGATAATCTTGAGGTGGTCAGATAGTGACCGTCCGTCTTCTAATTGCACCAATATGGAATTGAAACGTCTTCCCTCCGATAAGTTTGCCCAGGTTATTTGCGACTTCTAATTGCACCAATATGGAATTGAAACTGATGATATTGCCTTTGTTGTCCTCTGTCGTTCTTGCTTCTAATTGCACCAATATGGAATTGAAACGGAATATTCTGGTTGAAACAAGAGCCGAAAGCCCCGCTTCTAATTGCACCAATATGGAATTGAAACGATATACTGAACTATCTACCGTCTGCTGATCTCCGTCTTCTAATTGCACCAATATGGAATTGAAACTCAGCTATGGCCTGCGCCAACATCGGCAGGTTTTCTTCTTCTAATTGCACCAATATGGAATTGAAACACATTGATAATTGCAAGGGCTGAAGCAAGCAACGACTTCTAATTACACCAATATGGAATTGAAACTGATCATCTTGCCATCATCAAACGCACGAAACTTGACTTCTAATTGCACCAATATGGAATTGAAACTCGTCCTCATCGTCAATGTCGTCACGCGTGATCTTCCTTCTAATTGCACCAATATGGAATTGAAACGGTTAGGGCGCTTGGTTACGACGCTTACAATGCGCTCTTCTAATTGCACCAATATGGAATTGAAACTAATCGAACCATAGGTGAATCGAGCTGTCGAACTTCCTTCTAATTGCACCAATATGGAATTGAAACAAATTACCGCTGAACAAGTGCAGATGTTTCAGGATACTTCTAATTGCACCAATATGGAATTGAAACAGGTGTGGTAACGTCGGCATCGAGTTCAACCGTATCTTCTAATTGCACCAATATGGAATTGAAACTGGCTTTATGGTATGGTCAAGGTGTTCTTGTGCGTTCTTCTAATTGCACCAATATGGAATTGAAACTTTTGATCAGTTCAGGAGCCCACCGGCGCCATTCCCCTTCTAATTGCACCAATATGGAATTGAAACCGCTTTAAGCATGATGAGAGATGAGACCGCAAAGTCCTTCTAATTGCACCAATATGGAATTGAAACCGGGTTCATGACGCGCGGCTTCTGTGCGGCTTCAGCTTCTAATTGCACCAATATGGAATTGAAACGCGTAAACACCTGACGCTTTGCGCATCGAATGGGTTCTTCTAATTGCACCAATATGGAATTGAAACAAAAAATTCCTCCCTCCCCCTCCCCTTCGCCCGTTCTTCTAATTGCACCAATATGGAATTGAAACCTTTTCTTGAAGCACTCTCAAAATATCCTGCTCTGCTTCTAATTGCACCAATATGGAATTGAAACTCCGATTCCTGCAAAGGATTAATCCTGAACAAATCCTTCTAATTGCACCAATATGGAATTGAAACAGCACACCTCCCCCTGCTCCCGCAAATAAGTGTAACTTCTAATTGCACCAATATGGAATTGAAACACAGTCCACGACGCACAGTTAGCTTTAGTGTATGACCTTCTAATTGCACCAATATGGAATTGAAACCATTTGTAGTTATTGCGGAGCGGTGATAAATGTCGGCTTCTAATTGCACCAATATGGAATTGAAACTTTCTTTCGCCCGCTCAATATCCCGCGCAATCCGGCTTCTAATTGCACCAATATGGAATTGAAACGAAGGTTGACAAGACAGAGTGGCACCGGATTGTTGCACTTCTAATTGCACCAATATGGAATTGAAACCTGTTTGCGTTGGAGGATCATCGTTTGTGACTGGTGCTTCTAATTGCACCAATATGGAATTGAAACTCCATCTTTGCTTCTGCATAGTATGGCTGCAGCTCCCTTCTAATTGCACCAATATGGAATTGAAACCTCGCTGACGCTGTAAAAGCAATCTTGACACCGGCCCTTCTAATTGCACCAATATGGAATTGAAACCCTGGCAGACCGCTCGTTGATATGCAGATCATCATCCTTCTAATTGCACCAATATGGAATTGAAACTCCGCATAATTCTGCGTGATGTCGCGCCGGTCACGCCTTCTAATTGCACCAATATGGAATTGAAACTTGAAAAAGAGTTGTCTGATGAAGAATCGCGTATACTTCTAATTGCACCAATATGGAATTGAAACATGGTTTCGCACAAAGCGCAATCTTCATCTTTACCTTCTTCTAATTGCACCAATATGGAATTGAAACCTCTTTACGCCCGAGGGGGAGCTAAGCAGGCCGGGACTTCTAATTGCACCAATATGGAATTGAAACATCACTACCATCTCATCACCAATTTTATCATCATCTCTTCTAATTGCACCAATATGGAATTGAAACTTGAAAAAGAGTTGTCTGAAGAAGAATCGCGTATACTTCTAATTGCACCAATATGGAATTGAAACTCATCAACATCTTTTTTGCCCTGTTTTAACCAGGCACTTCTAATTGCACCAATATGGAATTGAAACGTCAATACCAGATTTTATGACAGTTTTGCGGTTCTTCTTCTAATTGCACCAATATGGAATTGAAACGCCATTGCCCGCGCAGTCCCACCGCTTGGCGGCATACTTCTAATTGCACCAATATGGAATTGAAACTGTTCCGGATTTCATCCTTTGCCATGAGTTTGCCGACTTCTAATTGCACCAATATGGAATTGAAACGATATCTTCAGCCCACGATAATTGATCTCGATTGACTTCTAATTGCGCCAATATGGAATTGAAACGCTTTTTGTGCGGCTTTTCGCGCAGAGGCGGCGGGCTTCTAATTGCACCAATATAGAATTGAAACCCGCCGCCAACTTGCAATAAGCTTTAATTAACAGCTTCTAATTGCACCAATATGGAATTGAAACTTCACCCCATTGCTTGAAATGAAATGGAACTCCCACCTTCTAATTGCACCAATATGGAATTGAAACTACTGCTGATTGTACATCTTCCGTGTAAGGTTCTCCCTTCTAATTGCACCAATATGGAATTGAAACAAATCATCTGTAGCAGCTCCCTGGTGGCAAAAACGTCTTCTAATTGCACCAATATGGAATTGAAACTAGCTAGAATATCAGTGACACTCTTATTGAGGGTCGCCACTTCTAATTGCACCAATATGGAATTGAAACGACGTAGTAAGCCCCCCGGCTTATGCGTGCAGCATCCTTCTAATTGCACCAATATGGAATTGAAACAACGTAGTAAGCCCCCCGTGAGATACGCGCAGCATCCTTCTAATTGCACCAATATGGAATTGAAACAGATCAAAGCATTCCGCATGGATCCGCGCAGCCACTCTTCTAATTGCACCAATATGGAATTGAAACGTGCCCCCCGAGTCGCGGCCTGCCATGCGGGCAACTGCTTCTAATTGCACCAATATGGAATTGAAACTTGAGCTGGGCCTGTGGCCACTTTTTTACACTCAGCCTTCTAATTGCACCAATATGGAATTGAAACGTCTCTCCGCCGCATATTACAAGGTCCAGCAGATGCTTCTAATTGCACCAATATGGAATTGAAACAATTATAAGCTACCAACGGTCTGTGAGCATTTCGGAACTTCTAATTGCACCAATATGGAATTGAAACTGCGGATTACCCGGGGTGAATTGGATATGTGGTTCACTTCTAATTGCACCAATATGGAATTGAAACTGGGCAGATGAGCGATTTGCTATCTCGCGGAGCAAGCTTCTAATTGCACCAATATGGAATTGAAACGTAAACAACACAAAAAAAAAGCAGGGGAGCAATCCCCTTCTAATTGCACCAATATGGAATTGAAACGTGCCCCCCGAGTCGCGGCCTGCAATGCGGGCCACCTTCTAATTGCACCAATATGGAATTGAAACCAGTAGCAGAGATGCATGGTATTGCGGTTGAAATGGCTTCTAATTGCACCAATATGGAATTGAAACCTGCAAAAACTTGTCGCATACTCCCAAGCTTGCTGCCTTCTAATTGCACCAATATGGAATTGAAACGCGCTATTGTCATTTTTAAAAGAAGCGTAACATGATCTTCTAATTGCACCAATATGGAATTGAAACTCTACCGACCGTGGCGGAAGCAACGGCGAAAGTTGACTTCTAATTGCACCAATATGGAATTGAAACCATCAGTTCATTGATTTCCTCTTGATCCAGTACACTCTTCTAATTGCACCACTATGGAATTGAAACCTGGAATCATGAGGTTATCAGTGTTCCACCCTCCAAGCTTCTAATTGCACCAATATGGAATTGAAACACTTTAGCGAAAGCAGTCTCCAGTCTACGGTCAACGCTTCTAATTGCACCAATATGGAATTGAAACAAGGAGATCTTGCAGGGCTTCCCGCCGAATCGGTATCTTCTAATTGCACCAATATGGAATTGAAACCAATCACTGTACTTGACCACTTCGTAATGTTTCGGTCTTCTAATTGCACCAATATGGAATTGAAACTCGTTAATTTTGTGTCCTCAATCGGCAAGCGCCACCTTCTAATTGCACCAATATGGAATTGAAACAGGTTATTGATTTCTCGACCCTGCGCATCCGTTGGCTTCTAATTGCACCAATATGGAATTGAAACGGCTTTGAGCTGCGCGTTAAGCTGTCGCTGTGTCGTCTTCTAATTGCACCAATATGGAATTGAAACCATCGCCTGCGATTACTATTCCGGCAGTCGTTGCCACTTCTAATTGCACCAATATGGAATTGAAACGGATTCTGATTTTCTTCAAAACGTCTTCCAATTCCTCTTCTAATTGCACCAATATGGAATTGAAACAGTGGGGTGACATTGAAATCATGCAGATGGCGGAGGCTTCTAATTGCACCAATATGGAATTGAAACAGGCGCGAAAACGGAAGGGCTACAGATCAAAATATTCTTCTAATTGCACCAATATGGAATTGAAACTTCCTATTTCATCTATTGTCAGTGTTAATCCGGGAGCTTCTAATTGCACCAATATGGAATTGAAACATCGACAAGAACCTTTATACTGAAGGGTGGTACCTGCTTCTAATTGCACCAATATGGAATTGAAACCATTCCTGTTGTTTCGCACATCGTTGCAAACGACAAGACTTCTAATTGCACCAATATGGAATTGAAACTAGGGGTTCTTGTAGCTGGCTTCGTGCTGGACGACCTTCTAATTGCACCAATATGGAATTGAAACTGATGAGGCTGTTGCTGCCCTGACGGCAGAGATTATTCTTCTAATTGCACCAATATGGAATTGAAACACAGAAATAAATCTTTTTGTTGCATGTGTTTGTATACTTCTAATTGCACCAATATGGAATTGAAACCATCTCATAGCCATCTTGCAATGACATTGATAAGCCACTTCTAATTGCACCAATATGGAATTGAAACATGGAGCACACAAAAATAATCCGTGGCTTTTTTGCAGCTTCTAATTGCACCAATATGGAATTGAAACCCGCCATTGCGTTGATAGCCTTGCTGTTGTTGCGCCTTCTAATTGCACCAATATGGAATTGAAACACTCTTGAAGTGATCGGCAACATTACAGCAACAGCTTCTAATTGCACCAATATGGAATTGAAACGCGTTCAACGAGTGTTCAACCAGATGGCAACCAGATCTTCTAATTGCACCAATATGGAATTGAAACGGAATTGTCCGGCCTTGAGCATAGAGAGCATCTTGACTTCTAATTGCACCAATATGGAATTGAAACGCTATCCGCATTGCCTGTAGCTGTCGATATCTCACAGCTTCTAATTGCACCAATATGGAATTGAAACATATTGTCGCCAGCCTCACCGGAAATTGAGCTTCCGGCTTCTAATTGCACCAATATGGAATTGAAACCGGGTAAGCACATAAGAAAGCTTCAAGGACGGAACGCCTTCTAATTGCACCAATATGGAATTGAAACTTCTCTCGCCTTCCTCAACCAGCAAAGATGTAATTGCTTCTAATTGCACCAATATGGAATTGAAACAATAAAACAAAACCGGTTTACTTTTGGCAGCTTCAACTTCTAATTGCACCAATATGGAATTGAAACTTCATCCCCTGCCTGACCACTCACCGTACCGTCCGGCTTCTAATTGCACCAATATGGAATTGAAACCAACGGCGAAATAAACGCTGTGCGGCTCAAGATCATACTTCTAATTGCACCAATATGGAATTGAAACAAGCTACCCGTGCCAAGTTGAATTGTGAAAATCAGCCTTCTAATTGCACCAATATGGAATTGAAACATGTACCGATCAATCTCGAAACATTCTTATACATCACTTCTAATTGCACCAATATGGAATTGAAACTGCCGATACTCACTACCCCCCGCAAGGTTGACCACCTTCTAATTGCACCAATATGGAATTGAAACATCAAACGCGACGATCAAGGTGACGGTGTTGGATGCTTCTAATTGCACCAATATGGAATTGAAACTAAACCTCAAAGGTCAACTGTGGCAGGTTTGCCGAGCTTCTAATTGCACCAATATGGAATTGAAACGAGTAACCGGGCTTAAATTCCCATTCAGGATGGATTCTTCTAATTGCACCAATATGGAATTGAAACCAAGCAGGTGGACAAAACCTTTACGATACGATGATTCTTCTAATTGCACCAATATGGAATTGAAACGAAAACAACACAAAAAAAAAGCAGGGGTGAAATCCCCCTTCTGATTGCACCAATATGGAATTGAAACGCTCCGCCGCCGCAACAAAAAAAAAATAAAAAGAGACTTCTAATTGCACCAATATGGAATTGAAACCGATCTTCCTGATGTACTCCCGCTTGCAAAAGTCCCCTTCTAATTGCACCAATATGGAATTGAAACTACGGTGAAGAAGGTGGTTAAGAGCCCTGCCGCACGGCTTCTAATTGCACCAATATGGAATTGAAACTTCACTGAAATCAGGTTTTGTGGACACCTTTGGTTTCTTCTAATTGCACCAATATGGAATTGAAACTGCATCAGGAACACTCTCATGAAAGAGATCACCCATGCTTCTAATTGCACCAATATGGAATTGAAACTACACAAACCTCAACCTCACTCACATCAAATTGATTCTTCTAATTGCACCAATATGGAATTGAAACTTGGCCGAGCTTGCGGCCTTGAGTGGGCGGGCGATTCTTCTAATTGCACCAATATGGAATTGAAACTTTGAGCGGAAGATTAAGGCACCGCAGTATAGGGACCTTCTAATTGCACCAATATGGAATTGAAACCTGAGGTTACATATTGCCTATCAGACCCGGAATAGACTTCTAATTGCACCAATATGGAATTGAAACTTGGGAACCTGGGCCGCAACAATGGCCTGGTAGCGCTTCTAATTGCACCAATATGGAATTGAAACGTGAGATACGCGCAGCATCACAGGCATCTTTTTTGACTTCTAATTGCACCAATATGGAATTGAAACTACATAGATGGTAAAAGTAAGCCAGGTATGACCTTCCTTCTAATTGCACCAATATGGAATTGAAACGGGGTAGTTCGTCCCATTGCAGCAACAGAAAAGCCTCTTCTAATTGCACCAATATGGAATTGAAACTATTCCAATATTTCAAAATCCTTTATCGAGCGGTACCTTCTAATTGCACCAATATGGAATTGAAACAATCCCGTCGCGCCGGAACTCTTGCCGAACTCCAACTTCTAATTGCACCAATATGGAATTGAAACATATCTTTCAGCTAAACCGGTAATTGCGGGTAGTGGCTTCTAATTGCACCAATATGGAATTGAAACAAAGAATGTGAGTTTTTTTCTGACGTACTTACTTTTCTTCTAATTGCACCAATATGGAATTGAAACTCATCAGACTGATAAAAAACCTGCCAAGCCTTGATACTTCTAATTGCACCAATATGGAATTGAAACACTTTAATGGTGCCAACCTTGAGTGTGCCAACCTTGCTTCTAATTGCACCAATATGGAATTGAAACTCGTTTTGCAGCCCTCTCCCGCCCTTTTCTGCGCTCTTCTAATTGCACCAATATGGAATTGAAACGTGTAAATGATTATCCGTTTAGTTATTTTCTTTGACCTTCTAATTGCACCAATATGGAATTGAAACATGGATTAGCTAATGAGTTGCTTTCAGTTTTACGCTCTTCTAATTGCACCAATATGGAATTGAAACACTGGTAGGCTTTTTTATTCCTGATAAAATCAATTTCTTCTAATTGCACCAATATGGAATTGAAACGGGGTAGCATTGCAAACCTGCTCTGCATACTCTTCACTTCTAATTGCACCAATATGGAATTGAAACAGGCCAAACGCTTCGAACAGAGCCCGGTTTCCGCCCCTTCTAATTGCACCAATATGGAATTGAAACACCTCAGTTGCATAACCGGTTCCGATATACGCGTTACTTCTAATTGCACCAATATGGAATTGAAACACTGCCGGGAGCTATCGACATAAAGCTGGCGGGCAACTTCTAATTGCACCAATATGGAATTGAAACTCCGAAGTGGCGATACAACGGTATGGTTTTATGAACCTTCTAATTGCACCAATATGGAATTGAAACCAATCCGTTCAACCTCTTTCTTTGCGTTGTATTCTGCTTCTAATTGCACCAATATGGAATTGAAACCCCGTACTCGCTTAGCGATAAAAACGCTTCGTGATTCTTCTAATTGCACCAATATGGAATTGAAACTTTCAAATCATGGGGTGAATGGTGCCCATATCTGCAACTTCTAATTGCACCAATATGGAATTGAAACTGATTTACAAACAAGAGGCTGTGGCTTATGCCAACTTCTAATTGCACCAATATGGAATTGAAACTGCGAGGCACTGCCGCCACTCTGCCGATGCCACCAGCTTCTAATTGCACCAATATGGAATTGAAACTTCAATGGCACAGAAGGCAGGGGAAAAGCCCGGGTCTTCTAATTGCACCAATATGGAATTGAAACTATTCAGCCAGGCCGCCGCTCTCAATCAATGCGACCTTCTAATTGCACCAATATGGAATTGAAACCGTGTCCAGTTCTCCCCGAGTAATCCGCATAGCATGCTTCTAATTGCACCAATATGGAATTGAAACCCTACTCGCATACAATCAAAAAGATTCTGACAAATACTTCTAATTGCACCAATATGGAATTGAAACACATGACATATTGATCTTCCATCGTAAACCTCCCTTACTTCTAATTGCACCAATATGGAATTGAAACTTTCAGCACCTCTATGTCAGAAAAGCGCATCCCGGTCTTCTAATTGCACCAATATGGAATTGAAACGATAATAACTTAAAAAATCAGCATCCGGTTTTTTCAGCTTCTAATTGCACCAATATGGAATTGAAACACTTGAGCCTGTCCCTCGGGAAGCGTGAACGCCTCCCTTCTAATTGCACCAATATGGAATTGAAACGTCTGCTGGTAGCCCATGTAGCGGAGGGCGCTCAGCCTTCTAATTGCACCAATATGGAATTGAAACGGCATAGTGACGTAGACGTTGTCGCGTTCAGCCTCTCTTCTAATTGCACCAATATGGAATTGAAACTCCAACGATCTGGAAAACGTCGCTACGCTACCATCTACCTTCTAATTGCACCAATATGGAATTGAAACAATACCTCACACCCGTCATCGCCGAATGTTTGTTATCTTCTAATTGCACCAATATGGAATTGAAACACGATATCACGCCCAGACTGTAGAGTTTTTCTGCACCTTCTAATTGCACCAATATGGAATTGAAACTGCCCAAGCAAAGGGTGTTGCTCAACTCAAAAAGAGCTTCTAATTGCACCAATATGGAATTGAAACAACCCACTCAATACTTAGAGGCCTTGATTTACTTCCACTTCTAATTGCACCAATATGGAATTGAAACACGTTTCAAATCGCGCAATATCTTGCATGAGCAAGCCTTCTAATTGCACCAATATGGAATTGAAACATAAAAAAGCTATAAATGTCCTGCTCTCGTCGATACTTCTAATTGCACCAATATGGAATTGAAACCACTTCCGTCTAGCAGAGTCTTCCTCTCCATGTGCGCTTCTAATTGCACCAATATGGAATTGAAACTTCATGATAAAAACCTCTCCCTTTCTTTTGTCCTGCCTTCTAATTGCACCAATATGGAATTGAAACTTGGTGGTCTGGCGGCTTTTGGTAGCTGGATGGCGACTTCTAATTGCACCAATATGGAATTGAAACTAGTGACGCGAGCATTGTTTCCGCTGCTGCGGCGGCTTCTAATTGCACCAATATGGAATTGAAACGACAAACTGTCTTGCGTCACGGTATCGTAAGAGCTTACTTCTAATTGCACCAATATGGAATTGAAACGCGGTAACCGCCTTGCGGGCATACTTCGCCGTCTTCTTCTAATTGCACCAATATGGAATTGAAACGGGTAACCGCACCAACTCCCCTTTAACGTGCGCCTTCTTCTAATTGCACCAATATGGAATTGAAACACCTTCTACGTACCTCCGCCGGAGTGCCTCTGCTGAACTTCTAATTGCACCAATATGGAATTGAAACTAAAGATCGGGGCGTGTATTTTTGTCAGTGATAGCACTTCTAATTGCACCAATATGGAATTGAAACCTTTAAGGAAGCGGGTCGTAGACTTGTTGAGATTAACTTCTAATTGCACCAATATGGAATTGAAACTTATTCGAATTACCGCCAACCAGCAGACTGCGGAGCTTCTAATTGCACCAATATGGAATTGAAACGAGTGAGCAGCGAATACGTCCCATGCCATCCGGAAACTTCTAATTGCACCAATATGGAATTGAAACACAAAACAGCGCCCGCCTCTGTGTAGGTCAATCCGCTTCTAATTGCACCAATATGGAATTGAAACGTAAACAAATAAGGGTGTACAGTGTTTCAGGTGGCTTCTTCTAATTGCACCAATATGGAATTGAAACTCTGTACGCTGTCTTCAGAATCTTTTTGTAGTTGTTCTTCTAATTGCACCAATATGGAATTGAAACAGCGCCTCTTGAGCGTCTCAACCATAGCCATGGTTACTTCTAATTGCACCAATATGGAATTGAAACTCAGTATCGCCATGCTGCAACCACCAGCGATAAAACCTTCTAATTGCACCAATATGGAATTGAAACAGAGTAAAAAGCGCTCTTATGATACCGGGAGTCGCTGCTTCTAATTGCACCAATATGGAATTGAAACTTTCTGGTGGTCATCAGCGAGAAAGAACTCTGCTCCTTCTAATTGCACCAATATGGAATTGAAACTCTATTATATCAAGTTCGTGGACAGCAAGCCGGTAGCTTCTAATTGCACCAATATGGAATTGAAACAGGGCAGGAGCTCCGGCCACTGCGGCGCTTGGCGGCCTTCTAATTGCACCAATATGGAATTGAAACGTCAGCTATCAGTTTGCCTGATTCAATCCTTTCTGTCTTCTAATTGCACCAATATGGAATTGAAACTCAGGCAACTCGACCAATGCGACGCTGTAGTTTCCGGCTTCTAATTGCACCAATATGGAATTGAAACCGTTATTGTTCTGCTCTTGCGCCATAATATCTGTAACTTCTAATTGCACCAATATGGAATTGAAACGTATATCGCTCAATGCGCTGATAAAGGCCACGCCCCTTCTAATTGCACCAATATGGAATTGAAACACAATAGTGAGCAAGTAGGACACGAGAGACATCACACTTCTAATTGCACCAATATGGAATTGAAACCTCAAAAAAGATGCCTGCGATGCTGCGCGTGTATCGCTTCTAATTGCACCAATATGGAATTGAAACGAAGTCAGCTCCGGCGAATTAACTGCCTGAGACCGCCTTCTAATTGCACCAATATGGAATTGAAACATCATCGTCCTGAAGATGTCGCGAATCATTCGCTGCTTCTAATTGCACCAATATGGAATTGAAACAGGAACAGGATGATCAACAGTAGGAAAATCGAAGACCTTCTAATTGCACCAATATGGAATTGAAACCAATCTGAATATTTCCCACAAGTGCCATACTCGTCTCTTCTAATTGCACCAATATGGAATTGAAACCCATAAAGCAAGCAGAACCGCTTTAACCACTCAACACTTCTAATTGCACCAATATGGAATTGAAACATTGCAAGTCCTGATTTAGTGACGTAAGCTTGGAAACTTCTAATTGCACCAATATGGAATTGAAACCAGTTGACATCGAGGAGGAAGCTGATGATACTGCCGCTTCTAATTGCACCAATATGGAATTGAAACGCCGCTTTCACCTGTACCGCACGTTCTTTTTCGCCCCTTCTAATTGCACCAATATGGAATTGAAACAAGGCTGCTTTGGATACGACTCGATCCGGATAGGTACTTCTAATTGCACCAATATGGAATTGAAACCCAAGACGTCGCGAAAGTTCCAGCGGGTGAGTACTTCTTCTAATTGCACCAATATGGAATTGAAACATGGCAAAAGCGCTGAAAGCCGGTGTTGACCTCAGCAGCTTCAGGGAGCCCGACGAAATCAAGGGCGATCCCGACGCACAAGCACAAGTGTTGACCTCAGCAGCTTCAGGGAGCCCTGGAGCATGGAACTCCTTGCACTTTAGGAACTTTCGGTCCATGCCCCGGCAACGATTTTGCCTATAGCTTGTTGCCGTTCCTGTGCATTCACAGGGTGCACCTCTTTGTTCTGCTTGCCTGTAACATGCTGCAGCTCAAGATTATTCGGCTGCTCAAATGGGTGCACCTCTTTGTTCTGCTTGCCTGTAACGCCACCGCGATGAGTGTTTCCGGCATAAAAATTGTTATATTTTGCTTTAGTAAATTCGCTGTGTTGCCGATCAATGCTGGCAAAACGTTTTTTCCCTGTTTTTGTTGATTATGAACCGGATACAGCCATGTGTAAAATTAATCCCCGTGTTGATTTCGCCTTTAAAAAGCTCTTTGGCAGCGAAGAGAACAAGGATTTACTTATCTCTTTGATTAACGCTATTGTCTCCGATGAGGAGCAGGTGGTGGAGGTAGAGTTGAAAAATCCCTATAACCTGGCCGATTACCGGGCTGGTAAAATTTCCATACTCGACATCAAGGCCAAGGCTGAAAATGGCCGCTGGTTCAACGTCGAAATGCAGATCAGGGAAGACAATAACTTCGATAAACGCGCTATTTATTACTGGGCAAAACTGGTTACCGAACAGCTCAGTGAAGGGATGATGTACAAGGA
Source organism: uncultured Chlorobiaceae bacterium (assembly GCA_903882665.1). GTDB lineage: Bacteria > Bacteroidota > Chlorobiia > Chlorobiales > Chlorobiaceae > Chlorobium. The sequence goes on along the minus strand of CAIRXW010000043.1, from coordinate 72,720 downwards.
GCTGAAGAAAACCATCAGCATAAGCATTCTCGATTACGACTTTGTCCCTGATACGGAGGAAGTTCACAGTTGCTACAAAATCATCAATACCGCCACCGGTAAAGATGATAAATTGCATGACGTTTTTGAACTGCACTACATCGAGCTGAAAAAGTTCAAAAAAACGTACAGCCAAATTCAGACCGCCCTTGATCGCTGGAGCAGCTTTTTAACGACAGCGCATCAGCTCGATCGGGATCATACGCCAAAAGAGCTGGCGTCCGACAAAAATATCGTAAAAGCCATTGCCGCCATTGATCGCATGTTTGATGCAGAGGAGCGCTTGGTCTATGACATTCGTATGCAAGAGTTCTCTGATGTAGCAAGCGCCATTGCTACAGGAGCTGAAAAAAACATTGCGAAAGGCATAGAAAAAGCATCAAAAGCCATTGTGCTGAACATGGCTGGTAAAGGTATTGATATTGCTGCTATAGCCGAACTCACAGGTTTGAGCGTGTCGGATATTGCTGATTTATTACAAAGCACAAATGAGCACTGATGCTGTGAAAGAGTGTTTACATCATTTGCGATGAAGCTGGATCACGGCGTGTACAACTTTTTTACGAAATAGACCAAACTTGATGCTTTCAGTGGCAGCAGTTCTCCGATACCTGCTGTTGCGATTCCTTTAAGCAGTGCGGCACCGATCCGTAACAGGGTAAACGGTTGCCTGCATCTTTTGCAGCGAAGTTTTTCGCTGTGCAGGGTGTTGTAGAGCGAATCGGGGGGGTAGGGTTGGCGATGGACAACCTTCAGGTTATGCCGCTCAAGCAGCTTTTCAAGGGTTCCGGGCGGGAAATGGTAGAGATGGCGTGGTGCGTCCCAGGCGATCCAGTTCTCCCGGTAGTTTTGTGCATCATAACTTTTCGGGTTTGGCAGGGCAATAATGAGCACTCCATCCGGTGCAAGCTGTTTAGCCGCATAATCAAGGGTTTGATGGATGGCATGAATATGCTCAAGGGTATGCCAGAGCACAATGCAATCAAACTTGCCAGCAGTCTCATCAGGCAGTGAGCAGGATACCTTCAGGCTAAAAACTTGCTGTGCATGGCTGGCCGCTTCGGCGTCAGTCTCTACTCCGGCAAGATTGCGGAGCGGGATTCCCTTTTTCCGGTGAAAATAGTTCAGGAGCTCTCCGGTTGAACAGCCGATTTCAAGGATGGAGAGCTTTTTGCGGGGCTTTACACACTCTTTCAGGATGAGACTGGCCCTGTACCGAAGCAGGAGTGATCGTGCAGCAAGATAGGCTTTGCTGCTGAATGTGGAGCTGTTGTGTTGATGCAGGTGTGGGTCATAGAGGCCCTGGGGGTAATGAAGGGCTATTTCAGAGCTGTCGGGACGTGGGTTGAGCATGATAAGCCCCGAGGCAGTTGAGCGAAGAAGTGACCATTGCTCTTTTCCTGAAGGGTCAAAACGGTTGGGCACCTTGAGCCAGGGGGTGAAGTCAGGCGAGCCGCTTATCGGGCAGGGAACGCTCTCCATTCCACAAGTGCAGGCTATTGTTCGCCAGCCTCGGTGAGGTCAATGAAGGCTTTTCTCAGGTTTTGATAGGTTGAGCGCATATCATTGCTGAGTACTTTGGCGTCGGCGAGGACGGGCATGAAGTTGGTGTCGCCCTCCCAGCGCGGGACGATATGGAAATGGAGATGGTTGTCGACGCTTCCACCGGCAATCCTTCCAAGATTGGCGCCTACGTTGAAGCCCTGCGGCCTCAAGGTTAGCTTCAGTGCCTTGATGGAGAGATCGGTCAACTCCATGATTTCGAGTTTGGTCTCCTTGTCGAGCTCTGAAAAATCAGGGGTCTGCTGATAGGGGATCACCATGAGATGCCCGCAATTGTAAGGGTAGAGGTTCATGATGATGAAGCATTTTTTTGCCCTGTAGAGCACAAAACGCTTCTCATCTTCTTCCGGAGGAATGTCAGCAAAAACAGATTTTCCGTTTTCGGCAGCAGGCTTGTCATCCTTGAAAGACTGCATGTAGACTTCACGCCACGGTGAATACATTCTGTTCATGGAGAGGGAACCCTGCTAAGTTGCGTGTTTATTTGACAATGGTACCAAAGATGGGAATCGAACCCACACGAGTTATTCACTCACTGGATTTTGAGTCCAGCGCGTCTACCAGTTCCGCCACTTTGGCCTGTTTTTGAGCGGTGCGAGAGAAGGGAATCGAACCCTCACGCCTCACGGCACTAGTTCCTAAGACTAGCGTGTATACCAATTTCACCACTCTCGCAGTACAGAAAAACAATATACGTGGTTTTTGTTCTAATAAAAACTATCTTTCATGATACTTTTGCGGCGTATGACGCTAAAATTTTCATTCCGGTTTATACGTTTTTAAGCCTATGCCGTTTACCCTGCACCGTTTTGCAAACGTTATCTCCTGGGTGATCAGTCCGATTGTTGTTGCGCCAGCAGCCTATATTGCGATTGTCATGCTTGGATTTTGTGATGACGTTAAAAGTATCTCGTATCTGGTGATACTCTTTGTTTCGAGTACTGTTGCCCCTGTTCTCCTGATTTCCGGCCTGAAAAAAGTCGGGAAAATTTCTGATTATAACATCCCCTTTCGTGAGCAGCGATTTCTTCCTCTGCTCGTGCTGATAGCCGTCAATGCGCTTGGTTATGAGTTTATGAAGCAACTGCATCCTCCACGGCTTCTTACCGGTATACTTCTGTTCAATGCCGTTAATACCATCCTTATCCTGCTTATCACGCTCCAGTGGAAGATCAGTATTCATCTCTTTACCTTTTCATCATCTGCAGGACTGCTTTTTATGCAGTTTGGTGTTGTTGCACTGTGGCTGCTGCTTCTTGTGCCGATCCTTATGTGGTCAAGAATTGTTCTGAAAGCCCATAATTTCATGCAAACCCTTGTGGGTGCCGTTGTGGGTTTTGCCGTGATTGTTGCCGAATTAACGTGGTGGACCAAGCTGTGAAGAGAAAAAGATATGCCGTTGTAGTAACCACGTATGGAGAGGTAGAGGCGGTTACGGTAAGGAACCTCTGGCCGAGTTCAAGGAAAATTCTGAAGGTAGTCACTCGCCAGATTGTCAAAATACCTGTGGCAATGATCTATTTTGTTGCTGATTATCGTTCGACAAAGCATTATATCAACTGGAAGCTGAACCGTTACCGTTCCTCGCTCCTTGCCATCAACCGTGCGCAGAAAACGACGCTTGCACATGCTCTTGCCGAAAGCGGAAACCACTTTCTTTCGAAGGCTGACGTCGAAGTATTTGATGCCTATTATTTTGTTCCGCCCTATCTTGATGAGATGCTTCCGCAGTTACAGCATGAGTTTGACGGGATTGTTGTGGTGCCGATGATTCCTGTTGAATCAGCATTTTCATGCGGAGTGGCATGTCAGATGGTTATTGATCTTTATGGCGACAGCATGTTCAGTCATGTCAGAGTAATGAGCAAGCTGTGGAAAGAGGATCGTCTTCACCGTATTTACATAGAGTATCTTTTCGCTCAGCTTTCCGCATCCGTGCGTCTCCACCAAAAGGGCAAAATCGGACTTGTGCTGGTTATTCATGGTACTCTGGTGAAGAATCGCGCGGGGAATCCTCCAAAACTGTTTACCGGGCTTGATGAGACTATCGCATTTTTTGAGGTGATGAAACGCAAAATTATGGATGACCCTGAAAACATTTTCTGTGATGTGCGTCAGGGCTGCATCAATCATTCAACGGGAGGGGAGTGGACTTCCGATACCATCGAGCATGCGCTTGAGGAGTTCAGGCGTGAGGGGTATGAGGGAGTGGTCATGTTTCCCTACGGTTTTTTTGCAGACAACAGCGAGACAGAATATGATGCCCGCAAAAAACTTGAAGCGGCTGATTTTGCTGTATCCCAGTATGTCAGATGCATCAACGATTCTCCGGCATTTGGTCGCTGGCTTTCCGATCAGGTTTTTGATGAGCTTCAAAAGCTCTATGACCTGCAGGCGGCTTTTGAGGGTCTTGAACATAACCAGTAAATTCCACACCATTGAACATTGTAGACCAGCAAGAGAGAGAACAACTGGAAATGTCGCTTCAGCATGATCCCGAAAATCCACTGAAGCAGTATGCACTGGCACGTATCTATATTGACCTTCAGCGCAATGCCGAGGCTCTTGAGTTGCTCGATCGCTGCATCCAGGTCAGGCGTCGCGATCCGGAGGTCCTTTATGCGCGGGCGGTCACCAATCTGTCGATGGGGGTATACCGAAAAGCGGCGTGTGATTTGATGAAAACCATCGTGCTTGACCCTGGTTTTATACAGGCCTACAAGCATCTGGGCTTTGTGCAGTTTACACTCGGCAAGGAAGATGCGGCTCTGAAAACCCTTAAAAAAGCGCTCGAGATTGATCCGGAGTATGCTGAAATCTATTGCGTTTTAGGCGATGCCTACCTTGATCTTGGTGAGCTGGAGCATGCAAGGGAGGCATTTGAAAAAGCGCTTGACCTTGAGCCCGACAACGCTGAACCCCACAGCAAGATAGCCATGTATTATCTTTCGAGAGGGGATATGAAGGGGCTTCAAAGGGAGTATGAAATATTAAAAACACTTGATGCTGAACTGGCCCGCCAGATTGGAAGCCTTTATTTTGAAAAACCATGAAACTTTTTCCTGATTTTGAAACAAAGAAGCGGTTTATGAAAACCGGTCTTCCCATTATTGTTGGTATTGCATGGTCTCCGATCATCTGGATTGTTGTAATGGCCACTCTTGGGCAGGGAGTTTTTCTCCTTACCGGTTCATGGTTCTTTGCACATGCAGTAACAATCGTTATGGCGCTCCTTGTGACAGCCTTATTGTTGAGGACATTTATGCGTACAGGAAGCAGATTTTATAGCGAAGGCAAGTAATCGCCTAAAAGAATTAGGTGTTTGTTGAAAAAAATTATACCTTCAACAAGGAGAAGCCAAGCGTTAAGAGCCATTGTTCGATGTACTCCGAAAAGCATCTTTTTTTTCTGTGATCAAAGGAATTTTTTTTTATATTTGCGCTCCTGTAACCAGGTTATGTGTGCAGGAGCGAAAGTATCTTGCTGTGTTCAGCCCGGGATTAACTCAAATTGGCGTTACATGGATCAGACTCTGAGTAATTTTGGCAATGTTTTTGCGTTCCTTGCCCTTGGTGTTGTATTCGTTGCCGGAGGTTTTCTCACCGCCCGGCTCCTTCGTCCCAGCCGGCCTAACCCTGTCAAAAATTCGACCTACGAATGCGGCGAGGAAGCTGTCGGCAGTGCCTGGGTGAAGTTCAATATCCGCTTTTATGTCGTCGCTCTTATCTTTATCATTTTTGATGTTGAGGTTGTCTTTCTTTACCCCTGGGCAACCGTCTTCAAGAAACTTGGCGAATTTGCGCTTGTAGAGGCTCTGGTTTTTGCCGGTATTCTTGTGCTCGGTCTGGCTTACGCATGGGTAAAAGGGGATCTCGATTGGGTAAGGCCAACCCCGAATATTCCGAAAATGCCTGAAATGCCATCATCGAAATCAGGCTCTCTCAGAGGTTAACTCCTTTCACCATATTTTTTTGACTTTATGGGTTTACTTGATGCCGGGATAACAAAGCATAACGTTCTGGTAACATCGGTTGACAATGTTCTGAACTGGGCGCGATTGTCCTCTCTCTGGCCGATGGGTTTTGGTCTTGCATGTTGTGCCATTGAGATGATGGCAACCAATGCCTCCAATTATGATCTGGAACGTTTCGGAATTTTCCCCCGTTCTTCTCCCCGTCAGTCCGATCTTATGATCGTTGCCGGTACGGTAACCATGAAGATGGCTGAAAGAGTTATCCGCCTTTACGAACAGATGCCTGAACCCCGATATGTTCTTTCAATGGGAAGCTGTTCCAACTGTGGAGGTCCTTATTGGGAGCATGGATATAATGTGCTCAAGGGTGTTGATCGCATTATTCCTGTCGATGTCTATGTGCCGGGTTGTCCTCCAAGACCTGAATCGTTGATTGGTGGTCTGATGAAGGTACAGGAGTTGATTCGCATGGAGCAGATTGGTCTTTCCAGAGCGGATGCGCTGAAGAAGCTGGCTGAAAAAAGTGTTGATCCCCAGTTCGTAATTGAGCAGGAGCGTAAGGCTGCCGGAGTATAATTAAATAAACAGGCATACCACTCAGATGGAAGAAGGTAAGGTTTTTTCGCAGTCGGTTCAGCAGAGTGCAGCGGCTTATGCGATTATCCATGAAAAATTCGGCGCAGCGGTGTCGGCTTTCGACGCCAACGAGACCATGCCGTTTTTTGAGGTTCTCGATACCGCGCTCTGGCCGGATATCGCTCTTTTCATGCGTGATCATGCAAAGCTGAAGTTCAATTATATGGCATGCCTGAGTGGTGTGGATTATCAGGCAGAAGAGAAGGTGGGCATTGTGTGCAATATCGAGTCGCTTGGTTTGTTCAATCACAAGCTGGCTGTCAAGGTGAAGTGCGCGCGCAATGGTGGCTCCATACCGACCGTTGCTTATGTCTGGCATACAGCGAACTGGCATGAACGGGAGGCTTATGATCTGTTCGGTATGCTCTTTACCGGTCATCCCGAATTGAGAAGAATTCTCTGTCCCGACGACTGGGAAGGGTTCCCGCTTCGTAAGGATTACAAGGTACAGGAGAGTTATCACGGAATAAAGGTGCCCTACTAACAGTGGTTTTAATAGTCAAAGCAGCTCAAGTATGCAGGAATTAGATACAACCGGACTTGGTTCGGTCAGGGTCACCCGAAAAAGCGATAATGTTGTCGTTATAGAAAAGGATCTTGCCACTGAGCAGATGGTCCTTGCCATGGGCCCTCAGCATCCATCAACACATGGTGTTCTCAAGCTGGAATGTCTTACCGATGGCGAAGTGATTACTGAGGCGGTACCCTATCTCGGCTATCTTCACCGCTGTTTTGAGAAGTGTTGTGAGAATGTTGATTATCCTGCTGTCGTGCCCTATACCGATCGCCTTGATTACCTGGCGGGCATGAACAGTGAGTTCTCCTATGCTCTGGCAGTTGAAAAGCTTCTTGATATTGAAATTCCCCGCCGTGTAGAGTTTATCCGTGTTATTGTTGCCGAACTGAACAGGATTGCGTCGCATCTTGTCGCCATCGGTACTTATGGCATTGACCTTGGAGCATTTACCCCCTTTCTGTTCTGCTTCCGTGACCGTGAAATCATTCTTGGTCTTCTTGAATGGGCATCAGGCGCCAGAATGCTCTATAACTATATATGGGTTGGAGGTCTTGCATACGATGTGCCATCCGATTTTCTCACGAGAGTCAGGGAGTTTGTAGCCTATTTCAGACCAAAAACGGTAGAGCTTTGCAACCTGCTCACCAAAAACGAGATTTTTGTCAAACGTACCCTTGGAATCGGCATCATGCCGGCGGATGTTGCCATTAACTATGGCTGGTCAGGCCCCATGCTTCGCGGTTCAGGTGTCAAGTGGGATTTGAGAAGAAACGACCCCTATTCCGTCTATCCTGAACTCGATTTTAACGTTCCGGTGCCTGATGGCAAGCTTTCCGTTGTCGGCGACTGCCTCTCACGCCACCTTGTCCGTGCCTTTGAAATGGACGAGAGTCTTAAAATTATCGAGCAGTGTATCGACAAAATGCCTTCTGCTGAAGGGTTCAATCCAAGATCGGCCATCCCAAAGCGTATTCGTCCAAAAGCCGGTGAAGTCTATTCCCGTGCAGAGAATCCGCGTGGCGAGCTTGGCTTTTACATACAGAGTGATGGAAAATCAACCAAACCCATTCGCTGCAAGGCCCGTTCATCCTGCTTTGTCAATCTTTCAGCGATGAAAGACCTTTCAAAAGGCCAGCTTATACCTGATCTTGTCGCCATTATCGGCAGCATTGATATCGTCCTCGGGGAGGTTGACCGATGAGTTCAACGGCTTTATCGCAATTTAGCATCCCTTTTCTTATGGGTAATAATCTCAATGCCTGGTCTGAAGCTCTGGCCGGGTTCAATCTTTTTGGGTTGCCTCTTGGTCTGGTTATTCTTGCCGCCATCCCCCTTGTTTTTATTGCTCTCTACTCGCTTACCTACGGAGTGTATGGCGAACGGAAGATTTCGGCCTTCATGCAGGATCGGCTTGGCCCTATGGAAGTTGGAAAATGGGGTATTCTGCAGACGCTTGCCGATATTCTGAAACTGCTTCAGAAGGAGGATATCGTTCCTACGTCTGCCGACAAGTTTCTTTTTGTTATTGGCCCGGGTGTTCTCTTTGTTGGCTCCTTTCTTGCTTATGCGGTACTGCCGTTCAGTCCGGCATTTATCGGAGCGAGCCTCAATGTTGGCCTTTTTTACGCAATAGGTATTGTGGCACTTGAAGTTGTCGGTATTCTTGCTGCCGGTTGGGGATCCAACAACAAGTGGTCGCTTTACGGAGCTGTCCGCAGCGTTGCCCAGATTGTCAGCTATGAAATTCCTGCCGCCATTGCACTCCTTTGTGGCGCCATGATGGCTGGCACACTTGACATGCAGAAGATCACGATGTTGCAGTCAGGATCGCTGGGTTTCGCACACTTTTTCCTGTTTCAGACGCCAATTGCCTGGCTGCCGTTTCTTATCTACTTTATCGCGTCGCTTGCTGAAGTGAATCGGGCCCCATTTGATATTCCTGAAGCTGAATCAGAGCTTGTTGCCGGTTATTTCACCGAATACTCCGGTATGAAGTTTGCAGTTATTTTCCTTGCTGAATATGGCAGCATGTTCATGGTTTCCGCCATTATTTCGATCGTATTTCTTGGTGGATGGAACTCACCGCTTCCCAATATCGGGCCGCTTGCCCTTAATGACATGACAAACGGGCCTCTGTGGGGCGCATTCTGGATCATCACCAAAGGGTTCTTCTTTATTTTTGTACAGATGTGGCTTCGCTGGACGCTTCCACGATTACGGGTTGACCAGCTTATGTATCTTTGCTGGAAAGTTTTGACACCGTTTGCCTTTGTCAGTTTTGTGCTGACCGCAATATGGGAAGTCTATGTCCCTTAAGAGAGTTCAACAGTCAACGACCGGGAAAGTAATGACGTATAGATTATGAGCGAGTATTTCGGGAATATAAAAACCGGGGCGGTCACGATTGCCTCCGGCATGGGAATTACCCTGAAGCATTTTTTCAATGCTATCCATCGCAAAGGTGATGCCGGTGTTGATGATGTAAACTATTTCCGTCAGGTTGACGGTCTGTGCACCCTGCAGTATCCGCGGGAGGTCATACCGACACCGAAAAACGGCCGTTATCGTCTCTATAACAATATTGAGGATTGTATCGGTTGCGGTCAGTGCGTCAGAGCCTGCCCGATTGCCTGTATCGCTATCGATACGATCAAGGTTGCAGCCGATGATCTGGCTCTTTGCGGCAAGACCTCGGACGGTCAGCAGAAAAAATTCTGGATTCCTGTTTTTGATATTGATGTGGCAAAGTGCATGACCTGCGGAATATGCACAACAGTCTGCCCGACCGAGTGTCTTGCGCATACTCCGGTCAGTGATTTTTCCGAGTTTGACCGCAGCAATTTTATCTATCATTTCGGAAACCTTTCACGCCGTGAAGCCGAGGCCAAACGACGCAAGAATGCAGATCTTCAGGCAAAGGCGCAGGCAGAAAAGGAGAAGAAGGCAGCCGAAGCCCTCAATGAAAGCAAGGGCGGAGAATAGTAGCGAACCAATTAATGTGCTCTAACACCATGAGTAACCAAACCTATACGGTCATCTTTTATCTCTTTGCGGCCATTACGGTCTGTTCAGCCGCCTTTGTCGTGTTTACACGCAATGTCATTTATTCCGCTTTTTCGCTGCTCTTTACTTTTTTTGGTGTGGCAGCTCTCTATGTTTTTTTGAGCGCTGATTTCATTGCTGTTACCCAGGTTGTCGTCTATGTTGGCGGCATTCTTGTTCTTCTGCTTTTCGGTGTTATGTTTACCAACAGTATCATGCAGGCCCCGAAGAAAAGTGAAGTGCTCCATATTATTCCCGGTACACTTTTGCTCGCAGGTATCACCGGAGCTTTGCTCTACACCTTTTATACCACGCATGGCTGGATGCCCTCCGAGACCACACTGCAGGGCAGCATAGTGGAACGGATTGGATTTGAAACCATGTCACGCTATGTTCTGCCGTTTGAAATGGTCTCCATCCTGCTGCTTGCGGCACTTATTGGAGCCGCATTTCTTGCACGTTTCGACAAGCCAGGGAAATAACGAATCAATAAGTTTATCACAACATGGAACAGTTGACAACCATTGGACTCAATCACTATCTGACAATATCGGCTTTTCTGCTGGGGTTCGGGCTTTTTGCCGTGATGACCCGGAAAAACGCGATCGTTGTTTTGATGGGTGTTGAACTTATTCTTAATGCGGCAAATATTAATTTCCTGGCATTTTCAAAGTATAATGGCGGAATGGAAGGGGTGATGTTTGCGCTCTTCATTATTGTCATTGCGGCCGCTGAAGCCGCTATTGCGCTTGCTATCGTGATCAATATTTTCAAGCTATACAAGAGTGTCGATGTCTCAAGTATTGACTCCATGAAAGAGTAACAGAGCGTAAAAGCACTATCAGTTATAATTTTTTTCGGTGTAAAACTAAAGGAACATGCACAGTTTAATTCAGTTATCAATAGTCGTACTGCTGCTGCCGCTGCTTTCGTTTGTCATTCTTATCTTTTTTAATCGCCGCATCCCCAGAAGAGGCGATTTTATAGGGGTAGGAATACTTGGTACAGCGTTTGGCATCTCGGCCTATATTTTCTGGACGGTCATCGTACAGACTTATGATCCGGCATTCAGAATTGCGTGGGATTTTACCTGGATTGATTTAGGCAATGTTCCTGGAGTGGGGCCGCTGCAGATCAAGATGGGTGTGGTTATCGACAACCTGACGGCCATCATGCTGGCGATGGTTACCCTGATCAGCTTGCTTGTTCATCTCTACTCTACCGGATACATGGCCGGAGACAAGAATTATGGCCGTTATTTTGCCTTTCTGGGTATTTTTACCTTTTCGATGCTTGGTATCGTGCTTTCCGACAATCTTTTCTCCATCTATATCTTCTGGGAGCTCGTCGGCCTTTCATCCTATCTTCTTATAGGCTTCTTCTTTGAAAAGGACAGTGCGGCTGATGCTCAGAAGAAGGCATTTCTTGCCAACCGTGTCGGTGATATCGGCATGTGGCTTGGTATCCTGATTCTCTATTCACAGTTCCATACCTTCAGCTTTGAGCAGATCTATGCCAACCTTGCAGCAGGGAACTTCGGTCTCTCCAATGCATGGCTGACCGCTGCCGGTATTCTTCTCTTTATGGGCTGCGTTGGCAAGTCAGCTCAGTTCCCGCTTCATGTCTGGCTTCCTGATGCCATGGAGGGTCCGACTCCGGTTTCTGCCCTGATCCATGCAGCTACCATGGTTGCCGCAGGAGTCTACTTTGTTGCCCGTATCTTTGTGATGCTGACGCCGGACGCCCTGCATGTTATTGCCTTTATCGGAGCCTGCACCGCCTTCATGGCAGCAACCATAGCCATAACCCAGAATGACATTAAAAGAGTTCTGGCCTATTCAACGGTTTCGCAGCTTGGTTACATGGTGCTTGGCCTCGGTGTTGGTGCCTACTCGGCCTCGCTTTTCCACCTTGTTACGCATGCATTTTTCAAAGCATGTCTCTTCCTTGGTTCAGGCGCCATTATCCACGCCATGCACCATGAGCAGGATATGCGCTGGATGGGCGGTCTTCGCAAACACATGCCCTGGACCTTTGCAACCTTTACCCTTGCCACCCTTGCTCTTGCCGGCTTGCCTCTTACCAGCGGATTTTTGAGCAAAGATGCCATTCTTGCCGGTGCAATCGGTTTTGCCCAGGTAGAAGGTGGCGGCATTTTCTATCTCATTCCCGTTCTTGGATTCTTTTCCGCCATGTTGACCGCCTTCTATATGGGCCGTCAGATCTGGCTTGTTTTCTTCGGTGAAAGTCGCACGCACCTGAAACCTGCCGACAATCATCACCAGGCTCATCATGCTCACGACAGTCATGCCGCTCATGCTGACGATCATCATACCTCTCATGGCGTGCATGAGGTTTCATGGAACATGCGGGCTCCTCTTGTCATTCTGGCGGCGCTCTCGGTCTTCTTTGTCTATTCCCCTGATCCGCTTGATGGCGCAAAAGGGTGGTTCATGAAGATGATTCCGACCCCTGCAACGGTTGTTGGTGAAGCCAACCCCCAGAAGGGCGCACTTCTTTCAGGCAGTGTTGCGCCGCATCTTGCCGGAGTTGTCCGGACTACTGAAGCTCCTGCTGTTGCTGCAGAACATGGCGCTCCTGGCGAAGCGAAGGGTGGACACCTCTATACGGATCCGCGCCAGGCTGAAATTGTTCATGCCGGACATGCGGCACACTATACGGCGATTTATATCTCCAGCATCATGGTGGTGCTCGGTATTTGCATGGCCCTGGTGGTTTACGTCTTCAGGATTATTGATCCTGAAAAAACCGCCCAAGCCATTCGTCCGTTCTATCTCTTTTCGCTCAACAAGTGGTACTGGGATGAGATCTATGAGGCAACGTTTATCAGGGGATCCATGCTGCTGGCTCGAATGCTCTCCTGGTTCGACTCCAACGTTGTTGATGGTATGGTGAACGGCGTAGCCACACTGGTAAGGAAATTTGCCTTTGTCAATGACGGTTTTGATCGGCATGTGGTTGATGGCATGGTGAACTTTACGGCATTTACGGTCAATACGACGGGCGCTGTTTTGAGAAAGCTTCAGACAGGCAAGGTTCAGACCTATGTGGTCATGCTGATGCTGGTGCTCTTTGGTTACTTTGTTTTATATTTTACACGACTGATCTACTAAGAGGGATTTACTTTTAATCTGAAAACTTACAGACACGGAACATGCTGAGTTTAATTGTTTTTCTGCCTATTATTGCCGGTCTGGTAATACTTGCTGTGCCTTCATCGCAAAAGCAGATAATCAGAATTGTTTCATTGCTTGCGGCCCTTGCCCAAGGAGTGCTGGCGGTTCTGATTTGGAGAGGGTACGACCCTGCGCTGCCTGGAATTACTGCTGGAGTCGGTGGTAGCCCGCTGGGCTCATTCCAGTTTGTTGAGAAAATACCGTGGATCAGTCTCAATCTTGGCGGTTTTGGTTCACTGAACATCGAGTATTTCCTCGGTGTTGATGGAATCTCGGTCACCATGGTGATTCTGACCGCTCTGGTCTCGGCAATCGGCGTGCTCTCAAGCTGGACCATACAGAAACAGGTGAAGGGATATTTTATCCTTTATAACCTGCTTGCCTCGGCGATGATGGGCTGTTTTGTCGCACTTGATTTCTTCCTCTTCTACGTTTTCTGGGAGATCATGCTTCTTCCGATGTACTTCCTTATCGGTATCTGGGGTGGTCCGAACCGTGAGTATGCGGCCATCAAGTTTTTTCTCTATACACTGTTTGGTTCGGTCTTCATGCTTCTTGTCATGATTGGTCTCTACTTCAGTGTTACCGATCCTGTCACCGGCCAGCATACCTTCAGTCTTGTTGCCATGGCAACCCAGACAAACTTTAATGTTGCTGGAGCAATTTTCGCTCCTGAAAACCATCTCTGGCGTCAGATAGCCTTTATTGTGCTCTTTGTCGGTTTTGCCATCAAGGTTCCCATGTTCCCGTTCCATACATGGCTCCCCGATGCACACGTTGAGGCGCCGACTCCTATCTCGGTTATTCTTGCCGGTGTGCTTCTGAAGCTTGGCACCTATGGCATGATTCGTATCAACTTCCCGCTCTTTCCCGAGGTCTTTCATGCTTCGATGTATGTGATCGGTATTTTTGGTGCCATCAATATTATTTACGGTGCACTCTGCGCGCTGGCACAGAAAGATCTTAAAAAGATGGTTGCTTACTCTTCCATCAGCCACATGGGCTATGTGCTGCTCGGTCTTTCGGCTGGAAACAGCGAGGGAATGGTTGGTGCACTCTATCAGATGTTCAACCATGGCACCATCACCGCCATGCTCTTCCTTCTTGTTGGCGTGATTTATGATCGTGCACATACTCGCCAGATTGACAAATTCGGTGGACTTGCCTCATACATGCCGGTCTATGCTGCGGTTGTAACGATAGCCTGGTTTGCATCGCTTGGTCTGCCTGGCCTGAGCGGCTTTATCTCTGAAGCACTGGTCTTTGTCGGCGCCTTCAGTTCCCAAACAACACGTCCGATTGCCATGGTATCGGTGCTTGGTATTGTTTTTGGTGCAGCCTACCTGCTCTGGTCATTGCAGAGGATGTTCCTCGGGAAGAGAAATGATGATGCGGCCTACGATCTTGAGGTCGGCCAGGATGGTCATGAGCATATCCACTTTCATGACTGGAAGGGAAAGCTGGATCTTGACGGTCGTGAACTCGCCATGCTTGTACCGCTTGTGGTGATCACCATTTTCCTTGGTATCTATCCCATGCCCGTGCTCGGTATGTTGACCTCAAGCATTAACAAGCTGGTTCAGGTGCTTTCGCCCGTTGTGATGTCACAGATGTGATTTAATGGAATTGACAGAGGTTAAAGAATAAACGAAGAGAATTATGTTCGAGCTGCCATCAGGTGCTGAAATCCAGGGTATTATTGCAAGTCTAAAAGCAAGCGTTGGATTTTTTATTCCTGAAATCTATCTGTCTGTGCTCTTTATGCTCCTTATCGTTATTGATCTGGTTGCAAAGGGGCGCAAAAACAATCTGCTCTCGATAACAACCCTTCTCGGGCTTGCGGGCAGTACCGTTTTTATTTACCAGCAGCACGCACTGCCGGCTGGTGAGCTCTTTTTCGGGATGTATGTCCTCGATGAGTTCGCCCTCTTCTTCAAATACTTTTTTGTGCTTTCCGCGATTCTCGCCGTTGTTGTTACGATGGCTGACGAGCAGTTTGACCGGGAGGTGAAAAGTATGGGTGAGTACTATGCGCTCATCGTGGCAATGGTGATCGGTATGATCATGATGGCCTCCTCGGCCGATCTGCTGATGATCTTCCTTTCGATGGAGCTGGTGAGTTTTACCGGTTACCTTCTTGCAGGCTATTTCAAGCGCAACCCCCGTTCATCTGAAGCTGCGCTCAAATATCTGGTCTATGGCGCCGTATCATCAGGCCTCATGGTCTATGGTTTCTCACTTATTTATGGCATCACGGCCCAGACCAATATCATCAAGATCAGCCTTGAATTGGCCGCGCATGGCTCTGACTCACTGGTAATGATTCTTGCAACACTCCTTGTGCTTGCTGGTTTTGGTTACAAGATTGGTGCCGTGCCATTCCACTTCTGGTCGCCCGATGTGTATGAGGGATCGCCGACTCCTGTCACAGCCTATCTTTCTGTTGCCTCAAAGGCGGCAGGGTTTGCCTTGCTCATGCGCTTTTTCTATGTCGCTATTCCCCATGGTGCACTCCCGCCAGAGGATAAGCTTGGCATGGACTGGCTTTCGCTGCTCATGATTTTCTCTGTTGCATCGATGATCTATGGCAACGTTGTGGCGCTGTGGCAGAAAAACGTCAAGCGGTTGCTGGCCTACTCTTCCATTGCTCATGCAGGTTATCTGCTTCTTGGCATTCTTGTCATGGATCAGTTTGGAACCCAGGCGACACTCTTTTACCTGCTCTCCTACTTCATCATGAATTTCGGAGCATTTTATGTAGTCATTCTCATCTCGAACAAGACAGGAAGCGAGAATCTGGATGATTATCGCGGCCTCGGCAAAAAAATGCCGCTTGCTGGTGCAGCCTTGACCGTTTTTCTGATCTCTCTTGTCGGTCTTCCGCCAACTGTCGGATTTATTGGCAAGCTGATGATCTTTTCAGCATTGCTTACCAAGGGCTCTCTTTATATCTGGATCGCTTTGGTCGGTATCATGACCAGCGTGATCTCGCTCTACTATTACATGCTGATTCCGCTCAACATGTACCTTCGTGAATCAAAACAGCCTGATGAAAAGGTGATGAATCCTGGTATGGCACCGCAGATTATTTTGGCCATTCTGATGATTTTGACACTCTATTTCGGGCTTTTTTTCACCCCGCTTTCAGATTTTGCAAAATATTCATCAGCAATGTTTGGTATCACACTGCATTGATCGTTGTTTGTCGTTTCAGGCTCGCTATTTTATTAACCCCGTTTTCTGCAAGGATAAACGGGGTTTTTTATGGTATTTCTGAAAACAATTGTTAGCTTTGGATGATGTATTCTCTTGGCGTTGTTCATTCGCTGACTTGCTCCGGATTTCCAGTGTATGCTCACCTGTATTGACGGGCTCTTTCCAGATAATCTGATTTTTTAAAGGGAGGATAGTATAATGCAAAGTAATCAGACCTTTGCCGACGTATTCAAAGCCAGGGGGGTAAGCCGCCGGGACTTTTTGAAGTTTTGTTCGCTTACTTCGGTCTACCTTGGTCTTTCACCATCCATGGTGCCCTCTATAGTCGAGGCAATGGAGAAGAAACCCCGTACTCCGGTCATCTGGCTGCACGGACTCGAATGTACCTGCTGTTCTGAATCCTTCATCCGCTCTTCCCACCCTTCGATTGAAGATCTGCTTTTCAACATGATCTCTCTTGACTATGATGACCTTCTCAGCGCGGCTGCCGGCAGCCAGCTTGAGGATCAGCGTCGCAGGATCATGAAAGAGTACAAGGGAAAATATATCCTTGCGGTTGAAGGAAACGCCTCCACAAAAGATGATGGTGTCTACTGCATGGTGGGTGGAGACTCTTTTCTCAATACCCTGAAGGAGACTGCGGCTGATGCGGCAGCAATCATCGCCTGGGGTTCCTGTGCCTCGTTTGGCTGTGTGCAGAATGCTGACCCCAATCCAACCGGTGCAGCTCCGGTTTCTGATATCATCAAGAACAAGCCCATTGTCAAAGTACCAGGCTGTCCACCGATTTCAGAGGTCATGACCGGTGTCATTGCTCATTTCCATACCTTCGGTACCTTGCCTGACCTTGATCGTCTCGGTCGTCCAAAAGCTTTTTACAATACGAGGATTCACGACAAATGCTATCGCCGTGCATTTTTTGATGCGGGCATGTTTGTTCCATCCTTTGATGATGAAGCGACAAGAAAAGGGTGGTGTCTTTACAAGATGGGCTGCAAGGGTCCAACCACCTATAACTCATGCTCAAAGATCCAGTGGAACGGGGGAACAAGTTTCCCTATCGGTTCCGGTCACCCTTGTATTGGCTGCTCTGAGCCGCATTTCTGGGACAGGGGACCATTCTACGAGAGGCTTGCTGAAGTGCCGTTCCTTGGCAGTGACAGCAATGCCGACAAGATTGGTGTGATTGCCGTTGGTGCCGCTGCTGCCGGTGCGGCCGCTCATGCTGCAGTTACGGCTGTCAAGAAAGCGAAATCAGATAAGCATGATAACAACGATAAAGCATAACCCAGGGAGTAGCTCATGGCCAAAAAAATAGTTGTTGATCCGATTCCTCGTATTGAGGGACATTTGAGAATAGAGGCGAAGCTGAACGACAGCAATGTGATTGAGGATGCCTACTCCAGTGGCACGATGTGGCGCGGTATTGAGGTGATCCTCAAGGGACGCGACCCCAGGGAGGCGTGGGCTTTTACCGAGCGTATTTGCGGTGTCTGTACGACGGTGCATGCCCTTGCATCGGTTCGCTGCGTCGAGGATGCACTTGGAATCGCCATTCCACCCAATGCCCGTATCATCAGAAACCTGATGAACGCAACCCAGGTGACCCAGGATCATCTGGTGCACTTTTACCACCTCCATGCTTTTGACTGGGTCGATGTTGTCAGTGCCCTGAAGGCCGATCCAAAACAGGCTTCGGCTATCGCACAGAGCATCTCTCCATGGCCAAAATCGTCGGTTGGCTACTTCAAGGATTTGCAGCAGCGCCTGGTTGGTTTTGTTGAGAGCGGCCAGCTTGGTATTTTCTCCAACGGTTACTGGGGCCATCCAGCCTACAAGCTTCCGCCGGAAGTGAACCTTATTGCTGTAGCACACTATCTTGAGGCACTCGATTTCCAGAAAGAGATTGTCAAGATTCATACGATTTTTGGAGGCAAGAACCCTCATCCAAACTATCTGGTTGGCGGCATGGCCTGTGCGATTGATCCGAACAGTGATACGGCCATCAATATTGAGCGCCTGATGATGATCAAGAAAATCATTGATGATACCAACACTTTTATCGACCAGGTCTATATCCCTGATCTTCTTGCCATTGCCGGATACTACAAGGGTTGGCTGCACGGTGGCGGACTTGGCAACTATCTCAGTTATGGTGATTTTCCAGAGACGAAGCTTGATGATTTCAAGACACTGCTCTGGCCGAGGGGAGTTATTCTTGGCAAGGATCTCAGCGTGGTTATTGACGTTGATCCGAGGGACGCATCGCAGGTTACCGAAGAGGTGAGCCACAGTTGGTATACCTACACCAAGGGAGACGGTAAAGGGCTTCATCCCTGGCAGGGGGAGACCAGCCCCAAATATACCGGTCCCAAGCCACCCTTCGAGCATCTCGATACCGACAAGAAGTACAGTTGGCTGAAGACACCCCGCTGGAGAAACCACCCCATGGAGGTTGGCCCTCTTGCCCGCGTGCTGATTGGCTATGCCAAGGGTGACCCCATGATCAAGGATACGGTTGGCATGGTGCTTTCAACGCTTGGTGTCGGACCTGAAGCGCTCTTTTCGACACTTGGCCGTACGGCGGCAAGGGGTATCGAATGCAAGCAGACCGCCGGCTTCATGCGCCATTACTACGATCAATTGATTGCCAATATCAAAACCGGTGACCTTCGCACCTTTAACAGTGACCGGTGGAATCCATCGACCTGGCCTGACGAGTGCAAGGGATTCGGTTATACTGAAGCTCCGCGCGGTTCGCTCGGTCACTGGATTCACATCAAGGAGCAGAAGATCAAGGAGTACCAGATTGTTGTGCCTTCCACCTGGAATGCCTCTCCACGCGATGTCAATGGCAATACAGGTGCTTATGAGTCGGCCCTGAAGGGAACTCCCATGCTCAAGCCTGAACAGCCGCTTGAGATTCTCAGAACGGTGCACTCCTTCGATCCGTGTCTTGCCTGTGCCTCTCATCTTTTTGATATGAATGGCAAGGAGATTACCTCAGTTACAATCGTCTAAACGGAGCTGTGTCATGGGGAGAATAATTGAAGAAATCTATGTCTGGAGGCTGCCGGTCAGGCTTTATCACTGGATCAATGCGCTCTGTATGGTGGCTCTTTTTCTCACGGGGATGTATATCGCAGCTCCCTTGCTGAGTCCTCCACTCGGCGAGGCGGTCTGGTACAAGGGCATGGCATGGTGGCGTTATGTGCATTTTGTTTTTGCCTTTGTTTTTATCGCCAACTTTCTTTTCCGCCTCTACTGGGCGCTCTTTGGCGACGATAAATATGCCCGCTTCGGCGGATTCAGGCCCTGGTCGCCCTCCTGGTGGGGCAAACCGTTCAGGGAGCAGGTTGAGTCCTATCTCTTTCTGCGTTCTGATGAGCCGAACTATGTCGGTCATAACCCTGTTGCAGCTCTGGCCCACTTTCTGTTTATTTTCTGCGGATCGACCTTTATGATTTTTTCGGGTCTTGCGATGTATGGTGAAAATAATCCGGGCGGATTGAGCGCAGCACTTTTTGGCTGGATGATCCCGCTTTTCGGTGGCAGCTACACCCTCCATTTCACACACCATCTTGGGTCATGGATGTTACCGATCTATGTGATCATGCACCTCTATGCGGTTGTCCGTCACGATGTGGTCGATCGTACCAGCGTTACCTCCTCGATTATTACCGGCTACAAGCACAAGGTAGAGGAAGAACCTGTGTGAGAACGGAGAGCGAGGATTTTTTCTGGAGAAATTTTTCTGTTCAATAAAGCCCATGGCAGGGGGTTAAGCTCTCCTGCAGTGGGCTTTTCTCATCCCGGTTAATCAATTTTTGTCTGAAGTGAAGTACAATCGAATCAATATTATCGGGCTTGGCAATGTGCTCCATGGTGACGAGGGGTTTGGTGTGGCAGCGCTTAACCGTATTCAGGAGTCGGTCGATTTTCCTGCCACAGTGCACTGCATTGATGGCGGAACCCAGGGGATCTACCTGCTCGACTACATTGAATCCAGCGATGCCGTCATTGTTTTTGACGCCCTTGTTCCTGTTGAGTATGATCGCCGGGTCTATGTTTATCGCAACGAGGAGTTGCCTGCCTTTATCCACCGCAAGATGTCATCCCACCAGATGGGCTTCAGCGAATTGATCGGGCTTGCTCGATTGCGTGGCAAAATGCCCCGTGAGATGGTGCTGATCGGTATTCCTCCAAAAGAGCTTGAGCTTTCCACGGAATTGAGTGCTGAAGTTGCGCTGTTGCTGCCTGAAGCGGTAGAGACGGGGCGGGCAATTGTGGCAGGATGGCTGGCTGAAGGGTAGCGCGGCATCTTCCCGTCTCCTGTCCCGGGGATGGGTTCCGGGACAGATGGGGTGAGCCGCCATGAGTGCTATGGCTTGATCAGGCGCAGAAATTCGCCTCTTGTTGACTCTGAAGTAATGAATTGCCCCGACATGGCAGAGGTTGTGGTGATAGAATTGATTTTTTCGACTCCACGCATCACCATGCAGAGATGGCGTGCCTCAATGACGACCGCGACACCTCTCGGGTTCAGTACATTCTGTATGGCGTCGCGGATCTGCTGGGTAAGCCGTTCCTGTACCTGCAGGCGGCGCGCAAAAACATCAACCACCCGTGCCAGTTTTGAAAGACCCACAATTTTTCCGTCAGGAATATAGGCAACATGTGCTTTTCCGAAGAAGGGGAGCAGATGGTGTTCGCACATGGAAAAGAGGTCGATATCGCGCACCAGCACCATCTCGTCATAGCTTTCAGTAAATACCGCCTTTTTTAACAGCTCTTCAGGATTCTGACGGTACCCTTTGGTCAGAAAGCGAAGCGAGCGGGCAACCCGCTCGGGGGTTTTCAGCAGCCCCTCGCGAAACTGGTCTTCTCCGATGCCCTCAAGCAAGCCAGATATCGCACCGGAGAGGGAGTCGATAATTGCAGGGTCATTTTGTGCCCTGTCTGCCACGCAGTCGTCATCATCGCAGCAGCTTCCCCGGCCTGAAGGAAGGGGGTTACTCTCCGAGATAGCGGACGGCATTTTTTCCTGTTTCATAGATTTTGACTTCATGGAGTGAAAGCTCCCGGTTATTGATGTTGCGCAGTCGTATTTCAAGGAGATCCCATATCAGCACAGCGAGCACCTCGGTTGTCGGCACGCACTCTTGCAGTTCCGGCACATCTAGGTTGAGGTGCTTATGGTCGAATCGGGCAGTGATCTCCTCCTCAAGGATTGCTTTAAGCTCTTTCAAATCGAAAAGAAAACCGGTGTCGCCGTCAACAATGCCCGAGATGGTCACCTCAAGCAGATAGTTGTGCCCGTGCCCGTTTTTATTGCTGCACTTTCCGTAAACGTCAAGGTTTTCCTGCTCTGAGTGGAGTGGATTGAAGAGACGGTGAGCCGCATTGAACTCGATTTTTCTTGAAACGTAGACTTTTCTTGGCTTTTTTAAAAGATCATTCATACATCGGCGTTGGATTGGTTTGCGGCTGATCGGTCAAACGTGTACAAAAAGGAGAAACCAAAAAAGCTATCCTGGTGGTGCCTTTGGATGCTTGCTGTTTTCAATTTTTTGCTCAACTGTAACGGGGAGTGCTCGTTATAAGTTTCATTTTTCGAAAGGATCTGAGTATGCAAGCGCCTTGGCTGGAGTGAGGTATTCTACTTGTCTGCCTGCAGGGCGAGAAAGAATTGTTCTGATACACCAAAAAAGGCGTATATTAGTACGCGGACTTAACACTTATTTTAACCTCTCAGGGTTGAATTCCTTATCGCTTGCGGTGAAAGCTTGCTGAATTCTTCTATAAACAGATACCCCGCTGCTTGCGGCGGGGAGGTTCATAGTACACACACAACACAACACCCGTAGTTTTTCAGTGTGAGTTGCGTTCATGAGTGATGCTCCCGGTAAGTTGCGCTTGCCTTGCGTAGCCATGCAAATTCGAGTCGTTGAAACCCATCCCGTCAATCTTGTCGGTTGCCGTTCTGTTATCAGACCAGTAAAGAGAGGTTGTAGCATCAGCTTTTGCAACAATGACAGCCTGATCGATGCTTTGAGCATAATCCTTGTCACCGGGCCGCAAAATATAAGCGGCCTTGCCTCCTCCATACGCATCGCCGACCTTGAGTTCCACCGCCAAAGAGAGCGGTGAAAGAGCGAGCGTGCCCACAGCGGTAAGCAGCAGCGTCTGCAGTGGTCGGGTGAAAACTTCTTGTCTATAATTGTTCATAACGGATCCATTTTTTCAACAAGAGAGATGAAACATCAAAACTTTCTTATGGGTCTGACCCGCAAGCGACTCTCCCTGGAACGGATATGCTCTTTGCCGTCAAAGAATCGCTGGCTCCAGGCGCTGTCGGGCTCAAAGGCTGAAGAACTCCAGTAGTCGGCACTCTGAAATCCTCCAAGCGACTCTTTGTTTAAAAAGAGCTTGTTCAGATCCTCCTTTGTTGGAAGTGCCCAATCCCTATAACCTTTTAAGGTCAGGCTGTCGCATGTCGCTTTTGCATCAGACCAGCTCATTGGGTTTTCCAAATCGGACAATGCGGCAATAACGCCGTGTTGTTGGGGTACTCTTGAGTTGCTTTGTTCAATAAAGACAATCATTCCACCTTCATGGATATTTCCTTTCTTGAGCGGCTCCGCCATCAAAACAACAAAAGCTACAACCACACCGAAGAAGGAGGCGAGCATGGCTTTCAATAGTTGGCGAGCCAAAGTTTTAGCAGGAGATCTCATCATCGTTTTTCTGCCTTGATAAGTGCTGAGCGTTTTTCCACGCTCTCAGCATCGCTCAGCTTCCCTGTTTTTTGATAAATGAGAGCAAGATTATCAAGAACTTTGGCTACGGTGGGGTGAAGAGGCCCCAGAGAGCTCTCTGCAATTGCGAGTGATCGCTTGCAGTGTGATTCAGCCTCTGCGTACCTCTTTTCCACAGTATACTGCACTCCTAAATTGTTGATGCTTATGACCAAATCAGGATGATTGCGGCCCAAAATTCTTTCCTGGATGGCAATGGTACGCTTGAAGCAAAGACTTGCAGCTTTGTAATTGTGCTGTGCACTATAGAACAAACCAAGGTTGTTGAGACTTGTTGCGAAATTGATATTTGCGGTACCATTGATCTTTTGCCGAATGGCGAGCGCTTGCTTGCAGAGAGTCAGTCCGTCAGGGTAATTGCCCTTAATACGAAGCAACACGGCGAGGTTATTGATCGTTGTTGCAACATCAGGGTGCTCGATACCAAAAAGCTTTTTCTGGATAGCGAGAGCCTTGCGGTACTGAGATTCAGCCTCACGGAGGTTGCCTTTGGTTTTGTTCAGTTCTGCCAGGTTGTTCAGGCACAGGGCAGTAGTTGCATTCTGCTGGCCAAAAATATCTTCATTGATGGCTTTCGCCTGGAGATAGAGCGCTTCAGCCTCAGTATACTTCCCTGATGCAAAACAGATTCCGGCGAGGTTGTTGAGGCTTGTTGCTACATCGGGATGCTGCATGCCAAAGTTTTTTTCGCGGATGGCGAGCGCACGCCGACAGAGTTGGTCGGCCTCTCCATATTTGGCCTGGTTTTTGTAGAGTATTGCGAGATTATTCAGGGTTACCGCCAAGAGGGGATGCTGCTGGCCAAAGAGCTTCTCACGGATGGTGAGTGCCTGATTGAAGAACGAGAGAGCCTCGGCAAAGCGATTTTGCACTCGGTACAACTCTCCAAGGTTATTGAAACTTGTGGCTATATCGGGATGAAACGGGGGATAAATTTTCTGCATGATGCTTATTGCACTCAGGTAGAGCGTTTCCGCTTTTTTTAACTTTCCCTCGGCAAAGTATATTGCCGCAAGGTTGTTAAGACTTGTTGCCACATCGGGCTGGTCTGCGCCAATGAGCTTGTGGCGGATGAGAAGCACACGATTCGCGAGTCGAACGGCATTGATGTATTTGTTTTCGGCAACATAAACCCCGGCAAGGTTGTTCATAACCGTTATGATATCAGGATGATTTTCCGGGAAAATTTTCTCCCGAATGGCAAGAGCACGCAGGTAGAGCGTTTTAGCCTCCTTATACCGCCCCAATGCAAAATAGAGCACGCCGAGGTTGTTGAGACTTGTTGCTATAGCAGGATTATTTGGATCAAAAGTATTTTCCAGAATGGCAAAAGCACGCAGGTAGAGCGTTTCAGCCTCCTTATACCGCCCCAATGCACAATAGAGCCCGGCGAGGTTGTTGAGACTTGTTGCTAGTAGAGGGTGATCAGGTCTAAAGGCCTTTTCAAAAAGAGTGAGTGCACGCAGGCAGAGCGGTTCAGCCTCGCTGTAGCGACCCTCAATCCGATACAAATCTGCAAGATTGTTCAATGGCGTTGCGAGAGCTGGATGTTCAGCACCGAAATTCTTTTGCAAAAGAGTGATCGCCCGCAGGAAGAGTGCTTCGGCTTCAGCATGCCGGCCTTCAGCAATCAGAATTTTTCCAAGGTTGTTCACGCTATGGGCTACATCAGAAGAAGAGGAGCCGGAACTTTTTTCGCGGATGGCCAGTGCGCGCTTGCAGAGTAACTCCGCTTCAGCATAGCGGCACTGAAGGCGATATAACTCTGAGAGGTTTGCCAGGCTGAGAGCAACATCGGAGTCAAAGGGGGAATTGATTTTTTCACGGATGGCGAGGGCACGCCGGTAGAGTTGCTCTGCCTTACGAAAATTTCCTTGAACCCTGTAGATCTCAGCCAGATTATTCAAACTGACAGCAATATCGGGATGAAGAGGGTTCAGGATTTTTTCGCGTATGGCAAGTGCATGCATGAAGAGAGGGACTGCTTCTGCATAGTGGGCTTGGGTAGCATAGAGTGCTGCAAGATTATTGAGACTGAGGGCAAAATCAGGATGAAGTGTACCGAGATTCTTTTCAGCGGTAGCTACAGTCTGCTTTGCAACGGTGAGGGTTGATTCATAATTAGCTGAAGTGTAGAGCGCTTCAGTATCAATGTTTACTGACGCGCTCACATCTCCGGGGCATTGCATCCCTGCACAGGAGAGAACAACAAAAAGTGCGCTTAACGAGAGCCAATGACGACAGTCATTCCGCCAGCAAGGCTTTTTATTCTCCGCCCCCGGCAAGTGCAACGCATTGATGTGACTTTCGCGTAGCGCACCTGACCTCAACTTCTCGTTTCTCAATCTGCTCATGGTGTACAAAATGTGATTACCGAGCCGTTTTGAAATTCATACACATCCTTTATGAAGTAAATCTACGATATAAATAAATTATAAACCAGCAGTCTCCACTAAAAAATAATGAGGGTCTGGAACACTGTTGAGAAACGCCGATATTGGAAAGTGCGGGGTAATGTTCACTGCAGGATCGTGATAGCCTATAATTTATTTGCATAGAGAAGGATATGTAGGAGAATGGTTCAGGGTGTCATTGCGCTGTTTTTGCTTCTTGTCCTGAACAGCGCCGCCAAAACCGGAGAGTACCACAATGTTGTCGTAAAAAAACTGATTACCTCATCCGGATCGAGCAATGGTGAACGGCTGACAGGAGGGGCAGCGCCTTTCCGCTGCATGAACAGGTCAGGTTACCAACTTAAACTCAGCCATTTTTTGTCTACCGGCTGGGGTCCACTTCAATTAACTGAATTATCAAACAAGTGTGAGTTAATCAAGGTGCAGTATAGCCCGAGGCGATTCCGTATCCAAACGACGAACCGGCAGCAGAGCTGCTGAAACGGATTCTCGAAGAAAAAGCAAAGCTCGAAAGCACCAAAAAGCCCAGATCAAGGCGTTCAGGTAAAACGGAGATAGTTGTTGCTTGAAAGCGAACTGTTCACCAAATTTAAAAAAGGAAAAAAGCAGTTATCGGCCACGTTGTAGATCGTTATGGACTCATGATGAAAATCCGGACACTCAGACTAATAAACTTCAGAGGTATTGAAAAGTTGCACCTTCCATTTGAATCGGGTCTGACGGTTATCGCTGCGGTTAACGGGGGAGGAAAAACAACGGTCGTTGATGCATTGGCCATGTTGCTCTCATGGCTCACGGCACGAACGAGACGAGATTCGGGTAAGGGGCGTTATATCAAGGATGTTGAGATTAAAAATGGAGCTAAATTTTCTCTTATTTCCGCTCAGACATCTTCTGGCGAGTGGTTAATTGCAAAATCCCGCGTAGGAACAGGTGGTATCAGCATGAGTAACTTTACCGCTCTTCAGGATATCGTTCGTCACTTTCGGCATCAGTTGGAGAGTGAAAATTCCCTGCCTGTTTTTACCTGTTATCCTGTTGATCGGGCAGTAAAGGATACTGATTTGCCTCAACGAATAAGAACAAGGCACGAATTTGATCCCATCTCGGTCTACGATAACCTTTTGAGCAGTGGCGCGAATTTTCGCCTTTTTTTTGAATGGTTTCGTGAACGGGAAGATATTGAAAATGAGAACCTTCGAGCCAACGGCATACTCAATAACGTCGATCCCCTGGAGTTTCTTGATCCGCAGTTGCAAACCGTGAGGAGTGCTCTTGAGAAGTTTCTGCCTGAGTACCATGACTTCAGGATAAAGCGCCAGCCTCTTCGCATGGTTGTAACGAAAGGAGATCAGGAGCTGAGAATTGACTCACTCTCTGTTGGTGAAACCTGCTTTATTGCGCTGATCGGTGATATTGCCCGCCGTCTGGCAATTGCAAATCCACGGATGCAGAATCCGCTTGACGGTGAAGGGGTTATCCTGATTGATGAAATAGATCTTCATCTCCATCCGGCGTGGCAGAGAAGAGCGGTTACAAACCTCACAAAGGTCTTTCCGAATGTGCAGTTTGTTGTCACGACCCATTCACCCCAGATTCTGAGTGAGGTTGCACCCGAATCAATTCGTCTGCTCTATCAGGAGGATAACCTCATCAAGTTTACCATTCCCAGACAGTCCATCGGTTTGAACTCGGCAGAAATTCTCCGGGAGTTGATGGATGATCCGGGAATCAACAGCACTGTCCCAAAGCGTATTGAAGAGATAGCAGCCAAAATCGACCATGATGAATTTGATGCCGCAAAGGAGCTAATTCAAAAACTGAAAGTCGATTTGAAGGGATCTATTCCAGATATTGTGGAAGCTGAAGCGACTATTGCCATGCTGGAGCCCGAGAGGGGAGCTGGCGAATGATTCCCATTGCCAAAAGTACGGAACCACAATCTTTGCAGCTTTACAGGTTGCAGGCAGGTGCTGTTTATGACGGCCAGAATTTTACACCGGTAAAACAGGATATACGAGTTCAACTTGTTGCAGAGCAGGGATATCTTTGTGCCTATTGCATGGGTCGCATTGAGCCTGATGACAGGAATATGAAAGTAGAGCATTGGCACTCCCGCAAGAAATATCCTGCGAAACAACTCAACTATACCACTCTGCTCGGCTGCTGTTCTGGAAATGAAGGTCAGCCGGATACTCGTGCTCATTGTGATACCAAAAAACGTGATAATGATCTTCTTTTTAATCAAGCCGAACCCAGCCATCACTCCCGATTGAAGATTCATTATGAGTTTAACGGGACAATCAAGTCAGAAGACGCTCTGTTTGATCGCCAGCTCAATGAAATACTCAATCTCAACTATTCCCGGTTAAGGGATAACAGGAAATCAGTCTGGAGTTCTGTCACCAAAACCCTGTCAAGAATTACCGGCAAAGCCACTCGAACACAAATTGAAGGGTTGCTGTTAAAATGGCAACAGAAAAACGGTGAAGGCAAGCTACTTCAGTATTGCGGTGTTTCGCAATACTACCTCGAAAAAAAGTTACAACGCATAACGTAGCTTCCCTCGATCCATTCATGGTTATCGCTGGCCGAGTCAACCCTGCTGTTGGCCGTAACGACCAATGTGGTTTTTGTGAATAATGGGTTATACGCTTGTCTGCAGCCATCGTTTCAGCAGGAGAAATTTGAAAAAGTGATGATTATATTGCAAGGTGGCGTGTACGCTTAAGTCTGTATTTCCTGACGAAAGAATGCGCCATCAGATAATTTTTCAAACAGAGGAGGATTTATGAGAATGGTTCAGGGTGCCATTGCGCTGTTGCTGCTTTTTGTCCTGAACAGTACAGCAAAGGGGGAGGAGTACCGGAATGTTGAGGTGAAGAAACTGATTACTTCGTCAACGTCAAGTAATGGTGAACCGCTGCTCTATCTTCGTACGGACAAACCTGAGGTAACAGCTCTTATTGTCCATTTCCCTCCCGGGGGTTCAACCGGCTGGCACAAGCATCCGGTACCGGTTTATGCCTATATGCTGGAAGGGGAGCTCACGGTTGAGCTGAAAGATGGTCGTACCTTTGTTTTCAAAAAAGGTGATGCTATTCTTGAGGTCATCAATACCCTGCATAATGGCTACAATTCTGGAATCGCACCGGCATCTCTTGTTGTTTTTTATACCGGTGCGGCGGGTGTGCCGAATGTGATCAGGGAGGAGTCTGCGGTTGCTCCTGCGTTGCCTTGATGTCCGTGAAGAGTCACGTTTGTTGCATCGGGAATGATATAAACCCTAACCAGAGGAGATGACCGTACATGAAAAAAAAGCTTGTATTACTCGTTACCGCCGCATTGTTGGCTTTTCCGTTGCTGACATCGGCGGCTCCAGTCAAGATCGGTTTTATCAACT
Organism: uncultured Chlorobiaceae bacterium; assembly: GCA_903882665.1. Taxonomy (GTDB): domain Bacteria; phylum Bacteroidota; class Chlorobiia; order Chlorobiales; family Chlorobiaceae; genus Chlorobium. The sequence goes on along the minus strand of CAIRXW010000043.1, from coordinate 43,902 downwards.
CAATCACCGGTAAAGAGGCGCAAATTGGCGAGAATCTCACCAACGGCGTTGCCATGGCAATTGAAGATCTGAAGGCAAAGGGGATTCAGGTGGATCTTGTCAAGGAGGATGATGGAGGTGATCCGAAAAATGCTCTTGCGGCTTATGAAAAGCTGGTAACCCGGGATGGTGTTATCGGTGTTGTTGGCCCCTACACCTCTGGTTGTGCTAACGTGGTCGCTTCGAGGGCTGACCAGTATAAGGTTCCACTGCTTGTTCCTGCGGCGGCCAAGGAGGAGATTACCATGAAGGGGTACAAGAATGTTTTCCGCCTGAATGCTCCTGCCAATGTCTATTCAAGTGTGCTGATGAAAGCTGTGGCACCCTATAAACCGACAACCATAGCCTATGTCTACGCCGCAACTGATTTTGGCGTATCGACCGTCAAGACGGCTCAGGAGAATGCTCTGAAAATGGGGTTGAGAGAGGTTGCCAATGAAAAGTACCAGCAGGGACAGCCCGATTATCGTGCTTCACTTGCAAAAGTCAAGGCGGCAAATCCTGATCTTGTTTTCCTTGTTTCCTATGATGCCGATGCCATTCTGCTGATGCGCCAGGCCAGGGAGATCGGGCTCACACCAAAGGCTTTTCTGGGTGCCGGTGCCGGTTATACGACGGCCCAGTTTGCCCGGCAGACTGAAATTTCAAATCTGGTCATTTCTGCAACCCAGTGGACTGATGATGTCAATTGGCCAGGTGCAGCCGACTTCGCCCTTCGCTATAAGGCAAAGTATGCGAAGGATCCCTCCTATCATGCGGCCTGTGCTTATGAGGCGATGCGGATTATGGTGATTACGGCATCAACCGCCAAAACTGCCCTCAAACTTCAGGCAGCTCTTAAGGCGGGAGTCTGGAATGGTATTATGGGGCCGGTCAAGTTCGCAGACTATGGCGGTTTCACCAATCAGAACAACCATTCCATGCTGGTGCAGCAAATTTCAGGTGCCAGGTATGAAACGGTCTATCCGGCTCAATTCAGCAAAAAGAAGCTGATCTATCCCTTCAAGCGTTAAGTTGCCGTTACTGTTCAGAGAAAATATGGTGATATGGCGCTTCCTGAAAGTTGCTTGAGGCGCCTTTTCCCGGATTTTTTTTGTGTTATCGTTGTAAATGGAGTTAGCTGGCCGATCAGTTCATTTTACAGGGAGATGTATCATGCTGTTTCTTCAAGCCTTGCTTTCAGGAATACTGACCGGTGGTGTTTATGCTCTTGCCGGAATAGGCATGTCGCTTGTTTTTGGTGTCATGAATATCAGTAATTTTGCGCATGGAGATTTGATGATGCTTGGCATGTATCTGGCATACTTTGCCTTTACGTTGCTGCATATCGATCCCTATTTGTCGCTGATTCTGATTATGCCCATAGCCTTTCTGTTTGGCTTTATGATGGAAAAAGTCTTTATCAGCCGCGTTATCGATCACCCTCATCAAAATCAGATACTGCTGACCGTTGGTCTTGGTCTCATCATGAGTAATACCGCGCTTCTGGCTTTTACCAGCGACCCCAAAATACTGACAACCTCCTATTCGAGCAGCGCATTCACTATTCCCGGCGGTATTTACCTTTCTGTGCCCCTGTTGATCTCTTTTCTTATTACCTGCTGCATTACGGCCATGCTCTCTTTGTTCCTGTTAAAAACCAGCACCGGTATGGCATTGCGGGCAACGAGCCAGAACCGTGAGGCAGCGCAGTTAATGGGCATCAATGTGGCGAAAATGAGTGCAATCGCCTTTGGTATCGGTACGGCTTTGGCTGCAACCGCCGGCGCACTGATTGCACCGACCTATTATATTCACCCATTGGCGGGTCACAGTTTTCTGCTGAAGGCCTTTACTATATGTGTTTTAGGTGGTCTTGGCTCGGTTGCCGGGGCTGGAGTCGGGGGGTTGATTATTGGTGTGGTGGAGTCCATGTCATCGACCTATATCTCATCAGACTGGAAGGATGTTGTGGTCTTTGTGCTCTTTCTTGCGGTACTGCTGCTTCGTCCGCAAGGGTTGTTCGGCAAAAAGGGAGGGCAGTCATGAAGCGTATTGTCCTTATTGCAATTCTTGCGGCAATTGCTGCCGCTTTGCCGCTGTTTATTGGAGAGAATCCCTATATCACAGGAATCATGATTTCGGTTCTGATGATGGCCGCGCTCTCTTCGGCCTGGAATATTATTGGTGGCTATGCAGGGCAGTACAGCTTTGGTCATGCCGCCTATTTCGGGGCTGGTGCCTACACCACCATGATTCTGATCACGCTCTACAATCTTAATCCGATTCTCTGCATGGCGGCAGGTATTGTTGTGGCCTGCATTATTGCCCTCATTACCGGCAGCATTGTTTTCCGGTTGCGCGGCCATTACTTTGCTCTTGCCTCTATTGCTGTGGCCGAAATTGTCCGTCTTTCGGTGCTTAATTTTGAGTTTACCGGAGGTGCTCAGGGAATTCTGCTCTCTGATCTCTCGTTGTGGGGGCTTGATCTTAACAGTAAAAACCCTTTTTATTACGGGATGCTGCTGGTGCTTGTTGTTACCCTCAGCATCACAGCCTGGCTTCGAAAGTCGAAAACAGGGTTCTATCTGCAGGCAATCCGTGAAGACCAGGATGCTGCCGCTTCACTGGGCATTAATCTCTCCGTTTATAAAAACAGGGCATTGCTGATATCTGCGGCTTTAACCTCTGTCCTTGGAAGCCTCTATGGCCTCTATATCCGGTTTATTGACACCTCGGCAGTTCTTGACCTTCGACTCTCCATTGAAATTATTCTGACCGCAATTATCGGGGGTGTCGGAACCCTGTGGGGGCCGGTTGTTGGAGCGCTCCTGCTGGTGCCGCTTGCCGAGGTGCTTCGCTCAAATCTTCTTGGAGATGCTCTGGTCAAGGCCGGGCTGGTATCGGAAACGTCAGGAACAGGACTCTTTTTGAAAGAGAACCTGGCTCACGCCCATGTACTGGTCTATGGCATCATTACGGTGCTTTGCATTCTTTATCTGCCCAAAGGTATTCTTGGGCTTTTCCGGAGGGTGAAATGATCCGGCATCTTTTGCATATCAGCCATGTCAGCAAGCATTTTGGCGGTAATGTTGCTGTTTCAGATGTCAGTTTTTCTGTTGATGAACAACAGATTTTTGGCCTTATCGGTCCGAACGGTGCAGGAAAGAGCACTTTGTTCAACTGCATGACGGGTTTTTTTCCGGCCTCGTCCGGAGAGGTGATTTTTGATAATAAAAAAATCAATGCCCTGCGACCTGATGAAGTTTGCCGTTTGGGTATGGTACGAACCTGGCAGAGGGTCAAGCCATTGGGAAGTCTGACGGTGCTTGAGAACGTCATGATCGGGGCATTTTCCATAACCAGTGTTACCAGAGAGGCTGAAGCGATTGCCCGGGAAAATTTGCACGCAGTGGGATTGATGGATTATGCTGGCAAGCTTGCGGGATCGTTGCCTGTTGGTTTGAAAAAAAAGCTTGAGCTTGCGCGTGTGTTGGCTACCCATCCGAAAATGCTGCTTCTGGACGAAATATGTGGTGGGCTGAACCCTACGGAAACCGGTATCATTCTCGATATCATCCGCGGGGTCCGGCAAAAAGGGGCGACCATTGTTTTTATTGAGCATGATATGAAAGCCGTTACTTCAATTTGTGACCGGATCGTTGTGCTGAACTCCGGCGAAAAGCTTGCGGAAGGCACGCCTGAAGAGATTACCAATAATCCTGATGTTATTGACGCATACCTTGGAGGCGGCCACAATGCTTGATATTCAAAATCTGCATGCGGGATACGGTGAGATGCCTGTTTTACGGGCCATTACTCTTGCTCTTGTTGAAGGAGAAATAGTCTCTGTTGTTGGCAGCAATGGCGCTGGTAAATCGACCCTGCTCAAAGCCATCTCGGGCATTATCAAATCAACTGGCACGATCACCTTTAATCAAGAATCGCTTCAGGCTCTTCCGGCGCACACCATTGTTCAGCGAGGGATTGTCCATGTGCCTGAGGGGAGAAAGATTTTTCCGGATATGACCGTTGTTGAAAATCTGATGATGGGAGGTTACCTGCACCAGAAAGATCGCCAACTGAATCTGGAAAAAGTCTTTGCCCTTTTTCCGAAACTCGCTGAACGACGCAATCAACCGGGAGGAACCATGTCTGGTGGTGAGCAGCAAATGCTTGCCATAGGAAGAGGGTTAATGGGTAACCCGAAACTCCTTCTTCTTGACGAACCAAGTCTGGGATTGTCTCCTCTTTTTACCGAGGTGGTTTTCGGTGCCATTCGTACCATCAACTCCAACGGCGTTACGGTACTCCTTGTTGAGCAGAATGTCTATCAGTCTCTGAAAATCAGCCACAGGGGATACGTCATTGAAACCGGGTCGATGGTGCTGACCGGAACAGGCGAAGAACTCCTCGATAACAAGGAGGTAAAGAGAGCCTTTCTCGGGATGTAGCCGCTCTTGCATGCCGGAGTCGCGGGTAAGTATCGTCCCGGACTCATTTGCTCTTCCATGTGCTTCCGGTGTTATTCCCGCTTTGACCAACAGGTTTTCTTTTCGGGTGTTTCGCTGTCGGGGAGCTTCAACAAAGCTGGCATCGCATATCTGGCTATTTGTGCAACACAGGCATAAAAAGTAAATTATAAGCATTGCTTTTATTTTCCTATAATTGGGTAAAAGGGGGTGCATGATGGAAGCCATGACCATCCGGGTTGGATCTCCGCTGTTGAGAGCTGATAGAGAATTTGATAGCAGTTTCGCAGCACGCTTATACCGCTTTCTTGCCCTGCTGGCAAGCCTGACTTGGCACAAATGGAAAGTTGTCGCCATCGCCCCTGTTATCTGCCTTGTCGGACTAATGGTTTTTAACTCATCGTTACCCGCCGCCGGGTGTGTTCCCCGAAACTTTATTAAAATACACGGAGGCGAATTTACGATAGGAAGCCCGGAGAGTGAAGTTGGCCGCCAGAAAGATGAAATCCAGCACCGGGCAAGAGTAAGTGACTTTTATATGAGCAAATATGCCGTAACCGTTGCTGATTTCAGGAGATTCATTGAGGCATCAAACTATCTGACTGATGCTGAAAAAGGCAGCGGGAGCTGGATTTTTGATGGTGTTAACGTCCTGAAAAAAGCAGGTGTAAACTGGCGTCACGGAGTTTGGGGTAGTTTGCGGAGCCAGAACGAAGATAATCATCCGGTGTTGCATGTTAGCTGGAATGATGCAGTAGCCTATTGCAAGTGGATATCGCAACAAACAGGAAAGCAGTTCCGCTTGCCCACAGGAGCGGAGCGTGAGTACGCTTGCCGGGCAGGAAGCCAGTCGCCTTTCAATACGGGAGAAAACATAACAACAGATCAGGCAAACTATGACGGGAACTATCCGTACAACCATAACCCAAAAGGCGTGTACAGAGCAAATACTGTTGCGGTTAACTGTTTTGCTCCGAATGCCTGGGGGCTTTATAACATGCACGGCAATGTCCTGGAATGGTGTAGTGACTGGTATGGATTGAACTATTACGCCGACTGTAAAACAACAGGTACCGTTATCAATCCTGTCGGACCAGCAACCGGTTTGACCCATGTGCTTCGTGGCGGGAGCTGGAACGATTTTGGCATGCGCTGCCGGTCAGCTTCTCGCGATAGTGGCACACCCGAGTTCCGCAGCAACTACACTGGCTTACGCCTGGTTTTTGCGCCTTGGGAATCATGCAAAAATAATTTGAACAAATAGACTGGTTTTCTTGCTGTAACGTTATGGTTACCATGGCCTTGGCAAGGGAAAGATACTGCAGGGCCAAGAATATTTTAACAAAAAGAAAAGAAGCAATGAACAAGCAAATCGACAGCATACTGGCGCTTCTTTCGCTCGTCGCCGGTACACTCATGACCGGGTGCAATCCAACCGTAAAAATTGAAGCCCCCGACAAACCCATTGTGATTAACATGAACATCAAAATCGATCACGAAATCAGGATCAAGGTTGACCGGGAACTCGACTACCTGCTTGAAAACAAACAAGGCTTATTTTAAACAGGAGAAATGGAACAATGAAAAATATGCAATCCATAGTGTTAAGAGTAGCGGCAGCAACGATGCTGTTTATGGTTCTTGCTATGCCGGTCTTTGCGCTTGATATTAAAACAGCCCGATTAAACGGACTTGCCGGAGAGGTTGACAATGGACTGCTTGCCATTCCTCCGGATGCACCGGTTGAAGCAGAGGAGTTGATTGCAACCATCAATAACTTACGCCGTGCTGAGTATGCAAAAGTTGCTGCCCAGAATAACCTGACCATTGATGTTGTGGGAGAGATGATGTTCCAGAAAATCTATAGCCGTCTTCCGGTACGGACGTGGGTAAAGGTTCAGGGTAAATGGATAAAAAAGGAAAAGTAATCCTGCGAAAAAAAGGGGCTCTGCGCATCCTGCTCGCTTTGCTTTTGTTTCTGGCGCTTTTACCGACAGCAGCATGGTTCTTTTTTCCCTGGTATGCTCAATCACTGGTCAACCGTGCCCTTGAGGGGAAACCGTTTCGGGTTGAGGTTTCCGGTGTGGAACTTCCGGGTATTTCAGGCGTTGGGTATCGCTCAATAAAAATATTCTTCACGACACCGCCCGATGGCTGCAGTGATACTGCCACCTGCACTTTTTCATTCACAAACGGTTTGCTTTCCTGGCATTTCGAAAACCGCGACACCCCTGGTTTCGGGTCACTGCTGCTGAATGTTGTCAATGCAGCATTCACACTCGAAGCCGATTCGCTTACGGTAAAGCCTGGCACTGAACATGTTACCTTTATCGACTGCAAACCACAGATAAAAGCGAGCATTGAGATTTCCCGCAAAAAAGGGTTCACCCTTTCCTTCACACCGCTTTCTGCTGCCTACACCATCAAGGGCGCTACGATTACGCGAGAAAAGCTCCGCCTTGAAGATGTGGACTTCAAGGTACGGCTCAGCGCGGCAGAACACTGGCAGCAACAATTGGATACACTGCATATAGCAAAACTCTTAAACGAAGGAAACCCGTCGCCGGCGGGCAATTTCAAAGCACTTTTCGGTTCAAAACGCGATCCGCTCAAGCCATGTATCCTCACACTCACCGACTGCTCAATGGAGCTCTTTCATTGGAAGGCTTCGACAGATCGTATTGATTATGACCTGAAAAAAAAACAGTCCCGATTCACCCTTGCCATGGCTCAAATCCCGCTCACGAAAATCCCGGGCTATAACCGGGGCAGCAGTAAAACCCCCTTCGCATCAGGCCGGATAAGCGGTTATATTCCTGTCGAATTCCAGGATTCCACAGTGCTGGTGCGTAATGCAGTCGTTATGGCCGAAAAGGGCAGCAAGATTGTTTTCTATTCACGAAAACACAAACCCTGGCTCTCACTCAATCTCGAAGGTAACGAGGTGGTAAAACATCTCAATGCACGAATCATACTTAACAGCCACAACGAAAAGCTTTCCGGCCTCGCTCTGAGCGACCTGTCAGCGACACTGTTTGGCGGAACAATCGCCTCAACACCTGTCAGCATCGACCCGTCTGCGAAGGCCACACTCTTGACCCTGAAGTTGAATAAACTCAAGCTCCTTGACCGTGTGCGCATGTACGGAGATTTCAAAAGCTCGATGAACGGGCCGGTAAGCGGATCCATTCCGCTTTCCATAACAAATAACGGATTTTCAATCCGGAACGCACATCTTAAATCTTCAGGAGGCGGCACGATTACCATGGTCGAACCGTCAAAAAAGCAAAGTGCAAGCGAACGCATTTTTGGTCGGCAAAAGCAAGATGCCGACTATATCTTTAGCGAGCCCGACCTTGTGCTCAACCGATTATCGAACGGAAGCACCACCATTACGTTCAGCTTGAAAAAGCTGCGTCGTAAGACCAACGAAAGAGAGATGCTGATCACCTTGCCAAAAGGAAAGCTGATGCTCTGGCATAACCGCCTGAATCTCGATATCGTGTCACTTTCGGACTTCAGCGCCGGATTTTTCGACGGCACAATCGCTATTCGACATTTCGATTACGATATGGCAAAAGAGAAGGGCGAAACATCGCTCCGGATCAACAATATTCCGCTGCAGAAACTGCTTGACCTGCAGGGCGCAAAAAAGATCTATGCAACAGGACGCGCGGGAGGAAATATTCCGATAAAAATGAATGGCAAGTTGTTTGAAATCAAAGATGCGGGAATAAACGCAGAGCAGTCCGGACAGATTATTTATGCGACGACACCTGAAGAGCGAGCCGCAGCAAACCAGGGGCTTCGCACCACTTACGAAGCACTCTCAAACTTTCTCTATGTTGAGTTGCTTTCGTCAATCAATATGAGCCCGGATGGCAATTCGACCATGACCATCAAGATCAAGGGAAACAATCCGGACTTTCGGAGTGGACGACCTATCGAACTGAACCTCAACGTCCAACAGAACCTGCTCGACCTCATGCGCAGCCTCTCAATCTCCTCAAACATCGAACAGATCATTTCTGAAAAAGCTCTTCAGAAGAGGGGAAAATAATGATCCCTCCTTCGGATTCTATTTTCCTCCACAGCAAAGCACCAGCATTGCTTGTGATGCTGCCGTCCATGAAATCAAGAGAGACTTTTTTGCCCCACTTTTTTGTCGTTTGGTTAATTATTCGGGTTATGTTACTGCATTGCCCTGATTTTGTCGATGACGGTTTTGTGGGGGTTGTTGGCCTGGGCATCTTCCTGCTCCTGCTCAGGAAGTGTGGCAAGCTTTGCCACGATTTCGAGGAGGCGCCGATCAAGATGCAGGGCAATGTCGAGTAAGCGTGTTTGGTGGTGCTTGAGTTCGTGGTGGATAAACTTTTCAGCGGCCTGTTTTCTCATTTTTTCGAGAATCTGGGCCATCATCGGGGCGTCAAGATGTTTGGATACGTCGCTGAAATATTCCAGAGGAAGGTCGTTGGCGTATCCGGTGGCCTGATCAATACCCATTTTAATGCATACTTCGGCGGCAATGCGGGGGCGGATGTGTGCGACCATGAGCGGAATGACCATGAAGTTGGGTATGTATTTGACGATCATGCTTATGGCATTGTAGAGGTCATCAAGTCCTTCGGTGTTATGGCTGACAACTTTTTTTGCCCATAAAATAACCTCCTGCTGCTGGTGGTGCGGTAATTCATGCAACACTCCCGGTATGGGCAGATTGCTCCATGCCAGTAATTTTTCTAATTCACTCATCACAAGTTCACGTTTCTTTACTCGTTGGCGTCGGGGTTGTGCAGGGTAATTCCTGCATCTTCTTTCTCAATCTGCATAGTTTATGAAAATAAATGAGAAGAGAAAACCCTGTTGGAAAAATAAATCTCTATTTTTTCAAGAAATAAATTCATGTATTTCACGCTTTTGCGGTTTGATTTCCGGTGCAAACCGTACAATGAGATGGCGGCAAAACTGAATGCAATGGTTATATTGCCCTCTTTTGCATTGTCCATGACGATGATGAATGTATATAAGTATAAAGAACGGATAGAGGTATGGTGCTTTTAACGGTAGAGGGGTTAGAGAAAAAATATGGTCTGAAACATTTGTTTGAGGATGTTTCGTTTGGCATTGATGACCGCGACAAGATTGGTATTATCGGGGCGAACGGGAGTGGAAAGAGTACGCTTTTGAAAATTCTTGCCGGGGTGGAAACTCCCGACAAGGGAAAGGTGATGGTGGCAAACCAGAAGAGGATTGCCTATCTGCCGCAGGATTCGCCCTATAATGCGGAGGATACGGTGCTTGAGGCCATTTTGAAGTCGAGCGATAAGGCCATGGAGCTGATTTATGAGTATGAAGTGGTCTGCAAGGAGCTTGAAACGCGGCACAGTGAGGATCCTTCGTTGATCGAGAAGATGAGCCGGCTTGCCCATGAGCTTGATGTGTGTGGTGCGTGGGAGCTTGAATCGAATGCCAAAATGGTGCTCGGCAAGCTCGGTCTTTACGACCTTACGGCACTCATGGGGACGCTTTCGGGTGGGCAGCGCAAGCGGGTGGCCCTGGCTCATGCGCTTGTTGTGCCGAGTGACGGGCTTATTCTTGATGAACCGACCAACCATCTCGATGCCGACAGTGTTGAGTGGCTGGAGAATTATATCAGGCGCTATCAGGGCGCGGTGCTGCTCATTACGCATGATCGTTATTTCCTCGATCGTGTGGCTACGCGCATGATTGAGATGGATGGCCGGACGGCGGTCACCTATACGGGAGGATATTCGAGCTATCTTGTGCAGAAGGCTGAGCAGGAAGAGCAGGCGATACGCGATGACCGCAAGCGATCTGCCCTTGTTCGCCAGGAGCTCGACTGGATGCGGGGCGGTTGCAAGGCTCGGACGACGAAGCAGAAGGCCCGGATGCTGCGGGCAGAAAGTCTGGTTTATGCTCCCAAAAAGGAGAAGGCGAAAGAGCTTGAGATCGGTTTTGGCTCGGGAAGGCTGGGCGATAAAATTATTGAGTTCCATCAGGTTTCGAAATCCTACGGAGAGAAGTTGCTCTTGCAGTCGTTCGAGTACCATCTGCAGAAGGGGGATCGCATTGGTATTATCGGGCCGAACGGTTCGGGAAAAACCACTCTTTTTGATATGATTACCGGGCGTGTCAAGCCGGACAGCGGCCATATTGATCTTGGCAAGACGGTGAAAATTGGTTATTACGATCAGCAAAGCAGGGGACTTGACGACTCCAAGCGGGTGATCGAATATATTCAGGAACATGCCGAGCAGATCAAGACGAAGGATGGTATGGTCTTTTCGGCCTCGAAGATGCTTGAGCGATTTCTCTTTGCACCCTCTACCCAGTATAGTTTTATCAAGACCCTTTCGGGAGGCGAGCGCCGGAGGCTTTATCTGCTTAAACAACTGATTGATTCGCCCAATGTGCTCCTGCTTGATGAGCCTACCAACGATCTCGATATTCCAACGCTTCGTGTGCTTGAGGATTATCTCGATACCTATAAGGGTTGCCTCATGGTGGTCAGTCACGATCGTTATTTTCTTGATCGGACTGTTGAGTATATTTTTGCCTTTGAGGAGAATGGTCTTATCCGCCGTTATCCTGGTAATTACACCGTTTATCTTGAGCTGAAAGCGTCGGAAGGAGCAAAGAGTGAGAAAAAGCCGTTGAAAAAAGTGCCTGAGCTCCCGAAACCGGCAGCGATAGCGTCGACAAAGCAGAGTAAGCTTACCAGTAAAGAGAAGCGCGAACTGGAGCAGCTTGAGCGCTCGATTCATGAGGCTGAAACCCGTCAGTCGGAGATAGCAGCACGCCTTGCGTCGGCTGGCAGTGATTTTGCTTTGCAGCAGCAACTTGGTTCGGAGCTTCATGGGTTGCAGCAGCAACTTGAAAAGGAGATGAGCCGGTGGAGCAAACTTGCCGAACAGGCCTAACTGATTGACAAGGATCAGGTCATGAGCGTTACCGTTGCCATGATTCGTCATAATCTTGAAGCACTATCAAATCCCGGGGATGCCCTGTTTGCACAGAGGTTTTTCAAGACAGGCCCCGGAGAGTATGGTGAGGGCGACCTTTTTCGCGGTATTCGTGTCCCGGTATTGAGAAAGCTCTCCCGTACACTTGATGATGCGCCGTTGCCGGAGGTTATCCGGCTGCTTGCTTCCGCTTTTCATGAAGATCGGCTGCTTGCCCTTTTGATGCTTATGCGTCGTTTTGGCCAAGGCGACGAATCGATGAGGGAGCAGATCTACAACCTCTATCTTGCCAATACCCGCTTTATCAACAACTGGGATCTGGTCGACATATCGGCAGAGCACATTGTCGGGAGTTTTCTGCTCCATCGTCCAAGAAAACCTCTTTACCTGCTTGCCGATTCGGAAACTCTCTGGGAGAGACGGATTGCTGTTTTGGCAACCTTTCATTTTATCCGCAGGGGAGAGTTTCACGATACCCTTGCTCTCGCCGAAAAATTGCTTCAGGATACTCAAGAGCTGATTCATAAGGCAACTGGCTGGATGCTCAGGGAGGTTGGCAAACGCGACCTGGTTGCCTTGGAAGATTTTTTATTGCAGCATTACCGGCGGATGCCAAGGGTCATGTTGCGATATGCTCTTGAGCGATTTGCTGAAGAGCATCGACAGTACTACCTGAAAGGCCTCCTGTAAGACCCGGCAGTGTGCATTGAATGACAGTGCGAACATCGATTCGCACAACTGTGCGGCTCTCTGACGGAAAAAATCAGGCTTATCGAGGCATATATCGATCCACAGCGTCAGGCAGAAAATAAATAATAAATAGATATCATCTTTTAATGCTATGGTCTAGCCGTTATTGCAGACGGCTGATGAGTACGCTCTATTACCGTGGCACACTATATGCAGCTCTTCTTTGGTGAGGCAAGCCGTCCCTCTCTTTACAAGACGGTATTATCAAGTATCAACAACCGGAGATTTATCATGGCAGTAGAGAAAACAATCGGCTCGTCAAGCCTCGTAGAGGTTATTGACCGTATCCTTGACAAGGGTGTGGTTGTAGACGCATGGGTAAGGGTATCACTTGTCGGTATCGAACTTCTTGCTATCGAAGCAAGGGTCGTCGTTGCCTCTGTAGAGACCTACCTGAAGTATGCTGAAGCAATCGGTTTGACTGCAAAGGCAGCGTAAGCGAGATTTTGCAGAATGAAGTGTCATTTTTTTAAACAAACAACCGGAGATTTATCATGGCAGTAGAGAAAACAATCGGCTCGTCAAGCCTCGTAGAGGTTATTGATCGTATCCTTGACAAGGGCGTCGTTGTCGATGCATGGGTAAGGGTATCACTTGTCGGTATCGAACTTCTTGCTATCGAAGCAAGGGTCGTCGTTGCCTCTGTAGAGACCTACCTGAAGTATGCTGAAGCAATCGGCCTGACTGCAAAGGCAGCATAAGGGTGCTGGCAGTTAAATGATTGTTCTTGCTAAAGCATCCTCCGGCAATAATGTCTTGTGAGCATGATTTACCAAGAACTTATTTATACCGCTAAAACGAAGAGAAGAGTTGGGTGATGGTGCATATTGACCGGTTGGTAGTGATGGTGTTTAATTGCATATAATATGAGGTCGAGATGGATATCAGAGAAGAGGTAGTTATGGAAAAGGTTGTTTCTGAAGATATCGGTGACTCAGAAGATATCAGGATAAAAAAAATTCAGAATGCGTTCCAGAGTTCCGAGAATATTAAAGAGTCGTGTCATTTTTTGGTTGACAGTGTTGAGCATTCCCTGGAATATCTGAAGGAGAGGCGGAATGATGTAAGTTCAAAACTCTGTGAAGCACTGGCAAAAAAAGAGTCGTTGCGAAAAAAAGATTATAATATCATCATGAGTGATATCTATAGTTTACTTGATGAAAAAGAGCGCAATGCAAAAAACCATTTTATTGCTTTTATAGAAGACCAGAAGGAGTTTACCCAGTCGTTAAAAAATATAATAGTAAATATTTCTGATTATTGTGCAGCGGATTCTCCGGATAAAAATGTCTTGCTGAAAGAAGAACTGGCTCAAATTGCGGAGATACAGGAAAAAAGAAAAGAGACGGTTATAAAAATATTGACAGATTTTCAGGAAATGCATAAAGAGGTGATGGTATATCTTGAATCATTACTTGAAAAAGGCGATAATATCAGTATCAGGGATATCAAAAATGCTAAATATATTATCAGCAAATAAGATTATTCGTAATACTTAACCAAAAACGGAGAGCAAGATGGGACTGGCTAATGAAATGAAAAGCTTGAGTGAAGAGATGCTTTCTTCATTTAAAGGGCGCGTCAGGGATAATCAGGAGCTTGTTGCTACTGTTGAGAACAAACTGAAACAGTATCGTCATGAGCAGGAAAATACAGCCGCAACCTTGAATGCGAATGCTGCTGAATTAAAGAGTAATCTTGCTGCGGGTGAAAAAGAGCGGATAAGCAAATATGGACAGTTGATTGGCTCCATACAGAAAGATATCAAAGGCATCGAAAAGGAAGTTAAGGGTTCAAAGTCGTCAACGAACGCATTGATCAAAGAGTTTTCGAAGGCAAGAAAGGTGCTGGCAAGTGATTTGGACAAATTTTTCTCTGAAGAAAATAAGTCACGCACACAGAATGAGCAGTCGAGAATGGCGGAGTATGAGGTGTACATTGGAAAAATAAGTGATGAAGTATCAAGTATTTTCAATTATACAAACGAAATGCTTGAAAAGTTTGGCAGTGAACATAAGGAGATGACGGAGGAGCTCAGGGCGGAGCTGAGCAAAACAAGAAATGAACGATTTGAGTATACCCATGCATTGCTGAAGAGTATTCAGGAAAGAATTGCAGAGATCAGTAACGAAAATCTCAATGCTGCCCGTGAGCTGAGAAATGATTTAAACCATGGTGAGGCAGACAGGCTGAAGGAGTATAACGCGTTGTTTGACCGGATCAGCAGTGAAGTTGCAGAGTTGAGAAAATCCACTTCGAGCCTGCTTGGCAGTTATTCCAAAGACAGATCACAGGGAGCTGAGCATTGGAGTAAAATGCAGGAAGAGATCGCGGCGATCAGGAGTGGAGAGCAGGTTGCCGCTCCAAAAATGGAGGAAAAAGCGGTTGAAAAACATGAAGTAAAAGCTGAACCAGCTCCTGCTGTTATTAAAGTGTTGCCTGTTTTTGTGGAAAAGGCACCGGTTGTCACTATTGAGCCGCCAGCAGTACACGATGAAATCACTTTGGAAGACAAAATTTTCCAGTACATCAATAGTCATCATGAAGGTGTCAAGGTTTCTGATATGGAAGAACCTTTACATGAAACCAGGATGAAGATTGGTTTTGCTGCAAAATGTCTGCTGGATGCAGGGAAAGTTTCAAAAGTAGAAAATCTTTACTACCCAGCGAAGAAGAATATTAAGTAAATAACAAAATTAAAGCAAGATAAGGGTTTGTAGACAAAAAAACCCTTATCTTGCTTTTGTGTTTTTGAGCTGTTGATTTTAAGTGAATTGGTCCAATAAAAATTCAAATAGCCTGTAACTATGCGTCGCCAGGGAAATGATAATGAGATGAATACAGTGCTTGAGCCGAAGCCCATGCCAAATTTTGTCGAGACAGACTACATCAGGGATATAACCAACCGTGGTCTGACCTACATGAAAGCGGGCTTTCCCGTTCATTTCAGGGGCCCCTCCGGCACCGGGAAAACGACGGTCGCGTTGCATCTTGCAAGCCAGATCGGTCGACCGGTTGTCATTATTCATGGCGATTCAGAATACAAAACATCTGATCTTATTGGAAGTGAGCAGGGTTATAAATACAGAAGGCTTGATGACAATTTTATTCATTCTGTTCACAAGTATGAAGAGGACATGACCAAGCAGTGGGTAAACAATCGACTTACCATTGCAATCAAGAAAGGGTTTACCCTGGTGTATGACGAATTTACCCGTTCGCGTCCTGAAGCAAACAATATCCTTCTTCCTATTCTTCAGGAAAAAATGTTGAGCACCTCATCATCAAATGAAGAAGAGTACTATATGAAGGTTCATCCCGAATTCAGGGCGATATTTACCTCGAATCCAGAGGAGTATGCCGGTGTAAACAGAACCCAGGATGCACTGCGTGACAGAATGGTTACCATGGATCTTGATTATTTTGATTACGAGACGGAGCTTATGATCACTCATGCAAAATCAGGAATGTCACTTGATGATGCCGAAATAATTGTTAAAATTGTCCGCGGGTTGCGTGAATCGGGAAAAACCGAGTTTGACCCTACCATCCGGGGTTCGATCATGATAGCGAAAACATTGAATGTTCTTGGAGCAAGGCCGGACAAGTCAAATGATATGTTTAAAAGAGTCTGTCAGGATATTTTAACTTCGGAGACGAGCAGGGTTGGATCCAAAACAAATCAGGAGAGGGTACGTGGTATTGTAAATGAGCTTATTGACTTGTACTCATAGTTATATAAACCACAATCAAATGAGATATTATGCCGATCATGAATCCTAAAAGGGGTGTCAGTCATATCAAGACTCTCCATACCGTTACCAAGGCATCTATTAAGAAAAATGATACTGCGGATTTTCTTGAGTTGTATATGCTTGAAAAGGAGAAACAGCGGTTAATGGCTGAAGAGTCGAAAATATTATGCCGGCTTGATTATGTCCAGAACAGGTTAAGAATTATCGAGAATATTTATGAGCATAGTTCTCATTTACTTCATCATCAGAATAATCGCCATTACGGTGAGGTAAACTCAGAGCCTGGATTTACAACTATCCAAATAGAGTACTAAATTTATTGTACCATGGCAGAATTAAAACATGCTGTTAATGCGACTGGTCTTGCGGACATACTCGAAAGGGTTCTTGATAAAGGTATTGTAATTGCAGGAGATATAAAAATACAGATTGCCGATATAGACTTGTTGACCATTAAGATAAGGCTTTTGATTGCATCAGTTGACAAGGCCATGGAGATGGGTATAAACTGGTGGCAGGAAGATCCATATCTTTCTACGAAAGCCAAAGACAAAGAACAGCAGATTTTACGGGATGATTTACAGCAGCGTGTAGAGAAACTGGAAGCGATGACAAAAACAACATAGGTGGGGGTATACCATGAAATATGAAAAAGATAGTAACAGAAAAGGGGAATCAGAATCTGAGTTCGATTTTCTTGGCTTGGGAGGTCTTTTTAAGGGAATTGAAAAATTGGTCGATTTAGCAGGTAAGCTTGAGCAGGCTGGAGCGGTAAGTCGCGAAGGAGAGCTCAATTTTGATCAGTTGAAAAAAGGAATGAAAGGCGTTTATGGATTTACCATTAAATCAGCAGTCGGAGGTTCTCCAAAGGTTGAGACTTTCGGAAACATAGTTAAAACAGCTAAAGGCCCCATGGTCAACGAGGAACGTGAACCTATAACTGATGTGTTTGATGAGGATGATGAAGTTGTCATAATTGCAGAAATGCCTGGCATTGAAGAGTCGGATATTATTATTGATCTTAAAGATGACATTCTTGAGATATCGACGAAAAGTATGAAAAAGAGTTACCGCAAGGAATTGTTATTGCCGATTAAATCTGATACGAGTTCGATTCAACAAAAATACATAAACGGTATCCTTGAAATAAGAATTAAAAAATGATACAATGCCGCTGACAGGTTTGGAGTGCAAAGACCTTAAGATGGTTATATTTGGCGGTAAGGGTGGAGTTGGCAAGACCAGTTGTGCTGTGGCTTGCGCTATAGGGTTGGCCCGAAAATTCAAGACACTGGTAATTTCAACAGACCCGGCGCACTCAATTTCTGACAGTCTCGAGCAAGAGATTGGGTTCAGACTTCAACCTGTTCGAAACGTTGCCAACCTCACCGCTATAGAGATTTCTGCAGATAAAGCATTTCAGGATTTTAAAAAAGAGCATGAAGCTGAACTCATTAAACTCTTTGATACATCCACAAATTTTGATGACGAAGATATTCAGCAAATGATGAGTCTCTCAATACCCGGTATTGATGAGGTTATGAGCTTCAAAACCATTATCGACCTGATTGAAGAGAATAATTACGAAAAATATGTGGTAGATACGGCACCAACCGGACATGCATTGCGTCTTTTGTCCTCTCCGGTACTTTTGGATGAGTGGATCAAGATGGCTGCAAAAATGAGGTGGAAGTATCGTTATATGATTGAGTCTTTTTCTGGTGAATACAAGGATGATGAAGCAGATGTTATGTTGCTTAATCTGAAAAAGACCGTCAAACGTATAGCAGTTCTCTTGGGTAATAGTGAGAAATGCGAATTTATTCCGGTCTGTATTCCTGAGGACATGGCTATTATGGAAACGCAGAGGCTTTTAAAAGAACTCAGGAACTTCAGGATTTCATCACACCAATTGATTCTCAATAATGTCATGGAGTCAGACGAATCCGGGTTTTGCCGACAAAGAAAGGCCGCCCAACGTAAGTATATTGATAAGGTTCATGAGCTGTTTAACGAATTACAGGTAGTAATTGTCCCTCTTTTTCCTGATGAAATCAAAGGGGTGACGGCTTTGAAGACATTAATGCAGGTGCTCTTTGATGAACATAAAGAGCTAAACAGAGAGGTAAAATGAGTAATGATGAGTTGGTACTCAAGGTAAAAGAAGCTATTGTCAAGGATGTAGGACGAGCAATTGCAAGGATTGATCCTCATGATATGGCTCGCACTGGGTTGGATTCTGGTGACATTGTCATGATCGGGGGTAAGCGCTCTACTCCGGTCAAAATACTTCCTTCCTATCCGGATGACAGAGATAAGGGGATCATACAGATTGACGGTATTACCAGGGAGAATGCTGGAGTTGGTATCGATGAAAAAGTATTGATCAATAAAGTTACCTTCCGTCAAGCCACAAAAATCAAGCTTAAACCGGTAACAAAGTCAAGTTCACTGATAAAAGCTGATGATGCCAAATATATAGGTTCGCTTATCAATGGCTTGCCTGTTACCAAGGGTGATAAAATCAAGGCGACTCTTTTCGGGTCCGGCTCAATATACTACACCATAACTTCGACGACTCCTGATGGAGTGGTTCTTATCCATCCGGATACTTCTATTCAGGTTGAGTTGACCAAACAAAATGAAGTAAAATCAAATAAGGTCACGTATGAAGATATAGGGGGACTTGGTAATCAGGTTCAACGAATACGAGAAATGATTGAACTGCCCCTTAAATACCCTGAAATATTTGAAAGACTGGGAGTTGAACCTCCAAAAGGTGTTTTTCTCTATGGCCCTCCGGGTACTGGTAAAACACTTATTGTAAGAGCGGTGGCTCAGGAGACGGATGCATATTTTATAAATATATCAGGCCCTGAAATTATGGGCAAGTATTATGGTGAAAGTGAAGCAAGGGTGCGCAATATATTTGCTGAAGCCCAGTCGCATGCGCCATCAATTATTTTTATTGATGAAATAGATGCAATCGCTCCCAAACGGGAGGATATGGGCGGCGAAAAACAGGTGGAGAAGAGGGTTGTTGCACAGCTTTTATCGTTGATGGATGGATTGGAGTCAAGAGGCAAGGTGATTGTCATTGGGGCAACAAATATACCTAATTCTATTGATCCTGCCCTGAGAAGACCAGGCCGTTTTGATCGTGAACTATCGATTTCAATTCCTGACAAGAAAGGACGCCTTGAAATTCTTCATATCCATACAAGGGGGATTCCTCTGTCAGAAGATGTGGATATGACTAAAATTGCCGATATTACTCATGGCTTTGTCGGGGCTGATCTTGAAGCCCTTGCACGGGAGGCGGCCATGACGGCGTTAAGAAAAATTCTTCCGCAGATTAATTTTGAATTATCGGAGATTCCTTACGAGCTTTTGATGCAATTGGAAGTCACGATGGATAATTTTCTTGACGCAATGAAAGAGGTTGAGCCCTCTGCCATCCGTGAAGTATTTGTAGAGGTCCCTGATGTCAAGTGGGAAGATGTCGGAGGGCTTGAAGAGATCAAGCAGGCATTAAAAGAGAGTGTCGAGTGGCCTGTCAAGTATGCAGAACTCTTTAAAAAAACAGATACCAAACCACCTAAAGGGATAATATTGTATGGAAAGCCAGGAACAGGCAAGACATACCTTGCAAAAGCACTTGCCAGTGAGAGTGGTGTGAATTTTATTTCAGTCAAGGGGCCGCAACTACTTAGCCGTTTTATTGGCGAATCTGAAAAAGGGGTACGGGAACTTTTCAGACTTGCCAAACAATCAGCGCCGACAATTCTTTTCCTTGATGAAATAGACAGTCTTACACCACGCAGAAGAAATGATGGTACAGAATCCGGGGTAATTGAACGAGTGATCAGTCAATTTCTTACTGAAATGGATGGTATTGAAGAGTTGAAAGGTGTCACGGTGCTAGCTGCAACAAATCGGATCGATATCATTGATCCTGCATTATTACGTTCAGGAAGATTTGATCTTATGTTTGAAGTTCCATTACCTGAGTTAAGTACCAGAGAGAAAATATTTAAAATCCATACAAAAAATATGCCTCTGGAAAGTGGTGTGAGCTTGACTCTTTTAGCCGGAAAAACAGAACGTATGACAGGGGCAGACATACAGTTTATTTGTCAAAAGGCAAAAATGTGCGCTATTCGCGAAATAATTGATAATAAAGAGGCTTCCGATACGGCGGAAATTCTTGTTACGGAAAAACATTTTGAAGAGGCAATAGAAGTCGTCATCCATCAAAATGAAAATATAATAAATTAGCAGTTAATGAATAAGCAGGGTATTTATTTATACGGATTTGTTCCCACTCATTGTTTTGATGCTGTGAGGGATCTTATGCTTGAATCCGGAATCTACTCGATAGAATATAAAGGTATTTCTGCAGTCGTGTCAGATACAAGGGATGAAAAACTTGAATATCTTGACAGGGAGGCTCTTGCATATCTTCTTGTTGATCATCAAAGAAAACTTGAAAAGATGATGAGCAGTGGATGCTCGGAAGTTATTCCGGTTCAACTCGGCACCATAGTGAGTTCAGGAAATGATGTCATTAAGATATTGAAACATGGATTTGCTGTTATCAATGATGTTTTTAACGTTATCGCTAAGGTTGAGGAATTTGATGTAGTGGCTGTCTGGAATGATTTTCCCGATTTTATCAGACGCATATCTGATACGTCAGCAATCAGACTTATGAAGGAAGAGATAGCAAAAAAAAATACGTATGAACAGGCCGATAGCATCAATATAGGGAAATTGATCAAGAAAAAGATTGATGAAAAAAACAATAAAGTCAATAGTGATGTGATTAATTCATTGATGCCTTATTGCTTTGCTGCTAAAAAGCATGAGACGATGAATGATGAGATGCCTGTAAATTGCGCTTTTCTTGTAAAAAAAGAAAATAAAGAACGTTATATGGATTCGATTGATCAGCTTGACATAAAATATGCTGATCAGTTGAACTTTAAGATAGTTGGGCCATTGCCATGCTATAGTTTTTATACTATTGAATGTAAAGTACTTGATAAGGATGATATAGAAAAAGCCAAAGAAGTGCTTGGGATTGACGTTGCTCTGACAGAGGGTAGTCTTAAGAGAGCGTATCGCATGAATGCAGGATTAACGCACCCTGACAAAAACAGCGAAAGTCCACAAGATAGTACTGACGGATTTATAAAAATTAACCATGCATACAAAATATTGCTTGAGTATTTACATGCCATTAAACAGTCGCCTGATACGGTAATGGTTGAACCTTTATACCTGGTCAAAATAAAGAAATAATATGCAAAAAGATGGTAAATATGTCTATTGTATAATTGCAACAAGTTATGAGTGCAATTTTGGACCTGTTGGAATCGGTGGAAGAGGTGATTTGGTAAGTACCATTGGATTTCAGGGATTAAGCATGGTGGTGAGTGATCACCCTCTGGATCACTTTGTATTAAATCCTGAAAATATTCTTGCTCATCAAAAAGTAATTGAGGTGGTGATGACTCAATTCAACAGTGTCATTCCGGTCAGGTTTGGTACTGTTGCGGCAACACCTGATGAGATCAGGAATCTCCTTGACAGGCGATACAGCGAATTATCCGAACTGCTTGAGCGCTTTGAAAACAAGGTTGAATATAATCTTAAAGCCTCCTGGAGAAATATGGCTGATATTTATAAAGAGATTGATAAAGAAAATTCGGGCCTGAAAAAACTTAGAAGTAAAATAGAAAAATCAATTGATGAAGAAAATAGAAAAACATTCATTGTTGAGGCTGGCCATATAATAGAAGAGGCGTTGCAAAAAAAGAAAGAAGTTGAGGCTGAAGAAGTTGTAACAACTTTTCGCAAGACAGTTGTCGCGTATAAGCATAACAAAACAACAGGGGAGGCTCTGTTTATGAATACCGCTTTTTTGCTCAACAAAGGTCGCGAAGTTGAATTTGATAATGTTATGACTGATCTTGGAGAAAGATTTAAGGAGAGAAGTGACTTTTATTATACGGGTCCGCTGCCAATCTTTAACTTTATAGACTTGCGAATTCTCCCTGAAAAATGGGAACTCTAAAATCAAAAAATGATACTTAACGACATGGATAGTGATAATGCAAAAGAAGGCAGATATATATACGGAATAATAAGAAATTCCGAAAAAATTGATTTTGGCCCTATTGGAATTGGCAGCAGGAATGATCATGTGTACGGAGTTACTTATAAAGATATTTGTGCCATTGTAAGCTCATCGCCGGATATTCAATATCAGGCAAGACGGGCCAATATGATTGCCCATCAAAAAGTGCTTGAAGAGGTAATGACGCGGTTTAATGTTCTTCCGGTAAGATTTTCTACGATTTCACCTCATGATGATGATGATGCAATAATTCGTATCCTTACTGAGGATTATCGCAGACTAGATGATTTGCTTGATAAAATGAAGGGGAAAAAGGAACTTGGGCTTAAAGTTGTTGCTGATGAATCGAAAATATATGAAAATATTATACAGAAATATGATAGTATAAGAATGCTTAGAGAGAAGCTGTTGAACCAGCCACCTGATAAAATTCACTATCAACGAGTAAAGATAGGTGAAATGGTTGAGGATGCTTTGAAGACAGAAATTGATAACCATAAAAAACAGATTCTTGATCTATTGAACCCGATTGCTGATGATGTCAAGATCACTGATAATTATGGTAATCTTATGATTTTAAATGCAGCTTTTCTTATCAAGGAGGTTAAAGAACCACAATTTGATGAGGCTGTTAATGAGCTTGACAAAAAATACGGAGATATTATGACGTTCAAATATGTAGGCACGCTCCCGCCATATAACTTTGTCAATCTTTCGATTAATACCAAAGGAGGCTGATATTTTTATAATCGATGACATATTATTTGCGCCATTAAACGGTCTTATATTTATTGCTGAAAAAATCAATGATGTTGTAGAGAAAGAGACATCAGATGAAGGTACTGTTAAAGAACGACTTATGGCACTTCAGCTCAGGTTTGAGCTGGATGAAATTGATGAGGAAGAATATGACAAGCAAGAGGATGAGCTGTTGAAAAAACTTGAAAGAATAAGATTGGAGAAGCAAAATCAATGAAATAGCTTGATTGTATTTTAATAAATATATCATAAATCAGTCTCTTTTTTGTAAAATTAACTGCCGGAGCGTATTATGAGTAAAATAATTACTGTAAGAAATGCTGTAATTAAATTTCTTAAAGAAAATATCAAGACGACAGAAGTGACCGTCATTCGTATAGAAAAATCCGGAGATACATGGAAAACTGTTGCAGAGGTATATGAAGATGATTCTTTTTTGAAATCCATGAACCTCCCTCCTAAAAAAATACGATTGTTTTATGCCGTCGTTATTGATTCTGAATTGGAGGTGTTGTCATTCACAAGGCTCTCGACATACGATGAATCCGAACAGGAAAATAATTGATTGATTTAATAATGTTCCAATGGGTAATGATAAGAATGGACTCATATATATTTATTGTATTACCAGCGAAAAGCCATTAATCACAAGCTTATGGCATAAAGAAGGTATATTTTCTTTTGAAGTTGATACGTTGTATGTGACCATGAAATATGTTTCAGAAAGCGATTATTCTGAAATAAATATTAAAAAAAATCTCTCAAACGAGGCTTGGCTTGATAGAAATGTCAGAAAGCACCTCCAGGTGATTGGAGACATCATGCAGATGCATACGGTTATTCCGTTCAATTTTGGGACTCTCTATAAATCGGAAGAGAGTTTAAGGGATTTCGTCCGTTCCTATAGCGCTGATTTTGTGGAGGTACTGCTCCATCTTCGAAACAAGGAAGAGTGGTCTGTCAAGGTTTTTTGCAATAAAGATAAAATAGTCGAAAACATAGGCGTATTTAGCCGGAATATTGCTGACATCGATCTTAAAATCAAGCAGAGCACCCCTGGTAAAGCCTATATACTGAAAAAGCAAAAAAATGATCTTGTTGGAAAAGAAATCAATACGATATACAATGATATATCTAGGCTTGTATTTACTCGCCTTAATGAGTTGACTGAAGAATATCGCTTCCATGCCATTCTTCCTGGTGATTTATCAGGGCAAAACGATGATATGATTATCAATGCTACTTTTTTAATAAAAAATGACAACATCGATGAGTTTATCAAGCTTGCTGATAATTTGATTATTGAACACGAAAATATTGGGTTGATTCTGGACATTACAGGCCCTTGGCCTCCATACTCATTTATAAATCTATCCAATTAATATGCAAGAAAACCTTTATGACATTAACAAAGAAATCACCATTCTTGATGTTCTTGATCGTGTTTTAACAAAAGGGGTTGTCATTACAGGTGATATAGTTATTTCAGTAGCCGATATCGATCTTGTATATCTCGGCCTGAGGGTGTTGTTGAGTTCGGTAGAAACAATGGAAAAAAGAAAGGCTGTCAAGTGAGATTGTCATTATAATATTATCGCTTTCGGGTATGCCTGTAATTGTTTATGCTGTTTTTGATTCAAGACAAATCAATGATGCCTTGTCGTCTATTTATGTTCTTCCATCAGGCTCAAGTGTACAAATTGAATATATTTCTGCCAATGAGTTAACGGCTATAGTTTCGGTGCAAACTGCAAATAAACCTGCTGATTATCAGCATGAGGTTTTGGCTTATGCTGGTATTGTTGATAAAATATCGACTCAATATTCAATTCTTCCCATGAGGTATGGCTCAGTTGTCGCATCCTCTGCTGATGTAATTGTTTTATTGGAAAAAAATTCCGAGTCGATTCGTAATGGGTTGAATAAAATAATGAATAAAGAAGAATATTCATTACGTATCCTGTTTTCGCATGAACATCACTCTGCTATCTTTAACGAAGAGTGCGGTGATGTTCCGCAGTCGCTCACTGGTATACTGCAGGGAGACAGCGAAACAAAAAACTATTTGCTGAAAAAATACCAAAAGCATAGAGCCGAAGAAAAGCGTCTTCAATACATCGAAAAAATACACTCCTTTGTTGCACAAGATCTTAAAAAGATAACTGAATTTGTCGATTTTAACAAAAGATTATCACCTGCGTTAATTGTCGATGCTGTGCTTTTGATTGAGCGGTCAGCAAAAGGCGAACTTCTTTCTTTGGTCGCTCATATCCAATCCATCTATCCCCAATACAATGTGATTTTGACAGGCCCATGGCCGCCATATAATTTTGCTCAAATAAAGCTTGAATAGAGATGGAAAATGATAAGGTATTGTTTTATGCAGGTTCTTCAAATGAGATCATAGAAGAACTTGAAAAAATGAATTCCGGCATTCAAGGGCGAATAAATGCAACCCCTGAAAATGTTGAATCCGGTCTTGCTAAACTTGTTCTGACACTCGTTGAACTGATTCGGAAGTTGATGGAAAAACAGGCAATGCGCAGAATTGAAGGTGATTCATTGACAGAAGATCAAATCGAAAATCTTGGAGAAACTCTCATGAAACTTGAAAACAAGATGGATGAGTTGAAAAAAATATTTAATCTCACGGATAAAGACCTTAACCTTAATCTCGGTCCTTTGGGTGATTTATTATAATGTAACTTAATGAATAAATGTTTTTTTGCGGTTTTTGATTGTCTTATCGGTTAATTTCTTTCTTTTCAATATCAATTTTGTATTTTTTCATTCTTCTTATGAGAGCATATCGACTGATTCCAAGGATTTCTGCTGCTATTACCTGATTATATTCGCACTCCTCAAGTGCATTCCTTATTTCTTCGGCCTCATTTGTTTTATTATTCCTGACCGCTGTATCTCTTGTTTCTATTCTTTTTTCCGTGGATGGTAACGGAAAATCGGTCACCTCCAACGATTTACCTTTGGAAAGTATAATTGCTCTTTCTGCGAGGTTTCTCAATTCCCTTATATTTCCTGGAAAACTGTATTTCTCGAGTGTTTCAAATACCTCATCAGCAATATATTCTATTGGTTTATTGATTTTATCCGAAAACTCTTCTGTAAAATCAATGAGAAGAGGACCGATATCTTCTGTTCTTTCACGAAGAGGCGGGATGTGTATATGGAAAGTATTCAGTCTGTGAAGCAGGTCAAGTCTGAATTTTTTTTCTTCCACCATTTTCTGCAGATCACAGTTTGTTGCAGCAATCAGCCTGAATTTTGTCTGTATTGGCTTTGTATCACCCACCCTTGTTATGGCCCGCTCTTCTATGGCACGTAAGATTTTTGACTGGAGATTAAATGGCATATCAGCGATTTCATCCAGAAAAAGTGTTCCTTCATTGCATATTTCAAATAATCCTTTTTTATCTGATATTGCGCCGGTAAATGATCCTTTCTTATGACCAAAAAATTCGCTTTCAATCAGGGACTCACTGATTGAACTGCAATTAATCGCCCCAAAATAATTTCCTTTTTGCGGGCTCATATAATGAATAAGTCTTGCAAATATCTCTTTTCCTGTTCCACTTTCACCTGTTATCAGGACGTTTATGTCGTGATATTGTGACGCTTTTTTTGCAAGTTCATAAATTTCAACAATCTGTTTGCTTTTTCCGATACAATGGTGCCCTATTTTTGACTCTATGTCCGACGATATCAATGAGTACTTTTCTTCAGCTCGGGCGAGTTTTCGCTGCATTTGAAGGTATTTTTGTGTCCGCTCTATGGCGATCTGTATATCTATATATCTCATAGGTTTACGCAAATAGTCAAATGCGCCCAGTCTGATGGAATCGATAACCGTGTCCATATCGCCATGAGCCGAGACCATGATGACCTCCAGGTCAGGATAAAGTGACTTGACATTTTTTAAAATTTCAAGCCCGTTTGTACCTGGTAACCGCACATCAAGAATAAGCAGATCGATATTGTTTTTGCTTAATATGGCATAACCATCTTCAGGAGTATTTGCAGAAAAAGGAATAAATCCGGAATTTTGAAGATAATCACTGATCTCATTTGTAAAATCAATTTCATCGTCAAGTATCAGCACTTTTATATGCCCAATATTTTTATTGTCCATTCTCATTGTATTTTTTTCGACGAGTAATGACATTGCTTGTGCCGTTCATCGCTTTGCTTTTCGTTATTCCATTACCAGTCATTTTATTTGTTTACCCCATAACTGATAGAAAGGCCAGGTACAGTACCTTTGTCTTACTTTTTTGGTCTAAAAAATATGTGCACGTTCAAATTGAGAACAAACGCCTGAAATTTGTAAATGGTATTCGCTGATTGAAAACTTTTTTTCCGGTTTGAGGTCAAGGGTGATAGCTGGGCATATTGACCAACGTCATTTTCGCTTTGAGTGGCAATGACACGTTTATATTACTATAGCTTTATACTTCAATATATGCAAATATCAAGGCCGGGAAGTTGGGTCTTCCTCGTCTCTTGATGCATTCAAAGAGAGGCTTGGCTCAGAGCTGAACGCACTTTTTCGAGCGCGAGCCTCATATCTTCCGGGAGCGGAGCCGTGAAGGAGAGCGGTTCATGGCTTAGGGGTTGATGAAAAGAGAGGGTTGCAGCGTGCAGGGCCTGGCGTGGCAGCAGCTCGAGAAGATTTTTGACGAAGCTTTCACTTTTGC
Source organism: uncultured Chlorobiaceae bacterium (assembly GCA_903882665.1). Taxonomy (GTDB): domain Bacteria; phylum Bacteroidota; class Chlorobiia; order Chlorobiales; family Chlorobiaceae; genus Chlorobium. Next base: position 16,311 of record CAIRXW010000043.1, on the reverse strand, counting down.
TGAACGGGAGTGTGCGCAAGGCGGCTCCCCCATAGGTGTCATCGCCAAGGATCTGGTGGCCAAGGTGCTGCAGGTGTGCCCTGATCTGGTGGGTTCTCCCCGTATGCAGCCTGAGCGAGAGCAGGGAAAACCAGTGAAGGTTTTCTGTAATCGTATAATCCGTGATAGCAGTTTTTCCGTACTCCCCTTCGAAGGGGAAGTTTGCCATTACCTTCCGATCTTTTTTTGAGCGCCCGATATTGGTTGTTATGGTACCTGAAGGCGGGTCAGGAACCCCCCATACTATGGCTTTGTAGATTTTTATCACCTTTCGTTCAGCGAACTGGCGTGCAAGGCGGTGGAGTGCAACCGGATTTTTTGCTATGATGATGAGTCCCGAGGTGTTCTTGTCGAGCCGGTGTACAATGCCAGGACGGAGTTCCGCTTTGTCGAGTTCTTCAGCCTTTTTGCCAATGTGGTGCAGAATGGCGTTTGCCAGTGTCCCTGTCCAGTTGCCGAATGCCGGATGGACAACCATGCCAGCTTTTTTGTTGATGACCATCAGATCCTCGTCTTCGTAAATAATCTCTATGGGGATATCTTCTGCTGCGAGCTCAGGTGCCGGTGGCCGCAGAAAGGTCATCTCTATGATGTCGCAGGATTTGACGCGGTAGTTCGATTTTGTGATCTTGTCATTGACCAGCACCCGTCCCTCCTCAATAGCTTCCTGCACCTTGTTGCGGGTGGCGTTTTCAACTTGCCGTGTCAGGTATTGGTCAATACGCATCGGGCACTGTACACGGCTGACCTGCAGAGTGAGTTTTTTTGGCTCAAGAGGAAGCGCATCTTTTTGCGCGGATTCGTTTATTTGTGGCTGATTTTGCATTTTGCGATACTTGAACACTTCCGGCATTACACTTACGGGGTTATTATAATAAAACCATACCATATCTTCTATGCATTCCATGCAACAGTTGCCCAAGGCGTCAGTTCGTCATGTTGATCTTGCTGTTATCGGTTCCGGACCGGGAGGTTATGATGCGGCACTTCGGGCCGCAAAGGGTGGCATGAAGGTTTGCCTTATTGAAAAAGGAGCTCTTGGCGGCGTTTGCGTCAATTGGGGCTGTATTCCAACAAAAGCACTTTTGCAGAGCGCAGAACTCTTCAATTTTGTTAAAAAAGCAGTCTCCTACGGTCTCAAGGTAGAAGGTACCGCTATCGATTTGGCTGAAGCGGTTAAACGCAGCCGCGGTGTGGCACAGAAACTTTCAAAAGGAATTGGTTTCATGTTGCGTCGGGCACAGGTTGAGGTGATCCAGGGGGAAGCCTGTTTCAGTGGCGCGCACAGGCTTGATATTTTTCGTGAAGGAGTGTGTGCTGAAACGCTGCATGCCAACCATATCATTGTTGCATCCGGAGCCCGCTCCCGTCAACTGCCGGGGCTTGAACCAGACGGGAAGCATATTATTACCAGCCGCGAAGCGCTTGCCCTGAAGTCAGTTCCGGTTTCCATGATTGTGTTGGGAGGTGGAGCCATCGGCGTGGAAATGGCATGGTTTTATGCCATGGCGGGCAGTGCAGTGACGATTGTGGAGATGATGCCCCGGCTCTTGCCGCTTGAAGATGAAGAGATTTCGGAAGTTCTGAAGCGATCGTTTCAGAAGGCAGGCATCACTGTTTTCACTGGGGCAAAGCTGGACGGTGTTATGGTATCAGGAGAGCAGGTGAGCGGGCTTCTTGCGGTTGAAGGAGAAGGACCGCAGTCGGTCGTTGCTGATTATCTGCTTGTTGCCGTTGGTGTAACCGGCAACTGCGACGGGCTTGGTCTGGAACATGCCGGAGTGAAGAGCGCACGGGGTTTTGTGGTTACGGACAGTGCCTGCCGAACCTCAGTAAACCATATTTTTGCTATTGGTGATGTCTGTGGGGGAATGCTGCTTGCCCACAAGGCTTCGGCTGAAGCGGCCATTGCTGTCGACTCCATAGCGGGAAAAGAGCCTCGGCCGATTGATGAGAGCATGATTCCCCGATGTGTCTATGCCGATCCTTCGGTTGCAAGCATAGGGTGGAGCGAAAGGGAGGCGGAATTGCAGGGCTACACCGTCAAGGTTGGTCGCTCCATGTTTGCTGCTTCCGGAAAGGCCAATGCCTGTGGCAATTTGGAGGGGTTGGTGAAGCTTGTTTTTAATGCGGCTGACGATCGCTTGCTCGGAGCACATATTGTGGGACATGGAGCGGTTGAGTTGATTGGAGAACTCACGTTGGCACGGCGGCTTGAGGTTACGGCAGAATTACTTGCCGGTACGGTTCATGCGCACCCGACTCTTTCGGAAACGATCAGGGAAGCGGCTGAAAATGCTCTGCAGGAGTGACGTTTTTTAAAACCATTTTCTATTGTCTTTCTAAAAGCATAAATTCAATCTCTTTTATTCAGCTTATAAAAACAGTAAGCCTTTTTCGGTGAATAATTTCGCTGTTCATGGAGAAACAGGTATTAACCAAACGATCAATTATGACTCAGACTGAAACGGTTGCAAAAAAAACTGCAGCAAAGAAACCTGCTACGGTAAAGGCAAAGGCGAGTTCAACGGTCACGGCAACTCCGGAACTCACAAAAGCAGTAAAGCCTGCCGCAAAAAAGAAGTCCGGCCAAGCCTTTCCTTTTACAGCAATTGTTGGTCAGGAGGAAATGAAGCTCAGTCTGATCCTCAATATCATTGATCCGAGAATCGGAGGCGTGCTCGTCATGGGCCACAGGGGTACCGGAAAAAGTACAACGGTCAGGGCGCTTGCCGAAGTGCTTCCTCTCATTGATCGGGTTGAGGGCGATACCTACAATCGTACAGTCGATCAATATGTTGAAGGTGAGGAGGCCAAAAAGGGACATAAGGCTATTGATCCTGCGACCCTTAAAACCGAAAAAATTCCTGTACCGGTTGTTGATCTTCCGCTTGGTGCAACAGAAGATCGTGTCTGCGGTACCATTGATATCGAGCAGGCACTTACCAGTGGTGTTAAAGCTTTTGAGCCGGGTCTTCTTGCCCAGGCGAACCGCGGCTTTCTTTATATTGATGAAGTCAACCTGCTTGATGACCATCTTGTTGACGTTTTGCTTGATGTTGCTGCAAGCGGTCAGAATGTGGTTGAACGTGAAGGTATCAGTATCCGCCATCCAGCACGTTTTGTGCTTGTCGGTTCCGGTAACCCTGAGGAGGGTGAGCTTCGTCCCCAGCTCCTTGACCGTTTTGGTCTGCATGCCCGTATCATCACGATTCTTGATATTGCAAAAAGGGTCGATATTGTCAAACGCCGCCGGGAGTTTGATGAAGATCCCGATGCCTTTATGAAAAAATACAGCCGCGAACAGCAGAAGCTGCAGAAAAAGATTCAGACAGCCAAGGATCTGCTTCCTGATGTGAGCATGACCGATGCTGTACTGACCGATATTGCAAAGCTCTGCATGAATCTTGGTATTGACGGTCACCGTGGTGAACTCACCATTGCCCGTACAGCTTATGCCCATGCCGCCTTCCGTGGTGAAACGGTTGTGACCATGAAGCATGTCAAGGAGATTGCCGGCCTTTGCCTGCGTCACCGTCTGCGCAAGGATCCGCTTGAAACCCTTGATGCAGGTGAAAAAATTGAACGTGAACTCGCTAAAATCCTCGGAGAAGCGGAAGCCGTATAATGATAGCTTTTACCGATATCGTAGGGATGGATCTGGCCAAGCAGGCGCTCATGCTGCTTGCCGTTGATTCTGAACTTGGCGGTGTTGTTATTCCTTCGGCCGTGGGGTCGGGAAAGTCGACGCTCGCCAGGGCATTTGCTGATATTCTTCCCGAAGGGACCCCTTTCGTGGAACTCCCCCTGAATGTTACCGAAGATCGTTTGATCGGTGGCGTTGACCTGGAGGCAACCCTTGCAACCGGAGTACGCGTTGTCCAGCACGGCGTCCTGTCGAAGGCGCATGGCGGCGTTCTTTATGTTGACTCCATCAGTCTTCTCGACAGCTCGGCGGTATCGCACATTATGGATGCTATTTCGCGCGGTGAAGTCCTTGTTGAGCGCGAAGGGCTCAGTGAGGTGCATCCGGCGAAGTTCATGCTGGTGGGTACCTATGATCCTACCGATGGCGAGGTGCGCATGGGACTGCTTGACAGGATAGGTATTATTGTCCCTTTTACCGCGCAGAACGACTACAGGGCCCGCAAAAAAATTGTCAACATTGTTCTTGGCACGAGAGATGAAGAGGATACCCGTGATGAGCTGAAGATGCTTACCGGTTTTATCCAGGCCGCACGGGAGCAGTTACCGCATGTTTCGATTACCGACGATCAGATTCGGGCGCTGATTCAGACCGCGATCAGCCTCGGAGTTGAGGGAAACCGTGTTGATATCTTTACGGTTCGTGCCGCAATAGCCTCAGCCGCTCTCGCACAGCGCAGTGATGTGGAGGAGGAGGATATGAAACAGGCTATCAAGCTTGTGCTTATTCCCCGTGCGACCCGTATGCCCGAAAGGGAAGCTGAATCCAGTGAAGCGCCTCCCGAGGAGGAACCGCCTCCGCAGGAAGAGCAGGAAGCTGAAGATGATGAGGCGCAGGCCGATACTCCGGACGCTGAAGCCGAAGAAGAGAAGAAGGAGACTCCCGACATGATCGAGGAGTTGATGATGGACGCTATCGAGATGGAGTTGCCTGACAATATTTTGAACATCTCCCTTGCATCAAAAAAGAAAACGACGACCGGCAGCCGTGGCGAGGCACTGAACAACAAGCGCGGACGTTTTGTGCGGGCCCAGCCCGGTGAGATGCGCACCAATAAAGTTGCACTCATCCCGACACTCATTTCCGCAGCCCCCTGGCAGGAGACGCGCCGTCGTGACAGCAAGATGGCCGGGAGGCCCAAGACCGCCCTGCTTATCACCAAAGATGATGTGAAGATCAAGCGGTTCCGCGACAAGTCGGGGACACTGTTTATTTTCATGGTTGATGCCTCGGGTTCCATGGCGCTGAACCGCATGCGCCAGGCCAAGGGGGCAGTGGCAAGTCTTCTGCAGAATGCCTATGTGCATCGCGACCAGGTCTCTCTCATCTCGTTCCGTGGAAAGCAGGCCCAGGTTCTTTTGCCACCTTCCCAGAGTGTTGACCGTGCAAAACGCGAGCTTGATGTGCTTCCTACCGGAGGCGGCACTCCTCTTGCCTCTGCGCTCTATCTCGGTTGGGAGACGGCAAAACAGGCGCGTACCAAAGGTATTTCACAGATCATGTTTGTGCTGATTACCGATGGTCGAGGCAATATCGGGTTGCAGGCCACCTTTGACCCGAACGCAGAAAAAATATCCAAGGAGCTGCTTGAAAAGGAGATTGAAGCACTTTCGCTCTCTATCCAGGCCGATGGTGTAGCCTCCATTGTCATTGATACGCAGATGAACTACCTGTCGAGGGGCGAAGCACCCAAACTTGCCCAGAAGCTCGGCGGACGATATTTTTACCTGCCCAATGCCAAAGCCGAACAGATTGTTGAAGCCGCACTGAGCTTTTGATTATCGAAGACCTTTCCGGTTTCCCGGATCGGAAAGGTCGTTTTCGGAATTATTCTGCTTCTTTCATACATTAGAGATATGAATTTTGCGTTTTTCTGTATACTTGGGATATATATCTGATATCTCTGTATATGATGGGCGTATATTTTGGACTTTATTCACAGCAGTGATACTCTAATAGTACCTATCTCTTACTCATTATGCGTGATCTCCGTAAAATTGTTGCTGTTGTCGGTCTTGAGCAGTACAACGCTGCTCTGTGGAAAAAGATCAAGGGGCTTCTTTCCAGCGAAGCTGAATTAACCCAGTTGAGTGATGTTGATCTCGAAAAAAAGCATCCTGAAGCGGCCAAAGCAATACAGGAAGCGGACTGTCTCTTTATGAGCATGATCAATTTCAAGGAACAGATTGACTGGTTCAAACTTCAGGTTGATCAATCGAGTAACGAAAAGACCATTTTTATTTTTGAGTCCATGCCTGAAGCCATGGCACTGACCAAGGTCGGGAACTATTCTGTTGGTGACGGAAAGGCCGGTATGCCGGATATGGTCAAAAAAGTGGCTAAAATGCTGGTGAAGGGGCGCGATGAGGATGCCCTTTACGGTTACATGAAGCTCATGAAGATCATGCGCACCATTCTTCCCCTTGTGCCAAGCAAAGCAAAGGATTTCAAGAACTGGCTGATGGTATACTCTTACTGGATGCAGCCGACGGCGGAGAATATCGCCAACATGTTCCGCCTTATTCTTCGGGAATATTTTAATGAGCCGGTCAGTGTCGGGGCACTTGTTGAAGTGCCGAACATGGGTATCTATCATCCTGATGCTCCAGCTTTTTTTACAGATATCAAGAGTTATAAAAACTGGTTGAAAAAGCGCGGGATCAATATCGACAAAGGCCAGAAAATCGGCCTTTTGTTTTTCCGCAAACACCTGCTGCAGGAAAAAAGCTATATCGACAACACGATCCGTGTGTTTGAAAAACGGGGAATTCATCTTTTTCCGGCCTTTGTGACGGGAGTTGAAGGCCATGTACTGGTGCGGGACTGGTTTGTCAAGGAGAAAATTGATCTCCTGGTGAACATGATGGGCTTTGGTCTCGTCGGTGGCCCTGCTGGTTCGACCAAGCCGGGAACGGCGGCTGAGGCGCGTCACGAGATCATGACAAAACTTGACGTACCCTATATCGTTGCCCAGCCACTCTTGACCCAGGGGTTTGAGTCATGGAAAGAGCTTGGCGTATCGCCCATGCAGATGACCTTTACCTATGCCATTCCAGAGATGGACGGTGCGATTTGTCCGGTTGTGCTTGGAGCTATTGAGGATGGTAAGGTAGAGACGGTTCCTGAACGGCTTGAGCGGCTTGCTGGCATTGTCAGTCAGTGGCTCCGTTTGCGGGCGACGGCCAACAAGGATAAAAAAATTGCCTTTGTTGTCTACGATTATCCTCCAGGTCTTGGCAAAAAAGCCACTGCGGCCCTTCTCGATGTTCCCAGAACGCTTTTGGCTGCTTTGCAGAGGCTAAAAAAGGAGGGATACAATGTCGGTCAGCTCCCTGAATCGTCTGAAGCGCTTTTTCAAGCGCTTGATCAGGCAACCGATCATCAGATCAAACAGCACCAGCAGGATGCCCTCAAAGTGAGCTATGATACCTTCAAGGGGCTCACCTCTTCACGGGAGCGGGAACGTATTGAGGATCGGTGGCAGAAATTTCCTGGAGAGATTGTGCCGATCGGGGAGCATGATGTCTTTATCGGAGGTTTACAATTTGGTAACATCTTTATTGGTGTTCAGCCGCGTATCGGTGTGCAGGGCGATCCCATGCGGTTGCTTTTCGACAAGACAAACACGCCGCACCACCAGTATATCGCCTTTTACCGCTGGATAAGCCGTGAGTTTCAGGCCCATGCCATGGTGCATGTCGGTATGCACGGATCGGTCGAATGGATGCCGGGACTCCCGACCGGCCTTACCGGCGATTGCTGGCCGGACGCCTTGCTCGGAGAGGTGCCGCATATTTACATCTATCCGGTGAACAATCCCAGTGAATCGAGTATTGCCAAACGGCGCGGGCTGGCAACCATGGTTTCCCATGTTGTTCCACCCCTGTCGCGTGCCGGTCTCTACAAGGAGCTTCCTGCACTGAAAGATCTATTGGTCGATTTCCGCGAAAGAAGTTTTTCAGGCTCGATAGAAGGTCAGGGAGAGAATTCGGGTTTTGAAGAGGATATTATGCAGAAAGCCGAGCTGCTCAATTTGACGGACGATTGTCCCCGCCCTGAAAATGAAGGGTTCAGTGATTATGTCAGCCGTCTCTATATCTACGTCAGCGAACTCGAAAACCGCCTGATTTCCAACTCTCTCCATGTTTTTGGTGAGGCGAGCCCTCTGGAGGCGCAGATTATTACGGTCACTGAAACCCTTAAAAACAGGGCGGAAGATGGAAAGACCCTGCCCTCCCTGCTTATGAGTGAATCGGGAAAGAATGGTCATTTCAGAAGTTATGAGGAACTGACCGGACGGTCGAGAAAGGGCGAAGAGGAGGCCATTCGTCTTCGTGAGTGGGTCGACACGGCGTGCCGTGATTTTGTTCAGCAGGTGCTGTTTGACCGGAAAACTGCAGTCGGAACCTTTGCTGCAATAACAGGAGGCGCCCGGATTCCTGCCGACTATATGGCTTTTGTTGATCAATTGTTCAGGGAAGGCTCACAGCTTCTTTTTGCCCTTCGCGACAATACCGGTGAGCTGGATTCCTTGATGAAGGTTCTTTGCGGGCGTTATATCTCTTCCGGTCCTGGCGGTGACCTGGTTCGTGACGGTATCAATGTGCTTCCTTCCGGCCGCAACATCCACTCTATCGACCCGTGGAGAATTCCATCCGTACTCGCTTTCAAGCGAGGCTCGCTTATTGCAGACAGCATTGTCAAAAAGCATCGTGAAGAAAATGGAGGAGAGTATCCCGAAACCATAGCCCAGGTGCTCTGGGGTCTCGACACCATCAAAACCAAGGGTGAGGCTGTCGCCGTCGTGATCCGCCTTCTCGGAGGTGAACCCTCCTACGACGCATTCGGTAAAATCAGTCACTACAGTCTGGTGCCGCTCAACAAGCTTGGTCGTCCGCGCATTGATGTGCTCATGCAGCTCAGCCCTATTTTTCGTGACGCTTTCGGTCTTCTTATGGATCAGCTCGACCGTCTCGTCAAGGAAGCGGCCAAGGCGGATGAGCCGGTTGAGATGAACTATGTCAAAAAACATGTTGATGAGGCGATTGCATCGGGCATGGCGTTCGAGACTGCGACCGCCCGGCAGTTTACCCAGGCTCCCGGTGCCTACGGTACCTATGTTGATGACATGATTGAGGATTCGGCATGGGAATCAGAAAATGATCTTGACGACCTCTTTATCCGCCGCAACAGCAGTGCCTACGGCGGAGGCAGGAAAGGGGAGAATGAGTCTGCGATTCTGCAGAAACTGCTTGGTTCGGTTGACCGGGTGGTGCATCAGGTTGACTCTACCGAATTTGGCATTTCCGATATCGACCACTACTTCTCCTCTTCCGGATCGCTGCAGCTTGCCGCACGCCGCAGGAACACTAAGGGTGGTGATGTCAAGCTCAACTACGTTGAGTCATTTACCTCCGACATCAAGGTGGATGATGCTGACAAATCGCTGCGCATTGAGTACCGCTCCAAACTGCTCAACCCGAAGTGGTTTGAAGGGATGCTCAAGCACGGCCATAGCGGGGCCGGTGAAATCAGCAACCGGGTCACCTACATGCTGGGCTGGGACGCCGTAACCAAGAGTGTGGACGACTGGGTCTACAAAAAAACCGCCGAGACCTACGCCCTTGATCCCGAAATGCGGGAGCGGCTGGCAACACTCAATCCGCAGGCAATCAAGAATATCGTAGGCCGCATGCTTGAGGCGCACGGTCGCGGCATGTGGAAAGCCGATCAGAGTATGATTGATGAGTTGCAGGAGATCTACGCTGATCTGGAAGATCGCCTTGAAGGGTTGACCGACGACAAATAATTTGGCGGAATAGCGCGGTTGATTGATTGCCAAAATGGACGGGATGAACAAAAAAATGGGCGGGATGACCCCGCCCCTATGGTATTGATAATTTTGGCGTTACATTGATGTGGAATAATTTGGTGCCTCTTTGGTGATCTTGACGTCATGCGGATGGCTCTCCCTGAGACCTGCCGAGGTTATACGTACAAACCGGGTATTGGTTTTCAGCTCCTCAATGCAGGTGACTCCACAGTAACCCATCGCCGATTTCAGTCCGCCGATCAACTGGTAGACCACTTCATCAAGGCTGCCTTTTGCCGGAATCCTTCCCTCGATTCCTTCAGGCACATATTTTTTCGACTCGCTTGATGCATCCTGGAAATAACGGTCGCTGCTACCTTCGGGTTCAGACATCGCTCCGAGGGAACCCATGCCGCGATAGGTCTTGAATTTCCTTCCTTCGTAGAGAATTGTCTCTCCCGGGCTCTCATCAGTTCCGGCAAAAATACTTCCGATCATGACGGAGTCGGCTCCTGCGGCGAGCGCTTTTGCAATATCGCCGCTGTACTTGACACCACCGTCAGCAATGATTGGGGTGTTGGTTTTTGCCGCCTCTTCCGCACAGTTCATGATGGCGGTCAGTTGAGGCATGCCGACACCGGCAACAATGCGGGTGGTACAGATACTGCCAGGCCCGATACCTACTTTTACGCAGTCAGCTCCTGCCTCAATAAGGTCCCGTACCGCTTCAGGAGTTGCGACATTTCCGGCAATAACCTGCAACTCAGGCCAGCTTTTTTTGATGCTCCTGACCATATCGAGCACCGCCTTGCTGTGGCCGTGAGCGGTATCGACGGCAATGATATCGACACCTGCATCAACCAGTGCCTGTACCCTATCAGGTGTATTGGCGCTGATTCCGACGGCCGCCCCCACTCTCAGGTGCCCTTGATTGTCCTTGCAGGCGTTGGGGAACTGTTTTCGTTTCTGTATATCCTTGAAGGTAATCAGCCCCTGAAGGTTTCCCTCATTATCGGTAATGAGCAGCTTTTCGATCTTGTTGGAGAGCAGGATTTCCTCGGCTTTTTGAAGGTCAACATCCTCACGGGCAGTAATGAGGTTTTTGCTGGTCATGATATTGGTGATTTTCACATCAGGCTCCGGCTTGATTCGAAGATCCCTGTTCGTGACAATTCCCTTGAGCTTGCGGTCAGGGCTTCCTTCAAATTCTGGTCGAGCAATAACCGGGATGCCTGAAATGGAATGGCGAAGCATCAGATCGAGAGCATCCTGCATCGTAGCATCTTCATAGAGGGTAAAGGGATTGCGGATGATGCCGCTTTCATATCGCTTGACCTTCGCAACTTCGCGCGCCTGCTCGTCGATCGTCAGGTTTTTGTGGATAATACCGATACCACCGGCACGTGCCAAAGCGATGGCAAGCCCTGATTCCGTTACGGTGTCCATGGCTGCGCTCACCAGCGGTATTTTGAGCGCAATGGTTTTTGTGAGCCTGCTTTCAGTGGTTGTTTCCTTTGGCAGAACACTGGAATAAGCAGGGATAAGAAGAACATCGTCAAACGTCAGCGCTTCATAGAGAATCTTCATCATGAGCAGGAGAGGGATAAGTTGGTGTCTGTAAAATCAATTTTGCCAATTTACGAAATGTGAGCATAGAATGACAATGTTAATCGCGGTTAACATGCATCAGAAAAAAAGGCGTTTTTAAAAAACAACTCGGAGTATCGTGAGCGTTAAAAAGCTCTCCGGAAGAGAGAAAGTTTTTGAAAATCAAAAATAGAGTGTAAATTACAGGCCTTTTATTATTGGAGAGGTCGCATAGTTGGTCTAGTGCGCTCGCCTGGAAAGCGGGTAGGGTGTCACAGCCCTCGAGGGTTCGAATCCCTCCCTCTCCGCCAGGAAGTCCAAGATTATTTATACATAGCAACTTAGCTATCGAAGAAGCCCGCAAAATGCGGGCTTCTGTGTTTAATAAATTCGACTGAGAATCCCTTTTCCCCTCTATTCTTACTATCTTATCACCGCCATTCTCAGAGCCCCTTTCTCAACTGTTACTTTGTGACTATTCGCTTGGTTGGTAGTCCTGCCGATCGTGTGGGTTGAGAAACAACTTGTTCAGGGGTGGAAGCCCAAGACTCTCTTTTGCTCATCCCAGTCATGCGGAAAAGGAGTTCTTTTTATAAGTTGGAGAGCGTTCAGTTCCGGTGGGTGTTCACCAAGCAGTATTCGTTGCTGGATCTCTGGCGAGAGAAACGCTAATGGCAAGAGCTTGCAAATATGTTTGCCTCTTACGTTATCTTCCTCTGCAAGCTCAGAGACGCTTTTGCACTCTCCACTTTTCAATCGACTGAACCAGTCATTTGCCTTGGTAAGGAGTGCGATCATCGTTGTCGTATCTTTTTTCCGGGTCGGTCTCTGTATCTCCGGATTGATGATGAGCTTCATTGCCATACCACACCGCTTCAGTGCTGCCGGAATTTCAATCAGTGCACTATCGCTTTGAGCTTCATCGTCATAGTCAAGCCCCAGGCTTGTCGGCTTGAATCTGACCCAGATACGAGTTCTGGTCACTTCGATCTTCTGTACACATCGTTGCATGAGTTCCCGGTCAGGGGAGTTAAGTTGTGCATGTAGTTCTTGTGCATTTTGCAACAACTCGTGAAACTGGTTTGCGCTTTCGTCATCGAGCAATCCCAACATTCTGCCCTCATCATGGAGAAAGGTCTTCATGCCACTCAACACAGCATCTTCCAGTTCATTGGCACTCACCCGAATCCTCTCAGGATCGCTTTTGGCAATATCCTGAGGAGAAGCATAATACCGGTAGATCCGGCCACGTCTTTTGGTGTGGACCGGTGTGAGGCGTCTTCCTTGACCATCAAAAGCCAACCCGATGAGTATGCTCGGCCATGCATTGTTTTCTCCAGATCGAACACCCTGCAGATGAGTTGTCATTTTGTTACGGACGGCATCCCATCTTTCCATATCAATGATTGGCGGGTGTTGTCCATCGTACACGTTTTTTTTATGTTTAATTTTACCAATGTAAATCGGATTGCAGAGGATCTGATAAAAATGCCCTCGGCTATACGGTTTACAGCCCTGCTGACTAATCCGGTTGCTTAATCGTTCAGGAGTTATCCAACCCATGCTATCGATGTGCCTCTTGAGTCTTGAAACATTACCAATCTCAAGATACATCCGGTAGATTTCTCTGATGATCTCCGCCTTTTCATTGTCGATCTCAAGTGTTCTGCCGTTTGCCGTATACCCGATAGGCACCATACCACCCATCCACATGCCTTTACGTTTCGATGCGGCAATCTTGTCCCTGATCCGCTCGCCGGTCACCTCCCGTTCAAACTGTGCAAAGGAAAGAAGCATATTCAGGGTAAGCCGACCCATCGAGGTCGTGGTGTTAAACTGCTGTGTCACTGAGACGAAGGAGACGTTAAACTCATCGAAGAGTTCAACCAGTTTTGCAAAGTCGGCAAGCGATCGGGTCAGCCGGTCGACCTTGTAGACCACAATCACCTGAACCTTCCGCTCCCGAATGTCGCTGATTAGCCGTTGCACTCCGGGTCGATCCAGCGTCCCTCCCGATATCCCGCCGTCATCATACGAACTCGTCACCGGTACCCATCCCTGGCTTTTTTGACTGAGGATGTATGCGGCACATGCCTCCCGTTGTGCATCAAGAGAGTTGAATTCCTGTTCAAGTCCGTCTTCTGTAGATTTGCGCGTGTAGATTGCGCAGGCAAGCCTGTTCACACTCATTTCACCACTCCGAAAAACTTCGGACCTGACCATGCCGTACCAGTGATCAGTTTACTGATAGCTGTGAGACTTCGGTAGACCTGTCCTGCGTACTCGTAACCGTCATTTGTGGCTGTTACCCTATAGGTGTTGCCATTCCACTCACGAACCATTTGTGTCCCTTGTGTCAGAGCAAGTGTTTTGTTGGGTGATGAACTGGAACTCGTTTCACTGAGTTTTCGGTGGAGCAGCTTATGCATCCGTTTTATAGAATTTTCAGGTTGCTGTTGCTCCCATTGCTCAACCTGCATTTGCCAGGCTATTGCCTGTTTTAAAAAAACTTCACGTGAATGTTCGGGAGCCAGCGTACCAAACATTCGCTTCCATTCCTTCATGAGTTGCGATCGAGACTGATCGTTAAGCTCGGTCAATTTTGATTTCAAGAGATTCATAAGCGAAGAGTTAAAAGATCGATTTGTAAAGAATTAGTCAGTAATCATACCCTCGGAAAGAGAGTGGACAACACCAATTACGATTGATTCAGGGAGCAAGTCAACTCCTTTCTGCGATTGTTTTCTTTTGTTTCAAGGAGCGTTATAGTGACTCGAAAAAAGTGTAAACGTGTCAGAAGTTTTTGGGTTTATAAAAAATGTATATCTTAAAACGTAAAATTACTTTTAATTATTTACAGCAATGACCAATAGCTATAGCGGAACGTGGAAATACCAAATCTGAACATTTCACTTGGACAACTTGCATGGGCAATCAATTTTGGCCAGGATGTCCCAAAACACAAGCTGGATAAGCTCAATTACCTGCGTCAGCTCGGCATCCCCGAAAAGGCAACAAAAAAGCAGCTTGGAAGCGGCAATCGTGTTGCGTATGGGTATGAGGACCTGGTTGAATGCGGGGTGGCGCTTTATGCTCTCAATCAAGGGATGAAGCCTTCAGACATTACCAAGGTATTGCTAAAAAAAAGAGGGCAAATGAAGAAAGTCTATCGTAATGCTTTAATCAACCACCCTGAAAACAGTTTGAATGAGACTTGGGTCAGAAGTCGCGGACAAGAATTGACCATGAATACTCATGACCTTGCTCTTAGACTCCATGACAAATATGATGATAAATCGGGTGAAATAGATGTCGTCACTATGGATGAATTTGCACAAGGAGGGGTATTGACTCCACTTGATCTTGTTGAGCGGTTCCCCGATGGGAGTTTCAGGGCTTTAGTACCGTTGAGCTTATTGGCAATGCAGTGGACCTACTGGGCAGTGCATGCTCCGGAGATTCGTCCTGGTCCAAAGGGGTGATCTCTTTTTCTATATAATTAAACGTAAATTTACTCTTATAAAGCATTCAACAAAGGATACTATCATGATCAATACAAAAAAAATGAGTGTGCTTTTCACGTGTCAGAATTTCCTGGATGGCAATCATTTTTTATAAACAATTAAACGTAATTATACTTTTATATAACCAGCAAACAAACGCAACCCAGTATGAAACAAGAAAAAACGAACCGCAAGCGGCCTGTTGCGAAAGCAAAACGGCTGGGGCTGATAAACTATCTCCCTGTGGAGCAGCTCAAACCCGATCCTGCCAACCCTCGAAAACACTCTGACAGGCAGATCAGAGCACTCGTCAAGAGCATCAAAGCTTTTGGCTTTATCGTGCCTGTTGCTATCGATAAAGAGAATCACGTCGTTGCCGGACATGCTCGGCTTGATGCCGCAAAGAAAATCGGAATGACCGAAGTTCCAGTTCTTTGTCTTGAACATTTATCACCGCCTCAAATCAAGGCGTTCATGATTGCAGATAATAGGCTCAGTGAGCTTGCCACATGGGATAGCAAGCTGCTCGGCGAGCAGCTGCAGTCACTCACGCTTCTGGATCTTGACTTCGATCTGGAAGCGACTGGGTTCACCATCGGCGAGATTGATCTTCGCATTGAATCCATGGATGCGGCCATGAGTCGAACACCAGGTCCATCAGCTCTGCATAACCGGCAACTTCTTGCTCATCACGCGTATCGAAGGAGTTGATTTTCAGGTTAGAAAGCAGACGTTCTACCTCCCGATCTGAGAGTTTGCTACCCTCAATGCGAGTTGATGATCCGATGCTCTCGATGGTGGCAACCCTGCGTAAAGCTGAGAGGCGATCTGGGGCGAGTGTGCCCAAAGCACGCCAGGCACCTTTAAATTCGTCGATCTGAGCGATCAGGTTCAGGATCTCCGGGGTAATTTGAAGTGTGTCGGTTTGAAGCATAAACCAATAATACACCCGTTTACACCCATTTCCAAATTCAACACCCAATACAACGGGATAGACCACCAGAATGAAAGATGGGTGTAAATTTTCTTGGTTTTTGCTTCTATGTATGCAATATTAAGGCAAAACTTTAATATTGCATACAATGATTGAGCGTCATCTCATGTCTGTCCTGCAGAGTCGGGCCATGGAATATCCTGTTGTAACGCTTACCGGTCCAAGGCAATCAGGGAAAACCACTCTTTGCAGAACTGCTTTTCCTGAAAAACCTTACAGTAATCTGGAGAGGCCTGATATTCGTAATTTTGCACAGCATGATCCGGCAGGATTTTTGGCCCAGTTTCCAAAGGGTGCCGTTCTTGATGAAGTGCAGCGTGTTCCTGAGTTGCTTTCATGGATTCAGGTTCGAGTTGATGATCACAAAACTGCTGGTGAATTTATTCTGACCGGAAGCCATCAATTTGAATTGAGCCGCCATATCAGTCAGTCACTTGCCGGAAGAACAGCGCTTTTGAAGCTGTTGCCGTTATCTGTTGCTGAACTGTGTGATGCAGGATTACCCACTGGTGTTGATCATCTCCTGTTTGCTGGTGGCTATCCGCGTATTCATGCAGATCACCTTGATCCGGCAGTCATGCTCGGAGATTATTTTGCCACCTATGTTGAACGCGATTTGCGGGAGTTGATACAATTACGCTCTATCCGGCAATTTGAAAACTTTGTCCGC
>CAIRXW010000042.1 GCA_903882665.1 uncultured Chlorobiaceae bacterium | reverse complement strand
GTTGACAAATACAGCAAGAAGAATAAGCCGACAGAAGAGTTACAGATAAAAGAGGGGCAGCGCCTTTCCGCTGCATAAACAGGTCAGGTTAGTAACTTAAACTAAGCCACTTTTTGTCTACCGGTTGGGGTCCACTTCAAATGTCGCCATTCGGATCGACACTGTTTTTCGCCGTAACTTTGTAAGGATCAATGATTGCAAAGCGGTCTTTAAGATCGTATGCTTGATTGATCATAGCATTTACCACCTCTTTATACGCGTTACCGCCATCGCTCTGGTCGATTGCCGGAGTTTCGGGAATGGCTAAAAGAGTCACCTCGTCTACATCCTTAATGACATCAAGAGCGCTCTTAAGCTTATCTTTGGATACAACGCCCGGTGTTTTGAATGTGTCGGCGGCAACGATGTAGCATGTTCCACCACCGTTATCATAGAAATGCTTGATTGAATAATAGAGACAGTACTTCGAGCGTTTCGAAGTATCATATCCACAAATAATTTCGTATTGGTTATTGCCGGAATCTTTGACAGTAATCGTAATACTATCGTCAGATTCAGTCGGTGGCCCACCATAGAATTGCTCAAAGTCGCTGAGGCTTCCAATTTTGTTCGGGATCATCACAAGATCGCCGGCAACAAGGCGGTCAGCCTTTTCGGTGTATCCAATGAATGCCGGAATCGCGGTTTCCACTTCAGCAACAGATGGCGGCAGTGTCGATATCTCCTGTACGTACACGCCGGGTGTCGATAATTTTAATACAGCCATAAGTAATTTCTCCCTAAAGTGTTAAGAAAATGTCCGAATAAATTACAGGCAATGATGTCGCGTCGATCAGTTCTGTCGGAGGATATGAGAGATCCGATCTCACGACGGCTTCTTTCGCCAAGACACCGATGTACTTCGTCAACGTCAGACTGAGATGATCATGAGTCGTGGCTGAGGTATATTTCTCTTGTAACGGCTGTTCGCTGTCGGAGACAAAAACGATTTCGGTGTCAGTCGCCGATTTGCGTGTAAACGTGATCGCTGCATCGTTGGTTATAATGTTGAGTTTGTTCAGAAAATCCGCTTTTTCAGCAGGGAGCAGCGCCTCCATTTCACGAAAAAGCGGACTGTTAGACTGCAAATGAATGGTGTAGCGCCAGAATGTCTTCCTGCCATTGAACAGAATTGAATATACAGGTCGTGGTTTCGCAAGCGTACGATCAGACTCGACGATCCGGTAATTCGGCAGCAACGTATCGGAAAGCAACAGTTCGATAACACCAAAAGGCTTAAACCCTGGGTTGCCGATATAGTAAAACTCATCCTTGAGGCTCCCGCTGATAGTAAGCTGGCATGTACCGAGCGCAAGATTATTCAGATTGAACAGAAGGTCAGAATGCCCCATCTGATTGACAAGAGAGTCGGGTGTAACTTCCATACCTGTATGGATATGCGTAACTTTTGCTGTGCCTGGGGCAACTTCAGCGGTATGATGGTAACGATACGTCGAAGCAGATCTCTTCATGGAATCGATGGTACCACTGACGCCGGAAGAGGCGCTGGTAAGATGGAGCTTGTTGCGAGGCGCCAGGGTGTCTCCCCGGTGATTGGTGAAATAGTAAAATGTATTAAAATCGCTCTTCGTCGGGAGATCGTCGAAATTCAGGAGATCAGGGTTCTTAAGCTTTACCCAAAAGGTCAAGATATCGCCCGCTTTCGGCGGAAAGCGCAGGAGATCATCACCACCGATGGTACCCGATACTCTTCCAAGCACCATAAATCCTCCTCCATGATCATCGCTGCGAAAGATAAAATCAAGCTTCTTCATTAATGCAGCACACTCGTTCGTAGGAACCAGTTCAAAATCAAGCAAGGGAGCAACATGGTATTTTTTACAGATACCATTAGCGTAGTAAGAGTTTGTAACTGCGACAGTCGCCAGCTCGGCGTATTTGAATAAGGCCATCTCCATGATTATTGTGAACTCCCCAGAAAATCAAGTTCTGCAATTGAAGCAACCTTTTGATTGCTCTTTGTCTCGAAAAAGGTGATCATCTTCATCCGATACACCACACTCGGGATATACTTTGAACCAAGCATTGCCCATAGATTATTCTGCTGTTCGAATGTCAGGCTTTGGAGCATAAACGAGAGTCGTTCAATCATCTGCCAGGGCTTTTCATCCGGCTTGTTGACGGACGCATTCAGTGCGGGATATTTTATAGCATCAAAAACCGGGTTCGCCTGAAAAAAACCAATAATGTCGGACAGGTCGCGAAGTGCAGTTTCATAATTCATTTTATGCGCCGCAAACAAAACAAACAGATCAAGCTCAACAGGGGGGTTCAATCTGAAGAACATCTTGTCTTCAGTTGGTATATAGTGCGAACGCTTCCCTTCACGTCGTTCTTCATCAACGCCTACAAGCATAAGCGTCACATGCGTCGTGTCAGTAACATTGACCTGACCATTCGGAGATACGATAGACTTTAAATCAACGACACTGCCCGCAGGATAACTTGAGTCCTGCTCACGAGTCACAATGTAGGACTCAAGTTCTTTCTTGATAAACTCCAACGCAGTACGAATCATGGCGAAAAGAGGTTGAAGATTGCATAATCTTCCCGTGATGCATTGTGTCGTTATTCAAGACATCAAATCTTGACCATCATGCACACGAGTAGTCGACCTCACCTCCATCAACACAAAAAAATGCTGAAGAGGGATGATCTCTACCAGGAAGTAATAACCATTGAAACTGCTTTGTTTCAGGAACTCAGCTACCGACAAAGAAGAGCACCGGTTCAATAGTTGAAAAGTGCCGGCCAGTAGTGATATAGCTCATGAAAAGAGTTGTAATAAAAACCCTTTTTAAATGTTGTAAAAAAAGGGTGACTTTCAAAATAAAAAACATTATTGGCGTGTAAAAAATTTACCTCCTCAGCGCCTCGCCGAGAGCTTGAGGATGCTCCTCCCACTCACGGACTGATAGGGTGAGCTCTTTCAGCCAGAGTCGGGATTCGAGGAATTCCTGAGCAATCGTTTCCGGTTCCGGCACAAAACCATATCGATCACCTAAAAGCCCGATAAAGTAAGGAGGTCATCGCTCGATTTCAGCAAGGCAAAGCGGCAGCACCTGCTTTCCGCGACTCCCTTTTCAAAAATCTTTCGTACAGTATGTTTTGTATAAAATCATACAAAACATATAAACAATAGAACAGATTAAACACTTTAATACAAACAATCATTCTTTCAATATTTCATTCAAATTACAACAAAAACAGAAAAAAGAATGCTGCTTAACTTCATCATATAAAGCTACTTACACACAATAACGCCGTGTCGTATTATTTCCCGTTTCTGTAACAGGCTTATCCGGAAAGAGCTGTAATAATATTTATTGAAGTTATTCTATAAAGTAATAAATATTACAATACAGCAAAAAAAAGACAACCAACACTCAATCTCTCGAACTGGGGATCGGAGTTCCAGAAAAGATATTGATTAATTTATTTGGAAATTCAAGACTTCTCCCCTGCTGTACCTGATGGTTTTGTTCTTCGAACTGATATCGAACAACAAAAAAATTTTCACCAATACCGGAACAAGGCGAAACCAAATGTGGTGACAACAGAAGACAATGGTCACCGCCATATCCGCAGTTTAAACAAGCATGAATGTATGCCCGTTTTTTTGGAAAAGAGTGATTAAATCCCGTGATTATTTTACGTATTTAATTATTTACAGAAACACCTATCGTCATATTGTAATCAATAAATATTGCAATAAACACATACTGGAACAAAAAAAGAACACATAGCTCGTGACAAGAGGGGGAAATACCTCATCAGCCATACCTGCGAACAGAACCGGTCAGAAAGGTATGCCTGGTTCCTGCCAGGAAAGAGCAGATATGAGTTTTGATCTATTCAAGTGCCTGACTGACCCGGACAAAGTTCCCTGCTCGAAAAGAAGGCGAATGGAAGATAACCGAAGAGTGCACAAAGCCCTGGATTATCAAGGCAGCAGATCAAAATCGTCGAATGCTTTGATGTGTTATCGACAAGCTCAGAAAAAAGATTTTCCTGAAACAATCCAAAAACTTCTCTTCTCAACATTTTCGCGTTTTTTGCAATCTCCCCCTTAACAGCACTTCAGTTGCTGCATAAAAAGGAAGAAAGTCACCTTTATTTAGCATAAAAAAATATTGTTAAATAATTCCATTTAATAGATTTAATCTATTGTAATACAATCTATCATGAGGTAACAATGTATTCAAAACATCTATACTTATGATGGCTTTTACATAAAAATATACTTACATCATGACAGAATGCTGTTTTGCATGATCAGTGTATTGCAATATTGGTATAATGATGTTATGTTCAACATTATACACTCCAGCTTTCATTCAGGAACACAATCCTTCATGACACCATGAAAATAATTGCCATGATATCGCAGAAGGGCGGCGCAGGCAAAACCACACTTGCAATAAACCTCGCTGTTGCGGCTGAGAGCAAAGGGCATTCGTGTGTTGTTATTGATATCGACCCTCAGGGCAGTGCGATGGGGTGGCAAGACACCCGTACAAAAGAGAGTCCTGTCGTTATTTCAGCACAGCCGGTACGCATTAATGCAATCCTTCAGACGGCCCGTGAGCATGGGGCTGATCTCGTTATTATCGATACAGCGCCTCACTCGGATGCTGCTGCACTTCAGGTTGCAAGGGTAGCCGATTTAGTGATTATTCCCTGCAAACCATCAATTCTTGATCTTCGTGCCATTGCAACTTCGGTCGACATTGCTGCCATGGCAAAAAAACCGGCAGTTGCCATTCTGAATTCAGTTCCGCCACGAGGGTCACTCACTGAAGAGGCCATTGAGGCGATAAAATGTTACGATCTCGAAATCATTCCCGAATATTTGGGACAGCGAGCTGCTTTTGTGCACTCTTTAACGGTTGGATTGGCCGTCATTGAATATGAACCTTCAGGAAAAGCTGCCCAGGAGGTAGAGAGTATATATCAGTGGATTTGCCGCTATATTGATATTAAAAAATAATTTACAGCGAACGGAGAATATACCATGCAAAAAAAACCAAGCCTTGCCTCAGCATTGCGCCAGTCATCGGAAAGCCAAAAAGAGGGTGCTGTGACCGAAAAAACCGCAACGCAACCCTCAGAGAAAAATCTGACGGTTTCACCAACACCGTCAAACCGAATTGGGAAAAAGTCCATCACTGGCTGGTTTGATGCGGATGTCCTGAAACAACTGAAAATGATCGGTCTGGACAAGGATATGTCCATTCAGCAAATGGTCGGAGAGGCGCTGAACGACTATTTCGCAAAAAACGGAAAACCACAGATTGCCCGTTAACGACCATTCGATGATCAACCTCTGCCAATGCGTTCACAGGCAGAGGGAAGTGGCACCGGGCCCGGACTTCGATGAGAGTTACGGCTTTGCGTTATCCCGGTAGGAACGAGGGTTACCCTTCGCCCCCCGGACAGTTCCGGACAAGCAGAATTCCCGCATCCGGCTCCTAACTTGAGTATTTGACGCGAAACCGTTGTTCCGGCCATGGGTGAAGAATCTTCGGGTTTGAAATATATCGGTCGATATATTTCTGCATCCGCTTCCATGTCATACGATGTCGCTGGCTTCGACGCCTCAGGCGTCTTATCCAGAATACAATAACATGGTGACGGAATGCCGATAGAGCCGCACTATTGGTTGGTACTGCGAAATTGGCAAAGTGGCCTCTCAGCTCATCCATGATCTGTTTCGATATAGCGTACAGGCAGGAATCACAAGCAAAAGGAATCTGCACATTCATTCACGAAATTACCTTGAGCGTGAACTAATCGCGATGAGTTGCTGATTCGGTAAGCGGATATGAACACTTGGGGCATTTCTCAAGTTTCTTGGGTCGTGGATCAGACGCAACCAGCACAAGCGCCCCTATTGCCGGGGTTAAAAAAAGTGAGCAGAAAAAATATCCCCAGAATCCGAATTTTCTGTTTGAGCCAATGAAGGCAATCAGAATACAGAGAGCGACATACAACAGAGAAACAGCCATGATATCTCCTTCTGCTATTGAAATTCATTGCAAACAGACCGGGGTAAACCAATACCTCATCCCAAGAGCACCACAACAGCATACAAGCGGCGCCAGAAATAAAAGGTAAAAAATAGCGCATAAAAAGCGGCTAACCCCTTGTGCGCTATTTTAAAAGTACATCTTTGCCGGCAACGTCCATCAGTTTGCTGTGCTTGCCGTTTCATCTTTTTTCAAATCAGCCGCAACGGCTTTCCCTTTAGTGAACTGCTCGGAAAAATAGGACTTCACCTTTGACGGATCCAGATCAAGGAAGGTTCCGCCTGACTCAAAGTGCTGTATAAAGACTTTGTAGATTGCATAGGTAGAGGCTCCTGAAATAACCGGCATGGTAATTGCACCTGTAGTCTGGCCAATCAAGGGAATACATTTTATCAAGCTTGATAGAGTGCCTCCGAGAGCTACAGGAATAAAGCCACCCAGCAATGTTGTGATGACCGATTTCCCGATGTCACGCCGGAATGGAACATTGTACTCACTTGAAAGCGTCCTGATCATATCAAGCTGTATGCCTACCAGAGCGACCATATCAACCAACGGAATAGGGACAAGCCCGACACCCATCGCTGCAAGAATATGATTTTTGGCATGTTTCTCAATTCGCTGATCACGATCGAGAGTGTCGTTGACACTTTCAGTCACCACTTCAACGGTGGTTTCAACTGTTTCGTTTTTCATAAGTAATCTCCTTTCGTAAATGGCTTTGCAACGTTGATTTCACTTATTACCGAAGTATTAAATTAGCAAATAAACCCCGTTCAACAAAGCATAAGATAGACATGGGCTCTTTTACTGAATAAGTACCGGGACTCCGTGCTGGATCTTATACAGGAACAAGGGCTTGTCTTCAAGATTGCCTGCCCGGTCAAACTTGTACCTGCCATTGGCGCCTTCATAAGCATCCGAATACCGAATGGCGTAGGACAAGTCGAGTGGATTACGTGAACCGGTGAATTTGATGGCCTTTGCAAGGATGTGCAATGCATCGTAGCTTTGCGCTGCCCATGTATCCGGATCTTTGCCATATCGGGCATAAAACTTTCTCACGAATAGTTGATTTTCAGGACTTGGGGAATGGACGTTGTAAAAACTGAAAAAAATTGCCCCATCATATGCTGCGCCGGCATGATTGCGCATTTCCGGCGTATTATTAAAAGCTCCGAGTACGGGAGTTTTCAGTCCTACTTTACGTGCTGCCCGTAAAAAATCCCCTGCTATCGGCTCGATACCGCTGAAAAAAATCATATCAGCATCAATCATTTTCAGTTCGTTGACCAGTAACCGGAAGTCAACATGTTTACGGGAATAAGACCATTGATAGACAACCTGGGCATTTAATTGATCAAGACCCACTTGATACTGATACGCCAGATCCTCCCCGTAAGCATCTTCCTCCCAGAGCACAGCGATTTTATGGTAGCCTCGATTTGTTGTAAGCTTTGCAAGTTTCGCTGCGATCCTGTCGCTGGACATAACAGTGCGATTGATATAGTTGAAGCCGTGAGAGGTCATATCTGTGTTGTTGGCCCCGATCAACAGATGCAGCAATCTACTTGACTCAAAAATTGAGGAGGCCTGGATAGCAGGTCCGTCATCATAGTAGCCAATCACCGCGCTTATCTCAGGGTTATCAACAAACTCTCTGGCGATAAGTTTCTGCTTTATACTATTAAAAGCATCGTCTCGAATAATCAGGTGGATAGTGTATCCTCCTGCAAGATTTTTGGAATTGATTTCATCCAGGGCCAGTTGAAGACCATCCCCCATGCCGTCCTGGTTTACAGAAAACGGCCAGCATACCCCAACGATAATCTCTTTCGATGGGTTATTCAATACTTCAAATCGACGTATACCCTTACGTTCAAAAGAACTGAACTGCGTAAACATGAAGAACGCGAGCAACCCGATTGCCGCCACCCAAAAAATTATTTTCTTCATCTTTCAATCCTTGCCTAAAATAATCGGCAAGCCAGATTGCCCGGAACCGATCACGACCACTTTGGCATTCGGTGATTTCGCCAGCTCACGCGTTGCCAGAATGCCTTCCCATTTGAGAATCGAAGGAGTCAAGCTCTTGTTTACCGTGTCATTATATTGTCGAATACCTTCTGATTCAATCTGCAGGCGCTCAGCTTCCTTTTTTGCTATTGACGTGCGGTAGGAATATTCTCCTTCACGTTGCTGCTGAACCATTTTCTCTTCAATAGCCTGGGAGATTCGGGCTGGAAGAGTGATGGATTCAATCGGGACATCATCGATTTTTACGAAACGCGCAGCAAGATGAGCCCTTGATTGCTCGTTGAACAGCAACTGGATGGCCTTCTGTGAGGTGTAAATTTCTTCGGGTTTGTATTGCCCGAAAAGAGTCCGGATAACAGATCGTACGTCGGGGCGAATCGCCACGTTGACATAGTCCGGTCCTATAATCTGATGCAGCAAAGGAAGGGTGGAAGGGTCAAGATAATAACGCACCGTGTACTTTACCCGGACAGTGAGCCCGTCGAACGTCAGCACATCAATCGAATCACGAAACTGCTGCTTGCGTATCGTGTATATGTACATCTTGTTAAAAGGCAGAATCACATGTATTCCTTCAGGATACACGGTATCAATCACCGTACCTGCTCCAAGTCTCCTCCACAAGATCCCGCGTTGTCCGGAATGTATCGAAATTACGGTACGGTCAAAAAAGAATACCAGAACAAGACAGACCAGTAAGCCCAGTGAGATGATTGGCAGGGCATGTTGCCGGAGAAAAGATTTGCAAAGGGAGCTGAAATTTGCAAGCCATTCACGGAGAAGTTTCATTGCATTTGTGCGGTAACCTGGTTCTGGCAAAGCTCCAAACACTTCATTATAAAAAAAATTACTGCAAACAACATCCTCCTCTTTTTATTTGAGCACCATTATATTACTTTTATTTAACTGCAATCGCACCGGTTCCGGCAAAGCATACAAAATGTATTGACTGTAGCTATCGGAGATTACTTCAAATACACAGACGTTCGTGCAGCAGTGAGAAGCATGAATTGAGCAAGAGAGAAGAATGGATAAAAATGACGCCACCTGAGGTTACATGCATTATTACCGCAAGATACATGAGCATTTCAAGGCTTTGGTGCTCAAGCAACCATCCGCACCTGCGCTTATTACTGATCGCAGCATAATCACTTATTCCGAGCTGGATGCGGCTGCAGAAAGAGTTGCCATGGAACTGCATATCCGCGGCATTGACACGCAGGAAATGATCGGAGTCCTTACTGATCGATCGGCAGATTTACCTGCTGCATTTCTGGCTATCCTGAAAGCCGGAGGAGTCTATGTACCTATGGTCGCCGACCTGCCCCCCCGGCGACTGGCAAACATGGCCGAACAAGCCGGAATTCGGCGATTGATTGTTCTTGATGGCATTGAACCACCCCGGGAGCTTGTTGACACCCTCATTGCCAATGGCGCACTCTCTCTCTGCAATGCGGTCATCAGGCCAGAGGCGTTGACGGCAGACTGGAAAGCTCCTGCTTACCTTGATCATCTGAAGCCGGGGATGACCGATCTTGCGGCCATTCTCTTTACTTCCGGGTCTACCGGCACGCCGAAAGGGGTTATGATTCAGCATGATGCCTGTATGAATATGGCGCTGGGGCATATCGCTGCGCATAAAATCTCCAGTAAGGATCGCATTTTGCTTTCTACTTCACCAGGTTTTATTCTTGGTTTTCGCGGCCTCTGCCTTCCCCTTGTTTCGGGAGCGGCCTATGTGCCTGTATCCCGTTCCACCATCGATAATCCAGACGACCTGCTCACTCAGATGGAAAGGCATCTTGTTTCGATTGCTATGTTTACGCCGTCATATCTGCATTTGCTGAAGAGAATCGTGCCAAAAGGACTGCGCTGTATCATTACTGCCGGAGAGCGGCCCGACGCTGATGATGCAAGATATTACGCCCGACAGGTGGACTATTGGAATCTGCTTGGAGCGACTGAGGTTTGCGGCGCTATTTGCATGCATCATGTCGATCCCGAAGAAGAGGGGGCGATACCGAGTGGCCGGCCGTTTGCAAATACGGCTGTCTATTTGCTTGATAAAAATGGTCATGAGGTGCCGAAAGGCGAGGTTGGTGAGGTCCATGTCATCGGTACCGGCGTCTCACCCGGATATTTGAATCAGCCTCAACTCACTGAGGAGTTTTTTGTTGAAACTCGTTATGGACGTGCTTTCCGCTCACACGATCTCGGTCGATGGAACACAAAAGGTGAACTTGAGTCTCTTGGTCGGGCCGACCATGTCGTTAAAATTTCCGGGCAATCGGTCTCGCTTGACGAGATTGAAGTTACACTGCAGCGCTATCCCGGCGTGAGAAACGCCAGGGTGATGCATGCAAAAGGCAGAATGGTTGCTTTTGTGGAATATCCGGAGCCCGATCAGGTACAACATGTTGACTGGCGTGAATTTCTCCTGAAAACACTCCCCTCCTACATGATTCCTGCCCAGGTTGCCGTACTGTCAACAATACCAGTCAACTCTTCAGGCAAGGTCGATCAAAAAGCCTTGCTGGATATCGCAGATTCCCTGTTCAACGAAACTTCCAGACAAGATGGCGGCCTCCCCCCGCAGGGTAAACTTGAACAGGCAATAGCCGGAATATGGGAAGATCTGCTTGCTGTACGGCCGATCATGAGAGAGCATAATTTCTTTGCTGCTGGCGGAACAAGCCTGCTTGCGATTGCCGTCAGTCAACGCCTGCATCTGCTTGGCTACAACGTTCCGGTGCAGATGGTGCTGACTGCGCTGACCGTGAAAGCGTTGGCCGAACACATTGGCTCCATGCAGCAACAACAATCCGGCATCAGCGGCGATACTCCTGTTGAGAATATTGCCACTGCTGACCAGGAGGATTTCTGGATTGCCTCGGAAATTGGTCTGGCACCGTCAGCCTCCCATATTGTGCGTCTTCTGCGTGTTCGGGGTCGGACGTTACTACCGGATGCCTGGCAATCAGCATGGATACGTCTGCTTGATCGTCATGCCGCCCTGCGCACGGCATTGTATCAGGACGAAAACAACACACTCCGCTGGCGGACTGTTGCCTCCCATGAACTCCCCCCTGATGCATTGCTTCGACTGGATCACTGCTCGTCAATGGAGGATGCCCGCGACATAGCTTCACATTGGACCAATGAACGATTCCTGCTCACCTCTCCTCCCCTGGCAAGAGGAGGCATGATCAATGTCGATGAGGGGAATGAAACGCTTGTCTGGCTGGTCTTCCACCATTGCGTCGTTGACGGCACATCGGCCAGACTGATACAGGAGGATTTTCTTGCCCTGCTCGGCGGCCGTGTGTTACCGCCCGCACCGGACGGCATTGCAATGGCCAGCCTTGCCGAACAACAGTACCTGGTTTCTGAACAGGCCACGCACGACCGGCAGTTCTGGCTGAACAGGCTCGATGCTCTGGGTGTGCGCGGAAGCGGCGCCTTTAATGAGTACGTAACGGAACGTCAACGACCTGCGTTACCCAGCGGACAAGGCGCATCGCCACTTGCCGAGCAGCTTGATGCGGGCACGGTTGAAACGCTTGCTCTTCTTGCAAAAACGCAGGGAATCGGCCTTCACGCCCTGCTGCTCGCCATTCTCAGTGCAGAGATCAGGCGACGTTGCGGATGCAATGACATTATGGTCGGCAGCGGCATATCCATCCGTCCGGCAGGAGGAGAGAGCGCAATCGGGCACTTCGTTAACGTCCTTCCTGTGATTCTTTTGAAGGAGGGCGATCTCCCCTTCTCGGAGATCCTTAAAAACACACAGTTTGCGCTTACCGAAACAGTGGGGCATGCTGCATACCCGGCTGGTATGCTCTATCGCGAGTTCCGTCAACGACATCCCGAACTTCGGTCACATTCACGCACCTCGCTTTTCGATATTGCCCTGACGGCAATTCCTCCAAGGATCACCGCTGACCGGGAAGCTGGTCTCACCCTTGAGCCTCTCTCATTGTCCGGAGAACTTGAACACCCGGCTGCAGGTCTCGATCTTTCGTTCAGCCATGAGCCATGTCCTGATAACGGTGGCGGGCTGAATCTGTTACTGACCTGGAATCCGGATGTTTGCTCTATTGAGGGCGCTCAGGCATGGCTTTCTTCGTTCGCAGCATGGGCTCGCTGGCTGGCAGAAGAACCTGACCGGGTCAGGCAGCCTCTTCCGGCATTGCTGCCTCATGAAATGGCTCTGCTGCAGCAATGGGAGCAAGGGCCAAAGCTGCCCCGCCCTGATCGACGCAGCCACGAATTCTTTGAAGAATTGGCTGACCGGCATCCACTCCGACCGGCAATCATCCACCGCAACCATATCGAAACTGTTAATGATATCGAACTCAGGGCCAATGGCTTTGCCCATGAGCTCATACATAAAGGAGTCAAAAGAGGAAACACCATTGGAGTACTCACCGCAAACCCGGAAAATCTTCCGGCAACAGTGCTGGGAATATGGAAAGCCGGCGGAACCTATCTGCCTCTTGCGCATGAACTCCCGGCAGCCCGACTTGCTCTCATGGCAACCGATGCAGGAGCGAATCACCTCATCGTTCTTGACGGGCTCACGATTTCGCCAGTTCTCGGTAATGCCATTGGCACCCTCATCCGTCCTGAGGAGTGTTCACCTTCAGAGCGGCGTCCGGACAGGGAAGGTTCACCTGATGATATTGCCTACATCATCTACACATCGGGCACGACTGGTACTCCGAAAGGTGTTCCCGTGACCCATGCCAGTTATATCAATACCATTCTTGGAGTTGCAGAAAGAATAGGAGTCCGGGAGGATGACCGCATGTCACTGGTGGCCACCGTTGGCTTCGATGCCTCTCTATGGGAACTCGGACACGGGCTGATTACCGGAATTGCCCTTGTACCGGTATCGCAGGCACTGCGGGACGATCCCTGGCAACTGAAGCCATATTACCGTGAACTTGGTGTCACCATTGCTTTCCATGCTCCATCCTACCTGCGCGTCAGCGAAAAGCTTCCTTTCGAGGGAATGCGCATTCTGCTTACCGGCGGAGAGGCTCCGAACATTCGTGACGTTCGTCATCATGCCAGACAGCTTGCATTCTGGAACTTTTACGGACCGACAGAAGCAACCATTGTTGTTTCAGGCGGATTAATCTCTGGAAATCACGATGCGGATACGCCTTTGACTGTTGGTCGGCCACTGCCCAACGCTGAAATTTCGATTCGGCATAATGATGGTTCTCAGGTACCTCCCGGTGCTCAGGGTGAGTTGTGGCTTGGTGGTATCGGGATTGCACATGGATACCTGAACCAGCCCGCTCTAAGCGCAAAGCACTTCATGACCACTCAGAATGGGATTTTCTATCGCTCAGGGGACTATGGTCGCTGGACAGCAGAGGGGCAAATACAAATCACCGGCCGTATTGACCAGCAGATAAAACTGAACGGTCAGCGGGTTGAGCTTGGTGAAATCGAACAGATGTTATGCAAAAGTCCGGCAGTCGCAAATGCTGTTGTTCTTGTTGAGGAGCTCGACACGGGCGTCAAAGTGCTCAAGGCTTTTGTTCAGCCGGAAAACGATACGTTGCCTGCAGAAACTTCACTGACGGAATTTCTTGCCGAACATCTCTCCGCTCACATGATTCCTTCGAGTATCATGACGGTTCCGGTAATTCCGTTTACACCTGCCGGAAAAGTTGATCGGAATGCGCTGCTCAACCATGCGAAACAGCAGAATATGAGAGCTGTTCGCAAGATGCCTCAAAATCCTTTTGAAAAACGTGTCGCAGCCATCTGGTCAGAGGTACTCAACATCCCTGTTGCGCGCAACGACAACTTCTTTGCTCTCGGCGGTAACAGTCTGCTCGCCGTAACATTGGCACATCGTGTGACCGAAATCCTTGGTCAACCCGTTTCAGCCCGAACGCTGTTTGCCGCTCCGACACTGGCCGCGTTTGTCGAAAAAATCGGATCAGCTCCCGCAATTGCGGAGCAGAAAGAGATCACACCCGACACTGATCTTGCATCGGAAGGAGAAAAAGAGTTCTGGATTGCTGAATCGGCAGGGCTTGATACTCGCAGTTTCACCATTCCTGTTCACTACCTCGTCACAGGAGAGGTTGCCACTGAGCGTTGGCAGAACGCCTGGTCAACGCTGGTGAGACGCCATGATGGATTGCGCGCCTTTTTTGAACATGATGAAACCGGCCAGTTGAGACGAAGGGTTTCGTCGAAAATAGAAGCCGGGCTGGAATTCACGTCTGCATCCTCAACCGATGACGCTTTGGCTTATATCAGGCAGCGTCAGCTTATTTCTCTTCCGATGAACGTCGCCCCGCTCTGGCGAGCCGGTCTTGTGGAAGCACGTGACGACAACAAACATTTTTTCTGGCTTGCCCTTCACCATGCTGTTGGTGACGGACAATCGGTCGGCACCCTTTTCAGCGAGCTGGAAATAGTGCTTGCTGGCGGTATTTTGCCCTCTGCGTGCAACAGCGCAGTGGTGTTTGCTGGCCGGGAGCAGTCATATCTTGCTTCGGCAGACTCCAGCCATGACACTGAATACTGGGTCAGCCTGTTAAACCAGGTGCCTGTTGCCGCCTTTGATGAGTGGCCTCTTGATGTGGTGCGGTCAACACGAACCCCGACTGGAAGCCATCGCCTTGAGGTACTTCTCAGTTACCAGAAAACTGAACGACTGAAAGCTCTCGCCCGCGCTCATAATTCGAGCCTTCACGCGCTGTTCCTTACCCTTCTTGCGATTGAAGCCGGGCGTCGTACCAGCCGTTCCGACATACTCACAGGCACCACCGCATCCCTCAGGGAGGCTGCTTCCGACTCGCAAATAATCGGTTACGGCGTCAACATGCTGCCGTTGCACATCAGACTACGGCGGCAACAATCTTTCGGTGACCTCCTGCAAGCCACACAGCAAAGCCTTGCTGATGCCCTGCAACATGCGCGTCTGCCGTTTGCCCGGATTTACCATGCCTTCTGGAATGACCATCCCGACATGCGTCATCCCCAGCGTTACCCGTTGTTCGACATCGCTGTAACTGAAAACCCTGTTTCCCGAAAAGAGGGCGCTGACCGTCGTTTCATGAGAGCGACAACAGCAAAAGAAAGCATACGTTACGAACGCACAGATGCCTCTCCGGGACAGGATATGATCCTTATCCATGAGAATCTGGATGGAGGTGAGCTTCTCCTGCAATGGCAGGTCAATGCGGCAGTCTACAGTGAAGAAACTGCGCGAATCTGGCTGGAATCTTTGGCCAGACGGGCACGCTGGCTTGCTGAAACGCCGGAACATGCATCCCTGCCCATCCCGTATCTGCTGCCGGAAGAAGAAAAAGAGCTTGCCGAGCGGGAGCAGGGAGAAACTATTGAGCGGCCACCATTACGCTTCCACGAACTCTTTGAAATGATTGTTGACCAGCCAGGTCAGGCAGATCGCCCTGCTGTAATAACTTCTGAAGGCGCACTCTCCTATCAGGCCCTTGATGAGGAAGCAAACGCCATCGCCCACGCCCTTTTGCTGCAGGGAGTTTGTCGCGGCAGCATTGTCGCTGTTCTGACTGGTCGTTCTCCGCATCTTCCGGCCACGTTGTTGGGCATCTGGAAATCAGGAGCAATCTACCTGCCGCTCTCATCCGACCTGCCACCGGAACGACTTGCCTTTATGGCCCGCGATGCTGGAGTATCACA
The DNA here is from genome assembly GCA_903882665.1 of uncultured Chlorobiaceae bacterium. GTDB lineage: Bacteria > Bacteroidota > Chlorobiia > Chlorobiales > Chlorobiaceae > Chlorobium. The sequence goes on along the minus strand of CAIRXW010000042.1, from coordinate 96,926 downwards.
TTTTGTCGCACTTGATGGCGTTGCCGTTCCGGAACTGCTTGCTGAGGGACGACCCGAAGCATTTCGACCGGAGACGTTATCTGCATCATTTCTTCAGCAACACTCCCAAAGAGCCTATATCGTCGGGAACCCCGATGATACAGCGTACATCATGTATACCTCAGGCTCTACCGGCAAACCGAAGGGGACGCTGATCAGTCACCGCGGCTACGTTAACATGGTACTCGGCGCAGCAGGGATATTGGGTCTCACAGCCAGTGATCGCTCTCTGATGTTCGCTTCCCCCTCTTTCGACGTCTCTCTTTCCGACATAGGGGTGCCGCTTGCCTGCGGCGCGGCGATTTGCCCGGCGCCCTACGACGTCATTGAATCGCCAAATCGTTTTCTTGATTTCCTTCGTGAGAGACGTGTTACCGTGGCAGACATCACACCGACCTATCTTGGACTCTTCGAAGGAGAAGAACTTCCTTCGTCACTGCGTGTTCTGGTCACTGGCGGTGAAGCGCCAATACACACCGATGTACAACGGTATGCTTCGAAACTCCGCTATTTCAACGCATACGGACCTACCGAGAACACGATTACCACTACAATGGGGCTCTTGAGTGGTAATGAACGGTGTTTTCTGTCGGCTGGCAGACCGCTGCCGAATACCAGTGTCCAGATCTGCGGTAATGATGGACATCCTCTTGTTCCTGGTGTTGCGGGCGAAATATGGCTTGGGGGAATTGGTGTCAGTCAGGGTTATCTGAACCGCCCGGAACTGACGCTGTCCAGTTTTATGGAGAGTGCGCTGGGACGTCGGTACTGTACCGGTGATTTGGGTCGCTGGCATACGGATGGAACAATTGAGATCATCGGTCGCATTGACGATCAGGTGAAGATGAATGGTATCCGCATTGAACTTGGTGAAATAGAGCATGCGCTGGTCGGCCATCCGGCAATCTCGCAAGCAGCTGTTATCCTTTGTGAACAGGAGAGAGGAACGAAGAGTCTGTGGGGTATTGTTCGCCTCTCTGATGGGGAGAACATGCCTGAAATGGCTGACTGGAAAGCGTACCTGATGAAACGGCTCTCTTCTTCCATGATTCCTTCCGGTTTAATTCCTGTACCATCAATCCCGTTGACCGTTTCAGGAAAAGTTGACCGATCGGCGCTGATTGCTTTGGTGAAAGATCGTCCCTTGCCATCAGGGTTGAGTGAGCCCCAGGGTGAACTGGAGCGTTGCATTGCCGAAATATGGGCCGACGTCCTGAAACAGAGTCCTATCCATCGTGAGGACAACTTTTTTGCGCTCGGAGGGCACAGCTTGCTGGCAATCTCCGTGGTACAACGCCTCGAAAAATCGCTCAACCGTGAAGTGTCTGCCCGTGAGCTTTTTGCCGAACCGACGCTTGCCGGTTTTGCCCAAAGAGTTCATGATATGCACCCTCCTGAACCGAAAGCCGACAACGTCTCCGACCAGGCGACAGTTGGCCAGCGCGAGTTCTGGACAGCCGAACAGGCGGGGTTCGACACCAGCGGCTTCAATATTCCCCTTACCCTTGTCGTACACGGAGAGGTGTCACCCGAGGAAGGCTGGAGAACTGCATGGAATGAACTGGTTGCAAGACACGATTCCCTGCGCACCAGTTTTCGTGAGGACGAATCCGGGATCCTGCGACGAGTTGTCGTCGGGCATATGGACGTAACCCTGGAACAGCACGTCACCACATCTCTTGGAGAAGCACGTACGCACATCAGCAGTCGCCAGACGGAACCTTTTGCCATGAGCCAGCCGGGACTCTGGCGTGCAGGCCTCACCAGGGTCGTTGACGGGAATCAAACTATCTTCTGGTTTGTCATGCACCATGCTTTGGGAGACGGCATTTCGCTTGCTATACTCATCGATGAACTGTCAGCACTGATGAAAGGCGCCGCCCTTGCTCCGCCGGAAGCCGGATTTGACCAGTCAGCCGCAAACGAAGCGGCATATCTTGAGAGTAAAAGCGCCCGCATTGATGCCGCCTACTGGAAAGGTATCATTGGCGGCCTGATAACAAGGAGAGCTGATGCCCTTGATGAATGGCCTCTTGACAAACCACGTCCAAATGCACGTTCAGCCGCCTCATGCAATCGCAGCCATTGTTTCCGAACCCGTATCGAACCTGCGACAGCAAATGCACTGCGCAGCATCGCACAGCAGAACAAGGCAACACTCCATGCGCTTATGCTGGCACTTCTCGGGCTTGAAGTACAACGTCGCACTGGACGTTCCGAATTTCTGCTGGGCACTGCGGCATCAACCCGCCAGTCAACTGCCGAGATGCAAACCATTGGTTACTTTATCAACATGCTCCCTCTGGTATGCCCTGTTGTCAATTCGCGCTCAATTGATGCATTGATACAAGCAATACAGCAAAATCTGGCCGAAGCACTCCAGCACTCCCGATACCCCTTTTCACGCATCTATGGTGATTTCCGGCTTGAACAAACGAATGCAACGCACCCGGGGCGCTACCCTCTCTTTGACATTGCGGTCACCGAAAACCCGGCAGTCAGGGTTACTTCCGAAGCAGATCTCTTTTTTACCGCTTTTGCTCCTCCTGAGCCGGGCGAGGTAAGCTACGAATTGCGGCGCAATGCTCCAGCGCAGGATATTGTACTGGTGCACGAGGGGCTGGCAGACGGCAGCATTGTTCTGACATGGTACGTCAATGCGGCAATCTATACGGAGGATACCGCCCATACCTGGTTTGACTCGCTGATAGGCTGGATGCGATTTCTCGAAAAAAATCATGATAATAAAGGGATGGAGCTTCCGTTGCTCTTGCCTGAGGAAGAAAAGCTGCTTGAAGAGTGGCAGAAAGGACCAAACCTTCCGCTGCCGGCAAACTCTTTCCCTGAGCTTTTCCGAAAGGTTGCGGAGCGTTACCCGGATCAACCCGCATTGGTCACTGATGCTGGCATACACAGCTATGAAATGGTGAATGGTCGTGCCGATGCCCTTGCCTGTGCCCTGCTCAAACTTGGTGTCGGACGGGGAGAAGTCGTCGGAGTTTTAACGGAACGGTCGGCTGCACTGCCAGAAACCGTTCTTGCCATATGGAAGGCCGGTGCCTGCTACCTCCCGCTGACTGCCGACCTGCCCGCCGAGCGACTTGCATTCATGGCACAGGATACGGGCTTGCGGATTATCATCGTGCTTGACGGGCTTTCCCTTCCGCCTGAACTTGCTGCCGGTCACTTCAAGACTTTGCGGCCTGAAAATATTCCAGTCGGTGCAGTTGATCCACCGGGTATCGACAAAACCATCAAGGCCGACGATCCTGCTTATATCATTTATACATCCGGCTCAACCGGAGTGCCAAAAGGGGTTCAACTTCATCACAAAGGGCTGCTGAATCTCGGTGTTGGAGAAGCCGAAATCCTCGGCATCAGAGCTGACGATCGTGTAATGCAGATTTCTTCACCATCGTTTGATTTGTGGATGAGCGACCTTGTGATAACATGGTCAACGGGTGCAGCATTGGTGCCAGTCAGGCGCGAAGAGATGAATGATCTTTCCGGTATGCACGCCCTGCTTCAGCGACGAGGCGTCACCGTCGCCACCATGTCAGCCTCCTATCTGTGCCTGTTCGAGCAGGCAGATTTTCCTGGCGTCAGGATTCTGATGACCGTCGGAGAGGCGCCTGTCGAAGATGATGCACGCTTTTACGCAACAAAGCTTTCTTACTTTAATGGCTATGGCCCGTCCGAGTGTACAGCCGCCTCTGCTGTAGGGCTTATCCTTCCTGATGGAACGCCGATCACGGTAGGCTCCCCCATGCCGAATACATCAATCTCGGTCGTTGATGAGTGCTGCAAACCGCTGCCGCCGGGAGTTACCGGTGAAATCCTGATTGGCGGAACAGGACTTGGTGTCGGCTACATCAATTGTCCGAAGCTTACCGCTGCCGCCTTCGTGGAATTGTCGGGCGAGCGACGCTACAAAACCGGCGATCTGGGCCGCTGGCTCCGGACAGGTGAACTGCAAATCCTTGGCCGAAAAGACACCCAGGTCAAATTGCACGGACAACGCGTTGAGCTTGGCGAGATAGAGTATCATCTTGCTGCCTGTCCGGGCGTGCTGCAGGCTGTCGCTGTTGTGGAAATACTGCCTGACCACACACAAGTGCTCCGATCATTCGTAACCCTTGATCCTCAGACGGAAACTCCAACCCGGACAGAGTGGTCAACCTGTTTGTCAGGCTCTCTTCCCTCTTATATGATTCCGGTAACCATATCCCGGATCCCGGCAATACCCCTCACGCCTGCCGGTAAAGTCGATCGTCAGGCGCTGCTCAACAGTGTGGCCAAAGCCGATGAATGCGCAATTGGAACAATGCCGGAAACAAAGAGCCATAAACCGCAAACTCAACCGCAGAACACTATCGAAAAAAGGGTGTCGGAAGTCTGGGCTGAGCAACTCCGTCATCCGATCATCACACGAGAGGATAATTTCTTTGAAATCGGGGGTGACAGTCTGAGAGCCATCGCAGTCATAAATCGGCTCCACCGCGAATTTGAATGTCAGGTAAATAACCTGTACGAACATCCGGTACTTTCAAGCTTTGCCCTTTACTGCCATCCACGTCCTGATCACCTGCGCTCGATTATCGGTACACTCTGCACTGAATATGAACATGAACACCTTCTTCATGCAGAAATTGAGCGTGAACGCGACAATGCCTTGCGCCCGCAACGGAGCGTATATGAAGCAAGGATGCACGCTGATCTCAAGCGTGATCTTGTACCCGGCCACTCCTACCGGCACGTACTGCTCACTGGAGCGACCGGCTATCTCGGAAGTTACCTCTTGCATGAGCTTCTTGCCGACCCGGCAATCAAGGTGACAGCGTTAGTGCGCAGCACAGACGATCAAACCGCACGAGGCCGTCTTGATCAGGTACTGAACGGATATTTCGGGAGTGAAGAAGGCAGCTCTTTAGGGAACAACCCGCGTTTGCATGTACTGGCAGGTGACCTGCGACATCCCGGATTCCTGCTCTCCCACCGCGAGTACAGCCAGCTTGCAGAGACAATTGACGCCATCTACCATTGCGCGGCCAATGTGAACCATATTGGTCTCTACCGCGACTTTCTTGCTGACAATGTGGCTGCGACACGTCATCTTCTGGCTTTGGCTGCACGACAAAAGCAAACTCCTGCTGATTTTCATTTTGTCTCTACCCTTTCGGTATCCGGCAGCGCATTGCCAGATGAGTTCAGGCTTTTTACCGAGTATGATTTTGCCCCGGAAGAACCGGATGAAAACTATTACGTCCGTACCAAGCAGGAGGCTGAACGACTGGTAATTGCATCACGTCAGGAATTGGCCAACAGTTGTATTTACCGGGTTGGAAACATCTCCTTTGCAACAGACAGCACTATATTACAGCAAAATATTGCCTATAATGCTTTTTTCCGGCAACTTGTTGCCTTCATGCGCCTTGGAGTTATCCCGCTGGAACTTGACGCATCGCTTTGTTACGTAGATGTGGTCGCAAAAGCACTCATTACACTTGCAGACAGGAAAGTTTTGACAAATGAGATACACCACATTAAAACGACACGTCGGGAGCAGCTGGCCAGCATTATCCTCTCAAGCGACGGGATTGCCGATAAAATCCGCGGCTGCAACTTCAGCGCTTTTTTGAAACGGGTGCAGGAGGCAATCGACGAACCGCAGATGGAATCGGTCCTTGCCGATACCATTGAAAATTTTGGACTTCAAACAGGTCGTTCTCTCCTGACACGTCTGCACGGAGTGGAGATCGCCTCAGATCGAACGCAGCTCCTGCTTGATACATTTGGCATCACCTGGCCCGAAATCCCTCAAGCGGGAAAGAATGCTCTTTTGAGCACAGCCATGAAGTTTCTTAACTTATGATGCAGCGATCTGACACGTTCATAACAGGGAGAGACTATTGAATCTGCTTCTTCTTCTGCAATCGATCGGTGATAAACCCCTCCGCAGGCTTATTGCCTTTGCTTCAGCCTCAGCATTAAGCACAACCCTGGTGCTTGCCGTGGTTACCATGGCAGCCCAAAAGATCGACAAGACCAGGGAGGAGTTCGTCGATCTGCCGGTTGCCGCTCTCTTTTTGCTCTGCCTGCTCATCTACGTTATCTATGAAAGCCGATTGGTCGAGCAGTTTGCGGCTGACATAGAGGAGGCGATAGACCAACTGCGGATGAAGCTGATCAAAAGGGTGCGCCATGCGGATCTCTGGAAACTTGAGCATTTTGGCCAAAGCAGACTGTTCGGGAACATCACCCAGAGCTGCAAGATCATTTCCTCAAACTCCCAGTACCTTGCCCTGGCAACGCGTTCGGTCTTACAAATCGCTCTGATACTTATCTACATTGCCATAGTGTCAATGGTTTCATTTGTGCTGTTGACACTCCTGCTGGCTGCCGCTGCAACCACCTACTACCGGCTTGGCCTCTCTTTGGAGAAATGCCAGGAAGAACTCTCCATTGATGAGGCAAAACTCTTTGAATGCGTCTCCGACCTCCTTGATGGATTCAAGGAACAGCGACTCTGCAGCAAACGCAGCAGCGCTCTTGGTAAGGAGTTTGATGAGTTGTCAAGCCATATGGTGGCGGCACGCAGCGAAATGCATCGACAAAGCTGGCAGCAATTCGTATTCGGCGAATCCATGTTCAATCTGATGCTTGGGCTGGTGGTTTTTGTTGTTCCGATTTACTCCCCTTCTGTCAGAACCGAGTTAGTCAAGATAGCTGCTGCGGTACTCTTTATGGTTCCGCCTATTTTTGGACTGATGCAGTCTCTGGCCGTCCTTCGTGCGGCGAAAGCTGCAGCGGGGCAAATGATGAGGCTCGATACAGAACTCGTAAACATTGCCGAGCAAAGCAGTGAAGAACCTGCCGAACCGGCATCCATCAACAATAATTTCAACGAGATCCGGATGGCTGATCTTGTCTTTGCCTACCCTGCTCCAGAGGGTGAAATCCCCTTCACTCTCGGAGCGCTGAATATCCGTATTTTGCCCGGTGAAGTAATTTTCATTACCGGTGGCAACGGCTCGGGAAAGTCGAGCTTCATCAAACTGCTGACCAGTCTCTATCATCCTGAACGTGGCCGGTTGTTAAAAGACAAGACAGTCGTCTCCGCACCCCGCCTCGCAGAACATCGAGCCCTGATGGCAGCGGTCTTCTCTGACTTTCACCTTTTCACCCGACTTTACGGTCTTGGAGAGGCTGATGCTGTTGCGGCAGTTGAACTCCTGCACTGGGTGGAGATGGATCATGTCGTCGGGTTCGATAAAAACCGCTTTACGCGTACAGAGCTGTCGACAGGACAGCGCAAACGTCTTGCCCTTGTCGCCGCGCTGCTGGAGAAAAAGCCAATCCTGATCCTTGATGAATGGGCCGCCGACCAGGATGCCATTTTCAGGCAGAAATTCTATCGGGAGATCCTTCCGGAACTGAAGCGTCGGGGAATAACCATTATCGCCGTGACGCACGATGACCGCTATTTTGATGTTGCAGATCGCCTCATGCATCTTGATGAAGGGCAACTGACAGAGCTTCAGACAAGCAAGGAGGATATACCATGAGATTATTCAAGGCCGTTGTACGGGAAATTCCGGAAAATCTCAAATCACTCTTTTTTATGAATGTTTTGTCAGCGGTTGCAACCATGTCAATCGTTGCACTGGTTTCAACAGCGGCCAGGGAGGGAGGAGGAGGTCAGATCAGCGGGCGTCTTATGCTGATGTTTGCTATTACGCTGATCCTTTTTCATGTCACACACATCTATACGCTGGTGACCGCATCGCGAGATACCGAACGGCTGATACACAAGCTGCGTGTCGGCCTGTTCGATCTCATCCGTCGAACGGATCTGGTAACGATAGAAAAGATCGGTCACGCTGCTCTTCAGGGCGCCATGACCCAGGACACGCAAATTCTTGCCGAGGTGCTGCCAATGCTGGTGATCGGGTTCCAGCAAGCTGTCATGCTGCTCTTCCTGGCGGCCTACCTTGCATGGCTTTCCCCTTTAGCATGTATCCTTGCCTTCAGTCTCGCCGGTTTAACCATAGCAATCCGCTTTTCGCGCGTCAAGGGGTTACGTACACTGATGCAATCGGCTGGCATCGCCGAAAAACGGGTTTTTGATGGCCTTGCCGAACTCCTGCACGGGTTCAAAGAGATAAGGATGAACGGACCTCGTGCTGACGATGTGACCGCTGCCCTTGCTGAAGCATCTCATGAGTCACGGATAACCAGCTCATTGCTGAAAGCGCAATGGGGGCGAAATTATGCCGTCATCGAAGCGATGTTATTTTCCCTTGTCGGTTTGATGGTTTTTGTTGTTCCGCTTTTTGTTGCAGGCTTTCATCAGGTAGTCCTGCCAGCAACTATCGCCGTACTCTTTATCTCCGGGCCTGTGAGTACCGTTTCCTTTGTCACTCCTCTTGTAACAAAAGCTGAACTGGCACTTGAAAACATTGAAAACATCAAAAACAAACTGACTTCCGCTGCCAAAAGCGCGGCAAGCGAAGAGAGTGGCAAGCTTGAAAAGTCCCCCATGTCGATTGCCCTGAAAAAAGCAGAGCTCTCATTCAGGGATGAGAACGGAATCGCATTATTCAAAGTCGGGCCACTCACGGCGGAGTTTCATGCCGGTCAGATCACCATGATCACCGGAGGGAACGGATCAGGCAAATCAACCCTTTTGCGCCTGCTTACCGGACTGATACCACTTGATTCAGGCACTCTTGTTGCCGATGGCGTTGAGCTCATGACAGAACAAATGCAGGACTACCGCAACAGATTCTCTGCCATCTTCTCCGACTTTCACCTTTCGCGGCGCCTCAACTCCATTGATGAGCCAAATCCGGAAAAGATTCACATCATGCTGGAACGGTTTGGCATGCAGGAGAAAGTGACCGTGAACAATGGTTCCTTCAGCACTATCGATTTGTCTACCGGCCAGCGGAAGCGCATGGCACTTATCGTCGCTGAACTTGAGAACAAACCGATCATTGTGCTGGACGAATGGGCCGCCGATCAGGATCCTTTCTTCCGCCGCATTTTTTACGAAGAACTGTTGCCGGATCTCAAGGCACGTGGCAAGATCATCATATGCGTGACCCATGATGATCGATGGTTTCACCTCTCCGACAAGATGTACCGTATGAATGAAGGGCAGATAGAAGAGCGTGGCAAAATAATATAAGGGTGCGCCTAATCCTCTCTGCGTGCAAAACGGGAATAACATGAAATCAAGACAACAGGCCGACCATATCCGTGAACAAATAGAGCGGGAGATGCTTGTGAACAATCACCCGGCAGTATGGCTATGGACTATTGACCTGCAGGGCATGAAGACGCTTCCGCCCGACTGGTTCAAACTGCTTGATGATGAAGAGCGTTTGCTTTGCCAGCAGTTTCGACAGGAAAAAGATCGTCTTGCCTATGTTGCAGCACATGCACTCCTGCGCAGCACACTCAGCAATACACTTAAAATCCCTCCGGCATCCTTGATTATATCCCATGACAAAAAGGGAAAACCCTTCATCAACATGCCGGAGAGCAGAGCTGTCGAGATAAGTCTCTCACATACTTCAGGCATGGTTGCCGTTGCTCTCAGCGAAACCGGAAAAGTCGGAGTCGATGTCGAAGCTGTCAATCAACACATCATTCCTCAGGATGATTTGTCAGCTTATGGCGTGAGTAATGAAGAAGCCAAAAGACTTGCATCGCTTGCTGAACCTGAAAGAAGTGAACTGTTTTTCGATCTATGGACAGCCCGCGAAGCTGTTGCAAAGGCTGACGGACGCGGCCTTTCACTTCCCTTTTCTCTCATACAGATTGATCACTCAAAAAACATGGCCACAATTCAGACGGATGGGAGTTGTCCCTCCAGTCACTGGCATCTCTTGCTCAAACGCCCCTCTCCACTTCACCGGTTGAGCGTAGCCTGGCCGAAAGAGAGCAGGGAATTGCCCTGACTGTAACTATCAAAACTTTATACGTGAATCCCGCTCAGGGGCTTATGAAGCACGAATCACCATTTTGATTAAACGCATTATAATGTTAAAATAGAATACTTATTCTTTCAAAAAAACCTTGCACGCAAACCAATAAATTAAGGAGAATCCGATTATGTCTCGTTTTGTTTCAGCAGCCCTTTGTACCCTCTTTGTTTTTTCAGTAGGCTCTGCCGAAGCCAAGGCTGCCTATAATGCCGCCGCAGGTAAAGTTGTTTATGATGCTAATTGTGCGGCTTGCCACAAAACCGGCATCATGGGCGCACCAAAAACAGGCGACAAGCCGGCATGGGCCCCTCGTATCGCTCAGGGAGAGGCTTTGCTTGTCAGCCACTCAATCAAAGGCTTCAAGGGCAAAAAAGGAATCATGGCACCAAAAGGAGGCAACGCAAAGCTTACTGATCTTCAGGTCGGCAATGCCACAGCCTATATGGTTCAGCAGAGCAAATAACCTCTCCTGAATTCACCTTTTTATCTTTATGCCCTGCTGAAGATTTCTGCATGTAAAAAGTGTGAGCGCAAGGAAACTCCAGCCAAAAGGGGCTCTTTTCAAACGTTATAATACAGGCAGCAACCTGAAGCTTCAATGCAAAGGTTGCTGCCTGTTTGCGTTTATGCAAAAGTTTGAATCAAGAGAGCAACTTCGCCCTATTTGAATGCATGACCGGGTTCAACGCCGAGAGCCTTGAGAATTTTAGCAGCCGGGCAGAAGCCTGTAAATGCCGCCTGAAAAAGATTTGCTCCCACAAAGCCGGTGAGCCAGAGCCAGTTCTGGTTGTGATAGACTGAGAGCAAAACACTTGAAAGCACTAAAAAGCCTGCAATGGCAAAGACAACACGATCGATATTCATCGCAATAAATATTAAAGGTTAAAAAGAATATGGAGCATCGGCGGCAAGAGCATGAACGCCAGTACTCCGGTTATTACAAGCTGATTTCCTCTATACATCATTCTGGCGTTACTGGCTGGTTTTTTGTGGCGGTCACAAGAAATACCGGATAAGCTGCGGCAATGCCTGCCCTGTTTGTTTTGTTGAAGGTGTATATGGTCTTAAACGACATCACCTGCAACCCGGCAGCTTGCAGTAATGCAGCAAGCTCTGCGCGATCAAATCCCTGATGAACCTTTTCAAGCGGGTCATCATGAAACAGGCCATCTTCCAGATCAAGATCAGCCAGGGCAACAATACCTCCGAAAGAAAGGAGATCAGAGAGCCTGTTTAAAAACCCTGAGGTATCATCAATATGGTGAAGCGTCATACTGCTGTAAATCAGCTCAAACCGTTTTTCCTTGAGGGCGGTTTCGGTGGATGCTGAAAGATCGGTACAGCTCGTTTCGATATTCGTTATTCCGGAAGTGTTGATTTTCTCCTGGAACACAGCAAGCATCTCCTGGGAGGTATCAATTGCTGAAAACGTTTTCACGAGCGGTGCAATTTCCATGCTGACCAGACCTGTACCGCACCCAAACTCCAGAGCATGCATTGTTTTCTTTGGCTTTACAGCCGCTATGATTGCTTGCGCAACGACGAGAGCAACTGCTCTGCGTTGCGGATTTTCATCCCATTGCAATGCCTCGCGATTAAATTTATCAGCGCTGTTCCATGTATCAGCCATAGTCACAAAAAGCAAAATATTATTCAACAAAATAAGCAGCAATCAGGGTTGCAGCTCAGACATGCAGCCACCCTTGCGTTTCAGGGATGCACCACACTGCGAACAGCATGTCTCCCTGCAAGGTTCTCCCTTCAGATGCGGCAACTCAAAGCCGCACTCGGGACAGACACAGATATCCGGACGGTCAGTTGGAAGAGAGTCACAAAGAGAGCGGAACGTCCCTCCCTGAATACAGAGTTTTTTACCATCTACAATTGCCTCAGCCACTTTTTTATGGGCAGCCTCAAGGATACGGCCAAACGTTGGACGGGATACATTCATCCTTATTGCTGCATCTGCCTGGTATAATCCCTCTTTATCAGCCAGCCTGATTGCCTCCAGCTCATCAACCGTCAGCACAATGCTTTGCAATTCATCAAGAGGAACACCATCTGGCCTGAAACAGGTAATTTTAGGGATATCCTGAATGCTGCGGCATTGAGTCGGCCGTCCGACCCTGTTGGTTTTCATCGTGCAGTAACAACAAATTCCGGCGGATTCAGGATATGCTTTTTAACGGTACAGAGATTGGCGGCACTGATAACAGCATCCTTGTATTTTTCAGGGAAGTCAGAAGGCAATTCAATGGCAAGCTCTATTTTTTTGATGCCATGTGCCGACTCATCGGAAAAATGGGACTGAACGAGACGTATCCCCTCTGTAGATATCCCCCGGCGCTGGCAGAATGAAGAGACAAAAATACCTGCGCAGGTACCGATGGAGGCAAGAAAGAGGGTGAAGGGCTCAGGCGCAGAACCTTCGCCCCCTGCATGGACGGACTGATCGGTATGAATGGTAAAACCATTAAACTCCGCATCAACCTTTTTCCCCTCCCCTATCGTGATGATCATTTCGCTTTTCATGGATAGCAGTATACTAATGAATGGTTGTTGTAAACTTCAGAACCAATTATAAGCTTATGCTCATAAAAAAGCAAGCTGATTACCGTATATCTTTTCTTGACCCGGAGGGGGAGATCTCCCTCCCTCTCATGCCATTTTTCCGAATTGCGTTATCGACTGATCATCGTCTCAAGCAGTTGACGCAACTCCCTCATCTCAATACCGTTCTCTTCAGCAATCGTTTTGAGCGGCGTGTCATTTTTTGCCTCAATCCCTTTCTGGCGGAGTGCGAGCTGCAGTGAAGTGGCTGAAACACCAGCCTCATCGCCTATCTGTTGCAGGGTTTTTCGCCCAAAACCCTTTCCACTCAGTGCCGACCTCCCATCTCCGGGCTCAAGCATCTCGTAAACCTTTTCTGCCGCCATGCCATTTGCCTCGGCTATTTTAGCCAGCGTCTCTTTCGAAGAAGTAATGGTCAATCCTGCTTTTTCAAGTTTTGCTTTTAAGGCTTCAGGATCGCCGCCCATGCCGGGTTGCTTCGAGAGCTCTATCAGCGTCATAAGTTCTGCATGAGGAATTGGAGCTCTCTTTTCCTGAGCTTCCCATGAGCTGGAGATCCTGTTGCCAAACTGTATTATTGCCGAAAAGGGTTCAAGGCCATAATAGGTTCCAACTCCAAAAAAGGATGAAAGAAGCAGAATGGCCAGCAACTCTGTTGGACGCCTGACACCTTCCGCTGTTTTTGTTTTGAGGTAGCACAAAAACGCCTTCCAGTTAACCAGAAAAAGATGAAAAAGTGAGAGCAGAATAAAGGCAAATCCAAAAATAAGATGCTGATTCCGCCAGCCTGTTTTTGTAAGACCGATCAATCGCCAGTCCGTCCAGTTTGCGACCCGGCCGGGAGGGGATATATAGAGGGTAACGCCCGAAACAAGCATCATAAAAAGTGCAATAAAAAGCCCGAAGCTTATAAATACCCGCCATCTGAATGATTTTTTCATTATAGTTCCCTGTGTGATTTTAGTATCCACCGCGTCTCCCCTGCCGGAATCCGTTGCCAGAACCTCTTCCAGCGCCATCAATCATCATATCGCCTTCTTCGTGCCGGTAAAAAGCACAATGGCCAAAACCATGTCCTTATCCATTACACAGAAACATAGCAAAAAGTACGGCAAAATATCTATTATCTCCAGAAATAGACCTGATGAAGAGCTTCATACTGTTCGCTTTTCTTGTGCAAGTGACGAAACATTATAAAGATTCTAATCCCCGGGTTCCTGAAAAGTTTCGGAAGCTCGCATGAACCGGGGGTGAGAAAATCCCGATAACAGGCATAATTGTTGAAGAGAATTTAGGGAAGATGGAAATATTGTGTTTTATTTGAAAAAGCTTGTCATAATATGGTGACATAAACTCATGACAAACCAAACCCGGGCAAACAGATTCTTCTGCACTGTCAATAGCAGAACCCATTCCGATAAACACTCTCTCTTCAACAACCAAAACAATCTGCACTATGTCAAAAGCCGCTTTAGTAGAAAAAATTGCCGATCAGGCCGGGCTGCACAAAGATGATGCTGATCGAGCCCTCAAAGCATTTATCAGTGTCATTTCAAAATCTTTGAAAGATGGTGTCGATGTCCCTCTTACCGGATTCGGGACATTCACCATTGTTGACCGTGCTGAGCGGGAAGGGCGTAACCCCATGACCGGTGCTGCCATTACCATTGCTGCAAAAAAAGTTGTCAAGTTTAAACCAGGGAAACTCCTGAAGGATGCAATTGGCTGATACTTGAGAACTTCCAACCTCTGCATTTTCTTTTAAAGTCCATCATAACAGCAGTATATGGTGGACTTTTTTTGCCCCCCGGATGCTTTTTTTTGTGGGAGCGCTCCATGCTGTGAGGGATTATTAGCCAGAAAAAGAACTTCCTGATTAGCTATATTGAGCCCTTTGAATCATTAACTCTCACGCAGCAGACCCTCATGAAACGTGGACCCGGAAAAAAACCGGAATGGCTGAAGATACGATTGACTGGCGGCGCATCGTTTGCTGCAACAAGGCAACTGCTCGACCGTCACAGCCTGCACACGGTCTGCCGGTCAGCAGTGTGCCCGAATCTTCAGGAGTGCTGGTCACGCGGGACGGCCACCTTTCTTTTGCTCGGCAATATCTGCACACGGAGTTGCAGGTTCTGTGCTGTCGGCAAGGCGGCAAATCCTCCATCCCCTGACCCTCTTGAACCGGAAAAGATAGCTCTTGCGGTTCAATCCATGCGTTTGAAACATGCCGTTCTGACCAGTGTCACCCGTGACGACCTGCATGACGGTGGTGCAGGGCACTGGGTTGAGAGTATAAGAGCCATCCGTTCCCTGACTCCTTCGGTGACCATCGAATGCCTGATCCCTGATTTTCAGGGGAATGAAAAGGCCCTTGACCAGCTCATGGCAGAGGCTCCTGATGTGCTGAACCATAATATTGAAACCGTTCCCTCCCTCTACGCGAAGGTGCGGCCACAGGCAAGCTACCGGGCCTCGCTGGAGCTTTTACAGCGGGCAAAGGAACGTCACGGCCTTACCACTAAGTCAGGGTTGATGGTGGGCATGGGTGAGACGGAGGAGGAGGTTACGCTCTCGCTCCGGAACCTCACCCTTCATGGCTGCGATATGGTGACCATCGGCCAGTATCTCCAGCCCTCTGCCTCGCATCTGCCGGTCGAGCGCTACATCACCCCGGAAGAGTTTGAGCACTACCGAAACGTTGCCGAAGCAGCAGGCTTCCGCAATGTACAATCCGGACCTTTCGTCCGAAGCTCCTATCATGCCCAGGCATTGATAACTAACCCGGAAACAGTTTTTTAACCCATTAACCTCTCCCGAGCAACATGGAACTCTCCGTACCGATGATGATTTATGCCTACTGGGCCTTTGCCTTTCTTGTTGGCATCATCTTTTTCAAGAAAGATATCCTTGCGTTCAACCGCGAATTCGACAGCAGAAGAATCACCCTGCTGGCGGTATCGCTCATTGTTGTGGCCATCAATGCCTGGGTCTACAACCACTCCACCACCGATGGCGGGCGTGCGCTCGATCCCCTGACCGTTCTCGTCTTCACCATTGGCAACGGCATTGCCGAAACCTTCATGTTTTACGCAATGTTCCGTATCGGCAACGCTCTTGCAGGTCGCTTCACACAAAACTCCTGGGCGCTCTTTATTACCGGCTTTATCTTTTTTATCCTCTACAGCGGCCTTATCCACGGCCTCTTCTGGATCAATATCCTGCCGCAGC
Organism: uncultured Chlorobiaceae bacterium; assembly: GCA_903882665.1. Taxonomy (GTDB): domain Bacteria; phylum Bacteroidota; class Chlorobiia; order Chlorobiales; family Chlorobiaceae; genus Chlorobium. The sequence goes on along the minus strand of CAIRXW010000042.1, from coordinate 81,093 downwards.
ATGTCATACAAACAAGCCCCTACAAACCATTTTTCATGCCGATTCAACTGTTGATTGCCGGCAGTTGGGCCCTCAGTTTTTTCTGGTATCGCGACATCAGAAGCGTCATCTTCCTCCACGCACTGGTCGACTTGACCATGGTCTGCAATGTCCGATTTTCACTCTTCAACTGAACTCAAACTGACAGAGAACCATGAAATCATTTGACGGAACTGTTCTGGTTGTCGGGGCTACCGGCAGAACCGGCCTATGGGTGGTCAAACGCCTGCAAAGCCATAACATCAAGTACCATCTTTTTGTCCGTTCCGCGCCAAAGGCAATCGAGCTTTTCGGCCCTGAAATCATCGATAAACTGACCGTTGGCTCCATCGAAAATCCTGAAGAGATCAAGAGTGCCTTGAGCCATGCTGATGCGGTTATCTGCACCATCGGCGGCAAGGTAACCGATCCTGAGGCACCGCCTCCATCGGCCATCGACCGTGACGGAGTCAAAAGGCTTGCCACACTTGCCAAAGAGCGTGGCATCAAAAAATTTGTCCTCATAAGCTCTCTTGCAGTGACCAAGCCGGAGCATCCGATGAACAAATATGGCCAGGTACTTACCATGAAACTTGAGGGCGAAAATGAGCTTCGCGCGCTCTACTCGGAAGCGGGATACTCCTTCACCATCCTCCGGCCAGGGGGGTTGATTGATGGCCCACCGCTGATGCATAACCTTATTTTTGATACCGGAGACAAAATCGCTACAGGAATTATCGACCGGAGTGACGTCGCAGAAGCGGCGGTTATCTCCCTTTTTACCCCCGAAGCGCACAATCTTACCTTCGAACTTATACAGTCTGAAGCTGCACCAAACTCCTCGCTCAGCCACTTTTTCAGCCTGACGCAATCCTGAATCCCCTCTTCGACAAGCAATAATCCCCAGGGAATCCTTTTTTTAACAGGATTCCCCAGTTGGCTCACAAGCAATCGTCAAGATTTTCTGAACAAATTACTCATAATAAAAAAGCATAAAAGAGTCTGACACAGGACGAAGAAATGAAACAATCAAAACAGATCAATAAACAACACTTCATTTAAATTAAACATAAAAATCAAGAAAAAAGCCCACAGATAACCATAAACAAAGAAACATATAAAAAGCAAAAAAAATAACAAAAACAAAATCAATATATTATATTGAGCACAACCAAATGTTTATAAAAATAATCAATAAAAGATAAAAAACACAAGCACCATCCAAATAAAATAAAAAATTATGAGCAGATATTAACAATAGAATTATTTTATTCAACAGCATTTATACTCTTTCATTTTAAACACTTAAAGATACTGAAGAAACAATATTTATCAACCACAAGAGCCACTGTTTTTTGACATAAAAATGAATAACAACAAGCAGATGAATCACTATATAATAAAACTAAAATCTCCAATAAATATCAGACAAACACTGTTCAGCGGGCAGTCTTTTATATGGGATATTCATGATGGTACACAACAATACTACTCATCAATAATAAAATCAGTGCCGTTGATTATACGTGAAATATCAGAATTTGAATTTGAGATAGATTCTACAGAAAAATCTGTTGGCAGCATACCTTTACTGGATTTTATTCGCTTCTACTTGACACTTGATATCGATACGAAACATGCCTTTTCCGAGAATTTCAGCCAATTGTATCCGAAGCTGTGGCAACTCCTGATGCCATATTTTTCATTGCGCATCATGAGGCAGGATCCCTATGAAACCATGGTCTCGTTTATGTGCGCCCAGGGTATCGGAATGTCGTTGATCAGAAAACAGGTTGCAATGCTTCGCCAAACCTATGGCGAAAAGAGGAGTGTTTCGTTCCACGGCAAGGAGATCATACTGCATCACTTCCCCTCTCCTGAGCAACTTGCTGCAGCCGACCCCACTCTGCTCAGCCGTTGCACCAACAACAATCGTATCCGGGCACGCAATATTATTCTGGCATCGCAGGGCGTAGCAGAAGGAAGAATTGATCTCGATACCCTTTGCAACCCCGCACTCCCCCTTTCAGAACTGCGCAACATCCTGTGCCAAAATGGAGGTATCGGCTATAAAATTGCGGATTGCATTGCACTCTTCGGTCTTGGCCGTTTTGATGCCTTCCCGATCGACACCCACGTAAAACAATACCTCGCAGAGTGGTTCAACAGCACCGCTGCCCGTCGCACCCTGAGCCCGGCCACCTACCTTTCCCTCGACCGTGAGGCGCGTTCTTTTTTGAACCCGGATCTTGCAGGCTACGCCGGACACATCCTTTTTCACTGCTGGCGCAGGGAGATAAAGAGGCTTCGAACGTTTTAGCCAGAATAATGTTTCACTTTACCTGAAAGTGCATACCGTCAACCCTGAAATGAGGAGCCACAAGAGCATGAGCGTCACAAAAAAAGTACTGGTTGCCGGAGCCTCCGGCTATCTCGGAAGATACGCGGTCAAAGAGTTCAAGGAGCGGGGCTTCCATGTCCGCGCACTGGCAAGGGATCCTGAAAAGCTCAAAGCAACGGGGCCGCATCTGGAACCGGCGATTTACGATCTTGTCGATGAAATTGTTGTTGGTGATGTCACCAATCCCGAGAGCATCAAGGGAGTCTGCAAGGGAATTGATCTTGTTTTTTCCTCACTCGGCCTGACCTCTCCAGATCCGAGGCTCACCAGTTATGACGTCGATTATCTTGGCAACAAACGCATCCTCGATCAAGCCATTGAAGAGCATGTTGCACGCTTTATTTATATATCAGTCTTCAACCAGGATAAAATGGCCGAGATCCTCTCCATCAAGGCGCACGAGCTGCTGGTGGCGGATCTCAAAAAATCAGGACTCTCCTGGGCTGTCATACGCCCCAACGGGTACTTTTCAGACATGGGCCGATTTTTCTCCATGGCCCAAAGCGGCCACATCTTCATGGTCGGCGAAGGTGAGAAAAAAATCAATCCGGTTCACGGTGCCGATCTTGCCAGAGTCTGTGCTGACGCAGCAGAGGGCGAGTGCCGCGAAATTGCTGTTGGCGGACCCGATATCTACACCTTCCGTGAAGTCATGGAGCTTGCATTCCATGCCTGCGGCAAGGAACCATGGATAACCCCGCTCCCGATGTGGCTTGCTGAAGGAGGGCTCATGGTAACAGGGCTTTTCAACCGCAATCTTGCCGACCTCCTCTCCTTTGCCGTTGAAGCGCTCAAATTCGACCATGTTGCACCGCCTTGTGGCACCCGCCATCTGAAAGAGTTTTTTGCAGAACTTGCCGCCAATATCAATAAGGAGTGAAACCATTCACTGCCTTGCAGTTGAGCCGGAAATGATGACCATTTTCCGGCACTGTTTTTTTTCAAAGCATCCCGCTTTTTTCTCACTGTGTAATTCAATACCTTGAGCATCAATTAGACATAGAGGAGAGAGCGGAGAAATGCGACTCCCCCACTCCATTGCAAACAAACTATCTGAACCCTTAGAGCGAACAAAGGCCTGTACATGTTGAAAATTTTTGAAAAGATCTTCGGCTCCAAACACGAAAAGGACGTCAAAAAAATCCAGCCCATAATCAGCAACATCAACGAGCTGCAGGTTGCCATGGCATCGCTCAGTGACGACCAGCTACGGGAGAGGGGACGAACACTGAAGCAAAAGGTACGGACGGTTCTTGAGCCTCTTGAGCTGGAGAAAAAAACGCTCTCCCTGAAACTCGACAATCCGGATATCAACCTTGAAGAGGCTGAAACCATCAACACCCGGCTTGACGCCCTCGGCGAAGAGTATGAACAGGCAACAGCCGCCGTGCTTGAGGAACTTCTGCCCGAAACCTTTGCCCTCGTCAAAGAGAGCTGTGTGCGCCTTAAAGGACTCTCCTACCAGGTCATGGGAAGAGAGATGGTCTGGGACATGGTGCCCTACGATGTCCAGCTTATCGGCGGAATTGTACTCCATTCCGGAAAGATATCCGAAATGGCCACTGGTGAAGGAAAAACCCTTGTTTCAACGCTCCCGGTCTTTCTTAATGCAATGACCGGCAGAGGGGTGCATGTCGTGACGGTCAATGACTACCTTGCCCAGAGAGACAAAGAGTGGATGAACCCGGTTTTTGCCTTTCACAACATCTCTGTAGGCGTTATTCTCAACACCATGAGGCCTGAGGAGCGAAGGGAACAGTACGCCTGCGATATCACCTACGGCACAAACAACGAGTTCGGCTTCGACTATCTGCGCGACAATATGGCCGGAACGCCGGAAGAAATGGTACAGCGAAACTTCTACTACGCCATCGTTGATGAGGTAGACAGTGTGCTGATTGATGAAGCCAGAACGCCGCTTATCATTTCCGGACCGGTGCCCAATGCCGACAACAGCAAATTCCAGGATATCAAACCCTGGATTGAGCAATTGGTCCGTGCCCAGCAGCAACTTGTGGCCATTTATCTTGGTAATGCCGAAAAACTTCTTAAAACCAAACCCGGCGATGTCGATGCCGGTCTTGCACTGCTTCGCGTCAAACGCGGACAGCCAAAGAACACCCGGTACATCAAAATGCTCTCCCAGGCAGGTGTGGCAAAACTGGTACAGGTGACCGAAAACGAATATCTTAAAGACAATTCAAGCCGGATGCAGGAGGTCGATGATGAACTCTATTACGCTGTTGACGAAAAAGGGGGCACCATTGACTTGACCGACAAGGGGCGTGCATTTCTCAGCAAGCTCAGCCACCAGGACAGTGATATATTCATGCTCCCCGATGTTGGCTCTGAAGTAGCCGTTATTGAGAGTGATGCCTCAGTCGCCATTGCCGACAAAATCCAGAAAAAAGATGAGGTTTACCGGCTTTTTGCCGACCGTTCAGAGCGGCTGCACAATATCAGCCAGTTACTGAAGGCCTACTCACTCTTTGAGCGCGACGACGAATATGTCGTGCAGAACGGGCAGGTAATGATTGTTGATGAGTTTACCGGACGAATTCTTCCCGGACGCCGCTACAGCGATGGACTGCACCAGGCTATCGAGGCCAAGGAGAATGTCAAGATTGAGGGTGAAACGCAGACCATGGCGACCATCACCATCCAGAACTTTTTCCGGCTTTACAAAAAGCTCTCCGGCATGACCGGTACGGCAGAAACCGAAGCTTCAGAATTCTATGAAATCTACAAGCTCGATGTTGTCGTCATTCCGACCAATGCAAGAATTATCCGCAAGGATATGGACGATCTTGTCTATAAAACCCGTCGCGAAAAATATAATGCTGTTGTCCTGAAGGTTGAGGAGCTGCAGAAAAAGGGGCAGCCGGTGCTTGTCGGCACCACAAGCGTCGAGGTGTCGGAGACCCTCTCAAGAATGCTTCGCGCCAGAAAAATCGTCCACAACGTGCTCAACGCCCGACAGAACGATCGTGAGGCGGAAATTGTCGCCGAAGCAGGCCAGAAAAATGCGGTAACCATCGCCACCAACATGGCCGGGCGAGGAACCGATATCAAGCTCGGTGCAGGAGTCCGCGAACTGGGAGGGCTCTTTATTCTTGGTTCCGAGCGCCATGAGTCGCGCCGCATCGACCGCCAGCTCCGTGGACGTGCCGGACGACAGGGCGACCCTGGAGAATCGGTCTTTTTTGTCTCTCTTGAGGATGAACTGATGCGCCTCTTTGGTTCCGAGCGGGTCATCTCGGTTATGGATCGCCTTGGCCATGAGGAGGGCGATGTGATTGAACACTCCATGATCACCAAATCAATCGAACGCGCACAGAAAAAAGTTGAGGAGCAGAACTTTGCCATCCGCAAACGGCTGCTTGAATATGACGATGTGTTGAGCCAGCAGCGCGAGGTAATCTATTCCCGTCGCCGCAACGGCCTGCTCAAGGAGCGCCTGACCAGTGACATTCTTGACCTCCTGAAAGATTACAGTGAGCTGGTAATCAAAAAACACCACCGCCAGTTCGATGTTGACGCCATTGAGGAGCAGCTCATGCGCGAGCTCTCCATTGAATTCAGGCCTGAACGGGAGAAATTTGAGCGCGAAGGAGTTGACGCAACAGCCGAAAAGCTCTACCAGACCGCCCTTGAATTCTACCGCCGAAAAGAGGCCGCCGTACCGGAAGAGATTATGCAGCAGATAGAGAAATATGCGGTATTAAGCGTCATTGACCATCGCTGGAGAGAGCACCTCCGTGAAATCGACTCTCTGCGTGAAGGAATCAATCTGCGTGCCTACGGCCAGAAAGATCCCCTGCTCGAATACAAACAGGAGGCATTCCGTCTCTTCATTGATCTCTTGCACGAAATAGAGCTCGAAACCCTTTCGCTTGCCTTCAAGCTTTTTCCTGTCGATCCTGAAGAGGCCCGTGAGATGGAAGAGCGCCAGCGGAAAGCTGCGGTACGGCAAGACAAGCTGGTTGCCCAGCACTCCCCCGCGGGAAGTGTTTACACCATTGTCGAACAGGATGAGGATGGTGAGGGTGAGGGTGAAGAGAGGGTGCAGCAACCGGTAATCGCCGAAAAAAAGCCTGGCCGCAATGACGACTGCCCTTGCGGAAGCGGGAAAAAATATAAAAACTGTTGCGGCCAGCAATCCTGAACCATCATGATTCACCCTGAAATGAACCACCCCGAAAGGATCTATGAAACATACTGAAGTTGAAGTCACCCTTGCCCTTGCCGCTGAACATGGCCTGAATAGTGAAGAGTATGGCAAAATATGTACTATTCTCGGAAGAACACCCTCATTTACCGAGCTCGGGATATTTTCCGTCATGTGGTCAGAACACTGCAGTTATAAAAATTCCATAGCAGTGCTCAAAACCCTGCCCCGAGACGGCGGAGCCCTTCTGACCAGTGCAGGGGAAGAAAACGCCGGTCTGGTCGATATCGGCAACAACCTTGCCGTAGCCTTTAAAATCGAATCGCACAACCACCCTTCGGCCGTCGAACCCTACCAGGGTGCGGCGACCGGCGTTGGCGGAATTCATCGCGACATTTTTACCATGGGTGCACGCCCGGTGGCATCACTCAACTCGCTCCGCTTCGGCTCACCGAAAGATCCCCATGTCCGCTACCTTGTTGACGGCGTGGTGCGTGGCATCGGCGATTACGGCAACTCATTCGGAGTACCGACCGTTGGCGGCGAAATCTATTTTGAAGAGGGCTATACCGGCAACCCGCTGGTCAATGCCATGTCGGTCGGCATCGTTGAACACCACAAAACCGTCAGCGCAACCGCCCTCGGTGATGGCAACCCTGTGCTGATTGTCGGCTCCTCGACTGGACGGGACGGCATTCACGGCGCTACCTTTGCATCCGAAGATCTCAGCGAAGCATCCGAAGACAAACGGCCAAGCGTTCAGGTTGGAGACCCTTTTGCCGAAAAACTTCTCCTCGAAGCAACCCTCGAAGCTATTGCTACGGGCTACATTGTCGGCCTGCAGGATATGGGCGCCGCCGGAATCACCAGTTCAACCTCTGAAATGAGCGCTCGCGGGATCGAAAAAACCGGATCAGGCGGCATAGAGATTGACCTTGACCTTGTCCCGATTCGCGAAGCAGGAATGAGTGCCTACGAAATCATGCTCTCTGAATCGCAGGAGCGGATGCTGATTGTGGCCGAAAAGGGATTTGAAGAGAATATCATGGAGGTCTACCGCAAATGGGATGTGCTCGCCGTCACCATCGGACGGGTCACGAGCGATAACATGCTGAGGGTTTCACAGCATGGCGCCGTTGTGGCCGAAATTCCAGCCGAAACGCTGGTACTTGGAGGAGGAGCGCCGGTCTATATCCGCGAAGCCATCGAAAAAAAGCCGGACACCCCAATCGCCAAACTTGAAGCCGACACTACTCTTGATTTTCATGCCATCAGCCTTGAGCTGCTCTCGCGCCCCAATATTGCAAGCAAGCAGTGGGTCTATCGCCAGTATGACTCCATGGTGCAGACCAACACCGTCACGCCGGTAGGCCATACCGATGCGGCTGTTATCCGTATCAAGGGATCGCGCAAAGGGCTTGCCATGAAAACCGACTGCAACGCCCGTTACGTCTATCTGAACCCTCTGGCTGGCGGCAAAATTGCCGTTGCTGAATGTGCAAGAAATATCGCCTGTTCAGGAGCGCAGCCACTGGCCATAACCAACTGCCTCAATTTTGGCAACCCCTACAAACCAGAGGTCTACTTCCAGTTCAAAACCGCCGTTCAGGGAATGGGCGAAGCGTGCCGGGCCTTCAATACTCCGGTCACCGGTGGCAACGTCAGCTTCTATAACGAAACCTTTATTGGCGGACTCCGCACGGCCATCTACCCCACCCCGACCATCGGCATGATCGGCCTGCTTGACGATATCGACAACCTTGTGTGCTCAACCTTCACCACTGCCGGTGACGCCATCCTTCTTCTGGGCTATCCGGAACTTACGCTTGACGCTTCAGAGTACCTCGTCATGCAGTACGGTACCCCCGGCCAGGATGCTCCAGCAATCGATCTGGTACATGAAAAAAACCTTCAGGATCTGCTTGTGGCGCTTGCATCCAAAAAGCTGGTACACTCCGCCCACGATATTTCCGACGGCGGACTCTTTGTGGCACTTGCCGAAAAGTCCATCATGAACGCTGAAGCCCCTCTCGGATTCACTGTTGATTTGGAAAATGCAAACAGCACACCCTGCTCCATCCAGCAGCAGCTCTTTTCGGAAGCGCAGGGACGGGTCATTGTGAGCATCTCCCCCGAAAAGGCAAAAGAGGTGATAGCAGAGGCTATGGAGCGCCATGTACCCATTCGCGTCATCGGACAAGTGGTTGAAAATGACGCTATCATCGCCATGAACGGAGAGGAACTGCTTCATTTCACCCTTGAGGAGCTCTCGGGAGCATACTATCACGCTCTTGAGCACTCACTCCATCTTGACGAACTCTAGCCCCTCCCGTTGAGGGAAAAAAGGAACCCTGTCATGCTGCCTGTTGTAACCGCGCAAGAGATGCAAAGGGCCGACAAGGCGGCAATTGAAGAGCTTCATATCGGCGAAACCCGCCTTATGGAGCTTGCCGGTCGTGAATGCCTCCGCATTATCAAGGAGAGCCTGCAGAAGGAGTCGCTTGCTGGCAGCTCTTTTCTTCTGCTCTGCGGCAAGGGAAACAATGGCGGTGACGGCTTCGTACTCGCCCGCCACCTCCTTAACCTTGAAGCCTCGGTCGATCTCGTTCTGCTCTACCCCGAATCACTGCTGCAAGGAGTTAGCCAGGAGGGGCTCGCCATTCTTGAAGCCTACGGAGAGCACGGCTCAGAGCTGCGCATCTTTGCCAGCCATGACGAAGCACTCCCTTTTGTGGCCGAAACCCGCTACGACGCCCTCATCGACGCCATTACCGGTACCGGCCTCCGCCTCAGCGAATCGGGAATGGCGCTTGCTTCACCCCTTGCGGAAGGCATTGAGCTGCTCAACACCCTCCGCGACCGAACGGGTGCGCCTCTCATAGCCATTGACCTGCCATCAGGACTTGATGCCACCACCGGCCACTCGGCCACGCCGTCCATCCTCGCAGATATGACCATCACCATGGCTTACCTGAAAAGAGGCTTCTATTTGAATGAAGGGCCGGAATGCTGCGGAGAGCTGCACGTTGCAGAAATCTCCATCCCCCGCTTTCTCGCTGAACCCTCTTCCTGTTTGCTGATCGACCAGGAGTTTGCGGCTGAACAGTTTCTCCTCAGAGAGCCCTCAAGCGCAAAACATACCAACGGCAAAGTACTGATCATTGCCGGCTCGCAAACCAGCGAAAGCTCAATGGTTGGCGCAGCCATTCTCTCCGCCAAAGCCGCCCTGAAAAGCGGCGCTGGATATGTTTGCATCTCTTTGCCGATTTCGCTTTCCGCCGTCATCCACATTGCGGTGCCCGAAGCAGTTGTTATCGGGAGGGATCTTGCCGCCATTGCTGAAAAGGCTCGCTGGGCCGATGCCATTTTAATAGGGTGCGGCCTCGGACGCGACGAAGCGGCCATTGCACTGGTCAGGGAGCTGCTGGCAAATTCCATTGTCACCTCAAAAAAATTGATCTTCGACGCCGATGCACTTTACGCCCTTTCAGTTATCGGAACGACCAATGCGCTTAGCCAATGCAGAGATGTTCTGCTCACACCGCATTACGGAGAGTTCAGCCGACTCACTGCGCGAAAAATTGAGGAGATCGCCGCCGACCCGATCGGGTGCGCCCGAAGCTTTGCCGATCTCCACCAGGTGACGGTTCTTCTGAAAGGAGCTCCCACCGTTATTGCGGGAATTGCAGGGGGGCCAGCTCTCCTCAACACCAGCGGCACCGAGGCACTTGCCTCCGCCGGTTCAGGCGATGTACTCTCCGGCATGATTGTCGCATTAGCCGCAAAAGGGGCCTCCCCCGTCAACGCCGCCGCAGCCGCAGCATGGTTTCACGGCAGAGCCGGAGACCTCGCAAGCGACGTCGCCAGCCTGGTCTCCTCCGGCATGGTTGTTGACGCTATCCCGCAGGCAATCGGGGAGATTTTTGAGCGGGAAGAGTAACAAATTGACCAGCAGCTTTGCTGCTTCACTTTTGGGACTCCACTATATTTTTGCCTTCCTTTGTTAATCTGTATTACCATCAACTCTTCATTTTCTTTTTTGCTTCATCAATAAATCGTTGTGCCAACGGAGAGGCTTTCATGATTTTAACGGGATCAATCATCTCCAAAATTTTGAACAAGTGGTCGCCTTTATCATACTCTCCTTTGGACTTGCTGCTTTTAGTTGCTTTTTTAAGAGACTTATACACGCTCTCTTTTGCAATCGATTCAATCAGGCAGCCTTCTGCCGGTAACGATTTGAGATGAAACCCCTGACCAAAGAAATCCTGCAACGATGCTCGATCAGTTAAAAACCACGTTTCCATGCACTGTACCATCAAGTGGCACTCTTGTTCACTGGCCTTTGCCGGTTTTTCCCAGCAATCTCCCGCACGGCTCTGAAGATGTTGCCAAGGTTTCCAGCTTTCAGGCTCTCCCTCCATACATTCAGCATTGACCGGAGCTTCGCTATCTACCAACAGCATGGCGCTGTTACCATTTTCAAGAGCAATACAGAACGATTGATAGGCATCCTGACAACTCCCGCAAGCAACGATCCTCGGCATTGTATCGGCAAGTCCAGCCTTTTTAAGAAATGCAGAAAATCCTCTACGACAAGCTGTTTTCAATTGGCTGGTATCGCCGCCACCCTCTACATACTAATTTTACAGCTACCATCGTGTACCTCCGATTTCACCGCGAGTCCAGAGTTCACCCAAACTGTATTTTTTAAGCCACGGTTTAAGAGCCTCAGCATTCAAGCGTCGGATCTGTGAGCTATTGTCATCACCTTTTTCGCAAACAAGAATTGATTCAGGCTGGTCAGACATTGCGTCAACAAGAACATCAGAATGAGTGGTAACAATAAGCTGAGTCCGCTCTGAGGCCTCTTTCAGTAACTCAGCCAAAGTTGGAAGAATATCGGGATGAAGGCCTAATTCCGGTTCTTCAATGCATACCAAAGGAGGTGGTTCGGGATGACACAGAATTGCAAGAAGAGAGAGATAACGTAACGTTCCATCCGAGAGCCGGGTTGCTGGTACCGTAAAACGACCCTCATGAAAAAAAACCTGAACTGTCCCTCCTTCTATTTGAACATCATAATCGTCAATTCCTTCGTAAAGAGACTGTAATGCCTTGAGGAGGCGCTTCTTGACCAATGGCTCACGTTTTAAACGATTGAGTACCAGGCCAAGATTACTTGAATCAGATTCAAGAAAATTATTCGGTAAATCAGCTTTCTGAGGTAGACGAGGTGCCGTATAGCGACCAAAACTCCATTCACGGTAGAGGCGAATTTTGCTAAAAGTCTGCCCTATATAGGTTATTTCTGGATATTGATCAGGATCACGTCGCTGAGAAAGGATGGATTTTTCAAGATCAACATCCTCTTGCTGTAATGATCTTTTTTCACCCTTCACATTCAACGCTGGACGACCGCCATTAAAATGATAATAAAAGTACGCGCAAGAGTGATTATTGGTTTGAGGTTTTTCATTTTCAATTTTCTCATCAACAATCTCAACGCGCTGACCGACCTCAGTAAATGAGAGTAAATATCGGAGATTTTGTGCACCCTTGGGATAAGCGAGCACAACATCTATTGATGCAACAGGCGTCTCTCTTCCTCCTTTCCATAGCCAGTCTCTGACCCCTCCACCTTCTCTGATCGGTTTTAATAACTGGTCAGGCGCATTCTTCAACAGCTCAATAGATTCCAGAAGATTCGATTTTCCGGAGCCATTCGGGCCTATGATTACATTCAAAGGGCCTAAAGATATTTCCTCTGTTGACGCACCAAAACTTAAAAATTGTTTTAGCCTGATGGACTGTATCAACATGACTTTATCCTTAAATTATCTTTACAATTGTACAACACTCCCTTGAGCAAGCAGACGACCGCATTGGCAATATAGCAGGACTGCCTCTTGACAAGTTATGAAGAGCAGAAGTTTTTTATAAAAAAAATGCCCCTCATTTTCGAAGCGGCTCTCAGGCTCGTCCTGCCAAGGCCGGGCATGGGTGGCGGCTCTTTTTGCCCTGAAGAAAGGTGTTCATCTCTTGTTGAGCGCTCCAGTTGTCACCGACGGGTACGGTAAAAAGTTTTATCTGCATCATCGCAAAGCGATAAGCCTGTTTGATAACCCTGCAAAAGATCGGCACTTTTCAAATAAGCGGCGGCCCACCTTCGGTGGACATTTCTGTAGTCGGTTGTACCCAAAACATTTTGGCGCACGACAGTTCGTCCCTCTCTGCCGTTCACCACAATTTTTGTAACTGCCCTCTCGCTCAAAAAGCAAAGCCGGCATGAGCAGCCAACTGACTACGGGACGAAAACCAGGCGGAAGCCAAGAATGGAGTACCGGCGGTCGGGGGTGTAGTCGTCGCGAAGAGCCGACCGAAAGCTCTCAGCGTAGTTGCACCAGCCGCCGCCACGAGCAACACGGTGCGAACAACTACTGTCATACCAACTATCCGTCCATTCCCAGACGTTACCAGCCATATCGTATAGCCCCCATTCATTGGGCTTTTTCTGCCCTACAGGATGGGTCGTTTGTCCAGAATTACCATTATACCAGGCATACTCTCCTAATTGGCTCTCATCATCACCAAAGTAGTATTCAGAAGTGGTTCCTGCCCGGCAGGCGTATTCCCACTCTTCTTCGGTTGGCAAGCGGTAGTTTTTTTTGCCGGAGAGTTGATTGAGTTTTTGTATGAAGATCTGGGCATTATCCCAGGATACGGTTTCGACCGGCATACTGCCACCCTTGAAATGGCTTGGATTATCTCCCATCACCGCCTCCCACTGCTGCTGGGTAACCGGGTACTTGCACAGATAGTAGTCTTTTTCAGGAATCGGGCAAAACTCAAAGGTGACCTCCTTGCCAGACGAACTTGTTGTGACCGTTCTGGTTTTTGTAACCATACGCGTTTTCTTTTGTTTCTCGGTCACGGCCTTTTTAAAGAAACCGCCTGGTGTTATCACCACATCTTCGTAATAGGTCTCTTGCTCTGTGTAGGTTTCCCTGGTATTGACGGGATTACCAGCGCCCTTGACTCTCACCATAATCGCAAGCTGTTTGAAGCTATCGAGATTCTGTACTACTTCCAGCATATCCATGAGCGGCCAGTTGGCACCTTCATCCAAAAAAGCCTGCAACCGGTTCTCGGTTCCAGGTGCAAGTTCAAATCCCTTGATCCTATCAAGAGCCGCTTTTACTTTTGGCACACACTGCCGGTATTTTTCTTTGCGCAGTGCATCAAGAAAACTCCTTAACTGAGCGTCATGCTGCTGAAAATCGCCATCTCCGGCAGCTTTGAGCGCATAAAAGCGGTCAATATCGATCGCTTTTGCAAGCATGGGGAGCGCACTTGCAACGTCACCAAGTGCCATCTGTACTTTGGATGCCTGGAAGAAGACCTCTCCTATTTCTGGATGCAGAGCCATTGCCTGCTCCGTATGGGCAAGGGCTTGCTTCATCTTGCCCTGGCAATATGCTGCCCAGCCTGCGGAGAGAAAAGCACGGCCTGCCTCATGAGGATAATCAGTTTCGCCATAGCGGGCGGCGGTCAGGAACGACTCTTCTGCTTTTGCAAGGTCATAGAGCGACATGTCGCAATCAGCGAAGCCCAGTTGAAGGGTGCCCTTCATTTGATGAAACCGCCATTCGAGCTTGTATCCGGCAGAGGTGTGATCACCAAAAATCGCTTTGTCGAGTTCTTCCAAGCTTTCGCGGTAGAGCCTTTTGCGGAAAGCGTCACGAGCAATTTCGAAGTGTTCAAAGGCGACGGTCTGTACCGGCGTTTTGGCTATTTTGACCAACTCTGACAAGGTGTCATTCATGTGACCAAGAGAGGCCAGAACTGCACCGAAACCCCAGTGAAAGGTGGCGTTCAGCTCGGAAATGCCATCGGACAGGCGGTCGAAACCTGCATCCATGCTGTAGGAGATCCTTTCAAACCCGTCATTGAGTGCGCCGACGGTCCGGTCGGTCGAAGCGTTGAGTAACTCCAGGTGCTCACGCTGCAATGACTCATTTGAGGCGATGATATCACGGGTCTGGCGTGAGATATCCATCGAAACCTTTTTGGCGGCGTTTCGCGTGGCCGATTGCACATCGCTGACAAAACTCTTTGCCTGCAAATAATCATGATGCGACAGACTCGAACCCCATACATAGTTGCTCATTGACCCGGCTCCTTTCCGTTATAGTATTGGTGATTGAATGATCTTATCAGAACGAAAGATAACGTAAAAGAGCGTTAACAAGAGCATGATAACAATGCTTTCAAGATTTGCCTGCCACAAACGACGTCGCCAGCCTGGTCTCCTCCGGCATGGTTGTTGACGCCATCCAGCAGATAATCGGGTAGATTTTTGAGGTATCAACATTGGGGTAAGGAAGATGCCGTAGCATATACCTGCGGGTTTGCCGTGCCTGTGTTTTCCGAACGGATGATGGTGTATTTGGACGATTGTGGGGGGCACGCAATAACATGCCCCGACAACTATTATTTATTCGCGCAAAAATTTACGGATATTGCGGGCGGCCTGCCGGATGCGCTCCTCATTCTCAATCATGGCGACACGGACATACTCATCGCCGTAGGCTCCGAATCCTATGCCTGGACTGACGGCGACTTTAGCTTCTGTAAGCAGTTTCTTGCTGAACTCAAGGCTTCCCATGGCGCGGAAGGGTTCGGGAATCCGGGCCCAGACAAACATGCTTGCCCTTGGAGTTACAACCGGCCAGCCTGCATTGATAAAACTTTTAACCATGACATCGCGCCGTTTGCGGTAGACGTCGCAGATCTCCTGAACGCAGCTCTGGTCTTCGGTGAGCGCAATGGTTGAGGCAACCTGAATGGGGGTGAAGGTACCGTAATCGAGCCAGCTCTTGATTTTTTCGAGGGCGCCGATCAGTTTGGCGTTTCCGACCATAAACCCGACACGCCATCCGGCCATGTTGTAGGTTTTTGAGAGGGTGTAGCTCTCGACGGCAACATCCTTTGCACCGGGAACCTGAAGAATTGAAGGGGTGACGTAGCCATCATAAGTCAATTCGGCGTAGGCAATATCACTGATAATATAAAAACGCTCCTGACGGGCAATATCGACAAGCTTCTGATAAAAAGGAAGTTCGACGGTTGCCGTGGTCGGATTGTTGGGGAAATTCACAACCAGATACTTGGGCTTTGGCGACGATTCGCGTAGCGCTTTTTCAATATTTGAGAAAAAGCCCTCTTCATCAAGGGTAAAATTGTCGTTCAGTTCAAGTTTCAGGCGATGGACGTTACCACCGGCAAGAATGAATGCCTGGGAGTGAATGGGATAACAGGGATCGGGCACCATGGCAAGGTCACCGGGGTTGGTGATGGCCTGCACAAGGTGGACATAGCCCTCTTTTGAACCCATCGTGGCAACAACCTCGCGATCGAGGTCAAGATCAACATTATACTTTCGCTTGTACCAGGTTCCCACCGCACCACGCAGCTTGTAAATTCCCTTTGAAACGGAATAGCCGTGAGTCCTTGGTTTATTGATGCTTTCGATCAGTTTATCAACGATGTGCTGGGGTGTCGGGCCATCAGGATTACCCATCGAAAAATCAATAACATCCTCTCCGGCACGCCGTTCAGCCATTTTCAGCTCATTGACCGCAGCAAAAACATACTTGGGCAAACGCTTGATCTTGTCAAACTCTATTTCATCAAACATGGTCTTGTAATGAAAATTTATAATATTATAAAACGGGGAGTTGTTGCATCATAAGCAAAAAGAGTATCATATCAATGGCATTCCGGATATTTTCCACTCGAAAAGGTAATGTGCACCGCTCAAGTGAAGGTGCCGAAATGGAACCCGCTCTCTGGCTTCAGCACCCATACAAAAAAAATAAAAAAGAGGTGAACGGTTTGATTCCTGTCGCTGTTTATTAACAATTGTTGAAAAAAGTGACACAAACCTTGAACGGCCAAAAAGCTGAAAATCGAGTACTGGCAAAGCTTGGGGGGTTTTTCTGCTCTTTTCTGACCTGAAAGGAAATGAAGTTTTTGAGCCTGATTTATTTGACATTAATGTAATTTTCTTTAACATACTCTGTTCGTGTCATTTCGCTTCCCGCTCCACGTAAAGTAACCTATACCACGTGTCAAAAATCAAGATGACAGTAAAGGATACCCTGAAGCATCAGCTTGAGGAATCCACCGGAAATGACTATAACTGCTGCTACCAGTGTGGAAAATGTACGGCTGGCTGTCCAGCGGGAACATTTATGGACAGCCCTCCGGCAAGAATCATGCGTCTCGTCCAGGCAGGCTATATCGAAGATGCCCTGAAAAGCGAAGCGCTCTGGTTCTGTGTCGGCTGCATGACCTGTACCTCACGATGTCCACAGAACATGGATATTGCTGCAACAATGGACTCGCTCAGGGCTATGGCACTTGAGAAGGGTATTGTTTCCGAAAACAGGTCAAAAAAGCTGGTTACCGCCTTTCACGTCTCCTTCCTCAACAACGTGCGCAAACACGGTCGTCTTGAGGAACTCTCACTCATCAACAGCTACAAGCTCCGCACCAGAACATTTCTTCAGGATGCCGAGTCGGGCGTCAAGATGATTATGAGCGGAAAGATCAATCCGCTGCATACCCTTACCGGTAAAGGTGGGGTCAAGGGAAAAGAGCAGATCGTAAAAATCTTTGAAGCTTCCAAAAAAGAGGCCCATCTTTCCGCACCGAAACGACGTCCCATAAAGAAGGATTTCACCGCAAAAGCTGCCCGTTCAATCAAGCCGGGTATGACCATCGGATACTATCCCGGATGCTCGCTGAGTGGAACAGCACGGGAGTATGATATTTCAGTCAAAAAAATGTGCTCCCTGCTCGGCCTCAAGCTTCAGGAAATTGAGGACTGGAACTGCTGCGGAGCAACCTCGGCGCATGCCACCAATCACAAGCTTGCCGTGCTTCTGCCAGCAAGAAACCAGGCACTTGCCGATGCACAGGGGCTGGACTTGGTCCTTGCGCCCTGCGCCGCCTGCCAGAACCGTCAGGTTACTACCCGGCAGTCACTGCTTGACTCCCAGGAACTTCGTGAGGAGGTTCGTTCGATTACCGGTATAGAGCCAACCGGCCGTGCTGAATTTATTGGTGTGACCCAGCTTCTTGAAGCAATGGATCCGGAAGAGATCAAAAAAAGGGTGAAAAAGCCCCTTACCGGCCTCCATCTTGCCTGCTATTATGGTTGCCTTCTGGTTCGTCCTATGGAGGCCATGGGTTTTGACGATCCTGAAAATCCGCTCAAAATGGAGGCGATCATGACCGCTCTTGGCGCGACGCCCATAGAGTGGGCATTCAAGATTGAGTGCTGCGGAGCCGGACTGACGCTTGCACAGCAGCCGCTTGTTGAAGAGCTGACACACTCCATTGCCAAAAACGCGGCCGACAACGGTGCCGAGGCCTTTGTAGTTGCCTGTCCCCTCTGCCAGGCAAATCTTGACATGCGTCAGGGAAGCATGAGAAAGCGCTTCGGAGATGTCAAAGAGATGCCGGTTTACTACATTTCAGAGCTTGTCGCCATCGCCTGCGGTGCCGACCCATCTGACGTCGCTGTAGGCGAGCACTTTGTGCCAGCGCTCGACCTTGTCTCAAAACTTTAGGGTACGACCAAACCCTTGAATACCTGACGAAAAGCCGGGGTTCAGGGGCGTTCCATGCCGGGCCGTTCCGGTCAGCGGCTTCATACTAAAAGATTGAATAATGGCAAAAATCGGGGTATTTATATGTCACTGCGGCGAAAACATCGCTGCGAAAGTTGACTGTACCAAACTTGCAGCCGCCATGGGGGAACACCCTGGTGTAGAGGTCTCTGTCGAATACAAATATTTCTGCTCAGATCCTGGCCAGGAGAGCGTCAAAAAAGCAATCCGCGAAAACAACCTTACCGGTATCGTCATCGCCGCCTGCTCACCGAGAATGCATGAAGCCACCTTCCGCAAGGCATGTGCAGAAGCGGGGCTGAACCCCTATCTGTGTGAAATAGCCAACATTCGCGAACAGTGTTCATGGGTACACACCGACGGTGATATGGCTACCGCCAAAGCTGCGGACATCGTCCGTTCAATGGTTGAGAAGGTCAAGCGCAACAACATACTCCAGCCCATTGAGGTACCGGTAACCCGCCGGGCTCTGGTCATCGGCGGAGGTATTGCCGGTCTCCAGGCGGCGCTCGATATTGCCAATGCCGGTCAGGAAGTTGTTCTTGTTGAGCGTGAACCCTCCCTTGGCGGCCACATGGCGCAGTTATCGGAGACCTTCCCTACGCTCGATTGCTCGCAGTGCATCATGACCCCCCGAATGGTCGAAACCGCCCAGCATCCCAACATCAGGCTCCTTACATACGCCGAAATTGAGAGCGTTGATGGCTACATTGGCAATTTCAAGGTCAGGGTACGTATGAAAGCGCGCTACGTTGACATGAACGCCTGTACGGGCTGCGGCGACTGCATCACCAAATGTCCGGTCAAAAAAATCTCAAGTGAATTTGACTGCGGTCTTGGCAAGCGAACGGCCATTTATACCCCTTTCGCCCAGTCAGTCCCCAATATGCCGGTCATCGACAAGGCAAGCTGCATCTACTTCAAGAACGGCAAATGCAAAACGTGCCAGAAATCCTGTGAACTCAACGCCATCAACTTTGAGATGCAGGATGAATTCATCGACCTTGAAATTGGAGCAATTGTTGTTGCCACCGGCTTCCAGGTTCAGAATACCGCCCTCTACGGAGAGTATGGCTACGGCAAATTTCCGGACGTCATCACCGGCCTTCAGTTTGAGCGCCTCGCTTCTGCAAGCGGCCCGACAGCAGGCCGAATCCTTCGTCCCTCTGACGGCAAGGAGCCTGAAAACGTTGTCTTCATCCAGTGCGCCGGATCACGCGACCCCTCAAAGGGAGTCCGCTACTGCTCCAAAATCTGCTGCATGTACACCGCCAAACATGCCATGCTCTACGCACACAAGGTGCATGACGGAAAAACCCATATTTTTTACATGGATATCCGTGCGGCAGGCAAAGGGTATGATGAATTTACCCGTCGTGCCATTGAGGAGGATGAGGCCTCCTACGTCCGTGGCAGGGTAAGCAAGCTCTGGCAGGAAAACGGCAAACTGATGGTGCGCGGTGTCGATACTCTTCTCGGCAAGCCGGTTACCGTCGCGGCTGACATGGTCGTCCTTGCCACCGCAATGGTGCCTCAGCCCAATGCAAAAGAGTTTGCCAAAACCATCGGCATCGCCTACGACGAATATGGCTTTTACAACGAGGCCCATCTCAAACTTCGCCCCGTTGAATCGTCCACAGCAGGGGTATTTCTTGCCGGAGCATGCCAGTCGCCAAAAGATATTCCTGATTCGGTTGCCCAGGCATCGGCCACGGCCAGCAAGGTACTTGCCCTTTTCAGCAAGGAGAAGCTTGAGCGGGAGCCGGTTATTGCCGTAAACAACGAAGCAACCTGCGCCGGATGCTGGGGCTGCGTTCTTGCCTGTCCCTACAATGCCATTGAGAAAAAGGATATTCGCGACCGTTCAGGAAAGCTTGTCAAACAGGTGGCTTATGTCAATCCAGGCCTTTGCCAGGGATGCGGCACCTGCGTCAGTTTCTGCCGCTCGAACAGTCTCGATTTGGCCGGCTTTACCGAAAAACAGATCTTTGCTGAAGTGATGGGGCTCTGAAAAGCCTCCATTTTTTCCATGAACGAACAGAACTTTGCTACTGGAGTAAGCCGATGAGTGAACCATTTGAACCAAAGATCGTCGCTTTTGTCTGTACCTACTGCACCTATGCAGGAGCTGACCTGGCTGGAACCAGCAGGCTGAAATATGCGCCCAATGTGCGCATTGTACGACTTCCCTGCACCGGCAGAATCAGCCCCATGTTTATCCTCAAAGCGCTGCAGAAGGGGGCTGACGGTGTACTGGTCAGTGGCTGCCATCCGGGTGACTGCCATTTCACCCACGGAAACTACCATGCGCGCCGCCGCTGGATGGTCTTTCGTGCACTGCTCGACTTCACCGGCATATCACCGGAACGGGTCATTTTCTCGTGGATCAGTGCGGCAGAAGGAAGCAAATTTGCTGATCTCATCAACAGCGTCACGGAAGATATCCGTAAACTCGGCCCCTTTGATCAGTACCAGCAGTTGATCAAGGAAACTGAATCACCGGCGACCCTTTAAAAAACAAGAGACAATGATTACACAGGAAAAATACAGAACAACGGTAAAAGAGCTTCTTGCCAATGGCTCGATAAAAATGGCTATCGGCTACAGGCCAGGTTCAACTTCCGACCGGCGTCGCCCGCTCTTTATCCGCACCTCGGAAGAGGCCGACCAGCTTGTGCTCGACAGTACCTGCATAACCAACCTTTCAGGATACCTCGTCACCGAAGGTCTGCTGAGCGATGAAAAACGGGTTGGCATCTTTCTTCGCCCCGAAGGGATACGCTCCATCAACATCCTTGCTGCTGAATACCAGCTCAATGTGGATCAGATTATTATTTTCGGATTTGACTTCACTGGCCGGGAGGTCAGAGCGCTGCAGGGTCAAACTACCGGAGACTTTTCTGCACTGCTCAGCGAAATCAGGGAAAACCCTCCGCTCGCCACGAAAGAGCCACTCCTTGAGCGTATCGAGAAGATGAATGCTAAAGAGCGGTTCGACTTCTGGCAGCAGGAGTTTTCACGATGCATCAAATGCTACGCCTGCCGCCAGGCCTGCCCCATGTGCTACTGCCGCCGCTGCATTGTCGACAGCAACCAGCCCCAATGGGTCAACACCTCGTCGCATACACTCGGAAATTTTGAATGGAATGTCGTAAGGGCATTTCACCTTTCCGGCCGATGCGTCCAGTGCGGCAACTGTGACCGGGCCTGCCCTGTCAACATTCCGCTCCGCCTCATCAACCAGCGGATGGCCAAAGAGGTGGTTGATGGATTCGATCACTTTGCCGGTTTAAGCCCGACCCAGGAGCCGGTGCTGGCAAGTTTCAAAAAGGACGACACTGAGACATTCATTCTCTAAGTAACCAACACCTATGACAAGAATCCTTTTCAGTGATAAACTTGACAATTGTGTCGCAAAATGGCGCTCGGCAGGGCTGACCGTGATTGGCCCTGTGCAGGGAGAGTCCCTTTCAAGCTATGCCACAGTTGAGAGAGGTACCGATCTGCATTTAGGCCTGGTGCTGCCCGACCGTTCACTCAAGGAGCTTTTTTTCCCCCAGACGGAACCGATGCTGCGCTACACCATCAAGAAAAATGAAATCGAAACGGCTGACTTCACGGCGCCCTCAGCTCCAAGAATCATTTTTGGTGCCAGGCCGTGCGATGCGTCAGGTCTGGCGATTGACGATCCTCTTTTTGGATGGGATTACAAGGACGAATACTGGTTTCAGCGACGCAAAGAATCAGTTATTGTAACCATTGCCTGTACAAAAGCGGATGATTTCTGCATGTGCACCTCGCTCAAACTGGCCCCCGACAGCACAAAGGGCGCAGACGTACTGCTTCGTCCCCTCGACAAAAACCGGGGATGGCTGGTTGAAGAGCTTACCGAGCGGGGACGTGAAGCATTCGTGATTATTTCCGAATACCTCCAGGAGGGCTCTGAAACAGCACTTCCGACCGTCGAAGTGCCGGAAAAATTCAACCTCGATGCCTGCGTTACCTGGCTGCAGAACCCCGAAAACTTTGACAGTAAATTCTGGAAAGAGATTTCGATGCGCTGTATCGGCTGTGCCTCCTGCACCTACCTTTGTCCAACCTGTCACTGTTTTGACATCCAGGACGAAGGCGACACCTACAGCGGTATCAGAAGAAAAAACTGGGACAGTTGCTCCTTTGCCCTCTTTACCATGCACACCTCGGGCCACAACCCCCGTTCGACGCAATCGGCACGATGGCGCCAGCGCATCATGCACAAATTCAACTATTTTCCAGGCAAGTTCAGCGTGAACAGTTGCAGCGGATGCGGCCGATGCTCACGCCAGTGCCCGGTTGACATGGGTATTACCGAGACTTTACAAGAGATATCAAAATTATAGCCGTGACAGAAACCATTCACAACGCGCAACCCAACATCTACAAGCCGGCTATCATGAAAATCGTCGGCCGCCACGACGAAGCGCCCGGCGTGAGAACCATGAGGCTCGAGTTTCAGAACCCGGCTGACCATGAGCAGTTCAAGAAAACCTTCCGTACCGGCATGTTCGGTCTCTACGGCGTCTACGGCGAGGGAGAGAGCACCTTCTGCGTTGCAAGCCCTGAGACACGGAAAGAGTATATCGAATGCACCTTCCGCCAGTCGGGCCGGGTCACTTCGGCTCTCGCCAATGCCGATATCGGTGACCTCGTCACTTTCCGGGGCCCCTACGGCAACCGCTTCCCTATTGAGGAGTTCCACGGCAAAAACCTTCTCTTCATTTCAGGAGGAATCGCCCTGCCGCCGACGCGAAGTGTTATCTGGTCGTGCCTTGATCAGCGTGAAAAATTCGGCAAGGTCACCATTGTCTATGGTGCCCGTACCGTGGCTGATCTGGTCTACAAGCATGAACTTGACGAGTGGCAGGAGCGTGCTGATGTTGACCTTGTCCTCACCGTCGATCCGGGGGGAGAGTCTCCCGACTGGAAATACCGTGTCGGCTTTGTGCCCACGGTACTCGAAGAGGCCGCCCCCTCTCCCGACAACTGCATCGCCGTAATCTGCGGGCCGCCAATCATGATCAAGTTCACCCTGATCTCGCTCAAAAAGCTTGGTTTTGATGAAAAAAACGTCTACACAACGCTCGAAAACCGCATGAAATGCGGCGTCGGCAAGTGCGGACGCTGCAATGTTGGGTCGGTCTATGTCTGCAAGGAAGGACCGGTCTTTACCGCCGAAGAGGTCTCCCGTATGCCAGCCGCTGATCTGTAACAGCTCTTTTCAGAGCAGGCGAATCCGGAAAAAGCGCTCCGGCTGGTGAAAATCAGCCGGTAGTGATGCATTGGGCCACCAGGGAAAGAGGCCAAGCTCTCC
Organism: uncultured Chlorobiaceae bacterium; assembly: GCA_903882665.1. Lineage (GTDB taxonomy): Bacteria > Bacteroidota > Chlorobiia > Chlorobiales > Chlorobiaceae > Chlorobium. The sequence continues at coordinate 57,457 of CAIRXW010000042.1, read as the reverse complement.
CCTGCCGGAAGAGGCTGAGCACTGCAAGGCAAGAATATCCCCTTTGACGAAGGGGTGCAAAAGTTTCCACGACAGCTCCATACCAAAGCGCCCCTCATCCTGCACCTTATGCACCGCTTTCAGCCAGGGTTCCGCTGAAAGAACTTCATGCCCTTTCGCCCTCTTTCGCGGAGCATCAAAGCGCAATGCCACCCAGTGCCCCTCAGGACTCATTTCAAACTCAAGATAACCTCCTCCCGGAGTGCCGGAAGCGATAAACAGTTCAGAGACGCTGTAGTGCCAAAGTCCATCAGTAAAGCTTCCTGGCGGAATAGTTGAAGGCGGCTTGAGTGGAAAAAGAGCAGGAACACTGCTGCTGGTCGTCCAGCGAAGAAAGGGTGCTTCGGGATTGAGAGCCGCATCCTCAAGCGAACGCAACTGCTCAACGGCGGCAAACGCTCCGGCAGGAAATTCCCTGTCAATACACGAATAACCGACCAGCGCTCCCTGCATGAGCATACGGGGAAAGAGCAGTTCCGGCGTAGCCGCCGCGCCCTCCTTCTGCGGATTCCAGAAAAGACCTGCCCACCCTTTGGAGGGCTCCAGTTTGTCGGCAGCAGAAGGCACTCCGCATGACGCGAGCAGATCGCCATCAAATAGCCCGACGCACTGCACTTCAAGATCAAGCTGAGCTCCAGCCTCTGCAAAAGCAGCATGTTTCATGCGTGCAGCAAGCGTAAGCACCTCTGTGGCGGTTGCCCCTCCCTTGTTAAAAATAAAATTGGCATGATGGGGGCTCACCATGGCGCCACCCTCCGACTGACCCTTGAAACCAAGCTCCTCAAAGATGCTGCCGCTCGAACGGCCCACCGCATAGTTATTCTTGAAGGTCGAGCCGCAACTCGGAAAATCGAAATGGTGCTTCGCCTTACGCTCCCCTTCATGGCCATGCATCAACGCTCGTATCTCCTCAATGGGCCGCGCCTCCGCAAAACGCAAAAGAGAGGCAACCACCATCTCCGGCTTATCCATCAAGGCGGTATGCTTGTAGCCGTAAAAGATCTCTTCCGGCAACTGCCAGCGCAGGCAACCCTCAACCGAAAGCGTCAAGACCGCTGCAGTAATGGCCGAAACCTCGCCCCCGAAACAGCGGGCATTCATCCTCACCGTTGCCCCTATCTGGCCGGGAAGCCGGTAGAGCCACTCGCCCCCTCCCCTGCCAGCCCGCAACAGCTCTTCAGCAATGCGGCTGTTCTCCACCCCCGCCTCGCAAAATAGCTCATCATCAGAGAACCAGTGCATGTGCTCCATCCGGCCAAGGGAGATCACCATACCCGCAAAATCAGAGTCAGAAAATAGGATATTGCTCCCGCTTCCCATGAGCGCAAGCGGGAGGCGTTGCCCGACACTCCAAAGCAAAATATCGGCAAGCTCAGCAAGAGAGTTCGGCTCGGCAAAGAAGCGGGCGCTCCCCCCTATCCCGTAATAAGCCCTCCCGGCAAGAGAGACATTTTCAGAAACAGCAGGTGGTGTTGAATGGCAATAATAGGTCATGCACCATAAAAGGTTCGTTGTTTTCACGCAACAATCAGGCTGATCCATTGGCTGCGCTTCGGGGCAAATAAATCTCAAATATCGTACCGGCTCCCTTTCTGCTGGAGGCGAATATCGCACCCTGATTCTGCCGGACAATACCATAGACCGTTGCAAGCCCGAGGCCGATACCCTCTGTCATCGATTTTGTTGTAAAAAACGGCTCAAAAATAGAGTCAAGCGTCTCCTTGTCTATGCCACATCCGTCATCGTGCACCTGAAGCAACACATAATCGCCGGGCACCAGTTCAGAATGAACGAAACAATATGCCGAATCAACGACGATATTTCTGGTTGTGATAACCAGCGTTCCGCACTCCTTTATGGCATCCCTTGCATTGAGGGCAAGTTTGATCATAACCTGATCTATTTGCGTCGAATCCATCTTCACCGGCCAAAGTCCGTCGCCTGGAGTAAAGATCACCTTGATATGCTCTCCCAACAGACGTTCAAGCATCTTGATGATATGCTCAACCACAACATTAAGATCGAGTATCGTCGGAGAAATAATCTGCTTTCCGCCAAAAGCAAGCAATTGACGAACAATCCCGGCTGACTTCATGATGGAACTCCGCACTGTGGCAAGTGAAAGATGCGCACTGACGTCAAGATCCTCCCTGGCGAACAGCAGGTCAATATTGCCAAGCATTACCTGCAGCATATTGTTAAACTCATGGGCAACACCACCTGCAAGCCGGCCGATCGACTCCATCTTCCGGGCCTGAAACAGAGTTGCCTGCAACCGGGTATTCTCCATCTCGATCTGCTTCTGCCGGGTGATGTCAGAAAGCACCGTCCAGCATGACTGTCCATCATCCTGAACGACCGCCTCAATACGTACCACACATCGCAGGGCCAAAGGATCATCGTCATGCACAAGCATAACCTCACAGAAAGCTGGCTCCTGATGACTGAAGACCCGCTCCATCAATGCATTAAACACCCTGCTCTCTTCCGGATCAACAAAGAGTACGAAACGCGCACCCTTCAAAAGGGAGCGCTCCACACCAACCATCCTGGTTGCCGTCAGATTCACCTCAAGTATGGTACTGTCGCGCGCAAGTGTCAGATAACCCACCGGCGCGAAGTCATAAAGCTCGGTATAGCGCTCCAGCCCCTTTTCCAGATCATCGCGCGACTGCAGGAGCTCCTCTTGCTGCATTTCAAGCTCAATCTGATGAACCGACAATTCATGAATCATGCGATGCATATCACCCGCTGACAGTGAAAAGCCCTGATTGTTCTGCTTATGTTTCAGCAAGCGCTCTTCTGCCCTGCGCCGCAATGCCGAGAGATCCTCTGAAAGTACCCTGTGTTTTTTCATCATTGACTTGACCTTGTTTCAGGTGCTCTTCGTCCCATGCAGGGGTGCACTGATTTCAATAAATGTTGAGACAACCTGGAATAATTCTGCACTCCCCGCCTTGAAACGGGGAAGTGCGCTGACCTTGAACCAACGACACCCCTTTTCATAATCCTGCAACAGACCTATGACGAGATCTTTGACCGGCTTGCCGGAACGCAAGACAAGCTGAAAGAGATAGTCGTCAACCGGAAAAGGCGATCCATCTTCGTGAACAGCTCTCCATTGCAACTCTTCCAGCCTACTGGTGTGCATCTCTTTTATAGAAATCCGGAGAATACGCTCCATCTCTCCATTGGCCATCAGAATTCGGCCTTCACAATCCTGGAGGAGAGCTCCACCGGGCATGGCTTCAAACAAAAAACGAAAGCGCTCTTCTGTTTCCCGCAAACATCCTTCAAGCTTCTTGGCAACCGTGATTTCGGTAAACGTAATCACCAATCCGACAATCCTGTTTTCCTGGGTACGATAGGGCATGATTTTCACGATAAACCACCGGCCATCACTTGCCGGAATCTGCTTTTCACTGTACACAAGGGTGCGAAGCACCTCCCTCGCATCATCAACCAGTTCTGGATAGTCCAGATCACTGACAATATCGGTTATGGGACGGCCAACGTCCGTAGGAATCACTTTGATGATCGCAGAAATCTGGTTGGTGAAACGACGTATTTTGAACGCATCATCAAGAAAAAGCGTTGCAATATCGGTGCTGTTCAGCAGGTTTTTCATGTCATTATTGCTCTCCGACAGGTCGATCACCTTCGATTGCAGCTCCTGATTGACCGTCTGCAACTCCTCATTCAATGACTGCATCTCCTCCCTGGAGGTGGTCAGCTCCTCGTTGGTGCTCTGCAACTCTTCATTGGCCGACTGCATCTCTTCATTCATCGATTTTAACTCCTCCTGCGAAGTCTGCATCTCTTCGCGAATAGTCAAAATCTCATGACGAGCTGCCATAAGTTCCTGATCGATCAAATCAGGATGGCTGCATCCATCATCTGCCTTCACAGCACTCCCTTTAGCCAATCCGGCAACACCATCCACATCTTTAAACGTAATCAAAATCAACCCTCTCAAAAGGTCGGGCTTCTCAAGCAGTTCAACCGTCAGATCCAGTTGCTGCGCCTCTCCGTTTGTACCAACGGTTACCCCCTTTTTGGTAAGGGTTATTTTTTTATGAAGCACACTCCCGAACAGCATATTCAGTTCATAGCGAAGCCCTTCGCGGGCCATCGCCAAAACATTCCAGTTGGCCTTGCCTGCGGCTGGCTCAAGATATTTGCCGGTTCGTCCACTGATATAGATGATATCACCCTTATCATTGGTAAGTACCGCCGCCGCAGTATAATGCTGAAGCAAAAATTGTTCGGTTATCGACTGCAGGTTCTCCGAGGATGTTCTCATCGTGGTTTGGCGGTTCATCATCTCCGGCGCTTTATGCATCATCGGAGAAAAGGAGGCTGGAAACTCAACAGGCTCAGCACGATGCCCGTAGGGAAGCTTCCGGAAAATTCGTGCTTTTGCATCAAGAGCGTCAAACAGATAGGTGAAAGAGCCGATGCTTTCAGCCGTACCAAAAAAAAGGAGGCCTCCGGCGTTGAGACTGTAATGAAACAAGGGGAGAAGCTTTTTCTGCAACTCCTGCTCCATATAGATCAAGAGATTTCGGCATACAATAATGTCGAGCTTGGTGAACGGGGGATCCATGATGACATTATGGGGAGCAAAGACAATCGTCTCGCGAATCTCTCTCGATATCCTGAAGCCGTGATGTTCATCTTTTACAAAAAAGCGCTGCAGCCGTTCACCGGAAACATCAGCCGATATATTAGGCGGATAGACCCCCTGACGCGCCTTGTCAATAGCATCTTTATCGAGGTCAGTTGCAAAAATCTGGAGCCGGAAATTCCCTGCCGGTTTGACCTCTTCAACCGCCTCCCTGAAGGCAATGGCGAGAGAATAGGCTTCCTCTCCGGTAGAACATCCAATCACCCATGCCCGAATGAGATCGTCAGCCGGTCGGGAAGAGAGAAGAGGACGAATCGCGCTCTTTTTCAACACCTCCCAGACGGCAGTATCCCGAAAAAAATTTGTCACCCCAATCAGCAACTCCTTGAAAAGCAGTGCAACTTCGTGCGGATTCTCCTGCAAAAAATGAACATAGCTCGCCATTTTTTCAATCTCATGAATACCCATGCGACGTTCAATCCGGCGGTAGAGGGTATTTTTTTTATACAGCGAAAAATCATGGCCGGTATGCACACGCAACAGGATGATCACTTTTTCCAGTGCACTCTGGGCACTCTCTTCAATGCAATGCTTGTCTCCGGAAAAAGGATGATCCATATTGAGATAGGAAAAGAGTCGATTCTCTTCTCCGGAAAAATGCAGATGCTTGAGATAGGAAAAGATTCTTGCAGGGAGCTCCTCAACAGAAGCGACAACATCAGCCAGACCGGAGTTGATTGCGCTGCGAGGCATTCCATCAAACTTGGCCGATGCGGGATCCTGAACAAAAACACCACCACCCTTCTCCTGTATGGCACGAAGGCCGAGCGTACCATCAGAACCCATACCTGAGAGAATTACTCCAATGGAGTGCTGGCGAAGATCACAAGCCATAGAACGAAAAAAAGAGTCAATTGGAAGACGCAATCCCCGTGGCTCAACAGGATCAAGCAAATGCAACATCCCGTTCAACATCGACATATCCTTGTTCGGAGGAATGAGGTAGACATGGTCTCTCTCAATAAGAAGACGATCGGTGACCTGAACAACCTTCATATCGGTAACCCGCTGAAGCAGTTCCACCATAATACCCTTGTGCGTCGGATCAAGATGCTGGACAATCACAAAAGCCATCCCGCATTGCGATGGAACATTCCTGAGAAAAATCTCAAGGGCTTCCAGCCCGCCCGCTGAAGAACCAATCCCGACAACAGGGAAATTGATTTGCTGTAGATACGCCTCCGCGGAACCTTCGGCCCCAACGTCCGGATGAGGAGGTAACTCTTTCTTCATAAATCATCTCTTGTTGGAAGGTTCCCGGAATAACGGATGCTCTAAAAGTTTACTCCATAATTCTCTTCTTTACAAACAAAAGCAGCGGTTATTGTTACACGCCATCTTTCTCTTGTATGGGAAACAACGATTAGCGATATTTCGCCTTCAACCCTGAAACCTCTTTTCCCCAGGCCAGATGAAAAAACTGTTCACGATTTTTACTGCCCTCTTTTTTGCAACCTCCATCACCCTTTTTGCGGCAGACAACACGCCGGAACCCCCGGCACAGTTCGGCACCATCACCGTGCACATTACCGGCATGACAAACCTTGTTGGCATGTTTGGCGTTTCACTCTACAACTCAAAAAAAGGGTTTCCCGGCAAACACGAACAAGCCTTTGCCTCGGCCCTGAAAAAAGTGACCAGTAGTAACGACAGCGTTGTTTTTGAACACCTTCCCTACGGCAACTACGCCGTCAGCATCATGCACGACGAAAACAACAACGGAAAACTTGATACCAACTTTTTTGGTGTACCAAAAGAAGGTGTGGGCGTTTCAAACAACCCGAAAATCGGGTTTGGCGGACCAAAATTCCAGGATTCCGTTTTCACGCTCGACCAGAAAGAGCTTGAGATAACCGTTGCCATGAAATACCGTATCGCTTCATGAACCGCTATCGCAACATCCGCTTGCCTTTTAACCTTGCCAGTGCACCGCACTACCGAAATGCCTGATTCCTTGTCGGAAAGCCGTCGTATTATCGCCTTAGGAGATATTCACGGTTGCCTGCGTCCCCTCAAAAAGTTGATCAAACAAATTGATCCGGAAACTGACGATCAGTTGGTTTTTCTGGGCGACATGATTGACCGGGGCAAGCACTCAAAAGAGGTGATCGACTACCTCATCACTCTCAGCAGCAGATACGCATGTCATTTTATTATGGGCAATCATGAGCTGATGTACCTCGACTACCTTAAACACAGCAATTCCGACAAATGGCTCCACAACGGCGGACATGCCACACTCAAATCCTACAAGAGCGCTGACGGCCGCGACCTGCCTGAAAAACATCTCCATCTTTTACGGCACTGCCACTACTTTCTTGAAACCGAAAACTATTTTTTTACCCACGGCGGCCTCGACCCTGAACTCTCCATAAAGGATAATCTCCGTTACTACAAGTCTGAAGAGTTCTGCTGGCAACGGGTACACATGAAGAGCTCCTTTCTTGAACGCAACGACTACAAATGGGAAAAAACCGTTGTCTGCGCCCACACCGCCCTTCCCCTGCCCGTCATGCTTGAAAAACTTGTTGCCATTGATACCGGCTGCGTCTACACCGATAACCCCCTTCTTGGATGGCTGACCGCCGTTATCCTGCCGGAAAGACGAATGGTGCAGATCGAAAACCGCGACTGACCATCCCCTCTATACCTTTTTACGCCCTGAAGCCCGCATAAAGCGCCGCCGCAATCCAGACAAAGAGTTCGGTCACCTCGCTTCCGGCCCCCAGCACATCGCCGGTAACCCCATTGATTTTGCGCCTGCTCAACCCTCCAGTCAACAGCGCCCCAACAAGTGCAGCCGCAACCACAGTAACAAGCGCATACAGGTCAGCATGAAGAAGAGCGACAAGAAACAAGAGCGTCAGCAGGGAGGTAACCACAATATGGAGCGCTCCAGCACCGCTCACAAAGGCCTGCGCCGTGCCTCCCTCCTTACGGGCATAAGGGAGAGATGACGCGAGGAGAACCTGCACCTCGCGGGCAAGCAGAACACCAGCAGCAATGAGCTCGAACGCTCCCAGTCCGACAAGTTTAAGGAGGGCTATCCACTTGAGCAGCATCATGGCAGAGAGAGCAATGGCACCAAAGGAGCCGACGTTGGGATCTTTCATAATCCTTAGTGCCGCCTCCCTCGTTTTGCCTCCCCAGAATCCATCGGCCAGATCGGCCAGACCATCGGCATGCATCCCCCGGCTCAAGGCTATGCCGCCAAGCAGCACCAGCGCCGCCGAAAGCTCATTCCACCCGAGACGAAACCCGCAAAACCCTATCGTCCCCTCCACAAGCCCTAGCAGCAGGCCGACAACCGGAAACCAGAAGAGCGAGTTGCTGAAACTATCGCTCTCCCGTCCCGGAACCGGGAGCACAGTGAGGGTTCTCAAGGCTGTAACCAGGCCGCTCAGCACCCCTTACTCCCCGCTTTTTTCACTCACCCTTGCAGCGCTGAAGGTGGCCATCTCATTATAGATTTTCACAGCCCCCTCAATAAGCTGCATGGCAATGGCCGCTCCCGTTCCCTCCCCAAGACGAAGATCAAGATCAAGCATCGGCCGGGCGCCAAGCTTCTCCATAACCGCCCTGTGCCCCTGCTCGTTGGAAAGGTGGCTGAAAAAGAGATAGCCTTCAACTGCCGGGCAGAGCTTGAGCGCCACCACCGCTCCGGCGGAAGAGATAAAGCCATCGACCACAACCGGAACACGGGTTGCGGCCGCACCAAGAATGAATCCTGCAATGGCGGCAATTTCATAACCTCCAAGGGCAGCAAGTGTCCCAAAAGGCGTTGTGCAACGGGAGGCATTAACGGCAATCGCCCTTTTAATAACCGCAATCTTGTGGTGCAGGCGCTCATCATCAATACCGGTGCCCCTGCCCGTAATACCCTCAACCGGCACATCAAGCAGAACAGAATAAAGCGCCGTTGCCGGAGTAGTATTGGCAATCCCCATCTCTCCGGTTCCAAGGAGATGGTAGCCCTCCTCCTGGGCCGCAGTCGCCAGTTCCGCCCCGCAAAGCAGGGCCTGCAAGGCATCCTCCTCGCTCATGGCCGGGCCGATGGCCATATTGGCGCTGCCGGGCCGCACCTTTCTTTTGACAAGTCCCGCCAGATCCGCAAAATCGTGGTTCACCCCCATATCCACCACATCGAGGTCAACACCCGCATGGCGCGTCAGCACGTTGATGGCCGCGCCGCCACTCAGCATATTATAGACCATCTGGGGAGTCACCTCTGCAGGAAAGGCCGAAACCCCTTCAGCCGCAACACCATGATCGGCGGCAAAACAGCATATTTTCTTTTTTGCAAGCAGTGGATTCACTCTGCCGGTCGCCAGAACAAAGTTCAGGGCAATCTCCTCCAGTCGTCCCAAACTCCCCTGCGGCTTGGTCAAATCATCAAGATGGGCTCGGGCCGCATCGCTGAGCGAGCGGGAGACCGGCTTGATACAATCCAGCAACTGCTGCAACTCTTCATGCATGATTATCTCTCTCTTATATAATTATTATTGGTTACTCAGAAGCATAAACCGTGCTACTTCAAACGAAGCGACAGACCACTGCAAAGCAGCCATGCCTCCGTAGCAAGTAAGGCAACGCGCTGGTTAATAATACCGGCGATATCACGAAACCTTCGGGCCATGGCATTCTCCGGCACAATGCCCATCCCTACCTCATTGGAAACCACAATGATATCGCAGGGTAGATGACGCAACGCCTCAAGAAAGCGCTCAATCTGTTGCTCCATCTCCCCCTCCCCCTTCCCTTCAGCATAGTGCATCAGGTTTCCAGCCCAGACCGTCAGGCAGTCGAGCAAGACCACCTCTGTTCCTGCCGGCAGTGCACGCAGTGCGCAATCAAGAGCGAGCGGCTCCTCAACCGTTGTAAACTGCTCACCCCGCTCGACCCGGTGCTTTCCAATCCGCTGCACCATCTCCCCGTCAAAAGGCTCCGCCGTTGCCAGAAAAAGCCTGTTTTTGTAAGGTTTGGCAAGCTGCAAGGCAAACGAACTCTTGCCACTCCGCGCCCCGCCAGTGACATAAAAGATCTTCGGTGTGATGGTCGGTTCCATGTAATACGCTTACTGTATATAAAAATTATTTCATGACTTCGCTTTACGTCAAACAACCGTGAATAATCCGTAACGATGCTCGCAATTGAGCGGTATGGAATATAGTGATCCGCAAGCAAGGCTCCCGCAAAAAAACGTTTTCTTGCCATGACCCCCATCCCGGCACAAGCAAACCCTTCCGGTTAATAGCAAGCGGAAAACAACCTTCCCTAACAAAAAGCACGTCATTCTCACCGTCTATATATATCCAGGCCACTAACCATAGAAAGCACCCGTTCAAAGAGAAATTTAATGCATTACATAACAATACTTTAACATTTTTTAAGCAGGCCGGAAATAATCGACAGCAATGGCTCTCCATAAACTTATTTTCTACAATAATGCAGCTCACCCGGCGATTCCTACCTTTTTGTAGCTCTTTTCAGCCTTCTCCGCCAGAAAAATAAAGAGCCAACCTCTTGTAAAACTGTCTCTTGTACTACGCAATCATCCTTTGGCACGATACTTGCAATTAAAATAGTAGAGGAACATGAAAAGAGTCGAAAAAAAACAACGGGAGATATCATGAGCACTATCAGCACCATATACGGCGACCTTTCGGGTATCGAGTTCCGCACACTCTATTCAAACGGCAAAACGGATGGCTGCCTGGTCACCGAGGCCAACAGCCTGACCACCCCCTACGGCACGCTGATACCCCAATACGAAGCGGAGGACATGGGACGGCGCACCGTCAAGCCGATGTACTTCTACAAGGATGGTGCACTGAAATCAATTGCCCTGCAATCGCAAACCATGCTTGAAACTCCGGTCGGAAGCATACTGGCGGAGCTGCTTACCTTTCATAAAAATGGCAGCATCAAACGCATCTTTCCGCTTGACGGCAAACTGAGCGGCTTCTGGTCGTGGAAGAATGAGTTCGCCCTTGCCACCACACTAACCTTCCGTTCACCGGTGGGAACCCTTGCGGCCAAGGTGATTGGCTTGCAATTTTACGAAAGCGGTGCGCTGAAAAGCATCACACTCTGGCCGGGCCAGACCCTGACGATTGAGACGCCGATGGGAGCCGTCACGGTGAGAAAAGGGCTGGCCTTCTATGAGTCAGGCGCCATCCGCTCTTTTGAGCCACTCAAAAAAATGGAGATTTCTACCCCGATCGGGATAATTACCTCCTACGATAACGAGCCGAACGGAATTCACGGCGACGTCAACTCTGTCCATTTTGCGGAGGACGGCTCCATAGAGGCGCTCAGTACAGTAGACCATGCCATCCATGTCTCGGCATCCGGGGGTGCGGCAGAACTCTTCCATCCAGGGGTTAAGAACAACGTCTGTGGTGATGAGCGCAAGGTGAGCATACCCATGAAGGTGCGCTTCGAAAAGAGGCAGGTCATCTTTCACGATAATCCAAAATTCTCCTTCGTCATCGAAGCCTACCGGTTTGAAGTACGAATGATGGACGCCGTAACGAAAGAGCCAATGTATTCCTGCTCGGAATAAAAGAGTGCCTGGCAGAAAACGCAAACCGGCAATTAACGTTTTCTGCCTGTTACGGAGAGCTCATCACTACTGTCTTGGCCGCATTCTCGCCTGCAACCCAGCCGGTGGAGAATGCGGCCTGCAGGTTGAAGCCGCCAATTTCGCCGGCATAATCGAGGATCTCGCCACAGAGAAAGAGGTGAGGCACAACCCTGGAAGACATCGTTTTGGGGTTCACCTCCCCCAGCGAAACGCCTCCGGCAGAGATTTCGCCCTGGTCAAGCGGCACATCACGCACGCTGCCAAGCGGAAATCGCTTGAGCACCGAGAGAAGCGAATGGCGATTCTCCCTCGCAAGTGCGCTCCAGGTGACATCAGTTTCAAGGCCCGCATGGCGCATGATAAAGGGGACAAGAGCCGTGGGAATCGTGCCGTGCGGAGCTGTGCCAAATGAACCATTGGGGGGAGTTATCGGGCAGCTTTGCAAAAATTTGCGGATCATCTGTGTGCCACTCTTGCTCGCCTGTTTCAAAAGCTCAGCCTCAAGTTCAGCGCTGCTTTGCTGCGCAAAGAGGTCAGCAAAGAGAGCGCAATTACCCGACTCACCCATCAGTTCCGCAACATAGCGCGAAAGAGAAAGTGCCACCGGGCCACTGAAGCCCCGGTGCGTAAAGAGCAGGTCGCCACGACGCTCAACACTCCGCCCACCGGCAGTAGCAACCAGAGTGATTGAGCGGAGCGCCAGCCCTGAAAGAGAGGCTGGAGGAGCATTAAGGGTAAACAACGGTGCCAGAGCCGCCGAAGGCTTTGTTATGGTGTGACCAAGCGCACGGGCAATTGCAAGGCCGTCACCCGAAGTACCGATTTTTGACCAGGAGACCCCACCGGTTGCCAGAATGAGGCAATCTGCAGTGAAGGCCTTGTCGGCAGTGGTTACAACAAAGAGCTCACCCTTGCGTTCGACACGCCGAACCCGACTGGAATAGTGAGGCTCCACCCTTGACTCCCGCAGCAACTCCTCAAAGGCGCGGACCACCGTCAAAGCATCTCCGCTGCGGGGAAATACCTTACCATCAGGCCGCTCTTCGGTCTCAACACCCCGCGAACCCAGAAGGGCAAGAAGATCGCTGTTTGAAAAGCTGTAGAGAGCGTGACGCAAAAAACGCGCTTCATTACGACGCAAAAAACCCTGTTCAAGCAGCTCTGCCGGAGTTCCCCGGTGAGTCACATTGCATTTGCCGCCCCCCGATATCCTGATTTTCGTTCCAGGACGAACATTCCGCTCAAAGATGGTTATGGAACATGGCTTGCCGGAAGCTTTCTCGCTCCGGCGTGCGGCAATGGCCGCAGCAATCCCTGCCGCACCACCGCCAATAATAAGAATTGTGGAATGCGGCTGGCCCTCTGTTTCTGCTGTTGTTTTATTGTTGCTCATAGTGGGGTAAAGTTACTCCGTGCCGGGAAAGGTGCAAGCACTCTTTTTCACCGCATTACAGCTTACGGGGAGGCTCCCTCTTTGAAAGCTCACTCCTGGGCTTTCACCATCATGCCATCTCTCAGCTCATTGGTGGGATGCACCACCACCCGCTGCCCCACGTTGACCCCTGCAAGCACTTGCGCCTGCAAGGTTCCCCGCATCCCGACCATCACCGCTTTATCAACCGCCCGCCCATCCTCAATAACAAAAAGATGCCACCCCTCTTTGCCCCTGAAAAGGCTGCTGACCGGCACCTGAAGCACATCGGCCGCTTCAAGGAGCACAATGCTTGCCTGGACACGGAAATTATCACCAAGCAGCGGCTCATTCCGGCTGAGGGTTGCCACAATGTTCAACCGTTTCTCTTCGATACCGAGTGCAGAGGTTTTGGTAAAAGCGGCAGGACCGACCGTTTTCACCACCCCCTGCAGCTCCCGCTCACCGCCCCAATCCATGATTATCACCCTGTTGCCCGGCTTTACCCTGATGGCATCGGAAGAGAGCAGATCGATCACCATTTCAATGAGCGAAGGATCACCGATATCGATCAGCGGTGAACCGGCGCTCACAACCCGCTCACTTTGCTCATGGATGCGAAGCACACGACCGTCAACCGGGGAGAGCACCTTCACCGGTTTTTTTGACAACTGCCGGTCGACAACAGCCTGAAGTGCGCCATAGTTATAGCGGGCCGCCTCAACCCCTGACCGGGCCGCCTGACTCTCTTTCCGCAGCGTTTGAGCCTCGTTTTCTGCAAGCTCATAAGCCTCTTTTGAAACAGCCCCTTCACCATAGAGGTTACGGTAACGCCCGAAGCGACGTTCTGCCTGTGCAAGGGTGAGCGCCGCCCTGCGTTGCCGGGCAATCGTCTCGTCAAGAGCGGCTCGGGCTGCCCCCGATCTGGCAGAGGCTTCACGGTACTCACGGCTGTCGAGCTGCGCAGGAAGCAGCGAAGCCACTACGTTCCCCTTGCGGACGCTGTCACCCTCTTCAAGCTCTACCCTCACCAACTCTCCGCTGACCGGAGCGGCAATCACAAAGCGATCATTCACCCGGGTAACTCCTTCACCTTCAAGCGTTACCTGCAGCGGGCCGCGCTTCACCACACCCGAATCCACCGGAAGCGGCGATGACCGGAAGACAAAAAAAAGAATGAGCGCAGCCACTGCAACCGATATCGCGGCAATGCGCTGTGTTTTTGAAAGTACCATAACTCCTATTCCCTTGTTTTTAATACCTCGACCATATCAAGGTTTGTAAGCCGCCTTCTGACGAGAATGGCGGAGACCACTGAAACAAGAACAATAACCATAAAGGCAAAGAGAAAGTTAAAGGCGCTGAAAACCAATGGCAACCGGTAGAGTTCTGAGCTGAGCGCATGAGCAAGCAGTGCAGAGAGAGCGATGCCGATCAGAAAGCCGACCGGTATGGCTGCCATCGTCAGCAAGGCCTGTTCACCAAGTAAAATAAAGGAAATTTCCCCTTTTGTCATACCAAGTACCCTGAGACTGGTAAGTTCACGCGCCCGCTCGGAAAGTGAGATGCGGGCGCCGTTGTAGACCACCGCAAAGGCAAGTACACAGGCAAAGGAGGTGAGAATGACGGTCGAGGTGTTCATGCTCTGGGCAATCAGCTCATCAAAGCTCTCCTTCATCGCCTTCAGCATCATGATGCCCGAAACTCCTGGCATACCCTTGAACGTCGTATAGAGCTTCCCTGCCTTGGCCTGATCGAGACGCAGATATGCCGCGTTCAGCGCTCCGCCATCCCCCGCCAGACGGTTCAGCGCACCAAGATTCATGTAGGCCGAAAGACCGAGAATTTCATCGATGGTGCCACTGACAAGCAACTCCCGGTGACGCTGCCAGCCCTGCAGAAAATCAACCTGCAACTTGTCGCCCGGCCTGACACCGAGAAGCTCAGCCAAAGTGGAGGTAAGCAATATACCATCAGGGGGCAGGCTGAGCTGACGGTTTGCCTTGTCAATGAGCCGCTGCAACCCTTCGGCAGATTCCATTCCCTTGATCGACTGCCGACGGACACGATGACCAAAACTCATCCTTACCGGCTCTTCACGATAGTATTCGTGTTCGAGCACCCCGTCAAGCGAGGCAATATTAAAGCGTACCGAGGGTGGCATGGGGTTATTGAAAATCACGGTAACATCCTCGCGGTGTTTCCGGGTAAACTCCACCTGAACCATCCGGTCAAGGGAGTCGTAGGTATAGCGGCCCGCAATGAGAATCGCAACGGAAAGGGAGATCATCAGTACCGAAAGCGCTGCTTTCCATGGACGGCGCTCCAGGTTGCGAACAATAATGCGCAGGGATACAGGTATTTTTTTTCGCAACGACTCCCGATCGAAAAAGCCCGGCTTGTAGAGCACCGGAGAGTCCGGGCGCATCGCATCAGCCGGAGGAAGCCGCACCGCGCTGCGAACCGCACCAAGTGCTCCCAAAATGGCCGCAGCAAAACTCAAAAGAACCGAAAGGGCAACATCCTCAAATCGGAAGTAATAGACCAGCTCGGCAAAATTGTAGAACTCCGCATAAATGTTCATCAGCCCCCTGCCAAGCCACGCTCCGAGCAGCGTACCCGCAACCGCCCCAAAAGCGGTGGGGATCATGGCAAAACCGAGATAGTGCAGTCCGACATCCTCATTGGAGTAGCCGATAGCCTTGAGGACGGCAATCTGGTCGCGCTGTGTGGCCACAATGCGGCGAAGCACAATATTGAGCAGAAAGACCGCCACGGCAAGAAAGACAACCGGAAGAAAGGTAATCTGAATGCCGACCTGCTTGATCTCATCAACAATAAATCGGTCGGAAAGATGCTCGCTCCGTCCGTAAGCGCCAAGCGAACCGTACCGTTTGAAGAGGTTGTCGAGCCGCATGATGACATCTTTTTCCGATGCTCCATGAGCCAGCGTCAGGGAGAGATCGTTGAAAGCACCGCTCATGTCGAGCACCGACTCCAGCGAGCGGCGCCCCATCCAGAAAACCCCGAAGCGCCGCTTGTCGGGGAAAAAGGAGCCGGGCTGCACCTCATAGATATACTCGGGAGAGAGCCCCATGCCGACAATCAGCAGATTCCTCTTTCGACCATTGATCACCGCACTGATCCGGTCGCCGGGAGCAAGGTGGTTCGCTTCGAGAAAGGGTTTGCTTGCAATCACCTCTTCAGGCTTGCCCGGCTCAATATAGCGCCCCTTTTTCAGAAAAAGATCGTTCAGCACCGGCGTCCGATACTCGGGAATCGACACCAGCCGGGCCGTTGCCGGCTCATCAAGCCCCGGAACATCGAGGGTAACGTCAGCGGTAATGCGCGTGCTGACCGATGCCACTCCCGGAATACGACTCACCGTTTCGCGGTAAAAATCAGGGGCACGCTTGACCTGCACAAAAACATCCGCAAAACGGAACCTGTTGTAATAACGTTGCCGCGAAACCTCCAGCGAATGTTTCACACTGCTCATGGAGACAAAAACCGAAATACCGCAAGCCACAACAGCGGCAACGGCAAGCATCTGCCCCTTGAGGCGCATCAGTTCGCGCAGCAACTTTCTCTGGAGGGCTTTCATCGCTCGCCCTACCAGACCAGTTCCGAAGGTGACATCCGGGTGAGGTTCCGCCGATCCTCGGAAAGCTCTCCGCTCCGCAGACGCACCACCCGGTCAGCCATTCCGGCAATCGAAGCATTGTGGGTAATGACCAGCGTTGTCGTCCCCAGTTCGCGATTGACCTTCTCGATTACATCAAGCACCAGTTTTCCCGTCTGGAAGTCAAGCGCCCCCGTAGGCTCATCACAAAGCAGCAGCTCAGGCCGCTTGGCAACAGCCCTTGCTATCGCCACCCGCTGCTGCTCCCCACCGGAGAGTTGTGCCGGAAAGTGGTTCAAGCGGTCACCAAGACCCACCAGCCTGAGCGCCTCCTTTGCCTCCATCGGATTCTCGGCAATCTCGGTCACAAGCTGCACATTCTCAAGCGCTGAAAGACTCGAAATAAGATTGTAAAACTGGAAGACAAACCCGATCGAGCGGCGACGGTAAGCGGTCAACTCCGCTTCAGTGGCCGCAGTCATCTCCCGACCATGAAAAAAAAGCTTCCCTGAAGAGGGCACATCAAGCCCCCCGATAATATTAAGCAGGGTTGATTTGCCACTGCCCGAAGCCCCCAGCAGAACCGCCAGCTCCCCCGCCTGAAACTCCAGCGAAATATGCTTCAGCGCATCAACCCGCACCTCCCCCATCATATAAATCTTAGACAAATCGCTAATCCTCAGCACCTCCCCATCAGGGTGATCAACAGGGGGACGTTGTTGACTATTAGCACTTACTCCAAACATATCAATAAGGGGACGTTGTTGACTATTAGCACTTACATCATCTTACCGTTGCAACCTTCAGTTGAAGGGAAAACGCCTCAGCTTCAAACCGGTTGTCAAGATAACTGTCCTTGCCTTTCAGTCGTGCTGCAAGTGAACTGAAAAGATAGGCTGGAATGAAAAAAGGGCCCCACTGCTCGTACTGCCGAACATGTACAAGCTCATGACTGCGCCACCATTCAAGCCTCTCTTCATCGACCCCAAGCACCACATGACCAAGTGTCAGCGCCGCAACAGGCCCGCTGAAGGAAACTCGCTGAAGCACCCATGCCGCAGCATTGCCCGTGATTTCCAGCACACCACGGACGCATCTCACCCTGCCGCCTGAAACCAGCGAAGGAAAAAACAGCAGCAATCCGATTGCGGTGTTTGGAAAGGCCCAGAGATAGCGAAGAGGTGTCGTAAAATTCATGATTCGCAAGCCGTTATTGCTTTACCTTTAAAGTTTACAACCAGAAAAACATGCTGATCATTCCTCCTGCAACCATACTCCGACTTACCACTTAAAACAACATACAGATACCTGTTATCTGAGCGATGTTCAATCAACGAAGCGCCTTACCATACACACAGCCGTGCATGAGCAGAGAGAGCGGAACTCGGCAGTAGCTTGCACTGCGGTCGGAACACTATCACGAGAACAAACAGAGTATCCCCGGAGGAAAAAATAATCTTTCGCCGTCGTGGTGAGCATGTAAAGCCGGTTGACTCCGGCATTGCGCGCATACACCTCGATCCGGTTGCATAATTCAGTCGCAATCCCCCGGTTTCGGTAATTCGAACGGACACAGAGCGAGCGCAACAATCCACTGGTTCCGAGCAATTCAACCCCGGCCGTCCCGATAAGCAAGCCATTGTCCCAAGCCAGCACAAAATACTCTATGTGTTCGCCAACGTCTTCCTCAGGGAGGCCATTTTCCGATAAAAGCGCCCGTACCATAGGCAGATCATTCCGGCTGGCCATAAAGCAGGTGATGCCGTCGCCAATCAGGTGATCGGCAGACGCGTCTTCGTCAGGCTGTTTAGAATTGTTTGAAAGCGTCTGATGGTTCACGATCAGAGTAGATGTAGAGTGAGGTTCCAATGGGATCGATAATCGAAAATCCCCTGTCGCCCCATGGGTGATCTTCAAGAGGCATGGCAGGTTCAACACCCTCGCTGAGCAACCTCGCATGTTCTGCATCGACATCGTCAACCCTGAAGTTGAGCATCACTCCTTCTGCAAGGTATTCCGCCATTCCCTCTTTCGGCTGCATAAACTGAATTGAAGGGCCATCTCCGCCAATGCGTAGATTGAGATACCAGCCGCAATCAAAAATGGCTTTTGCTGAGAGGTGTCGTTGGTAAAAATCGCGACAGGCATCGACATTCTTAGTGACAAAACAGGGGGACAATTCGCGTTTGCTCATTGGCTTTTCTCCATTTGTTTTCTTTAACAATGTAGTTTAATGCATCTGTTTTTCGATGACTATTGCTTACAGATTTTTTGCGCTGTTGGATCTTCTCTATTTTTTATGACTTATTAGCAATCATTCAGGCAAGGTAATCTTTCCGATAATGCTGTCGAAATCAACAGGAAAAGAGGGCTCAAGCTTATTGAAGCTGTCACGTCCTTCCGGCATGGTGTGAATCCCTTTGGGCAGACTTTCATGGGCAATGGTGTACTGACGCAGATAGTTGGTGAGCCGGTAGTATCCACTCGGCTTGCCGGTAGACTCAAGCACAGGCTTGCCGACGGCCCAGCCATCAACAATTTGCTCAATTGTCGCATGATAGAGTATTTTTTTCCGGTTTCTTTCCAGGCTTTGCTGCTCTTCTTTTCCCATCGTTCCAGGTTTTGGAATGTTTTTTTTCGGTAACGCGCACATTTCAGTATCCAAATTAAATTGTTCTCTCCTTCGAATTTAAACTAAAATGGACATCATCCCCGCTCATTTTCTCTCTCCCTGCAAGAAGGTTGCCAGAAAATCTTCGCGCAAAAAATCTTTTCACTATATCAAAAAAAAGGTTGGTATTGTCACCTCAAGACTGAGCGGGAACGATACGCCTCTAATCGACGTTACTTATTTTTTACGTTGCGTATTTAGAATCTTAATCAAATCAATACAAAAATGAAAGAGCTTGTTTTGGGCCTCATATTGCTTGCAGGTATTGCTACCACTCCTGCATACTCGAAGCCTTATGTCAGTGGTTCTGTTGGTCTTGGTATACTTGGCGATTGGGATGAGGCGGGTTATCATAAAAAATTTGACCGCGCTACTGCATGGAATGGTGCTGTAGGCTATCGTTTTGGATCATCGATGAGGCTTGAGGGTGCTCTCGGATATGAGAGCCACAATTATAAAAGCCCGAGTGGTGATGATTTGTCGCTCCTGACTGTGATGGCAAACGGATATTATGATATTGACCTGGGTTCTGCATACACTCCCTACCTGATGGTCGGTGCTGGCGTTGCTGATGTCGATGTCTCGTGGTCAGCAGATTCGATGACCTCTTTTGTCTGGCAGGTTGGGGCAGGAATGGGCTTCAAGGTTAATGACAATTTCACCTTTGATCTGGGCTACCGCTACATCAAGCCGGAAGGTCTTGAGTGTCCGTATGAAGGGAATGACGTAAACTTGCATAGTCAACACATTATGGCAGGTATCAGATACCAGTTCTGAATTGTTCATACTCGTTAACATCAAGGCCAGGAGATCTTCTGCTGCTGGCCTTTCTTTATTCAGGTATCCGATTTTCATGCCCGCTATGTAAACTGAAAATCTTCTGCTGAGCGTTCTTGCAACCCCTTGAAAATTGCTATTTTTCCTGATATTTTCAATACCTGCCGTGCGGATTCCTACCAGGCGGTATATCCTTCAACTGCAATCAGCCTATGAACGTCAGCCCCTTTTTTATCATTCCTCTCATTCTTCTTATCGGCACGATGGCCGGTATTGTAATCGGCCTCTTTCTTGCCAAAAAAGCTTCGACAGGCCGGGATGAACTGGTCACGATCAGCGCATCAACCGTTAGCGGGCGTGGGGCATTTGCCCTGAAAGCGATCAGTGAGGGCGACATTATCGAGCGCTGCCCCGCCCTTGAGGTGAATGACCGGGACGTAGGGGGGGAACTGCTGAACTATGTCTTTTACGGCAGCACGGAGAGCGCTCGCCTTGTGGTGATGGGCAACGGGATGCTCTTTAACCACTCTTCGACACCCAACGTCGCCTACTATCGCGAGCAGGGCGAACTCGGTGTGGAACTTGTCCTCTATGCATTACGGAATATCCGGAAGGGTGAAGAGCTATTCTATAGTTACGGAGAAGAGTGGTGGGCCACCAGGGCATAATGCACAGGTCAAGAGCGTTTTGAGAGCATCCGCTTCATGGGAGCATCGTCAAGTCAAGCTGAACGACGTTGCTTTTGCTGCGAGTCACGGCGATAATGCCATCAAAATCTTCAACTTTTTTTTGATATTTACCAAAAATAACACTAAAGTTCTGGTAAGTTACATGACAGGCCGTATCGAGAAAGAATATGCCACAAGATGTTAACCCGCAATTAATATAAGAATCCAAAGCTTTTCTTCTGTAGTATTTGCACCCTGTCAGGGTTCAAAATTCGTCTGATTATCATCTGCCGCCACCCTGCGCAGCCACAAAACGCAGAACATAGAATTTTACTCATTTTACGGACGATCGCCGGCCGTACTTTCATGAAAGGAGATTGCCATGAAACAGACAGAGCTAAACCTCTCCGTCCTTCAAACCAACAGCTATCTTCGCCTTGATGAGTCCAGAAAAATTCTGGTTTCCCAATCAGGCCAAACGCTTCACAAGTGGGAAGTCCTGCCGTTAAAACCCGGAAAGGTGTCGCTGGTAAAAAAGATTACTCTCGGTTCCGTCACCATATCCTGGAGCCCGGAGTGGGTTACCCTGTCAACAGGTCTTACCGGAAAATGGAATGCCGACACCACCCGTTTTGCCGGAACACCAAAACTCAAGGTCGAAGCAAGAAAGAACAATACCGAGATTATTCTCACCCTCACCCGCTCGCGTTTCCCCGGACTGGATCTGTCGGCAGATTTTACTGCTCGTCTCTTTATCGTCAATGGAGTCGAAAAAATGGAGTTTCAGTTTCCCTTCTGCGGCTTCTCGGCAGAGGTTGACCTCGTGGACTGGCTCAACGGTAAAACGCCGGCTGAGGCACAGGTCTTCCTTGATGACACCATCTGCCGGGTGACTGAAGGAGTAAATCTCAGGGCTGGTGGATCCACAAACGCACTCTTTTATTCATCCTGGCTTTTTGTTTTTGAGGGTGGCCAGTATGTTGTTGATCTGACCACCTCAGGTGAAACCATACGCTCCAGGGTGCTTGCTCTCGCGCTGCTCGCTCCCGGCATGCCAAGTACGCTTCCTCTGCCGGCCAACCGCCGCTCAGCGCTTTTTATTCCCGAGCAGGAAGCATTCAACATGCCTCTCTGGCCTGAACGACTCTCAGGCTGGCATTTCCTGAGCCCTTTTCCTGCCTTTCACTCACTGGCTATCGAAGCTGATGAACGAATCAATGGTGTTGTGCGCCGTGCCGTAATTGCCGCAGGCCTGCCTTCCAACGGGATCTTCTTCCAGCCCGGTGCAGACCTTTTGAACGACTACATGGTGCCGTTTGCCATTCCACTGCAAATTCCGGTCTACGCGGCAGTGTACCAAGGTGATGGCACCCGGCTCGGAGCCGCTTTGCTTGCCGTTCGCAAGCAGCTCCCCCTTGCACTCCATACCAAACGATGCAGCCTCGGCCTCGGGCCTATGCCACGCAAGCCGGGCTTTATGCTGCTCGACATACCCGGTGCCGGCGAACCCTGGATTGGAGCACCGCCCAATGGCAGCGGTCTGCAACCGCAGGGATTGCATTTCGCCCTGATAGCAACCGCACCGCATCTGAACGAAACCGTGGTTGATCCGATGCCTCCGCTGGCGACAAGCACCATGGTGCTCTCAATAGCCCCCCTTAATCGACCTCTGGAGCTCACCGAAGGAGAGATCAGTGTTTCCGATTCAGATCCTTATGCACGCATTCGTCTGCCGGAATGGACTTTGACACAAATCGTCCGCCCGCGTGACCTGATGGTGCTGGGGTTGCAATTCCTCGGCCTTCGTCCTGAGTTTCATGGTACCGACCCCGGTCATCTTCTCCGATCTTCAAATGATGTGCCGCGAATTGTCGTCTACTTTCCACCGCAAAGCATCGGCGAGCAAGCCTTTATCGAGACCAAATACACAACAGCCGATGATGTGCCCGCGACACCGATCAACTACCGCAGCGCCGGACTTTCCCGACTGGTATTTGATGTCAAAGATGGTATCACCGAAATCCCCTACACCATTGAGCACCTGCTCGACTGGAACGGAGAGAAGCTGAAACCACGGCTCGATGATCGCGCTCTCAGCGCTTCGGAGAGTTCAGCACCGGTTTACGCCAGGCACGGCCTTATAAAAACAAGACTTGCTCATGGCTGGTTCATGCCTGCTGAAAGCGGCAAGCGTATCAACATCAAAAAATTCCCGCCACCCCTCGACAGCACAGCAATCGAGGCTCCGTACCGCCTTCTTCTTTCTCCCGACCAGCATGGATACTGGGATACTGCCGTTTCGTCCGTTATGGCTGCCAGCTCGCGCGTCGATTTGTGGCATGCACGACTCCATTCTTCACTTCGCACGCCGAAACCAACCACACCACTCGTTCGTGCCATCTGGTCGGTCGATAACACTCTTGGCGTATCGATGGATCCGTTCAAAGAGAAGTCACAATTAAGCCCATTGACTGTTGAAGACCGCAATTTCATCGTCAAGAACAGCGCCCTGAAAGCCGTTGACGCCAACCGCATGATGCTCACCGCTCTCGGTGCATGGCTGAATCTGGATGGCGACTGGGCACTATTACCTGAAGATCAGTACCCATTGGAAAAATGGCTCCACCGCTCAACACTTGGTCGCGATCAGTTTGTTCAGGTCGTCATGCGCGGCTACCTTTTTCCGTTTGGTCACAGGGCTGTGCTTATTGAAATCACCGAAAGAAAATTCGGCCAGAACCCGCCCGGCCGTGTTGGCGCCTGGCTGCGCAAAAGATCGTTTATTGTCAGCAAAGAATTTGAACGGAACTATATCGACGATCAGACCGGTCATGGAGTCTTTCCAGGTCAGGCACGTGAGATTCCGTTCAGGAGCGTACGGCTGCTGACAAAGATCACTCCCTTGCTTGACGAGATTGAAGATAAAGATATGATCAAGGGTATCACGACCTCGAGTGAACGTGAATCTGCCTTCTGGCCGTGCGTCGGCAAAACTGACTTTCTCTTCAGCCTGAATGCCACCGACAAGAACGGAAATGTGGTTGAATTCTCCGCTCCTCTTGCCTTCATACGCAGCGATGTTTCCCAGGTTGAAACAGATGTCCAACTGGTCATTGACAACCAAAAAAATTCAGAGAAGCTCCTTGAGGGTCGCCGCACCTACTCTTTCGGTGGACAGAAAATCGTATTTGCCGATTCACTCGGCGCAGCAGACGAAGCACTTGAGGCAACCAGCATCACCTTCAACGGCTTCTTCAGGCACAAAAATTCCGCAGAGACCTGGGCCCGTCCGTTCTACCCGACCATGACCACCGCTCATGTGGTTGTCCCGGCCATTCGCCAGTTTGGCAATATCAGCAGCTCAAACGCCATAAGCTTCTTTGCCGGTTACCTCCAGCATGGGTTCAGCGGACCCAACAAACAGGGTGAGATTTTTGCCAAATTCAATGACGGTGTTGCGATAAGCTACGGCGGCGGCAACAATACCGACAAGGTAGGCGGTATGATTTCACCCGAAATGCGTGCAAGCGGTCTCTCTCGAGCTCACGGTATCGTCGGGGCAAAAGCTGGAGCAAGCAGCTCCATTGACGATCAGCTCGCAAAGTTTGCAGATGGCAAGTTCAATCCTGCGGATTTCTTCGGTGGAGCATCAGCTAAAATCCTTGGCGGTATTGACCTCTTTTCGATACTCGAAGAGATTACCGATTTTGCTTCAGATGGAGCTTTGCAGATTCCGCAATGGATCAACACCATTGAAAACGGGAAACTCACCCGTTCGTTCGTATGGGAAACTGACAAGCTGAAAGCCGATGCAGCCCCCTTTGTGTCCGGCAGTGCAAGAACATTGAAAATCACCTGCAACGTACAGGTCGGAGCCGCAACTGAGCTCAAGACAACCATTGATGCCCGGATTATTGATTTCACGATTACCCTGGCAGGTGTCATCGAGATCCCTTTCAATGAGTTCTCAATGTACACGGAAGCAGGACGAAAACCCGAGGTGAACGTGAATATGGGCGAAGTCAGGTTCTGTGGCGCTCTTGGCTTTATTGCTGAAATTGCGGACAAGCTGCAACTCGACCGTTTTGTTGATCCGCCAAGTATTGATGTGACCGCCGAGGGGCTGGAGATCAGCTACGGCGTACAGCTTCCATCAATCCAGGTGGGTCTCTTCTCCCTGAAAAACCTTGCACTTAATGCCTCGGCCACGCTTCCCTTCACCGGAGACCCATTCAGGGCACGCTTTGCTCTTTCAGAGCGCCAGAATCCCTTCACCATTTCTGTAACGATTTTTGGCGGCGGTGGCTTCTTCGCCATTGGAGTTGGACTTGACGGAGTGGAAACGCTGGAGCTCTCGCTTGAATTCGGTGGCAACTTGTCTCTTGATATCGGGGTGGCAAGCGGCGGTATTCACGTCATGGCTGGTATTTATATCAAAATAACGAAGAAAGTCGCTGACCTCACCGGTTATGTCCGGGCAGGGGGATCACTCAATGTGCTTGGACTGGTTCACGTGAGTGTCGAACTCTATCTCGGTCTCACCTATGATTTCAAGAACAACAAAGCGTGGGGCGAAGCCAGTCTGACGCTGGAAATCGGAATTCTCTTCTTCAGCATTGATGTGACAATCACCGTTCGTCGCGAATTTGCGGGGGATGCCGCCGATCCAACACTTGAAGATACCTTTACCCTGAACGAGTGGGAACAAGACTATATCGCAGCTTTTGCCGCATAAGGAGAGAGATACCATGAAACAACTTATCACCTGGACCGCCCTGCCAAACGGCTTCGGCACTGCAGACGACGGGATTACTCCCGTACTCAAACTAACCGTACGCTCTTCACCTCGTCTCACGCCCGACAGCGGTGGCACTCCCATTGGCAGCTTTACCGACTTCATCAACTGGACCGGCAAACCGTGGACGTTTTCCGTGCTTTTCGGCGATTACCCGACCAGCGGACCTGTTACGCCAACGGCCACCGGAGTGCAACCCGTCAATACACTTTTGCCCGCCCTCTGGAAAAAACTCTTCATGGGCGTGCCGCCCGTTATGGTGCGCGACCGCAAAACGGGCGACTACTCCCATCCTGTAGTACGCTCTTTTCCGGCATTCCGTGTGCATGAGTTCATCAAGCAGCAGTACACGGCCATTGCGCTCGGCTTCCCGACGGAGCTGCCTACACCCCGAGAAGTGTATGGTGGTGGTCGTCATAACAAAACCAACTTTTCACTGCTCGATTTCAGCATCCCCGAAACCCGTGATCTTCTGAAAAAGCAGCTTGATTCGCTGATTGCCAATGGTGTTGTGCCCTGCAATTACCCGAGTACGATCAGCAACGATGAGGCCGTACAGCTCGATTTCTTCCAGGCAGAGTATTTCCATGCTTTCAAGGGGGGATTGCACGACAACCTCCCGAAAAAACCGGAACTTGATTTTCACAAGGTACTGGCACTGCTTGGCGACTATCCTGAACTGCTGCGTGCCCTCGCTCTTGTTTTCGATCTCGAACTGCCAGTTCCGGCAGGTATTGGTACCATTTCCGAGCCTGTTGTCCGTGTCTGGCCGGAAAATCCACTCAGCGACGAAGTGGATTCAAAAATTGCCCTTGCAACCCGTTACGACTACAACAATGCGGCCAAAGTGTTCAGTGCAAAAGCTGCCGGTTCACTTATCATAAGTGGGCATCTCGACCTGTCCGGCGATGAGTTCAGTGTAGCCCAGGTTGATATCGACGGCTCCGCCATCAAGGCCATCAACTTCACCCAAACGCTTGGCGACCTCGGCATTAACAAGCCTCCGGTGCTCGGCACGCCAAAAACCGCCGCTCTTCCTGCCCTGCGTTCCGGCGGTATGACGGTACTCATGAGCGACCGGGCATCGGAGTTGGTCAAAACACTTCAGAACAGCACCGGCTTTGAAACACTGCTCGCCAATGAAGCGGATCGTAAAACCATCAAGTTCAATGCCGAGGATATTGTGCGGGGTTACCGCATCGACATCTACGACGAAGCAAAAGGCCAATGGCGTTCATTATGCCAGCGAACCGGCTCCTATTCACACAGCAGTGACCCGGCGGGTACCTTTATCCTTCCCAAAGAGCTTCAGGATGAGGGTACCGTAACTGTAGCCCCCACAAGCAGCAGCAACCCCGCCGGGAGCAAGGATCTCTATCTTCATGAAGCCCTTTTCCATTGGAACGGATGGAGTCTGGTCGTCAACCATCCGGGCCTGACCATCCGTAAACCCATTCCTTTTTTCAGCGACATGAGAGCTTTCGCTCTAAAAATGAAGCTACCTGCGGACGATCTCTCAAGCTTTCTCAAAAGCAAATTGCAAGAAAAAACCCTGCTTGCACTGGCGAGCTATATCGGCGATGGATCTGATTTGGAGACACTTGAAAGAGATCTTGGACAATATCTGGCAAAGGATATCGTTGCCGTTATCGAAAGCGGATCTATCTATAGTGACGAACTGTTTTCCGCTGTCATCATGCGTGAGGTAACGTCACAGCTTCTGGCAGAGAATCCGGAAGGAAAAAGTCTGATACGCTTGAACCACCTGCTGCTTGAAGACGCCTACCCGTTGGAAATTGTAAAAAACGATACAAACAACGTGGGTTACGAACCGACCGATATCGCCAACACAATCGGTCTTGATACGAAGTTCAAAGTACTGGCTGGCTCACTTCCCAAACTGCGTTTCGGCCATGGCTACCGGCTCAGGGCAAGAATTGTCGACATTGCGGGCAACAGCCGACTTTTTGAGGAAGATCTCGATGCAACAGGTGCAACATCTTCCGAGCCTTATCTGCGTTTCGAGCCAGTCACCTCTCCGGCTATGATGAGCGATCCGGGGCTGAGGCCGGGTGAATCCGTTGACCGACTGGTCATCCGGAGCTGGACAGCCGAGAGTTCTCTTCCAACTGATGAGACCACTCGCCGTCATATCCTTGCGCCCCGCACCTCGGTGCAGATGGCCGAGCAGCATGGCATGATTGACCCGGCGCCTCCTGTTGGTAAAACATGGTATCCGGAACTCGCAAAACGAGACGCAGCAACCATTACCGAGTTTCTCCCTTCTGGTGAAACCCTTGACGAGGCACCTTATCTGCCCGACCCTATCGCCAGCGGAGCCACCTTTATGGGACTGCCCGGAATCGATGCGCCTCTTGCTTTTCCGGTCACTTTTTCCACCGGCTCCGCATGGCCGCACTCCGGCACATTCAAAATTATCCTTCAGGAAGGGCCTGCCGGTTTCGAGTGGAAAGAAACCAATCGGGAACTTGTTATCTCTCTTCCAAAAGCCGAGCGCATAACCCTTCGTATGAGCTGCAATCTGCCTGACGCGGCCTCACTGGAAAAGCTTGGTCTCTGGCAATGGATTCGAGAGGCGACGCCTGTCGCGTGGCTCAATAAATTCAGAAAGATAGCCATTGAGGGCCGGCACTGGATGCTCACCCCGTTCCGTGAGATTACACTCATTCACGCCGTTCAGAACCCTCTTTTGGCTCCGGTGTTGCAGGGAGCTTCAGCGTTGAGAAATGCGGGAGACACATTCTTCACCCTCAACGGCCTTCTCCAGGTTCACGGCAAGAGTACCGACAAGGTTGATTTCCGGAGTGCATGGAAAGAGGTTCTGTCTGCGCTTGACAGACCAGAGGGATTTATCCTGGAAGATCGATCAGCCGACGCCTGCCATTTCAAGGTCAGCGATCCTGAACTGCTCTACTCTCCAATGTCGGAACGTCATGAACTTGGCGATACCCGGCACCGCCGTATCTCCTTTTGGGCGACAGCCACTTCCCGATTCCGTGAGTACTTCGAAGACGACACCATTACTCCACCACCGACGGAAGATCTTGTGTTCACCACACCTGCCACCAATGAGCGTCCAGCCGATTTCATTCTTGATGTACCCAGCTCGGCACGCCCGCTTTCGCCGAAAATCGAATACATCATTCCAACGTTTGGCTGGGAGGAAGAGCGCAGCGATGACGGAGCCTTCCGGCGGCGCACCGGCAACAGCCTCCGCGTCTACATGAGCGGAGAGTGGTTCTCTTCAGGAGAGGGTGAACTGCTTGGAGTTATTCTTGCTCATGGCCCGCAGATCGTCACACAAGACGGCCTTAACGGAGGCGAGGTCAAGGCACTCATCAGCCCTGCTGCGCCAGTCCCTCCGGAGACACTTCAGCCGTTTGTTACCCGCTGGGGCAGCGATCCGATCTGGCTTTCGGGACTGGTCCACCAGACGCCAACGCTCCACCACTTTCCGGATGCCACTGTCAGGGCTACCGACCTCATTCTTGAAGAAAATCCCGCAATACCCGCTGGAGAACCAAACTGGGGAGTTGCCGTTGCTGGCCACAGCGTAGCTTATGACTCTGAACGCAAACTCTGGTATTGCGACATTACCATTGATGCCGGACCGTCCTATTATCCTTTTGTCCGTCTTGCTCTGGCACGCTATCAACCCTGTTCTGTTACGAAAACGGAGCTGTCTCGCGTCTTCACCGCCGATTGTGTGCAGACAACACCTGAACGTCTCGTCTGGGTCGGCCCGAATCCCAATAATCCGTTCAGCGTCCGCGTCTCACTCTCCGGAGTTGCTCCTCGACTCTGTTACAACGTTGTCTGCCCGAACCGCGTCATCGTCCGGGCTGAAATCTGTATGCCCGGAACCGAGCCACCCGTCTGGGCACCTCTTGCCCAGACATGGGTGCCTCTGGGCGAAATGCAGGTATCAAAAACCGTCACGGTGTGGAACGGGGAAATCTGTCTCCCACAAGTCCGCGACGCCCAGCGCTACCGGCTTGTCGTGGAGGAATACGAGTTTCTTAATGCTGATCCGGGTCGCGGCCTCGACACAACAGCGGCTTCCGCTCTGCGGATGACTGCTCATGTCAGCAAAACAGCCGTCTGGCCTCGACTGGTCTACTCCGACACCATTGAGCTTAACCCGGCATTGCTGATGTAACCGGATCTGGAGTAGAGAAAGAGCACTCAGGAAATGAAGCGCTCCATAACCATGCAGGAGGAGTCAAAATCCTCCTGCGAGAAAATTTCGAGTGTAAAAACCCTGCCTGGCACGGGCGCATCCGTGAGAGCGTTCATCACCAGATCAAGCGCTTCCGGATTCATGAAGGCAAGAGAGTTGTGATCCTTTCCCTCAAGCGTGCCATGTAAATGCAGCACTTTGGCATGAGGCAGGTAACGCTCCAGATACTCTCCAGTAGGAAAGCCATAGAACTCAAGATGGCCCACATCAAGCGTGACGGAGAGGCCGAACTCTTCGACCACAGGCCAGACAAGCTCAAAAGGGTAGTTGAGATTTTCAACGCAAAATTCTGAAACCGGTACAGAGGTACCTTGCAGAAGCATTGTTATGGAATCGCGCAGCGCCTCCGTAAACCGTCTGTTTTCATCTGTTGAAAAGGCATTGATATCGACACCCGGCCCCGCCTCAAAGTGCATGACATAAGCTGATTTCGGCAGATCGCGGGTCAACTCGATAATTCTCAGGCATTTGCCGACAGAGCGCTCCCGCTCCCGGCGGTCAGGATGGCCGAGATAGACGTCGAGCGGCAGGTGCACCGAGTAGGTCAGCGCCCACTCTTCGGCCAGCTCCGCAAGTTTCTGCATATCAGCGGGAGAGGGCAGGTTGCTGAATTCATCCGACTCGAAAAGTACCAGTTCGATATCGTCCACCTTATCCTTGAGAAACTCCACATTGGGTATGATATCGGCGGGAATAATATAGGAGCTTGTCCCGAAACGAAAGGGAAATTGCTGTTTGAGGGTCATGGCGGTCAGTGGTGTGGTTGTTGCTGAAGTTGGGCCATCAGCTCATGAATGGAGTTCCAGTTGAGGGCCCCGGCACGTTTCAGGCGAGCGGCAAAATCAACCGCCGCTTTACCTTCGGTATAGTCCCTCTCTCCGATACCGGCGGCGAGCAAAACCATTTTGCCCCTTTGAATGGCCTCTTCGGCAAGCTGAAGGTTGACAAGGTTTCCTGAGCCGAAAGGCACCTGGCTGAGCACGACTGCGTCAGCGCTTGAGATCATCTCCATCGCTTTTGCAATCGCATCGGCGCCGACCGGCGAAAAGGGCTGTTCAAGCACCACCGGAATGTTGAGTGCCCTGGCCGCTTCAGCATCAGAATCAAGGCGGTTCAAAACCCCGGTGGTCACCTCATACCCCTCAATAAGAAGCCTGCGGTAGAGCTCAATGCCGCTGCCCCCGCCGGCAATGACATGAACACTCCTCTCCAGCTTCCCGCGTCGCCTCAGGCTCTCAATTGCGCCCGATACCTGAAGAAAGCCGGTATAGGGGTCCTGCTGCACCGTAAGGTCGCAGTTGTAGACCCGGCTCAGCAGTTCTGGTTCCAGCACCTCGGCAGGCGTTCCCGCTCTTGCAAGGGTACCAGCCTCCATAAGCAGAAAACGGTCGGAGATACCGGCAGAGAGCGTCAGGTCATGGCTTACCAGCAGAATGGTCATCCGCTTTTCACGGTTGAGGTTCATCAGAATCTGGAGTACCTCCTGGCGATGGTTGATATCGAGATGGGAGATCGACTCGTCGAGCATGATGATCTTCGGCTCCTGCGCAAGCACCATCGCCAGGGCGACGCGCTGCTGTTCTCCCCCGCTCAGCTCGGTAAAAAAGCGGTAGCGAAGGCCCAAAACATCGGTGTAGATCATGGAGCGCTCAACCAGGTCATGATCGAGCGAAGAGGGCGTTCCCCACCGCCCCATGGAGCTTATTCGACCGTTCATCACAATCTGGCTGACGGTAAAGGCCATCGGCGACTCAATTTTCTGCGGTACAACACCAAGCAGAGATGCCCGGACGGCTGGCTTGATACGCTGAACATCACGGCCGAAAAGCTCAACTGTGCCTGAGAGGGGTTTCAGAAGCGCCGCAGCGGTTTTAAGCAAGGTGCTTTTTCCGCAGCCATTCGGACCGATAAGCGAAACAAACTCCCCCTCCCTCACTGTGAAACTGACGTTATCGAGCACCCGTCTCTGCTTGTATCCGGCAGAAACATTCCTGAATGTCAAGGCATCCTGTTCCATACTATGCTATCCACGCCTGTTTCATTCTCCGCTGGAGAATAATGAGAAAAAATGGCCCCCCGGCAAGGGCGGTCACAACACCGACCGGTATCTCGATTGGAGCAAGCAGGGTGCGGGCAACGGCATCGCAGAGAACAAGAAAGGTACCACCGCCAAGTGCGGCGAGAGGGACAAGCTTTCGGTGATCCGGCCCGAACATGGCACGCATGACATGGGGCACAATAAGACCGACAAAGCCGATCATGCCCGAAAGGGAGACGGCTGTTGCGGCAAGAAGCGTTGCAAAAAGAAGCCCGATAACAATAACAAAATCGGCATGAAGGCCCTGATAATGGGCCATCTCCCGACCAAGCGCAAGGGCATTGAGCCGGGGAGAGAGCAGCCATATTCCAGCCAGCCCCCCAAGAATAAGTGCCGCCGAAAGAAGCTGCTGCCCGGCGGTGACCGGCTGCAAGCTGCCAAGCATCCACCAGATCACATTGTGCATCCCCTCAACACTTGCCGTAGAGACCAGAAACATGATAACGCTTGAACAGATTGAACTCACAATAACACCACTGAGAATAAGACTGTACACGGAGGGCTGTCCACTCGAACCCTGGCTTGCAATACCATAGACCACCATCAGCGTCAGAACGGCAGAAACAAAAGCCACAACCGGCAGACTGAGGGTTGCCAGCACGCCCGATCCGGCCAGAATGATGAGTGTCGCGCCAAGACCAGCCCCGCCGCTCACGCCAAGCACATAGGGTTCGGCCAGAGGATTACGCAGCAATGCCTGAAAGACCACACCCGATGCCGAAAGCGCTGCACCAGTCATCATCCCCATCAGGAGACGGCTGAACCGGAGCGAAAGAATGGCGCTACCCGAAGGCGACTGCAAATCAGGAATACCAATGCCCGAAGGTCCGAGCAGCAGGGAGAGGGCAAGCAGCAAAGGAAAAATTGCAAAAAAGAGCACCATTTTCCATGTTGCCTTGACCTTGCCTGTGCCGGTAAAACTGTTATCGGCGCAAATCGGTGAACCCTTCATACCCATCAGTTTTCAACACCCTTTTGTGCCGCAATGCCCTGCTCATAGCCATGTTTGACCATCGTCATCTCGGTAACCGTATCAGCGGCAGCAACAAGCGCCTCCGGAGCATTCCGGCCAGTCATCACCACAATCTTGCCCTCCACTGCCAATCTGAGCGCCTCAAGCAGAGGCTCAAGGGGGATAAGCTTCTGACCAAGGGCAAAGCAAACTTCATCGAGTAGCACTAAGTCGTAATCGGGCGAATGCAGCGCTGCAATGGCCGCATCAAGCCCTTTGCGGGCCGCAACCCTGTGCAGCTCCATGCTCGGGTTTTCAGGGTCTCTCGGAAGGAATCCCTCACCGAATTGCTCCCACTCCACCCCTTCGAGCTGGCTGAAAAATTTCTGTTCGCCAACCGAATCGTCAGATTTTACAAACTGGATCACCCTGGCACGCATATCGTGGCCCAGTGCTCTTGCCAACATTCCAAATGCCGCTGTGCTTTTTCCCTTGCCGTTTCCGGTGAAGAGGAGAATTCGTTGTTGTTTCATTGCGTCTGTGTTTCGATTGGTGTCCAATATTTTATAGCACTATCTTGCACAACAAGCCTTTTTATTGCAGAGCAAATTATTATGACGTGCTTATTTCTTTTTTGGTGCAATTTGTTTTTTCTCTTTTGCTGGCGGTAAAAAGTTTTCCCCGGTAATCACTGATTTTCCGGTTTTTGCTTCCAATTCTTTGCGTGCATTTTTTGCTACAGCCCCACCTTTTTTACTTGCCGTTGCATTCTCGGTTAAGCCAGTTGCTTTTTCACTGTCTGCAATTTAACGGGTCGAAAGCTCTGCCAATGCAGTAAAAATCAATTCAGCTTCACTCATGTGGTCACGAAGATTCTGACTTGCCAACCCTTTTAATTGTTTATGTTGCATTACCGTTAGATCAGTCCATTCTTTGTGAATGATGTTGGTAAGCACTGCAAATTCATCCTGCTCTTTGATGCCCGTCTCCTTCCAGTAATCGGTGAGTTTGTTTCGGGTTTCCTGGCCAGTCATGCGTTGCTGAATCCATTTTTCGCTACGACCCGGCTTTTGCCAGTTTTCACGAGCTCTATCCAAACTTTGGGCAGGGTCGGCAATTTCTTTCATCCTTTCATAGCCTACTTTGGCCAGCCATTGTTTGAAAGGTTCTGCTTTTGGGGAAGGAATGGATTGAATCAGGCGTAATAAATTTGGCGTATCCAGGCAGTCGGTAGCATATTTTTTCCCATCGGCTGCTGCAAATTTCAGTTGTACGATCTTTTCGTACAACTGACTACCTTCTTTTGTTAGTTTCTTTTTTAGATCGCTCCAATATCTTTTAGGAATAGTGCTTCCTGTCAGTACTTCAATAATGTCTATAATTGAAAAGTACCACATTTCATTTTGCTCATTGTATTGCCTGCGAATTTGCTTGCTTTCAAATAGAATTATATTTTTCTTCGACATGATTTCAGTATTTTATTACAGATATTTGTATCAAGAAAGTATTCCATTAGTCTAAAGATTATATTTTTTGTTGATCTGGCTGGTTTCTTTCGTCCATAAAATCTGATGTAAAAGAATCTGTGCTGTCAATCAAATTTTGCCAAGGGCTATATCTAAAAAGTTGTTCAGTGTTATCAATAACAAAAAAAATACCATTGTTCCTTCTCTTGATCCCAATGGATGCGAACTTTTTTATCCTCAAATAATTTCATTCCTTCTTTATCTGTCATATGTTTTAGAATTCAAAATTATTCAAGTTGCTTGAAACCACTCTCCAAATGTACTGATTTCCCATCCCTCTACGCACATAATCCTCTCTTCCGGATAGTGGTGGAGCTTATAACGCAAATTGCACGATAATTCTGCCTCCCACCCCAAAAACAAGGAACAACACGGCGGTCAGGCGCATCAGCATGACACTTTGCCGGATGGTGAGCGGTGAACACTCCCCCGCCCTGATGCCGAGCAGCGGGGCGTTATGTAACTCACCGCCATAACTTCTGTTACCCCCAAAGGTGACGCCAAGTGCACCGGCAAAGGCGCATTCGGGATATCCTGAGTTGGGACTTGCATGACGCCGCGCCCCCTGACGAACAGCTTGAAAGATATCAAAAAATTGAAGGTTACTGAGAGCTGCCGCCAGTGCAATCACAATCACCGTTACTCTTGCAGGCAGGTAGTTGGCAAGGTCATCAAGTTTTGCCGCAGCCCAGCCGAACTCAAGATAGCGTTCATTTTTATAACCGAAGGTGGAGTCGAGGGTGTTGATAGCCTTGTAGGCGATAGCGCCAACCGGGCCGAAGAGCAGCGCATAAAAGAGGGGTGCAATGACACCGTCAACGCTGTTCTCTGCAACACTCTCTGTTGCTGCAAGAGCAATACCTCCCACCGTCAAAAAGGCGGTATCCCGCCCGACCATAAAGGAGACCTTCTCACGGGCCAGCTCAATATCTCCGGCATCAAGTGCCCGCTCGACTGCCACGGCATGATCACCAAGATCTTTGACGGCAAAGCAACTGTACAAAAGATAAATGGTCACAGCCATCCCGGCCCACGGATGCACCCCTGCCGCCAGCATCAAGAGCAACCCGGCAATTCCGGCAGAGCCGCCAACAACAAGCAGAACAGCGAGAATGCCCGCCAGACGAAGCGGCAGAGCGGTGCGTCTCAGCAGCGCTTCGCTCTGCAACGCAAGCCAGCCAATCCCTTTGACAGGATGCGGCATCCATCGCGGATCACCGGCAATGAGGTCGAGCATGAATGCTGCAAGAAGAAGGGCTTCAGCAGTAACCATTTTTTCGCTCAGGATGAGGATTGAGGAGTGTGGTTTTCCAACAAACTTTCCGTTCTCAATGGGTTGCCTGACCACAGCATGGCTGACTGGAGTGCATCAAGAAGATGATCATTTTCAACAGGTTTTCTGACGGCAAAGCGGAAATAGTTCTCTTCAAGACCGGAAAAGTTCCGGCAATCCCTGACATGGAGATGCTGCCCGACAAGCCACGAGAGCAGCACATCAAGTGAACTATCTCCATTCCACTGGGCCAGAAAAAAATTGGCGGCACCACCAGCGAGTTTTATTCCTTTAATCTGCGGGAACGAGGCCGTTATCCTCTCCCTTTCGGACAAAATCATGGCGCGCAGTTCCTCTTCGTAGGTGCCGCACTCAAGCAGCAATGGAGCAATGGACTCGGCAATGGCATTGACCGTCCAGGGCTCCTTGTAGTTGAGCAGTCGCCGGATAACTGTCGGATGGGCAATCATGGCTCCGAGACGCAACCCTGGAAGCGCATAAAATTTTGTGAGTGAATGCACCACAATAACGTTTTTCAGCGCCGTCACCTTCCCCATAAGGGAGTTGTCGGGGAAGGCGGGTGTGAACTGTATAAAGGCCTCGTCAAGAATAAACCACTTTTCGGGAAAACGACTTGCGAGCGCCATGATAATTTCCGGGGGTACCTCCGTACCGGTCGGGTTATTGGGATTTGCCACAACAAATGCGTCGGCATGAAGCAGTGCGTCGGCCAGCAGATCAATGGAGGGTAACTGAAAGCCGTTTTCAGCTGCAAGAGGGAGAAACGTGATCTCTGCTCCCGCAATCCTTCCTGCCCGTTCGTACTCGTAAAACGAGGGGGAAAGTAGCAGCAGGCGACGAAAGCCGAGAGCCCTTGGCAGCAGATAAATCCCTTCAATCGCACCGTTGAGCGGAAGCACCGTGTCACCATTGAAGCCAAACTTTCCTGTATAAAAATCCTTGATCCCCCGCCCATCAATCGAAGGATAGGCCTGAAGAGCAAAAGAGTCGAGCGAAAGGGTGCCGAGGGGAGGAGATATCGGGCTGATATTGACACTGAAATCAATCGGAGCCATACTGTCCTGCGAAGCATTTTTGTGAGGCGCTCCGCCGTGCTGATGATGATAAAGAGTGGTCATGGAAGCACCTTGTCAATAATGGTAAAAATTTTTTTCAGGTCAAGGTGGCTTGAAAAGTGGGCTGCAAGGAGTTCGTAGCTCTCCTGTCGGCCCTTTTCATGCTTTTGTGGCCTGTATGAGGGCTCCGCAAGATAGAGAAACCACTGCCTTGCCGACGGTTCATCAAAAAAACCATGGAAGTAGGTGCCCATAACCCTGCCATCGCTGCTCACCGTTCCGTCAAGGTCATCCACCGGGCAGTTGTTCCGCGCCGACATTTTAATAAAGGGATGGCATGTATCAGAAACAACGCTCCGGCCATGGTGAATCTCATAACCCGAAACTTCAACGGTTGTTCCAACGATGGTGCCTCGTGCATTTGCGAGGCATTTATCCTCTTCAAGCACCGTTTCAACATCGAGCAGGGCGAGTGCCTTTGTTATCCCGGCAGGGCCCTCAACACCATGAGGATCGGCAATGGAGTTCCCCAGCATCTGGTAGCCTCCGCAAATTCCCATGATGATCCCCCCTTCTGCCCTGAAGGCCCGGATTTCACTCTCCCAGCCAAGCGAGTAAAGCCAGTCGAGATCGCCGCGCACATTTTTAGATCCTGGAAGAATGAGCGCCTTGTACCCCTTCAGTGGCCTCGGGTAGTGGAGATAGTGCAGCGCAACTGCCGGGTCATGCTCCAGCGGCGACAGATCGGTGAAATTGGAGATATGGGGAAAATAGATCGCTGCAACCCCGATTTTGCCCTCTTCAGGAGCGCCTGCAGGATCCACTTTAGCGGAGAGCGGCACGGCATCTTCGGCATCAATAGTGAACTCCCTGAAAAAGGGAATAACCCCGAGCACCGGGACGCCGGTCATCGATTCGAGCATCTCCACGCCATCACGGAACAGATCGATATCCCCGCGAAAACGGTTGATGATCACCCCTTTGACCAGTGCGCGATCTTCAGGAGGAAGAACCGCAAGCGTTCCGACCACCTGGCCGAAAACGCCTCCACGATCAATATCGGCCACAAGAATAACCGAAGCCCGAGAGAGCCGGGCGGTTCTGAAATTGACAAAATCGCGGTCGTAAAGATTCATCTCGGCGCAAGAACCAGCCCCTTCGATCACCACCAGCTCGTGGTGCTCCATGAGCCGTTCAAGGCTTTCCCGGGCCGCCTCGGCCCAGAGGGTGGTATCCATGAAGTAGCCCTTCGCCGTCTCTGTCGTGCAGACTTTGCCTTGCAGCACCACCTGTGCTCCAGTATCGGAGTTCGGCTTCAGGAGCACGGGATTCATGTCAGGCGTTGGCACAACCCGGGCAGCCTCGGCCTGGACAATCTGCGCCCGGCCGATTTCAAAGCCGTCCGGGGTGACACCGGAGTTGTTCGACATATTCTGTGCCTTGTATGGGGCAACATCAATACCGGCATTGCTGAAAAGCCGGCAGAGCGCCGTGGCAACTATGCTTTTGCCAACATCAGATGCCGTACCAAAAATGGCAAGGGCCCGTGATTTTTTTGCAGCCATTACCATGTTTCGTGATGGACAAGGGAATTGAGTTCCATTCTTGGCAGCCAGCCGGCCTGCTCAAGCTCCGGCGTTGCATGAAAAAAGCTGACATAGCCGACCGTGAGATAAGCCACCGGCACAATGTGGGCAGGAATGCCAAGCGCCTCACGGATATGGTCATGATGGATGATGCTGACCCACCCCACTCCAAGGTTTTCAGCCCTCGCAGCAAGCCAAAGGTTCTGCACCGCACAGACCGAGCTGTAAAGATCCATCTCCGGGTTCGCCGTCCGGCCAATCACCACCTCCCCGCTGCGAGATCGGTCACAGGTGACGCAGATGCCAAGCGGCGACTCCATAATCCCCTCCAGCTTGAAGGTGCGGTAAGCCTCCTGCTTTTCACCGCTGAACATTCCGGCAGCCTCCAAATGGGCAACGTCAAACCCGGCCTTTACTTTGCTGCGCGTCTCAACTTCTTTCACCACAATAAAATCCCAAGGCTGCATAAAGCCGACGCTTGGAGCATGGTGCGCCGCATCAAGGAGACGGGCTATCACCTCGTCCGGCACCAGGTCAGGGAGGAACTGCCCCCTGACATCGCGGCGACTGTAAATCACCTTGTAGAGAGCCTCTCTTTCCGCCTCGGTAATAGTCATAGTCATAACGGTTTCCTTTATTTTGATCGGAAAAGGAGTTGAAATTAGAAGTTGACCTTTATTCCTGCATAAGCAGATCTTCCTGGCGTTGCGTATGCCCATGCCTCCTCATACCAGGTATCGAACACATTATCGATCCTGCCATAAAGCTCAACCTTGTCTGTCAAGTTATACGAAGCGGAAAGGTTGGCAAGAAAATAGCTCGGCAGTTTGCCGATGAGATTGCCATATCGGTCTTTTGACGATGTGACCTCCTTTCGCTCATCAACCCATTGCATATTGGCACTTAAAACAGTTGATCTGCCGATACGGTATCTTCCGCTAATACCAACCTTGTTTTCAGGACGACGGACAAACTGCTCACCTTCGGGATTTTCAGTTTTATTATAGGTGTAATTAATGGCAAGTTGCAGGGCGTCAAATGGGCGCCATTCAAGAAAACTTTCTATACCCCGGGCTTTCGACTCGCCTGCAACTTGTGAATATTTCCAGGTTACCATATCAAAATCAATCCTGTCATCAAAAACAGAGCTGAACCAGGTGACTCCTCCCCGAAGGTTTTCTCGCAGACGATGCTCTATTCCGACATCCCATCCTGTGCTGCTTTCCGGTTTAAGTGTCTCTGATCCATAATCTGAATAAAGCTGATAGAGCGAGGGAGCAAGAAAACCAGTACCGTAACTGGCCTTGAATATTGTATTGCCTATTTTGTATGATGGAGCGATCCTTCCGGTAACTTTACCACCGAAAATCTCATGATCCTCATAACGAATTCCTGCAACTACTTTGGCCCCGGCAATACTCCATTGATCCTGCAGCCAGATATTCCCTGAGAGCACTGACTTATTAATAGCGGATGCCCCCCAGACATAATCATGATACTTCATGCTTTCATTTTTGCCGGATAAACCAAAGGTCAGGGTATTTGAGTTTGCAACATTCAGATCTCCCTGCCATCCAGCTTCATACATTCCTCCAATAAAGTTGGTCGTTTTAAGGCCGTCATTATCGAAATCCGTCCTGTTTTCATCGGTAAACTGTGTAAAAAGAGTGGATGTAAGCTGCTTACCAGTGTTTTTCAAAGCAATCCGTCCAACATACTGCCTACTGTCATTATGCTGCTCCTTCAAGCCATTGAGGTCAGCAACATAGCCTGTAGGCCAAACGTAATTGAAACGATCTCCGGTATACCCGTTGGCTGAATCATCATACTTTACTGATGCATCAGTGTACCTGAATGTAGTCTCAAGAATTGTCTCCGGCGAAAAATCATACGAGTAAGATCCTGAAATTGTCGTGTTTGTATAAGCATCTTTTTCACTGGTATTTCCATCATGGGGAATAGCTGGATTACGATTGTCGGCAAAAGAGAACCCATCCGATTTCAGCCTTGCAAGGCTTGCTGCATATCGTGATTTTCCAGTTTGTCCATTCAATCCACCGTAGATCTTACTGGTACCGTATGACCCGCCTTCAAGAGCGAGATAAGATTTCAGGGGTCCATCCCCTTTTTTTGTAAGAATGTTGATTACACCCGCAGTGGCGTTGCTTCCGTACAAAACACTCAAGGAGCCCCGCACAACCTCTATCTTTTCAACATTATCAAGCGTAAGATTGGAAAGAGTGGCTGTACGGTTTGTGGATGCTGGATCATTGATTGGAACCCCGTCAATCAGCACAAGGGTGTTTTTCGCATCACCTCCCCTGATAAAAAGGGAGCTCATTGAACCGGGGCCACCATTGGACGCGACATCAATACCGACAACGCCTTTGAGCAGCTCTTCTACGGTTTCCTGGCCTGAAGCTTTGATGTCATCAGCAGTGATTACCGTTACCGATGCACCGCCAGCATTACTGATAGAATTGAGTGTTTTTGTGGCCGAAACAACCATCTCATCACCGGTGAAGCTTTTTGGCTGCTCTTCCGCCAGAAGTCCCTTGCTGCAGAGCAGCCCGGCCATGACAACGAGAAATACTTTTTTGTTCATTTGTTTTTCACCTGTTTTCAGTTTTAGAAATACATCAACTGACAGGGGCTATCTAAAGGCGGTGTGTAACGGCATTAAAACAGTGCTGGTGATTTTTTTACAACAGGATTTCACAAGGAAAACAGAGAAACGAAACAGGTGCTGATGCCCTGATGTTTCGGGAAACTCTGCAATAGCAAGCAAAAATATCGTGCAAAAAGATCAAATGGAAAGCAATGCAAAAGTGGTACAGCTTTGCCCCGACTATAACCCGTAGTCCGATCTTGTAATGCAAATAATAACTGGCAGGTCTCCTGACTATAACGGCTTCATTCCGCTTCGGGCCTTCCCGCAGTTTTCCTGGGAGGAAAAGAGTGCAGTGACCTGAAACGACCGCCAAAAAATTCTGCATGAGGCCATGCATGGCTTTTGGGGGTTAACCGTTGTACAGTTGCGGGTACAGTTTACGATTTTCACGTAATTCCCTATTCTCCGGCTTTTAAACCGGCACCAGCTACGACGAAAGAACAGTGGCCTATTTTAAGAAAATTACCCGATAAAAAAAACAGAGAAAAGCATTCATTACAGATTTTTCCACCCGTTCAGCACATTTCCCGGCTGAACACCCCGGCAATCTCCGGCAGTAAACAACGCATCATCGGTTTATTCTTCAAACTCGTTGAGACCTCTGTCAGGACTTTGCTTATATTCCGGCCCTTTTTACAGGAACCTCTATAAAGGTGCGCAAATTTAAACGCACGGACAGAGTCGGGACAACACGGCAATGCTGGTGCGCAATACCGTTTCAGAGGTTCCCATGAGTTATAACGCAATCTCCCGTATGTTCATGGATACCAGAGTGTCATTGTACAAGAGCCCTGTCATTATCGCAGATCGGGAAGCATGGGAGCAGATAAATCTGAAGAATGCCGGAACGATCGAGGTTGAAATAGGCTTCGGCAGCGGCGAATATCTTCTCAGGAGGGCATCGGAATACCCTGACAGACTGTTTATCGGCATCGAAAAGAAATCCGGCCTGATAACAGAAGTTGCAAAAAAGGTTGAAAGCCATAACCTCGATAACATCCGCCTGCTCGATTCGTGCGCCAGCAACGTCTTTACCTACCTGTTGCCTGCCTGTTCTCTTTCACGGGCCTATTCACTCTTTCCCGATCCCTGGCCAAAAAAAAGGCATATCAAATACAGACTCTTTTCGACGCAATACCTGCGCCTGCTCAACAACCGGCTTATTTCAGGCGGCGAAGCGCTCATCGTGACCGACAGTAAAGATTACTGCAACTGGGTGCTGAAGAAGCTCCCCAACACCGGCTTCGAGGTTAAAAGCAGCACCATACCGCCGCAATTCGACACCAGATTCGAGCGCAAATGGCTGGAACAGGACTTCCGCACCTTCTTCAGGATTCTGCTCAGGAAAACAGAGCACATCGAAGCCTGAACGCCCCGGCCAGTCCCTGAACCCCCGGCTTATCCGCAACTGCGTTGGATGCCGTGAAGCCGCTCAACAGTCCGATTTTAAAGCTGTCCAAAATTATTTTGACACATTTGCCATTTCTCAAGGATTTATTTAAGCTGATATTTGCGACAAAACCGACACATTAGGACAAATAACACGACATTCCGAACAAAATCATGAAGAGATCGCTAAAAAACACGACAATCGATGACTCTCTGATCCTTTATGCGGAGCTCAATGATGCTGAGATAAGAGCTGCACAACGGCACCTGAAAACCGGGTTGTTTAAGCGGATTGTCTCTGGCGTTCTTAGCGCCAGCCCCGAAGAGGAATGGCCGGCAATTATTGCTTTGCATAGAATACGACTCCTCGCTGCTCTTTTCCCTGGTGCGGTCATCGGCTATCGAAGTGCTTTCAGTGGCGGTATGCCCGTCGATGGCGTAATGCACCTCAGCTACAGCTACAAAAGGGTTGTCGATTTACCGGGATTACAAGTTGTTCTGGTCAAGGGGCACGGTAACGTTCAAGGTGACCAGCCAATGTCAGGACGAAACATATTTTTTCCCTCTCAAGCACGCATGCTGATGGAAAACCTCACCCAGAGTCGTGGAGCGATCAGAAAAGCCACGGGTCGTGTTGCCGTCGAAGAACGGCTGATCAGTATTTACGAATCGAGAGGTCCGGACGCGCTCAACCGCATAAGGGAAGAGGCCCGCACTATCGCAGCTACTTTGGAGTTTGAGAAGGAATGCAACATTTTGCATGACCTCATCGGAAGCATTCTCGGAACAAAAAGTGCCCGACTCGCCACGGCAGCAGGACAGGCACTGGCCGCAGGCACACCTTTTGACGCTCGGCGTTTGGCCCTTTTTGAAACGTTGGCCGCCACATTGCGAGCACTGCCTCTCATGCAAAAACCGTTATCAACCACAACCGGAAGCGCGCGCTTCAATTTTGCGTTTCTGGAGTCCTATTTCAGCAACTTCATCGAGGGTACGGAATTCGATCTCTCTGAGGCGCGGCGAATTGTACTTGAAGGGAAAATTATCGACCAACGCCCGAAGGACTCACACGACATTCTCGGTGTATTCAGGCAAGCCATCGATCCCGGATGGTCAAACCAGTCGATGGCACCAGGAGAAGCCGTCTTGCATCAGTTGCAGCAACGCCATCTGGATCTGATGAAAGAACGTCCGGAAGCGGCTCCCGGTGACTTCAAAGACCGTGAGAATTTTGCAGAAAACACCACGTTCGTTTCACCGAAAAACGTACGCGGAACACTGAACCATTCATTTCCGCCATGCAGAAAATCCAGCAATGGAGCGCCGCGTTCGACTACACCGACCTGGATCGGGTGATTGACCAGATGAAGGCCTGCAACGCATTCGAAAAATCCCTCAAGCAGTACTAGTTGCTCAACCTCTCTGACTTGGATACCGGTTCTCGAAAACTCTAATCATCATTATGACAGCCCGTGGAAAAAGGCCATTGAGCATTACTTATTGGAGACTTGAATAACCTACTTCCCCGGCAATTTATTATACCGCATGTTAGTAGTAGGCCTTCTTTCAGTCTTCATAATATTTTCTTAAATTCGTCAGTTTGAAATAGTAAGTGCATTTCACAAATTGCTTTTGTTTGTTCATCCACATCAAACTGTCCCAAACTTTCTGAATTATTAATGGCAGTTTTTAAAAATTGCTTCAGTTTTATATAGATATCATTGTCTTGTTTTGTAAAATATTTTCGAGTCTTCTCGTAATCCTTAAGATACTTTTTAAGCTCAGTTTCTGCTTTAGCGCAAGTGTCGAAAAGTTTGGAGGTTTTTTCAAAGTGCAGTATGAACCAAAACTCCAGGCAAGGATTATTAATAATAAAAATGATGTTTTTGTATTCTCGTTTAATAGTTTTTCTGAATTCTATTAAAACCTGTAGTGATGTTTTCTTCCCTTTAGGAGTTTCTCTTGATTCTTTGATAATTGTATCTAAATCAATAAGCCAAAAGACTTTCAAATATTCACGTTCCGATAAATCTACAACTAATTTGAATTGCTCTTCAATACTTTTCTTTTGGGGTATCTTAGGCTCAATGTTTAATCTTAATTGTCGTTCATTGCGCTTCAGCATCTGCAAATACCAAATCTCAGTCTCTCCATCTACAACAAATACAAATGCGGGAGCAACCTGACTTATAATCTTC
The DNA here is from genome assembly GCA_903882665.1 of uncultured Chlorobiaceae bacterium. Classification (GTDB taxonomy): domain Bacteria; phylum Bacteroidota; class Chlorobiia; order Chlorobiales; family Chlorobiaceae; genus Chlorobium. The sequence goes on along the minus strand of CAIRXW010000042.1, from coordinate 13,171 downwards.
CTTGATTTTCTCATATCTTCAAATCAATGAAATTATCACCTAAATTCGGCGTTGCCTTTAATCTTCCACTTTTATAGGCGTTTAAAATGTTTGTTGTATTTCTTACTATCGAACTATCGAAATCAGCTAAGGAATATAATTCTGTTGAGCAATTTTCATTTTTATCTGTAAACCAAATCGCATCGCTTCTAAAAACATCTTTATTGTCAAGAATTTCTCTGTTATGAGTAGTAGCAATAAGTTGAGACTTATCTGTATTCAGCAAGAATGAAAGTATAAAATGCATATAAAGGTCGGGATGTAGTGATGATTCTAATTCATCAATAGTAAAAGCAGTCGAATTTTTAATTAAGAGTGCCAGTAATCCCGCAAAACCATAAAACCTTCTGGTTCCTTGTGATTCCATTTCAATAGGTAGCGTATACTTCGTTTGATTAACGGTGTGTTCAAACTCGATATTCACCGATGTTACTTTCCCCTTTTCTTCCAGTTTTTTTATCTCATCAAAAGAATCCTTAAGTTGACCCTTTAAGAAATCAATGAGTCCATCAGGTATTTCTTTTTCTTCTTCCTGAATTACTATGTCCGAAATATGGAAATCAGCTTTCTTCAGTACGTTTATTACATCTAATTTTGACAACTCACTTTTTTCAATCTTTGAAGTAACGAATCCTTCTAATTGTGTTCTTGTGTAAATCAAAGGACGTAAATAGTTTTTAAACCATTCGACGGCTACTTTAAGTTCTTTGATGTCAACATTGGTTTTTAAAAATCCACCCAATACAGTATTATTCCAAAGTGTATTTGCTTCTAAGTTTTTTTCAATGGTCTTATCAATTTTAATCTTACTCCCAAACTTGATTACGGCGAACTGATTATTTATGTCTGTATTTCGCTTAAATACATTCGCTTTATTTGGATTGTAAAAATTTAGAACCTCATTAACTATAGCTTTTTTGAAAAACTCCACTTCATAATAATATTTAGTATCATTTGCCAAGAACTCAATACTAATTATCGAATTTTGTTCAGGTGTTTCAGAATCAAATAAAAATGGCTGAAAATCCAGCTCATCAGTTTTTTTTGTTTCTGGCTCAAGAACAATATCCCTTAGAAACTCAAGTGCTTTAAGAATAGTAGTTTTTCCTGAGGCATTGGCACCGTAGATCAGGATTATCTTTAAAAGCCGCAATCCATTTGTATTAATAACATAGCTATTTTCAAGATGCTCTGATTTGTCAGCTTCAAAGGTCAATGTTTGTTTGTCCTTGATTGACCCAAAGTTTTGTATACTGAAGTTAATTATCATCTTTCTTTCTGATTATGTAAATTAACTACAAATATAGACGATAAAATATAACAATGCAAGCGTTTTAAAATGATTATTGTAACTTAATTACAAAAAGAGGGGTAAAAGCTGACATTTCCATTGTTTTTAGGCTTACTGCATGAACTACAGATAAGCCGTTCGGGCAGCACCGACCTGTTTTCCGAAATAGCCGAGCACATAGTCTGAATCCTGCCACTCATACGCTCTCCTGCCCATGAACGCTGCATGGGCCGCTCCAAGGGTATTGCTCCGGCTCTTCAAACCATGCATACGCTTTTGTTTTACTTATTCCGTCTATACTCTCATCACTGTATGTAAACCATTCAATAAATCGGTTTGCTTTTTTTCAAGGGAACTCTTTACCCAATGCAATAATGCCGCTGTAATCCAACATATCAGCAAAACGTCTTTTTCCGTCTGGAGCAAGAAACTTCAACTGGGTAGTAGCACTAACCACTTGGCTATTTTCTTTCTTTAACTTTGCTTTAAGGTATTTCCAATAAATGCGATTTTTTGAATAGTCATCTTGGTCGGTAAGCACTGCAACAATATCCAACACAGAAAACCACCACTTGGCATTTTGCTCGTCCCAAACAGCTCAAAGTTTGCACGTCACCCCACCTGAGGCAAAACCCGTGTTAGCAGTTCATTTTTGTATCCTTCATTTTTAAGTCATTAAAGTCGTCCAAGAAAAACTCGTCTATTTTAGCATATGTTAATGTGTTATAATTTAGTTTTGAGTAGTCTGTTAATGGCTGTCCAAACTCTTGCAGCATTTTCTCTTTTATGTCTTCGTATGGAACATTTTCCCACGCCATACATTCCAAGTAGGTTGAAAGTTTATCGCAAGCATTGTCAGCCAAATAAATTACTTCTGTTCCTCCAATAATTTTCACAATGTTATACAGGTTTTTTCTAAAAGATCCAAACCAATCACAACCGTAAATTTCATATAGAAGTGTGTATTTGTATATTGTGTAGATTACACCGATGTTTGAATACAGTCTTGGTTGAATATGGAAAGGCCCAACTAAGTCAACATTAAATGTAAGGTCTTCTTCTTCGTGTTCAATGTCATAACTCCAACTCCCGTATTCTTTGACAATTTCGTTCTGTGCGTTGACATATGAAGTTGTGTCCATTTTTAGTTGGTCTAATTTACCAACAATTCTCTCCCAATCCTTTTGAGTTTCCTTTCCTGTCAATTTTGAGTTTGTAATTAAATATAAACCTGTCGCCATTTTTGTTTTTATGTCTTGTAGTATGTAGTCGTCTTAAAATGACCGCTAACGGCTGACTCTATGGCAAGCGCGGGAATAAATTGTTGCTCAACTGTCTGCAAGCAAAAATGTAAGTTAAGATTTCAAATGTTTCAACGAACACGCAAGCCCGCATTTGCTATAGCACCTGCAATAGCGTTTGTTATGCACCGTTCTTATTTTTAGATATTGGTTTCAATTAATTCAAAAATCAACTCTGTTAATATTGCTACTTCACTTTCAATAGTCCCTTTCATATATCTTTCGTAAACACTTTAATTGTGGGGGGGTTAAGGTTTAAAGTCAAAACCTTTTCTAACGCTAACACTCTTACAAACTCCCTTTGCGTTCGCCCGTTTCCTTCTCTAAAGGGGTGTAAATAATTTACATTGTCCAAAATTTCTGCTAACTTCTCCGCTAAATGCTTTTTGTTGTTCTTTGGAATTTTCTTGAATTCAGTTATTAAAGTTTCAACGTATCTGTAAGCATTGTCAAAATGTGTAGTTGGAAAAAATTGTTTTCTGTCTTTGCTAATTTCAACAATCCGTTTTTTTCCAGCCCAAGCGTATATGTCTTGAAATAGTTGTTTGTGAATTTCAAAAAGACTTTCAATTCCCTTAATCTTTATCGGATTTTCATAAAGTTCTTGTAGTCGTTTAGTAACAGCAACGCTCTCAACAAACAATAATACATCAGGGTCTGTAATATTTTGAATATTTCTTAGTAGTCCTGTCTTTGGGTCAGTATAGGTGTAGTCAGGGTCAATGTATTTATAAGAATTAGACATACGCTTTTTCTTTAGCTAATATCACCAATTCACTCATTGAAATTTTCCCAGCGACATAGTCTCTGATTATTTCATTTCCTTTCGGGGTTGGGTTAAAACCTTCAAACATATTACTTCCCAAAGCATTTGCTGTACTTTCTAATGTTTTCAAGTCTAAAAATTTCACTCCCATTATGGTTAGTTTGGCTCGGTCAATTTCGATTGTGATAAACATATTTTCAGATTTTAAATCAACTACAAATTAACAACATTTTTCTGAATCTTTCGTCTATGTTCCAGTGTTTTAGAATGCAGCCTAACGTTTTGTATAAGAATAGTAGCCGATTGCGGGCTACAACTCTATCAAGTTACATGAAAGTTCAAGCGGACTATAACCCTTGAAATTACTAATGAATCGGCTATTATTTTTATATATTGTTGTGTGCTTTTTTTATTCTAACATTATTTTAAATATTTAACCTATTAAGGATATTTTCTATTCTAATATCTTGGTGATAGTATGTTATAGAAAAATCAATTTTGGGTAATAGAGTTCTCCTTGATGACCAATAGTTCGTCATGGGTTGAATGTGCTTACTAAAAATAGTATTATACCATTCCTTTTGTTCAGGTACTGTCATGTAATTATTATAACATAAATTAATATTCACCACTTTATTTTCAAAATCAAAAATTTTATCACTTGCAAAAGAAGGAAAACCAAATTTGCTATACCCTTTAGATTTATCAATAGTAGGTTTAACTCTACCCCAATCCTGTGCTATATCGCAATATGCTAATAGAAAAGATAATGGGTCTTTTTCAAAACTAAGTGGTTCATTCAATATTTGTCTCACTAGCTTAGAAATATTATCATTGTGTAATGCTACTGCAACTGAGATTGAATCAATTTCTTTTTCAGATAATCTTTCTCGTAAAAAGTTCAGTAGTATTAAAGAACTATAAACTCCATGATCAGGTGTTTCAGATACAAATGAAGCAACATCACTGATTAATTCGGCAAAATATGTTGGTTTTTCTTTATCATAAGTTTGACATATCACCTCTATTATCTTTTGTAAATGATACCAATGATATTTTTTCCCAAACAAGGCACCCCAATGAAACTCAAGAGGAATAATATCAGTTTCGTTGGTACATTCAACCGGAGATTTTAACACCCCCATAATAAATGAATTTAGCCATAACTTCATTTTCTCAAACGGATAGCCAATATCATGAAAAACCGATGTAATAAACCAAGTTTTAATACCAATATTGGTTTCAAGAATATGACCAGCTAATAGCCTATTTCTGTTTAATTCGTTGATTAAACAAAAACCAAGGAAGAATACTTTTATTTGGTGGAAAAAATGATCTCTATAATGAGGTATTGTATATAATATTTCTTCAACATTTAAAAATCGTTTTAATATGTCAATTAGCTCTTCAGGTATTTTAAATATTTTACATAATCCCTCAGCAAAAAATATTGAAAGTTCTAATACATCATCTTCATCCCATTCAGATCTCATCTTCAAACTGCTTATATAAGATCTGATCATAGTACCTATTTGACTTCGTTGAAGTGGAGAATAATATCCGGGTATATCATTTGTTAACAATTTATTAGCTTCTTCGAGAATCAAATTATTAAATTGATTCCCGAACAAATCCTTAGGCTGATACTTTGCCCCCCCTCTCATGCGCTTAACAATAAGCATAATACCTCTATATAAGGTATCTAAAAACGAGGTATCCTTTTCAATAAATAGAGTAATTGAAACATTCTCAGCAACAATAGTTTCAGCAGGGATCAGATTATAATTGGCTGTTACAAAAATAATTTCAGGTACTTTTCGAATATTTTTCTCTCTAATTTTTCTTAGGAGGTCAGTTCCATCCATATTTGGACCACCCATTTTCTGGTCTAGAACTAAAATATCAAACTCTTTTTTTTCAAGTATTTGAATGCCTTCAATGGCATTTTTCGCATAATCTATATTAAAACATGGATTATCGATTTGCAACCTGTCTGATAATTTAATATAATCTTTTTTTTGATCGTCGACTATTAGAATATTCATATTATCGCTACACTTTTAATGACTTAAATTGGAAATAAATATTGAAAAATCATTCAAAATATCAGTGTATTTATCTTTTATTTTAACATCTTTTCGAATTAAAAAACTATTCTGTCCAGACATTAGAATTATTTTTTTAGCTATTTCTAGATCAAATTCAATAAATCTTTTATAGATATCAATACCATCAACTGCTGAGTTATTAAAATGACAATCTAGTAATATGTAATCAAACGATCGAATATATGCTTTTTGATCTTTTAACTCCTTATCAAGTTCATTTTGAAGAATTTCAAGATTATTGCGAAACTCACCAATTAAATTATTTTTTTCTTTAACCTTTCTTTTAAATGTATCGAGTGTTGCTTGTTCATCATCTATTATCAGAATTCTCAAATCTTGAGGCATATATGCAGAAAACGTAATTATAAATGAAGCTCCATTTGATGTTTTTTCAACTGGGGGATCTATAAATTCAAAATGGGCTGCATTATCAGCAAAACATCGGTTTGCCCTCGCTATTCCAGATCCTAATGCAAACCTTTTTGTGGATGTTATAATTTTATTATTTGCAAACTCTTTTTTCTGTGCTTCAGTTAAACCAATACCATTATCCGTAATTTTAATAATAACCTGCTCACTACCATGTTTAGATGCAATATTTACTTCAAGCCATAATTTTGGGCTTTCAATAGTGGTTAATGCATCAATTGCATTCCCAATTATATTACCTAATCCTTCTAATATTTGTTGTTTATTAATGTAAAGTATTCGATCCTCCTTAGGTTGATTGATAATAAATTCTACATCCTTTTCATTAAATAATTGGTTAAATTTATTACTTAAATCTTTTATTAACTCTAAAATAGAGATATTTGATTTATTTCCTTCCGTATCGGATAGTGCACCTTTTTGGTACTCACTGATTTCTGAAAGTGTTGAATCAACAATATCCAAGCATTCATTAACAATATATAGATCATTTTGTTTGTCAGCTTTCTTAATACTAGATTTTGCATCTCTTATGTTCACAATTGCAGTATTTATTTTGTTTCTTAAGCTATGAGTAAAATCCCTTGCACGCTCACCTTCCATAAATTTAGATTCATAATTTCTTTGCATTTCTATTGATAATGCAATATTTGAAGCTAATATTTCCAAACTTCTTAATTCATTATGATTAAAGTGTGATTGTGGTGAAGGTTTTTTATTTTCAACCTTAAGCACTCCAATTGTATGATCTCCAATTCTTAATGGTACTCCAATCAGCGATGAACATATCCGGTTCGGATCATTCTTAGTAATATCTTCATTGTATTTTCCTTTCCATGAACCTTTAGTATTTTCAACATCTTCCTGTGTATCATATTTCACCGATTCACTATTTAACCAAATGCTTCCAGTTAATCCTTCTCCTTTGTTATATTTTGCACCTTTTCTATGTTTTTCGTATCCAGATCCAGAGATCATTTCTATATATTCGTCTTCTCTATTTTTTTCATAAGGCTCAAGGTATATTGAACATGCTTGAGAATTGAATACTTCAATACATTTATAAACAACACGATCGCAAAAATTTGGGATTGACATGGTTTGTTTTCCAACTAACATCTCAGAAACATCCCTTAACGCATATAAAATCGCACTATAAGTTTGCTCTGTGAGTCTTTGATTTTCTATAGCCATTGCAATAGTACTTGCAATAATTTCAAGAGTTGCCTGATCTTGTAAAGAGAAATGTTCTGGAGAACCAGGATTTTTGTTTTCCACTTTTAAAACACCAATTGTTTTTTCACCAATTCTAAGTGGTACACCAATGAGTGAAAAACATTTCCAATTCGGAACTTTTTCCTTTAGCGTATCATTATGTAATCCTTTCCATGATCCCTTCAGATTTTCTAAATCTTTTTGCGTGTCAAATTTTACACTTTCACTTTGCTCCCAAATACTTCCTGTAAGCCCTTGTCCCTTTGTGTATTTTGCTCCTATCCGATACTTTTCATATCCTGCACCAGCAACCATAATAATAACATGTGGTTCTTTACTAGCCAATTCATTTGTAGCCTCTAAATATAGTGAACATGCTTGTGCATCAGTGTTTTGCATTGCAATTTGAACAACAGCATTATATAAAGTGTTAGGTTCGGTACTTTCCAGTAGCTTACTAGTGATATCTTCAAATATCTTGATTAATTCAGTAGTTGTATTCATAATATTAATTTTAAGTTAGAGTTAGAATATATATAAGACTAACATATTTTTAAAAGTGATATCAATCAATTATTTATAAAACTTTTAAATCACACTTAATTTCCCATTTTTCTAAGAAATCGTTAGCTAAAAGCCCGTCTCTCCTAGTTAGGGCAAAATTGCACACAACGTTTTGCGGTATGGCCAGTAAGGGATTGCGAAGCGACGTTCCTATCAACCGAGACGAAAGATTGATGCGGGTGATGAACTTCGCATACCATTGAAACCCTTATTGGCTATACCGCGTGATACGCTGACCAAAGTAATTTTTTAACAAGTCGATATTTTTGCCGTAGTTGGGTATAGTCCAGCAAAATTTATTGCTGTTCCACCTCACATAATTGAAGGTACGGATGAACTGTATATCCGTCTCATTCTTAGGCATTGTAACGGTAATTTGTTTCGGGGATATTTCGATAGCGATTCCGTTGTGTTGCGTAACATTTTGCAGATCTGCTTTTGTCGCAGTTTTCACTTCAGATTGCGCCTTTACCGAAGGTGCTGGCACCGGTGGTTCATTGGTAGCTTCCGTTAGCTCTTCGGTACCTGACATGTTTGCTGAACCTGCAGGATCTGGTACGACTATATCCGGAAATAGCTTCTTAAATTCGCCAAAAGCTTCCTCGGTGAACGGGATATGCCATGCTCTGAGTGTCTTGCTCCAGACAGCACCTTCAATGTGCCTTATCTTATTTATAATGAAGTCATTATAGGCAAACACAAGTTTCAGCCTATCCTCGCCCTGGTGATTTATTTTGCTGGTCTGAATCATAGTTTTACAACTCCTTCCAACGAAAAAGAACCCTTTCAATACAGCATCGCATATTTAGATCTTATTCGTAAATAATTTTCACATATAGCAGCGAAGTATTATATTTCTCTCAAAAGTAACTCATTACCTTGGGAGAAATTATGCCAAAAATAAAATCATGGGAAGTATCTGATTCTTTCTGGAATGTGGTTGAGCCACTGATACCTCCACCTGAGCGAGATCCAAATAAAGCGTATAAACGAAAGTCTGGAGGAGGACGCAAACCAATCCAATCAAGAACCATCTTTGAAGGGATTATGTTTGTCCTGCGAACTGGTTGTCAGTGGCAAGCCTTGCCAAAAGAGCGGTTTGGCAGTCCCAGTTCAATTTATACGCATTTTGCACGATGGCAGCGTAAAGGTTTTTTTCTTGCACTTTGGCAGAAGGGACTGGCAGAATATGATGATATGGAAGGAATCGCATGGAACTGGCAAAGCATAGATGGCGCTATGACAAAAGCTCCACTTGCAGAGGAAACTGTTGGACGAAATCCTACGGACAGGGGAAAAAAATGGCACAAAACGCCATATACTGGTAGACGGGCGTGGGGTCCCGCTCTCGATAGTCGTAACCGGAGCAAACCGGCACGATGTCACTCAACTGAAAGCAGTGCTTGAAAATATTGTGGTTAAACGTCCAGAAAGCGAACAACATCTTTGTGCTGATAAAGGATACCAAGGAAAGCCTGCCTATCTGATTATTCATTCGGAACGGTATATTCCTCATGTAAAAAAACTTAACGAAGAGTTCCAGGAGAAAAAAGATAATCCGAATTACAAGGCTCGTCGATGGATTGTAGAAGTATCTCACTCATGGTTCAATCGCTTCAGAAAAATTCTGGTGAGGTTTGAAAAGCTTAACGAACGGTATGAGGCATTGTTGTTCATGGCCGCATCTATTATCGCGCTCAGAAAAGTTGGCTTTATTTACGAATAAGTTCTTAGTCACTGTACAGTGTGAACGGCTCCAACTTTTCAAGCTGTAAAGTACAGATATATTTCAAAATATTTATCCCAATCTCTTGCTTATGCGTGCTCAGGTGGGCACCAATTCGCGATCCATTTCGCCTGACATGTACGAAAGGCTCCTGCACGGGAACCGGGAGATGCACCGCCTCCCCTGTTTCCACTCCTCACTCCCCCGCCTCCACAGGCAACACCAGCCGAAAACCCCGGAAATCGTTAACCGCTTTGGAAACCACAAACGAACGCTGCGAACAACGAAAAGCGAACTTATCGGGGTAACGCCAGCAGCCGCCGCGTTCCTGGCGGAGCGATTCTTCACCGGAGGCGGTGTTTGCGGAATCCGTTTCGTCGCGCCAGACAGAACACCACTCCATAACATTGCCGCTCTGGTTCCAGGTACCATAACCCGAAACCCCTTCGGGATAGGCGTACACCGGAGCGACCGAGTCCGCACCCCGGTTGTTCCTGTTTCGGCAGTTGTTTTCATCCCACCGATCTCCCCATGGGTAGATATGTCCTTCCGTACCGCGTGCAGCCTTTTCCCACTCGGCTTCTGTGGGCAAACGGCATCCCCCCCACCGGGCGTAGGCTTCCGCATCGTCCCAGTTGATGAGCACGACCGGATAATCGTCGAACTCTGCAGGACAGCCATCTTCGTGCCAAACCGAAAGCGAGTCTATCCTTGCGCCAATGTTGGGAGGCCGATGGCCCGTTGCCTGCACAAAAGCCCGGTACTGTCGATTGGTAACGGCATAAACCGAAATATAAAACGCATCGAGAGTGACGGTGCGCTGCGAACTCTCCTTATCGAGGTCGTCTCCCATGGTGAAACTGCCTGCGGGAACAAGCACCATCGGGGAGCCATCCTGTTCGTTGACGACAACCGGAGGCAGCTCGGCGCCGGATGGACAAAGCGCGAGTCTTCTCAGTTCCGTAAGGATTTCGTTATATGTTGGTGTATTCATGGGGCGCTGTTATCTCCGGTTTTCAATGAGGCTGACAAAGCATTCCGGTCGTCGGAGGCGTTGCGCGCCTGTCCGTTTCCGACCATCATTCTCAACTGCTCGATATGCTCCTGATGCGATGCGGAAAGGGGAACCATCTCTCCGGCTGCGTTGAGCAGATCCTCCGTTTCCAGCTCCCGGCGGTTGTCGCGGAATGCGGGAAACATGGCGTCGTTGACCAGCGCCTGCAGTTCGGCGCCGACAAACCCCTCGGTTGCCGATGCGACGGCGCCAAGGTTGAACCGTTGCGAGAGCATGGTATAGCCGCGCTCCCTGAGATGGACTTCAAGTATCTTTATCCGCTCGCCGTGGGTGGGAAGATCGAGGAAAAAGACCTCATCAAACCGACCTTTGCGCAGGAGTTCAGGGGGAAGCCGCCGGACATTGTTGGCCGTGGCGAAGACGAATACCGGAGCGGTTTTTTCCTGCATCCAGGTAAGAAAGGTGGCAAAGACCCGACTCGCTGTGCCGCTGTCGCCCATAGAGCCGGCAAAGGCTTTTTCGATCTCGTCAACCCAGAGCACACAGGGAGCGATAACTTCGGCAATACGGATCGCTTCGCGAATATTCTGTTCGCTCGAACCGAGCAGGCCGCTGAAGATAGCGCCGACATCCATTCTCAGCAGCGTCATCCCCCAGTGGCCTGCGGTTACTTTTGCACAAAGGCTTTTTCCGGTTCCGGGAATCCCGATGAGTGCCACCCCTTTGGGCATACTGAGGCCATACTCGCGTGCATCCTGGCTGAAGGCCTCCTGGCGCTCGTCGAGCCACCCCTTCAGGGCCCCAAGTCCGCCAACGTTGTTCATGGATCCGGTATAGGGGTAGAGTTCAAGAGCGCCGCTTTCACGGATGATATGCCGTTTTTCGTTCAGCACCTGCCGGACACTCCGTTCGTCGAGCCCATGGCCTCCGGCAACCACAATGGCTTTGCGAAACGCCCTTCCCGCTTCGACGATGGAAAGGCCGAGCGCGCTTTCGACCAGACGTTCGCGCAAGCCATGCGTGGCGTTGTCGAGCGCCCGCGTCGAGCGGGTTTCCCGATCGAGCAGTTCGAGTATCTGCTTGCCGTCGGGCTTGCCGACATCAATGGTTGGAATGTCGTGACGGAGTTCGACGGGAAGCGCAAACTGGGGGCTGGTGATGATGATGTTCACCGTTTCGCTGCGGAAAGGAAGACGCGATGCGAGGTTCCGCAGCGTGCGCGAAACCTTGCGGTTATGTTCCCAGAAATGGTGAAAGTCTTTGAGCACGAATGTTGCGGAGCCCTTGTAGTCGTCAATGATGTCGAGGACGGTTTCAGGGGTGGCCGCCAGCTTGCTGAAGGTCGCTGCTGGCTCGCGCAGGTGGCGAAACTGGTCGCCGATATCCCAGGTGATGAGCCCCATTCCTTCAGGCCACTCGCTTGATTGCGACCAGCCGGAAAGCGTGCGCAGGGCCTCCTCTTCGTCGATGGTTGCCAGGTGTATGACGGCTACCCGCGCGTCAACATTGAGTTTGAGTTCGTCGAGCCAGGCCATACTGCGTTAAGTTATTGGGTTGTAACGTTAGAGTTTCACTACCGGCAGATCGGTTACCGGCAACGGAAGTCGCGAGCCGTCGCGTAACAGGATATAGGAACAGTTGTTCTCCTCTGTATCCCGCAGCCAGAGCGTAAGGCGGCGGTTGCTGTCGACCCCGAATCCTGCTATAAAGCGCCGCTCTCCCGAATGGCAGGGCGGTACGGCATGGATGAACTCGCTGTCTTCGGGATTGAGGGGCTTATGCCGACACTCCTCTCGCTCCCCTTCCCGTACCGGACGCAAGCCGTCGGCCCCGTTGACATAGGTGATCAGCGGGCGGCTCATTGACGAACGCTCATAAATAACCAGTCCGAGCGTCTCCTGGTTGTCCGAAGCTGCCTTGATATATTTGCTGCATACCGGTTTTCCGGTCGGGTAAGGAGTTCCGCGTGGAACAACTGGAACCAGTTCGAAATCCCGAAGTTCGCGGTTCCAGCTCCGCAGACAGTAGTCGTGGATCAGCGTCTGGTCGAAGATGCCGCCAGAGTAGCGGCATGCCCCTCTGGCGATGGCTTCGAACGGATTACCGGCATGAACGTCGCTGAGGGGAAAGAACTCACGAATTTTCTCCTCGATGCCGGGCAGCAGGCTGCTTCCCCCGACAAGAAAAATCCCCTTGAGCTCCTCCTTGCGGATGCCTGACCTGTCGCGTGCCTGATCGAGAGCACGATCGAGCGTGCGGATGATGTGCTGGTAGAGGTTGTTCCTGTCCGGCTCTCGTTTTTTTTCAAGAGCCTCCTTCAGTGTGGCGGAAGTGAGCGTGACCTCGATGAGTCTGCCGGTAACATCGTTATAGCGGGTGAAGGATGCTTGCTCGCTGCCGTTCGATATAGCAATTTTCGCCCCCTCGATCGCTTCGAGCAGTGATGGGCCGATCGAAGCAATATCGTCATCGGTGAGCCCCTCCTCTTCCTGAATATGTTCCAGCAGCCAGTTATCGATCATAATCCCGCCAATCTCCTCACCAGCCCGGCCCAGTATTCTGCATTTCGCATGTCCAGCACGAAGCAGATCGGTACGAACGACAGAAACATCGAGAGTGCCTCCTCCGAAATCCACGATGCAGTAGGGTTCGCGGTCGAGAACCATATCGATGTAGCCAAGCATACAGGCGGTTGCTTCGTCGATGAAGGTGATCCC
>CAIRXW010000041.1 GCA_903882665.1 uncultured Chlorobiaceae bacterium | reverse complement strand
TCTGATTGTCAAATCTCCGCGCATGGACGCAAGATACCATTAGTGCGAAAACTCGGAAATCAGAAAATGCTAACCGCAAATAAAAAAATGACTTAATTTTTCGGGTCGGCAGATTTTAAAAAAGTGGCACAACTCAGGAAAAATGTGCAGAACCGTGATTGTCCGCAGATGATGCTGGCCATGAAAAAGCAGGCAGAATCAAACAGCCTGAAATCGTTACCGTCTGCTAAGGAGTGAGAGCGGAGCATGACGAAAAATAGTACGCTCATCCAGAACCCTTGACGACTGTACCGTGCGACGTTTCGTCATGGTGCCTGCAAACCCCCGGATATTGAAGCTCCAGGCGCGGAATACCGCTCCGGATTTTTTCAGTCCACCGGGAAACTGCGTAAGATAGAAGAGCGCAGCCGCAACATCAAGCAGCAGGCGCAGCGGAAGGAGCCACAACAGCGCCGCTGCGCTCCGGTTCTTCAACAGCATGGTCACGTTGTTGCGGTGATTGAAGTAAATCTTTTCCGCAGAACCACCTGGAAGCGATGCTCCCCCTTCGTGCAAAACGATCGACGAAGGAACCGATCGAACCCGGTAACCAGCAAGCTGCATACGCCAGGAAAGATCAATCTCCTCCATCTGCATGAAAAAATCTTCATCAAACCCGCCAAGCTCTTCGGCCACCGCTCTTTTTACCAACATGGCAACACCCGATGCCCAAAAAATATCCTGCCCGTTGTCATACTGCCCCTTGTCAGATTCAACCCCCGAAAAAGTACGACCAAGACACCAGGGGTAACCGAGACGGTCAATCATGCCGCCCGCCGCACCGGCATAATCAAAAACCTTTTTCCCTTTTTTGTATGGCTTCAGCGAAAGGATTTTTGGCTGCAGGGCGCCAATCCGGTCATCGGCAAGAGCCGCCTTGACAAGATGGTCGAGCCATAACGGATCGTGCTCCGTGTCATCGTTCATAAAAACAACATAGTCTGCCGTGGAGTTTTTCAGTCCTTCGTTGCAGCCACCCGCATACCCTTTGTTTTCCGGGAGCCTTACCAGACGAGCGTTCCTGTAGCGCTTGACAAGGAAAACAAGGCCCGCCTCTGTTCCGCCGTTATCAACCACGATAATGCCCATGGAGGGGTAGCGGGTCTCTGCAAGCGAATCAAGGCAGCGCTCAAGCAGATCGCGCCTCCTGTAATAGGGAATAATGATATCGACTGAGGGAAAACGCTCTTCGGCTGTGTCCATAGAGAGCATTGATCAGTGCAGTGTTTTCCAGAACTCACCGGCAAGACGGGCACACTCTTCAGGAGTCTCAGAGCCTGCAATATGCTGCAAGAGCGCGGTTCCAACCACAGCCCCGTCAGCAAGACTCCACATATACTCAACTCTCGACCTGTCCTTGATACCGAAGCCGACAACAAATTTTTTCCGGGTATGCCGACGCACCCTTTTAAGGTAATCGTCAACCATGGACTCTGTTGCCACATCAGAAAGCTTGGCCGTACCAGTTGTGCCATTGACCGCAAGGCAGTAGGAAAAATCGGTCGAAAGGCTGTCGATCAACTCAATTCTTTCGGGCGGAGTGACCGGCGAAACCAAAAAAACCACCGTCAGGCCAATTTTTTTAGCTTTTGCGAGAAAATCAGCGGCCTCTTCAGGTGGAAGATCAGGAATGAGCAAGCCGTCAACTCCCGCTTCCATGGCATCGTGTAAAAAGCCATCGACACCATAGGCAATAACCGGATTGCAGTAACCCATGAGAAGGATGGGCACCGTAATCTTCCGGCACCCTTCGCCCTGGCGGGCCCTGCGTACCAGCTCAAGAAGATGACGGATAGTCACACCATTGCGGATAGCGGTATGGGCCGCCTCCTGAATCACCGGCCCATCACCTATGGGGTCAGAATAAGGCATACCAAGCTCGACGATATCTGCCCCACTCTCCTCAAGCACCTCAAGCACCGGAAGCGTCGAACCAATAACCGGAAACTCGGGCATATAGTAGGCAATCAGCAGCTTTTTATCCTGCTGCAAAAGGGTGGTAATTCTGTTTTGGGGCATAACGAATTGATCAATCAGCGCAAAAGTTGTGGAATAAGAAAAATATCGAGTATCATGGAGAGCATGGTGATGATATGGACCAAAACGCTCCCCCAGAGATTTCGGGTTTTCAGGACAAGATAGCCTCCAAAAATACCAATCGGAAAGGCCATCATCCCCATCAGTGCCCGCTCTTTAAAACCAACCGGTGCAACAGCAAAATGGTTGACAACATAGAATATGGTTGTCAAAAAGACCGTCAGATGCTTGTTGAAGCCCCGCTCAATCATGGAAGAGAACATGATGCCACGCCAGAGAAACTCTTCGGCAAGAATCAGCACAGGAAAGAGAAAGAGCAAGGAGCGGTTGACAAGAAGAAACTCCATTCCGGCCATTGGTGCGCCACCGTTTTTGTAGTACATCACGGTGTTCGCGATATCCATACAAAACAGCAGGCTTCCGGCAATACCGCCCCACAAAAGCGACTTCTTCAGATCTCCGCCGCCAACATACATCTCCTTCCACTCCCCCTTCGTTTTACCCCGCCAGAGCACAAGGCCAATGGAGCCAAGTACATAAAGAGCAAGTGCGGGCCACTCCAGCAGTATCGTAAAATGGCCTACAAAACCGAGAATCCAGATGGCTGCCATGAGGCCAAACGAGAGCCTGAACCTTGCTGCCGAGAAGTCGGGTTCAAAAGAGAGTGTTTTGACAGATTTCATAACTGAAAGTAGATTTGAAAAGTGATTATTACTCTATCTCTGACTGCAACAGGTTAAATATACAGCGGACGCTCTTCATAATCAATTGGATCGCGCAGGCCCGCATGGCTGAATGCCCTGAGCCGTCGGGCACAACTATCACAAAGGCCACACGCCCTCCCCTCACTTTTATAGCATGACCAGCTCAATTCGAAAGGCACCTGAAGCTCCACCCCTTTACGAACAATCTCCGATTTCTGCATCTCAATAAGCGGTGTCAGAATTTCGATCGCTGTTTCCGGTTTCGTGCCAAGCTCTATGACCTTGTTGAAGGCATCGTAAAAGACCTTGCGGCAATCAGGATAGCCAGAGGAGTCCTCCTCGACCGCACCGATAAAAATTTTGGAGGCTCCAATAACTTCCGACCAACTGACCGCCATCGAAAGAAAACCGGCGTTGCGGAATGGGACATAACTGGTGGGAATCGCCGCATCACCCTGTAGGTCAGCGCCACTTACCGGCATAGAGAGATCGGTCAGAGAGGAACCGCCAATCTGACCCAGAAAATCGGCATTGACCTCAAGGCACTGCGCAATGTTGTAATGGGCACAGATAGAGCGGAACGACTCCAGCTCCTTCTGCCACGTCCGCTGTCCGTAATTGACATGCATGGCCGAAAGCTCAAAGCCCTGCTCATGGGCCATCGCTGTGGTAACAAGGCTGTCCATGCCCCCGCTTAAAAGAACGACTGCTTTTGGTTGTGTTATTGACACGAATCTCTACATCTTGTATGTTAAAAGTATCTTATTTTGTTGCAAGGCAAGCATAACCCTTTTCACGAAAGTACGCAACGCTCTCGACTATCTAAAGTGTTGACTGCCTCTTTTTCGATGCCACGCACCGTGTTTTAGAAGTATAATTTCGCTTATTCCCTGATTACACGCTTGAGGTTTTGACGAAATCTGCATATTTTCAGTTATGCTTAACGGTATAAGGGGTAGGTATACACACTATTTTCGAAAAATCCAGAAAAAGGAGGAGTGGAATAATGACTACAAAAGAGCTTATTTATAGCGAGATTGACCAGATTGAAGAGGTATACCTCAATGATCTTTATCAGATCGTCACACTGTTTGTTCAGTCAAAACAGCCGCAAAAAAAGCCCGGTTTACTGACAAAACTCCGTCAGATTCAGATTGATGCTCCAGAAGATTTTGCAGCAAACCTTGACTTATATCTGTCAGGAGAAAAAAATGCCTCCTCCAATCTTTCTTGATACCTTGTTCGTTGTTGGATTGGTCAATCGTCGAGATCAATATCATCGCCAGGCTATTGAACTTTCGGAACAATTAGAAGGCTCCTCGTTCCTGACGACTGACGTTATGCTCCTTGAAATTGGAAACGCCCTTGCAAAAGGGTACAAACAGGAATCCATCAAGATTATCAATGAGTTTTTGCAATCAGAGGATACGGAAATTATTCACCTGAACCCTGTATTGTTTCAGCAGGCTTTCAAACTGTACCAAACCCGGCACGATAAAGAGTGGGGGTTTATTGATTGCGTGTCGTTTGTCGTCATGAAAGAAAAAGGGATTCTGCAAGCATTAACCTTTGACAAACATTTTACACAGGCAGGATTTCAGCCTTTAATGCGGGAAATTCCCTGAAGATGCCGCGCCGCAAAACTCATCGTCAGTTTTCGCATCATTACACATTTTCGCTTTTTGCTTTTGTTGCATTAAACATCCTAAAAACTTCATCAAACTCTTCATCATATTCTTTTACCCTTTCAGGGTGCATCGGTCCTTGTTTTCCTCGTGGCCTAAGTGCAACATAAGAATAATGCTGAACGGTTATAATGTTCGGAAAAACCAAACCGTATTTTTCCAAATACGTTAACGTTTCTCGAACCGTTTTTCCAAGAGCGACAACCATTATTGGACGAGAATTCTCCAGTTCCCACTTGAGAACAGGAGCCCAAACAAGTGCAGCATTACGCCGTCTTTCCATTGGAGATCCTCGCCAACGTTGAGCATAATCAGCTTCCTTGATAGCATTAGTAATGTAGCAGCTCCAACCACCGTGTGATTCTGCAGGAGCCTGCTTAAAACCATGTTTAACAAGCATAGATCTGAAAAGCTTATCACCTCGACTTCCAGACCATTGGGCTTCTTCTGTAATATGGCCACCGTGCTGATCTGAAAAACGCTCAACTTGGCCAAGACTTGGGTTTTCACCAACAAACCAGATTCTCGAATTCGGATCACCTAAAGAACCTGTAAGCCAAGGAAAAGATTTGCGGTGATCGTACAAATCAGGGTGAGAACGATACACCTCAGTTATGCACTCTTGAAATTGATTATGATATGTATTTCCCATTAATTGATAGATTAAAAAGCGCTCTTAACTAAAATGATTATAATATTTTAATCAATTTTTTAAACAAAAAAACATACTGACGGATTAGCCTTTTCAGCAGCCACATCGAACAATAGATATCATCGCTTCAAATCCCTATAAAAGTTTTCATGAGGCCCGACAGCTTCAAGGTAGACCAGCCGGACACTCTCATCGAGCGAATAGCCAAGCAAGTACAACTGGCCTGAGCTGCGAAATTTATAGACGTACAAAGCTGCAAGGTCACCTTTCTTTCTCGCTCCGATTTCAGGGCTTTGCCGTACCATCTCAACAGCAATGTCCACATCTGCCGCAATATTGTCGTGCAAATCTGCGCGTTTGCTGAACTGACCAGGTCATTGCCTGGCGCTCCGGGGCACAAAAGGTTCAGAGTGCTCCCTCGGTTCAGCCAGCGATGCCAATGAAGCTGCAACAAAACTGACCGGTAAATCAGGATTGTCAAGCGCCGCCCGACCTACCCGTGCCCAAAACTCAATCTGCCCTGAAATAGAACGATGCTCCAGTATGGCGTCTTGCCGGGCCTGTTCGTAAAGTTCCTTGTTAATCCTTATTGAAAGTACTTGCCAAGATCCTGAAAACCCCTGTTTTATTTGACCACATTTGTGGCAGAAGTATAGATATTATTCTGAATAAATGGAAACGTCCGGCTATTTCGGCCATCGCAGCAATCGCTCAAGAAGGAGCTCCTGAAGATTTCTTCTTCCATCAAGAATACAGTGAATAAAAACCTTGCGTTCAACAATCCGGTATATAATCCGATACGGCTTGTAATGGAGTTCACGATACTCCAGAACGTGGACTCTCTGAAGTTCAGGTGGGCAATGTCCCCGATCAGGAAAATGGCAGAGACTCAGACAAGATTCCTGCAACGCATTGACAAGAGTGGCTGCACGTTCAACCGAGTCATGATGAGCAACATATTTCCAGATATCTAAAATATCAGCCTCCGCATCCTCACCCAGGAAAACATCATAGTTCATAACTCCTGCTGTTTTGCAATCTGCTGGCGGATCAATGCAAATGACTGGCTGGCTGGCTGGTACCTTCCCTGCTCAATACTCTGCGAACTTTGCGCCAGTATTTTCAGCAAAGCGAGGCTTTCCTGCGTCTCTTCATAGAGATGAACATCCTGCACAATCACCTTTGCTTCACCGTTATGTGTGATAATCATGGTTCCCCGATTGGCTGAAACCTCTCGAATAACCTCAGAAGCATGAGTTTTCAAAAAGCTGATGGGCTTGATCGAAGCGCTGTATTTCATGGGGTCAGTCTCCTGATTCGACTATAATAAAGATTATATAATAGTCAATATTAACAATCAATCACAAATAAAAAAGCCAACCCGAAGGCTGGCTTTTTTTAAAGACGTAGAGATGGTGGCACCGAATTAATACATGCCGCCCATTCCACCCATTCCGCCTGGAGGCATTGCCGGCATGTCGGATTTATCTTCCTTCACATCGGTAATTGCTGCTTCGGTGGTCAAAAGAATACTGGCAACCGATGCTGCGTTCTCAAGAGCGCTTCTGGTTACCTTGGTAGGATCGACCACACCTGCTTCAACCAGGTTTTCGTAAGTTTCTGTTCTGGCGTTGAAACCAAAGTCACCGGTTCCTGCCTTGACTCTTTCAAGAACAACAGCACCATCGGTGGTGCCGGTGTTTGCCACAATCTGGCGAAGAGGCTCTTCAAGTGCACGGCGGATAATTTCAATACCGGTTTTCTGATCTTCGTTGTCGGCAATTGCACGGTCAAGACCCTTGATCGCACGAATCAGGGCAACACCGCCACCAACGACGATACCTTCCTGTACAGCGGCACGGGTAGCGTGCAGTGCATCTTCAACACGAGCTTTCTTCTCTTTCATCTCGACTTCGGTTGATGCACCAATGTTGAGGACAGCAACGCCGCCTGAAAGCTTTGCAAGACGCTCCTGCAATTTTTCAGTATCGTAATCAGAGGTCGATTTTTCAACCTGTCCCTTGATCTCGTTGATACGAGCCTTGATCTCTTCAGCGCCGCCCTTGCCTTCGACAATGATGGTGTTATCCTTGTCGACAGTCACGCGACCAGCCTGGCCGAGGTAGGAAATGGTTGCATTTTCGAGCTTGTAGCCCTTCTCTTCGGAAATAACGGTACCGCCGGTAAGAATGGCGATATCTTCAAGCATTGCCTTGCGACGGTCGCCAAAGCCGGGAGCCTTGACAGCGCAAACTCTCAGGGTGCCACGAAGCTTGTTGACAACGATTGTTGCAAGAGCTTCGCCTTCGATATCCTCTGAAATGATCAGAAGCGGACGACCGGACTGTGCTGATTTTTCAAGAATCGGAAGCAGCTCCTTCATGTTGCTGATCTTCTTGTCGTAGATAAGAATCAGCGGATCTTCGAGCTCGGCATCCATGGTTTCAGGATTGGTCACGAAGTAAGGTGAAAGGTAGCCACGGTCAAACTGCATACCTTCAACAACCTTCAACTCGGTGTCCATACCCTTTGCTTCTTCAACAGTGATAACACCATCTTTACCGACCTTGTCCATCGCTTCGGCAATAAGTTCACCGATTTCAGGATCGTTGTTGGCGGAAATGGTTCCAACCTGGGCAATCTCTTTTTTACCGGAGATGCTGCGGCTGATGTTTCTCAGCTCCTGTACAACCTCTTTGACAGCGCGGTCAATGCCTCTCTTGAGGTCAATCGGACGGGCACCGGCAGTTACATTCTTCAAGCCTTCACGGTAGATTGCCTGGGCAAGCACGGTAGCTGTTGTTGTACCGTCACCGGCAACATCGCTGGTTTTTGAAGCAACTTCACGGACCATCTGGGCACCCATATTTTCAAAGGGGTCAGAAAGTTCGATCTCTTTTGCAACCGTAACGCCATCCTTGGTTGAGGTCGGTGCACCGAATTTTTTGTCGATCAAAACGTTACGTCCGGCAGGTCCGAGGGTAACTTTTACGGCATTAGCCAGTTTGTCAACACCAACTTTGAGCTTGGCTCTGGCTTCGGTATCAAAAAGAATATCTTTAGCAGTCATTGTAAAGCGTTCCTCCAATAGGTTTAAAAAAAAAGTTAATTACAGATCAGCCAAGAATAGCAAAAATATCCGATTCGCGCATGATGAGGTAATCCTCGCCTTCCACGCTTACTTCGGTACCGGAATATTTGCCATACAGCACTTTACTGCCTACCGTGACCTGCATTTCGAGCAACTGGCCATTGTCGGCAATTTTACCTGCTCCTACAGCAACAACTTCACCATACTGGGGCTTTTCTTTTCCGGTATCAGGAATGTAAAGGCCGCCCTTGGTTTTTTCTTCCGCCGCTGCAGGCTTAACAATAACTCGATCAGATAAAGGTTTCAAGTTCATTGTCTTCTCTTGTTTGGGTTTTAGATTTAATAGTAAGATACTATTGACTTAAGTAAAGGGTTTATGCCGTTAGCACTCAAAGAGGCCGAGTGCTAACGGAACAGTCAATAATAACAAAATTACACTTCCCACCAAAGAATTTCTTTATCACCGTGAGGATATTTTTCACGATACAGAACAATCATGAATCAGCCAATCTATTACAGCACCATCGGTAAAGTAACCCTCGAAAAGCTTCAAAGCATAACGTCAAAAATGCGTGATGATACGGCTACTGCAGAAGAGCGGCAATTTTGTCTTCTCTTGCAGGAAATCGTCGCCCTTGCCAACAACCGGCTTTCGGTAGCCTCAAACGAGAGTGAGTTCAGCAAGGGAGAGACGGTTTGGGTAGAGCGCACAGCAGCCCACTATCCGCATATCAGGCTGCATGGCGGTGCACTTGAAGACGATCCGGCCCCCGTCAACGTTCGAGCGAAGGCTGGAGATAGCGACCGGTCAGGGAGTCCGTTCTGAGTGCGATCTCCTCCGGTGTTCCTTCAGCTACAAGAGAGCCCCCCTTATCCCCCGCCCCCGGTCCGAGGTCAATGACCCAGTCGGCCTGTATGATGATATCGGGGTTGTGCTCGATAATAACAAGGGTGTTCTTCTGCTCAAGAAGTTTTTCAAAACAGCAGATAAGCTTGTTGATATCTTCAAAATGGAGACCGGTTGTCGGTTCATCAAAAATAAAGAGGGTGTGCGCCACATCAGCATGGGCAATAAAGCTTGCCAGCTTGAGCCGTTGCGCCTCACCGCCGGAAAGGGTGCTTGAAGACTGACCAAGCTTGATGTAACCGAGCCCCACCTCATCAAGTACCAAAAGTTTTTTGGCAATCGCCCTCTCTTTGCTGAAAAAGGTGATGGCCTCCTCTACCGTCAGGGCAAGCACCTCGGCGATGGAGAGTCCGTTATACTTCACTTCGAGGGTCTCGGCCTTGTAGCGGAGACCGTTGCAATCCTCACAAACAGCCTCTATATCTGCAAGAAACTGCATCTCAATATGGACACTCCCCTCTCCTGCACAGGTTTCACAACGGCCGCCTGGAATATTGAATGAAAAATAGCCCGCCTTCAGCCCCCTTTGCCGTGCATCCTTTGTCGAGGCAAAAAGGGTGCGGATATCGTCAAATATCTTCAGGTAAGTAACGGGGTTACTGCGGCTTGATTTTCCTATTGGAGACTGGTCAACATGCTCAACGCGGTCAACAAGCCATGAGCCCGAAATTGAGCGGTGTGTGCCGACCTTCTCCTTCAGGCCAACCTTCTCCTTCATGATCCCCTTGTTGAGGATATCATTGACCAGGGTAGACTTGCCGGATCCACTCACCCCCGTCACGCAGGTCATGACACCAAGAGGAAAGCGCACGTCAATATTTTTCAGATTGTTCTGCATGGCGCCTGTGATCTCAATGCAGGAGCTGAAATCCACCGTTCTGCGAACGGCGGGTACGGCGATTTGTTTCATGCCATTGAGATACTGGGCGGTCAGTGAGGTCCCAGACTCTTTCATGGCCGCCACCGAACCATGAAAAACCACTTCACCGCCGAGACGACCGGCATAGGGGCCGAGATCAATCACTTCATCAGCCGCCTCAATGATTTCGCGGTCATGCTCAACAACCACGACGGTATTGCCAAGGTCACGCAGCTTTCTGAGCAACGTAATAAGGCGGGCTGAGTCGCTCTGATGCAGTCCTATGCTCGGCTCGTCAAGAATATAGATGGCACCTACCAGCGGAGAACCAAGGGAGGTCGAAAGATTGATGCGCTGAAACTCACCTCCGCTCAGGGTATGGGTCAGACGATCGAGGGTGAGATAGTTCAATCCCACATCGAGCAGATAGCCAAGCCTCTTGATGATCTCCTGAAGCACTACTTCGGCCACCTTGCGGTCAAAGGGCGAAATGTTGAGATTGCGGAAAAAGTCGGAGGCATCGGCAATGTTCATGCGCGCAACCTCGCTGATATGACGGCCAGAAACCCTGACAAGGCGCGCATCAGGATTAAGGCGACTCCCTTCGCAATCGGGACAGGTTGCGTAGCCTCGGTACCGGCTCAAAAAGACACGGAAGTGCATCTTGTAACCGGCATCCTTCTCTATTTCAGCAAAAAAAGGCCAGATACCCTCATAGCGGCCATCCGAAGTCCCCTTCCAGATAATTTCCTTCTGCTCGAATGAGAGCTTTTCGTATGGCCTGTCAACCGGGATACCAAGAACATCGGCATGTTCAAGCAGGGCCTGAAGATTCCATCGGTACTTTTCTGAATTCCAGCAGGCAATGGCCCCCTCGTTGAGCGAAAGCGATTTGTCGGGCACCACGGCATCCTCATCAATACCGGCAATACGTCCAAAACCCTGGCAGGTCGTACAGGCGCCAATCGGAGAGTTGAAGGCAAAAAGCTGGGGGGAAGGCTCCTGATATTCAATACCATTCAGTTCAAGCCGGTCGCTGAAGTGGTAGGTTTTACCTCCGACAACCTTCAAAACAGCATACCCTCCGGATTCATTGAAACAGCTCTCGGCTGCCTGAGATACGCGGCTGAAAACCTTTTCATCATCGCGCGCCACAAAACGGTCGACCAGCACAAGAAGCGTTGATCGCTCGGCATTCGGCATCTCCAGCACCCGCTTGCAGGCCGACTCCTGGTTGAGGTCCAAAATCTCCTCCCCTGCCACCACCCTGAAAAAGCCCTTTTTCAGAAGATTTGCTATTTCATCCTGTACCGGGCAGGTGTGGTGGCCAGCATCCTCATGAGCAGGGAAAAAAAAACCTGCATAAAATTTTGTGCCCTCCTCAAAAAATCCTGCCTGCAAACTCACATCATCAGGAGTATGGCGCAAGACAAGCTCATTGGTATCGCGGGAATAGATTTTACCGATACGGGCATAGAGCAGACGGAGATAGTCATAAATTTCCGAAACCGTACCAACTGTAGAGCGCGGGTTTTTCGGAATGGGCTTCTGCTCAATGGCTATAGCCGGAGCAATTCCTTCAACACTTTCAATATCCGGCCTCGGCATGCGCTCAAGGAACTGGCGTACATAGGCTGAAAGGGATTCAACATAGCGACGATGACCTTCTGCATAGAGGGTATCGAAGGCAAGGCTTGACTTGCCCGATCCGCTGACTCCGGTCAGCACCACAAACTTGTTACGGGGAATACAGACCGAGATATTCTGGAGATTGTGGGTGTTAATGCCTTTGAGAACGATATCAGGCAGACTCGTTTCAGCAACGGCTGAATTGTTGAGCCTATGAGTGGTCATGTTTAAAGTGTCATCTGGTTTCATGCAAAAAGAGTCGGGCTAAAAACGAAGATAAGAAACGAAGCCCGGGAAGCTCAGGGAAAAAACTTTTTGGTACGCTGTTTGCTCACCCCTCAATCTCTTTGAGCAGAGAATGGATCGTGGTCGCCGCCAAAAGCGCCTGGATTTTATGCTGCAGGGTATTCATGTAACCCCTGTGATGACATGATGAAAAAATTTCACACCGATCAGCCTTCACTCCACAACGCACTAGGTGCGGCTTTCCCTCAATGGCAAGCGCAATATCGGCAACGGTAACCTCATCAATAGCTTTGCCAAGCGTGTATCCCCCTTTTACCCCCTGCACAGAGGCGGCAATACCTGCCCGTTTAAGACTCTGCATCGCCTTGGAGAGGAACTCCTGTGAAAAACCAATCTCATCGGCCATCTCCTTGACCGTAACCACCCGGCCAAGACCCTTGGTTGCCAGATAGGTAACCGCATGAAGCCCATATTCAAATTTTCTGGAAACCTGAAGCATAGCTATCGAATTTTATTAAATAGGACTATTTTAACCCTATTACGTATAAAAACCTAATATCTTTTCTCTTGACGGAAAAACCTATATTACGTTTCAAGCCAGGTTTTATCATCCGCAATCAATGATTTTTATCATGAACAACATTGTAAAAGATCAATATTTTCTATGGCAGTTCTCCCCTCAACACGAGGCAAAAATCCGGTGGCAGGAGTTCGGGGAGGATCACGCAGAAAAAACTCCGATTCTTTTTCTGCACGGCTACGGAGGGATGATTGAGCACTGGGATCTGAATATTCCTGAATTTGCCCATGATCACAAAATCTATGCCATGGATTTGATCGGATTCGGAAAATCACAAAAACCAAATGTAGGCTATAGTCTTGAACTCTTCGCCTCACAAATCGAAACGTTTCTCTACCTGAAAAAACTTGACTCGGTCATTATTGTCGGCCACTCGATGGGTGCCGCAAGTGCAATCTACTTCGCCCACCATCAACCAGAGAAGATAAAGGCGCTCATTCTTGTCAACCCCTCCGGTCTTTTTGGCGACACCATGGATGGCATGAGCACGCTTTTTTTTGGTCTCGTCGCCTCACCTCTCATCGGCGAGATGCTTCTGGCGGCCTTTGCGAACCCCGTTGCTGTTGGTCAGAGCCTCATGCCAACCTACTTTAATCAGGGCAAGGTTGACGACAAACTGATCAACCAGTTCACCCAGCCACTCCAGGACCAGGGAGCTCAATACTCTTACCTGTCACCCTCAAAAAGGCCGCTTGATTTCAGGCTCGACAACCTTCCAAAACCCTGCAATTACAACGGCCCGACTTTTCTTGTCTGGGGAGCGGAAGACAGCGCACTCCCGCCACATAAAATCATACCTGAATTTCAGCAACTTCTGCCGCAGGCCGGGGCATATATCCTCCCGAAAGCATCGCACTGCAGCCACCACGATGCGCATGAAGAGTTCAACAAACGGCTGACCCGGATCCTCGAACTTGTTGAACCCGCGACTGCAAACTGAATTACCACATCCTGCCCTGCCTGAAATGGAGATCCTTCAACTCAGGCGCTTTCAGGCCTATTTCGAGAGCATAGCTCCGGAATTGGCCGAAAGGGGCCCACTGAGCGCTAATCTGCCAGCAGTGAAGATTCCGGGTCAGTTGAAGCATGGGCAAAACCAGCGCCTCGTTTTGAAAATCATACCCGGCATTGGCGGCCATCTGCCAGTTTGAAGAAAGAGCTGCTTTAGCCGCTGCATTGATCAGTCTCGTTGTCTCCGGAACAAGAGGATTGCTGTTGTCCGATTGCAGAAAGAGAGAAAAACGAAGTTCCCATGGCAAGCTGTAATCGACGTTGCTGAACTCCCCCATGTTAAAATAAGTCTGAAGGGTATTCATCAAAAGTGGCGACCTGACTGGTGAGGGAGCTGTGCCGATCTCTCTGTCGCCCTGAATGCTGAAGCTCATATCGAGAAATCCCTTGACAAAACGGAGCACTCCATTACCCTCCTCACTATTGGTACGGTTAAACCTGGCACCGGTCAATGGATCATAACCATAAAAATCATACATTGAGCCCGCGCTGAAAAGCAGATTCTCCGAAAGAGCATTACTTGAAGCCGTAAAGGTCAAGGGTGAAAGATGAAAGGATTCAGCCGCAGCATTGTAAGCCGTCGAAACGCTCAATGAGAGCAACTGCCTTGTATACTCTCCACCCGCAGAACCCTCTTCGTGCAGGGAAGATGAACCTCTGAATTTACCATGAAAAAGATTTTTCAGCGAAATACCAACGGTATTCTGACCTTCGGGAATGCCAGGATTGAGGGTATTCTGGTCTGGCCAGTCATAGAGATGATGGGAATAATCATAACCACTGCCGGAAAACGCCGGATTCCATGTGTAGGTGATGGTGGGGATAAAGGTATGACGCAGCGCCTTCAGACCAAAAACATTTTCAAGAAACCCGGTATCAAAAACTCCATAAACCCTTGTACTTGCATCAACTGAAAATATGGCTGTTGAAAAATCCTCATTACCGCCATCAGGTTGCAGTGAATGAACAAAGGTCACACCTGGATTGACGTTGAAATGGCTGAACAATGTCGATTGCATGCGCAATGGAAACACAAGAGTCGTGCCGCTGTAAGTATCGTCATAGCTTCCCTGATTGGGCTTTCTCCCCTGCAAGCTGAACCCTTGGGTAAAGAGCGCCTTGGAGCCGACACCAAATTCACGGAAGTAACCCACCTCTCCATTGATAGCGGCTGCATATCCGGAAGAGGAGGCAAGATTATAAGAGGTAAAATCAGAGACAAAAGAGCCGCCCGCAGTTAGAGAAAAACTATCTCTCCAGTCATCACCGGAAACGCCGGAACGAAAGGGGTAGATGCGATTCTGATACAGCGATGCACCAACACGCTGCGAGTCATAATGAGTGGTCAACTCTTCGGAACGATGGTAAAAAAGAGCCACAATGCTGTTCTCATCATTAAACGTCCTGGCCAGAGATGCTCGGGCATTGGATTGCTGGGTCACCATGGTTTCTGAGTTAATGAAATTCAGATTGTAACCCTGCGGTGCACCCTGCAACTGAACATTCACATCA
This sequence comes from uncultured Chlorobiaceae bacterium, assembly GCA_903882665.1. Classification (GTDB taxonomy): domain Bacteria; phylum Bacteroidota; class Chlorobiia; order Chlorobiales; family Chlorobiaceae; genus Chlorobium. The sequence continues at coordinate 3,062 of CAIRXW010000041.1, read as the reverse complement.
AGACGCGTTGATGGATCAAGAACCTGATTATGAACAATATTTGCATTCCATTCACGGTGTTGGGGATAGCGTTGGTATTCACCGGAAATCACACCGCTCAAAAGAGTTGGTACCACATAGCGTAACCGCTCACCGAGGCTCCAGCTTCCATTAAGGGAAAGATCCCCCTTAAGCCGGACATCCATATAATCGTTGGTGGCCCAGAAATATCCGAGATTCGACAAAGAGTAACTCCGCTCACTGTCATAACCCAAACGGGGCATAAGAAAACCTGACGATCGGGCATCTTGTAACGGAAAAAACATATAGGGCAGCGCAAGAATCGGTATGGCAGGCAAACGCCTCGAAAAAAGCTCCGGGCGAACATACATGATCAACGATGTCGCCGTAACTTTTCTGTCAGGAAGAACGGTCATCCGGGAGCAGGTAAACCAGGAGTGCGGCTCAGGATCATCACAGGTCGTCAAAATACCATCCTTGATGATCAACGCGCCCGTTTCAAGCCTCGTAACATTCTCTCCACTAAAAATCATCGCCTGGCCAGAGGAAGAGACATGAGAAGTCTCTCCCTTTCCACTCTTGAAATCATAGGTCATCGACTCAGCATTGAAACTCCCGTCCCGGTCAGTAAAGTGGGCAGGCTCTATAATCTTGCTGGAAGAATCTGCAATACTGAAGGCATGGAGCTTCGAGGTATCGAAATCAACAATAATTTTTGGTGCCTTGACAGTGGTGGTCTCATGGTCAATGGTCGCTTTTCCCCATAACTCCATGTTCCGTCTGTCAAGATGGTAGATAACCGAATCCCTCGCCGTAAAGAAAATGGTGCTTTTAAGCCCTCCCGTTCCAGAAAGCGAATCAGCATCTGCCCTCCGTTTCCCGGGCAACTCATTGCTCCGCTCTTCCGCCATCTCTGCCGCATGAAGAGGTTTCAGGCAAAGAAAAGGCACGCCCAACAGAACGAGGCAGAAAATGGCCAAAAACGACTTTTTATGCTTGATAAACACCAATGCAGTAATGCTCCGCTACAGTATTATGATATTCTCTTATAAAAGTTTAAATATATTAATTTTATTTATCGTGTTGCCGGTTTTTTCTGTATAAGCTCATTGCTGCAGGCAGGTGAACCGACTTGTCGGGAATTCTTTAACTATTTTTCATTCCATGGTGCCCTCTGATTATTCCGCGCCCGATTGCGCGGGACATTTTGGCTGTTTCGGCGGCAAGTTTATCCCTGAAACACTCGTTAAAAATGCAGCCGATCTTGAACTGGAGTACCTCAAGGCAAAAAACGACCAAGCCTTTCAGGCAACTCTTGACCACCTCCTCCACGATTACGTAGGCCGACCAACGCCACTCTATCATGCCGAACGGCTCAGCAGGACGCTGCAGGGTGCCCGTATTTACCTCAAACGTGAGGATCTCTGCCATACCGGAGCCCATAAAATCAACAACGCCCTTGGGCAAGTGCTGCTCGCCCGCCGAATGGGCAAAAAGAGGGTTATTGCCGAAACCGGTGCAGGACAACACGGGGTAGCCACGGCCACGGTCTGCGCCCTGTTCGATCTTGAGTGCGTCGTTTATATGGGTGAAGAGGATATCCGGAGGCAGGCACCCAATGTTGCCAGAATGAAGCTTCTCGGCGCAGAGGTACGACCGGTCGGGAGCGGCTCAAAAACCCTGAAAGATGCAACAAGCGAAGCGATCCGCGACTGGATGAACAATCCCGAGGAGACCTTCTACATCATAGGCTCGGTTGTCGGGATGCATCCCTACCCGATGATCGTCCGTGATTTCCAGTCCATCATCGGAAAAGAGAGCCGTTCACAGATTCTTGCACAGGCTGGAAGGCTTCCCGACGTCATCACCGCATGTGTTGGCGGCGGCAGCAATGCGGTCGGCATGTTTTATGAATTTCTGAAGGATGCGGGGAAAATTGAGATGGTTGGTGTAGAAGCTGCCGGTGAAGGGCTCGACAAACGACATGCAGCATCGCTGACCCTCGGAACACCCGGAGTGCTGCATGGAGCCATGACAAAACTGCTGCAAAATGAGGACGGGCAGGTTCAGGAGGCACACTCCATCTCCGCAGGTCTTGACTATCCCGGTGTCGGCCCTGAACACTGCTACCTGCAGGAACTCGGCTTGGTAACCTACACCTCCGTCACCGACAACCAGGCACTTGCAGCGCTCGAAACACTGGCAAAAACTGAAGGGATCATCTGTGCACTTGAATCGGCCCATGCCATGCACTATGCCATCACAAGGGCTCCGTCAATGCCAAAAGATGCCATCATTGTTGTCAATCTCTCTGGACGGGGCGATAAAGATATGGAGACAATCATACAACGACTATATTCTGAAACACTTTAGAGGTGTCTCGTTACAAACCAGTTACAAAACAAGAAGCAAAAAAGCAGAGTGGATAACCACTTCCACTCTGCCCTTGGTACACCTTCCGGCCACTCCCCCTTTACCATTACCTTTTACGTGACTCTTTTTTTGAGGGTGTCGAGGAATTTGTTGAGTTCGTGGAGTTGTTTGTTCATGTCGAGCGCTTGGTTCTGGAGCTGCTGGATTTTTTGGGTGCAGTCGGTGAGTATGAGGATCAGGGCCGGGTCAGGCGGCGGTGGCGGGAGCTGAGGGGCGCCTTTTTTGCCGTAGAGGATGTAGTTGACGTCGATGCCGACGGCTTCGAGTTTTTCGCGGAGGATGTTGCCAATACGGTTTTTGCCGGTGACGTAGGCGGTGATGTAGGAGGCGTCTTTGGCTCCGATGGCCTGGCAGAGGGCTACCTGGGTTTTGAATTTCTTTTTGATCTCTGCTCTGAGGCGTTTGGCTTCGTCGGTGTACGCTCCTGATATAGGCATATATTTATATTTTATTCAATATTTTGCGTACATTTAATGGATAATTATACCTAAAAACAGGAATAAAAGCAAACAAATAATACAAAAGATAGGAAATTATAAGTATAAAGAAGTGGATGGCGGGGCGGGAAAAATGGATAGTTCTTTCTCTATTTCCCCATCTCCCCATATAAAAAGGGGTTTGTGATGCCT
>CAIRXW010000040.1 GCA_903882665.1 uncultured Chlorobiaceae bacterium | reverse complement strand
GAGTGCCAACAAAGTTCGCATAACACCATCCCAGCGACTGAAAATACTTCTGTCGTAATCTTCCCGGTTCCAGGGTTTTGCCTCCGCATCTGGAAAGCAAAAAAGCAACCGATGCGTAAACCCGTCGTCACCCCGGCTTTCTGCCATCAGCTCCGGCAAAATTTTCGGCTGAATCGTTCCACCAACCATAATGCACGGCACCTCAATCCTGATCGAACCAGCACCGACCCGGTCATTAATCAGCGGGCTCCGGCTCCACGTCGTGTTATAATTCTTCTGAGCATTACCGGCATTGTATCGGTTAAACGTCTGCAACCATCCGGCAAGCTCATCCACATGCAGGCAAATTCCACGGAGATTATCAGCATGAACCCGACCCATCTTCTCCGGCGTCACATCCGACAAGATTGTTTTCTTAAACACCGGCATTTCCGGTTCATCACCATCACTGACCAACTCTTTTTTCTTATCCTTTTCAAACTTCGCCAACGCCCGCTTATACCTCTTCATATCCTCCACCCACAACTTATATCGGGAGGCATCCTGCAGTTCAATCTCCTTCAGCACCCGTTTCAAAGCATGGCCCTTTCCCGTACCCGGATCACCCACCAACACCATCCATAACGTCACACCCTCCAGCCAATCCGGATTCATCTTCACCACGCACGAATTCCCGATAGCCGACGCAGCAGCCAGCAACATCGAACAACCCGTAAACGCAATGCCATAATTCAGCCGCTCATCAGCCTCCCTCATCATCCCCTGCAACGTTTCAGGAAAAACCTCAAGAGGGAAGGCCGGAGCAGCACTTTTTATCACCTCTCCGGCATCCGTACCGTAACACTCCGCGCCATTGCCCGTTTGTTGCACACTGCTTTTCACTCTCGCATCCCGTAACCTGGCCGCCTGCGGCATCGCCGTCCCGTCAGACGCCTCACTCATGGTAGCACCTCCCGCATATGATCATGTGCGGCCAATTATGGAAAAAGCAAAAGGCATCAACAGACATCCGGTCAATTGTCCGGATGTGCTGATTTGCGCTAAAAAGTTGACTTCCTGAAGTTGGTTTTGTACTTTGCAGGGGTACGCCTCGAAATGTACACCTGTTATTTTGCAAGGGTCTCAAAGCGCCAACTTTGAGGCCCCTGCTTTTTCCTTCAGCACCATCCCTCATACCACCTCCTTTTTCTCATCACCTTCAATCCATTTGACGATTTCATCAATCGGGAATATCAACCGTCCTCCCGGCCCTTTGCGATGTGGTATCTCATCATTCATGGTTAAAGCATAAATCCGGCTCTTGGATAAACTGTAACCACACATCTTCTGCATGAATGTCCTGACCCCTTCAATGGTCATGTACTTTTGTTCTGGCCTCAGAAATGGTGCCACCTGTGGTTCCTGCTTTGTGATTGTCATCTCTTGTTTCATGGTACTGTGTTTTGTTTTAGAATACTGTCCTCTCCAACGACTGATATGTAATGATGCCGTAACAAAAATAAAACGCACTATTTTTTATTGGTCACTTTGCGTTCCATCTTTTTATACATACTACCTATCAAAAGCTTACACCGCTAACAGGCTTTTATCATCACCAACCATTAATTATAATATCCTGTGTGGACAAAAACAGCATTTCCTTTATGAGAAAGTGATTTTTTTATCTTGTTTTATATTATTCGGTTACAGCTTTTTTATGCTTCCAGGCAAAAAAAAGTAGCCATGAATTCGGGGTTACACTAAAAGTTATCAACATTATGGGCAACTTTTGACGGTTCCCCTCTGGCTTATCACCTCCTCAAAACCTTCAAATTGGTACTGCTCCATCGCCACAAACTACTAGGCCGTTTTTCCCACACAACCCCACTTCCGGCAGCCTCATCACTCTCCAATGCCTTATTTTCAGGCAATAAAAAACCCGGTCTAAGCCGGGTCATGGAATAAAATTTCCTTACTGCTCAAACTTCCAAAGCAAGCTCCACCGCCGTAAACTCCTTTCCATTAAACACATACTTCCCTGCTGCATTCTGTTTCAATGAAAGAGCTGCTGCCACTTTTTCGCCCTTCGCCCGAAGAGCTTCGGTGACGCTACCCGGTTGCGGTTTCATTGCTGGTTTTAGCTTCACTATTTGCTCCGGCTTTGATACAATCACCGATGGTAACATTGTCACCGCCTGCGTTTCTATCACCGGCGATAACATCGGAAAGCCTTGAACTGCTTCGATCTGGTCTTTCTGGAATGAGTGAGAATAAATTTCAGTGGTTTGTAAATCTCGGTGTCCAAGCAATTTACTTACTGTAAAAAAAGCAGTACCCGCTGATAAGGCCATTGATGCAAAAGTGTGACGGCTGGCATGAAAATGTAACCGCCAACTCAATCCCGACCGGAGCCCCCACTCATACAGAATAACACCAATCTGCGACCGGCCCGGCAGAATAAAAACCCGCTCATCACCTTCCGGCGCATATTCAGCATGGAGTTTCTGAACGCTCTGCAACGTCTCAACAGCTTGAGCGCATAACGGCATTTTCTCGAACT
>CAIRXW010000039.1 GCA_903882665.1 uncultured Chlorobiaceae bacterium | reverse complement strand
CCCTTGAATAGCCTCAAGTGCTACCTTGGCCTTGAAGTCACCGCTGAAATTTTTTCGTGTCCTTTTTGTCATTACTTGCTCCCTTTTGGGGCAAGTTAACATCTTAAACCGCTGTCTAAAAATCGGGGTCCACTATAGTTGGCGGTTGTCTTCATAAAATTGTGGCACAACATCGGCCAATGTCCATTGGCATCGTTGATCAAGAAGAGAAGAAAATCCGATAATAACCCCTTTAAGCGGCGTTCCTGTGCTCAATGCCTGGGTAAATGGCTCTCTATCGGGCGCAAAATCCAAACCATCTTCCGAGAGCAGCTTTATATCCAGCTCCCTGAAGCTGTGGCCTGCCATCTCCGGCTCTCTCAACCTGAAAAAACGCTCGGCTGCCGGATTGACCTTACTGATGGTTCCCTCTTTACTGAGGAAAAAGGAACACGTCGGCATCTGACTAAAGAGAAGCATAAATTGCTTTTCAACATCAAAAAGTTTAATCTCGAGTTTTTTGCTCAGGGTGATATCAATAAAGGTGATGACGAGACCATTGATGCGGTTGTCCCGGGTGCAGTACGGCATGATGCGAATCAAAAACCATCGGTCATCGGTGGTACTGATCTGCTTTTCCTTGAAAACAAGGGTATCGAGCACCGCAAGCGCATCGTCACGCAGTTCAGGATAGTTCAGGGTTGAGGCTATATCGCTGAACGGACGACCTTTATCAATCGCCGTAAACTTGCTGATAGAGGCCAGCGCTTTGGTAAAACTCCGAACGTTAAGCTGTTCATCAAGAAAGAGTGTCGCAATTTCAGTACTGTTCAGCAGATTTTTCATGTCATCACTGGTGCGCCCAAGCTCATCAAGCTTTCCCTGCAGCTCCTGATTCACCGTTTGCAGCTCCTCATTGAGCGACTGCATCTCCTCTTTGGCTGTTGAGAGCTCTTCATTGGTGCTTTGCAGCTCTTCATTGGCGCTGAGCAGCTCCTCATTCATGCTCTTGAGCTCCTCCTGTGAAGTCAGCATATTTTCATGAGTGGCAAGAAGTTCCGAGCGGAGTGACTGAAGTTCCTCCGCAAGCGCCAGTTGATCCGGAGGTAATGGCTTGTCGCTGCCCGGCTTCTCCTTGATGGTACTCTTCTCCACCAAACATTTTTGTGTAAAGACAAACAGAAACATGCCCGAAAGCTGCTCCGGTTTTTTGATTGGACTGACTGAAATTTCTACCTCCACGGACTCCCGATTGTTTTTGTCAAGAAGCTCCTGCACGGAAACCTTTTTTTGGGTTCGCAGTGCACTTTCGAAGGCCCGGCTCAATGAATATTTGATAGCGTCACGAGCCATAACGAAGATATTCCAGTTGGCCTTGCCTGATATCGGCTCCAGATACTGCCCGGTACGACCGTTGATATAGACAATGTCACCCTGAGGGTTTGTGAGGACAGAGACGGGAGCATACTCCTTCAGAATCAGTTGCTCAACAAGGGATGATGTACTATCAGCAATGTTTTTTTGGGATTCCGAAATCTTTTGGGGATAAATGCCTTTAAACAGAGTGGAAAAGGAGTTGGTAAAGTCAACAAGTTTGGTGGTTAAAGGACTTGAAGAGCGTCGAAAAATATTCCCCGGGCCTTCGATCGGAGTGAAAAGTTCAGTGTCGCCGTGCATATTTTCTGCACTGCCAAGAAAAAGAAACCCGCCGGGGTTCAAACTGTAGAAAAATAATGGAATAAGCTTTGTCTGGAGTTCCGCTTCAAGGTAAATAAGCAGATTTCGGCAAACAAGAATATCAAGTTTTGTGAAAGGCGGATCCTTGATGAGGTTTTGAGGTGCAAAAACAATCTGTTCACGGATATTCTTGTTGACACGATAACCATCTTCACTCTTGATAAAAAAGTTATTGAGCCGCTCATCGGAAACATCGGCCTCAATGTTCCGGGGATAGAAGCCTTCACGGGCAATATCGATTGCATGTTTATCAAGGTCTGTTGCAAATATCTGAAGAGAAAATTTGTTAGAAAGCTTTAACTCCTCCATCGCCTCCCTGAAGAGGATTGCAAGAGAGTAAGCTTCCTCTCCTGTGGAGCAGCCGACTGACCATGCCCGCAAAACGCCGCAGTCAGGGCGTGATGCCGTCAAAAGGGGGATGGCACGGCTCTTCAGCGTCTCCCAGGCAACAGTGTCACGGAAAAAACTTGTCACCCCGATAAGCAGCTCATTAAAGAGCAAGTCCGACTCTGTACTGTTCTCCTGCAGAAGACGGACATAGTCATGGATACCCTCAATATTGTGAATGCCCATGCGTCGTTCAATACGGCGGTAGAGTGTGCTTTTTTTGTAGAGAGAGAAGTCATTACCGGTCTGGCGTCGCAGAATGAGCATGATCTTGTCAAACGCACTCTGTGTTTTATCCTGCAAGTTAAGTTCTGAGCTGCTTCTCAGATGAGGACGATGGAGAAAATAGTTGATGATTTTCTCCGGCAGTTCCTCTGCCGGTGCAACAACATCGGCCAGTCCGGCGTTGATGGCACTGCGAGGCATACCGTCAAACTTGCTTGTCACGGGGTCCTGTACAAAAGCGCCTCCTCCGATCTCCTTGATAGCCCTCAAGCCAAGCATACCATCGGAACCCATCCCCGAAAGGATGACGCCGATACTGAATTCCATCAAATCATCAGCCAGTGAGCGGAAAAAATAATCTATCGGCAGACGCAGTCCCCGGGGTTTGACCGGGTCGAGCAAATGCAACACTCCGTGAAAAAGCGTAAGATCCTTGTTGGGGGGGATGATATAGACCTGATTTTTTTTGACCTCCAGATCATCGGTGATCTGCTGTACCGGCATGGGTGTCGATCGCTGGAGAAGTTCAGCCATAATGCCCTTGTGCGTCGGGTCAAGATGCTGGACAATGATAAACGCCATGCCGGATGAAGGAGGAACGTTTTTCAAAAAGAGTTCCAGAGCCTCAAGGCCTCCGGCTGAAGCACCTATACCAATAATAGGAAAAAGCTTTCGCCTCCCCTTTGCAGTGTCAACCAATCCCGAAGGGGAAGACGCTTTCGGTATGGACTTTTTTCTGCGTGGCTGTGACTTGTCTTCCATTGCTTTGAAAATATTCCTGTTTGCGGACTCCGTCAAAAGAGCTGCACCTGAGCTATTGCTCTGCAACGGAAAAAAACTTCCTTTAATAATAAATATAGCGTAATTACACCTTATTAATCAAGATTGATGGCTGATTATCGAAAATTGAATCTTCAGAAAAAAAGAAAAAGAGCGTAAATTTTCGTAGATGGAAATATATTAAATAAAAAAAACGCACCGGGTAATCGCACAATGAGCATACATGTAGCGAGAAACATTATCGTCGAAGAGGCAGGCGCTAATCCTGCTGGTGCTCGCAGGGTCGAGCTGGTTGAGCGGAAAGGAAAAGGACATCCCGATACCATCTGCGACTCGGTCATGGAGGCGGTCTGCATCAGCCTCTGCGGGGAGTATCTTGCCCTTACCGGGCGAATTCTGCATCACAACATCGACAAGGGGCTGCTGGTTGCCGGAAGAAGCGCCGTGAAACCGGGAGGCGGCACGGTGCTTGAGCCGATGAAGATCATTTTTGGCGACAAGGCGACCAGCCTCTACCAGGGGATAAAAATCCCTGTGGCCGAAATTGCAGAAGCCGCAGCATCAAGGTGGCTGAAAGAAAATCTCCGTTTTGTCGACCCCGGCCGGCATATAATCTTCCAGAACGAAATCAAGCCCGGTTCAGCGGAGCTGACTGACCTCTTTTCAAGAAGTATTGTCGGAGCCAACGACACCTCCGTCGGTGTCGGCTATGCGCCGCTCAGCATGACGGAGTCCCTTGTGCTCGAAATTGAACACCATCTCAACTCCCCCGCTTTCAAGCTCGCATTCCCGGAAACAGGCGAAGATGTGAAGGTGATGGCATTCCGCGATCGTGACAGCCTTACCCTGACCGTTGCGGTTGCCTTTGTGGATCGCTATATCCCCGATACAGCCACCTATTTCAAGCGCAAGGAGGCGGTGCGGGAGGCCCTGCTCGCCTTTGTCGCCGCTCAAGGCCATCCCTTCAAAAGGGTCACCATAGAGCTCAACATGCTCGATGATCCTTTGCGAGGTGAGGGCGGTATCTACCTGACCGTTCTCGGCACCTCGGCTGAAGGAGCCGACGGGGGTGAAGTGGGAAGGGGCAACAGGGTGAACGGCCTTATTGCATTCCAGAGGCCGCTCAGCCTGGAGGCTGCTGCCGGCAAAAACCCGGTACGCCACGTCGGCAAAATCTATAATGTGCTGGCCCGGGAAACTGCTGGGCGCATCTACAGGGAGGTTGAGGGAATTGAGGAGGTGTCGCTCTTTCTCTGCAGCCAGATCGGCCAGCCCATCGACCGGCCGCTCTCAGCTTCAGCACAAATCATACCGGCAGATGGAGTATCAATCAATGATATCCGTGAGCCAGTCACCGCAATCATTGATGCCGAGCTGGCCGATATCAGCCACTTTACGGAGCGCCTCGCCCGGGGTGAGTTCAGTATCTGCTGAAAAGCAAAAAAGGTGGTATACATTGCAACTCTTCGGCTTTTCGGCAAGCTTCCGCTTTCGCCCTCACCGCTTTGGTAGTTGCTGATGCTGAGGTGAATTCGGATCGGTGGCGTTCTGGACGAGGGAGCGGTTAGATGGATTGTTTTTCATTATCTTTGCGGATTGCGACGAAATTGGGCAGATTAGTGAAGTTGCGGATTGGGCGGGATGACCCCGCACCTACGGCTGGAATATGACAAAAAATATGAGCGTTATACAAACGGAACGTCCGCCGGTTATGGTTATTCTCGGCCCTACGGCTTCGGGTAAATCGGCGCTGGCTCTGGCTGTAGCAAAAAGGATCGGAGGCGAGATCATCTCGGCTGACTCGCGACAAGTATACCGTGAGCTTGATATCGGTGCGGCAAAGCCTTCAAAAGAGAGGCTTGGGGAGGTGAAGCACCATTTTGTTGATGAAAAGAATATCGGTGATCCCTTTACGGCTGGTGACTTTGCAACTGAAGCTGTTGAGCGGATCGGCGACATTCACCGGCGTGGGAAACGCGCGGTTGTTGCCGGTGGCTCGACACTCTATCTTGAGGGATTGATTGAAGGATTTGCTGATCTGCCTCCGGCAGACCCTGAAATACGGGCGCGACTGCTTGAGGAGCTTGAACGCGACGGAAAAGAGCGGCTCTATGCAAAGCTGCTCGAAAGAGACCCTGCACAGGCAGCAACCCTTGATTCCACCAAGAGCCAGCGGCTTATCCGGAGCCTTGAAATTATTGAAATCACCGGCTTGAGTGTTACAGAGTTGCAGGCAAGGGGAAATCAGCGTTTGGACGGCCTCTCCTTTGTCACTACAGGGCTTGCCATGCCCCGCCCCTTGCTGTACGAACGCATCAACCATCGTACCGACGAGATGGTTGATGCGGGCCTCTGCGGCGAAGCTGAAAGGCTCTATCACAACTACCGCACACTCCTTCGTGAGGGAAAAACATACGCGCTGCAATCGGTGGGATATCAGGAATTTTTTCAATACTTTAACGGAGAGATCGACCTTGGTGCTGCAATTACCCTGGTTAAACAGCATACGCGCAACTACGCAAAACGGCAGTTGACTTTTTTCAGCAACCGGCTTACCGTAAACTGGGTGGCAGCCCCTTTCGGCAGCAATGAACTTGACGCGCTGGCTGATCGGCTTGCGCACTACTGCACTGAAAAAGCGGAAGAGTGATTCAGCAACTTCACCTCCCGAACACAATGCACAATACTCTCCTTGAGGATTTTAACGATCCTGGAGCATTTGAGGATCAGTACCGGCGTATCATTGAAAAGCAGAGCGAATGGCACCGAGCGTTATCGTGTGCCTGTTTTCGCGTTGTGGTAACAATCGATAGCGTCGATTATGGTTTTTTTGAAAACCGGCACATCAATTGGCTTGGTAAGTGTTGTAAAAATATGGCCGGGATCAACTTCTTTGACAAGCTCATGCATATTATTGGCTCCAGAGACCAACATGCAGATGGTATCAGGAAAACGGCTCTTCACCCTCTGAATCAATTCTATGCCATTTATACCAGGCATGTGAATATCTGAAGCAACGACAACAACAGGAACCATGCGGTTACTCTCCTCCAGCAAGGTAAGTGCTTGTTCAGCAGATTCTGCAAACAGTTTTACATAGGGCTCCCTCCGAAAACAACTCTTCAGGGCGCTCAGGATTTCGACTTCATCGTCAACAAACAGGACGGCAATATCAGCAAGACTTATCATATTTTTCTAAAATAACCCTGATGTCAAGGCATTGATTTTTTCAATAAAAGAAAATATAAACAGGGCGGATTGTAATTCACAACAAAATATTTCGTCAGGAGGTACAGAAACAGTCTGCGCTTGAGGCTTGCTTCTGGTGCAAGAGTAATAAATCACCCAAGGAACAGCAATAAGCCTGATGGGGCTGACCGGTCTGCTTGCAAACATTCAGTCAGGCATTACATCCTGATTTGATTACGGAGCTTATTGATGGAGGTAACAATAGCGCCTGGCTCCCTGGCGATAAGGGAAGATGCGAGATTGACAAGGCCCGAAACACAGCTTGTAACCGTTAAAATATTTTGCATGGTTTTGATCTGTTGATGAGCCTCTTCTATAATACCGTTCAATTCATCTGCGGGTGCGGTCAATGCATCCAGAGAAAGGCCTACGGCCACCGTGGTTGCTTCGCTTGATAAACACAGGAGTGTCTGGCAAAATTCATAGAGAGTGTCATATTCTGCACGACTTATTTTGTGTTGCTCCTGATTATAATTGTTATCCATATAACGCTTGACGCTGTGTTCAGCGGCACGAAATGCCTCGGCAATACTACGGGCTTCATCCTGGGTCAACGGTAGCGACATCTTTATTATCTCCTTTTTTATAAGGATTTCGTGAGTATTGCAATCTGCTTGCGAAGGTCTGTAACGAGAGTGTAGAGATCCTGAACTAACCTTTTATCCTCAAGTTTGTTTCGGTTATCATAGAGTTTTTGATGCCCATTCGAAATATTGTCAAGAACCCTCAGATAGGCCGTTACGGCATGCAATCGCGCGCTGTTTTGCTCTCGACGCACCTCTCTCCACTCCGTAACTGCATCTTGTGCAGCACTGGAAGGATGACCATCGTTAAGAAGTGCATCATAATACAGATCGATCATATCGCCTTCCGTGTTCAAATCATCCTGAAAATCATTGGCAACTATCTGACGGAGTTCACCTGCCAGAATTGTTTGCAGTGGAGCATTCGCCTGCTCGATAATCTTTTTGACTTGCTTTGCCTGCCAGGGCTTAAACAGCGTTTGAACTATCGAACCAACAGCACCAAGCGTATTTGTGGAAATCCTTTTGTGAACTGAAAGCTTTGCGCTCAGGGAAATGATTTCCGTATTCATAGTAGTGATGTTTCTGCTGTAGTCTACGGTACCGTCAGCGGAGAGCGCTGCCAAAGCTCCCATATAATCAGAGACAACAGATAATATCTTTTTCAGCGCTTCAGCCCGAATCTTGCGTTCAGTCGCGTTGGTACCATAAACTCCCTGGCGCAGCGAGAACATCTTCTTCTGTTCCTCTGTTGGCTTCCTGTATTGCTTGAAATGCAGCTCGTCATACCGCTTCAACCTCACCGGAGTGTCCACATAGGTTGCTACAATCCCGTTAAACTGCGAAGCTTCGAGCGATGTCTTCGACCACTCCTGTACGGCTGTAAGATTTGTGCAAGATGCACTCAGCATAACCATGCACAAACAGACGAAAGCAAACAACCTCTCTTTTCGTTGTATCAGTGATTTCATCGACTCTCCTTTTTATTAAAGTACACTGGATGGGTGTGGGAGAGATAAATTGGCATAATACTTTTAAATTATAGTATTAGAAAAATCTTTCAAAGTATTTGTTTTGATGATTGAGCGAACAAACGCCGGATTTTTTTGCCTTCACATTCTGCCGAAACAAGGAGTGGACTTTAATGCCTGTTGCGTAATTTATCTGCTGGTTCAGGAGAATTTTGTTCAACATCCTTAACGCCTTCTCTCCCTGTTACGAAAAAATCCTTTATGATGGATCAGCGGGTGGTTTTGACCTTTTTACAGTCAAGATAATGCTGGTTTACGGCAGCAAGAGGTAATTGCAAAATAATGTTATGCCCGTGAATGCAGGGGTTGTGTGAACTGATGCATTATTGCCGCTCAACCGTATTGATTGAGAACGATTGGTTGCGCAACGGTTGTGCTGGAGAAATATTTAATTACCGATCAAAAAAAATATTAACTGTTGGCTTTTTTTTTACCTTAGTTACTAAAAAGGCTTTTGCACAAGAACCGTTTTGTGAATTTCTGGTAAATACTTTCGGGTACAGCAAAGCCAAGAATCCTTTAGACGATTGAATGATAATGTTTTACAGCTATTAAAGAACAGGTGTATCATGAAATACTCAGTTTCCTCGCGTAAAGAGTTGACAATTTTAAAAATAGAAGAGGATGTCTTCGATTTTCGTCACAGCGAAGCATTCAAGGTTGCAATTGACGGACTGGTGAACAAGGAGAATGCTAAAAATCTGATCATCGATTTTTCTCAGGTAAAAGCCATTGATTCGTGCGGTATCAGCTCAATGCTGCTCGCTCATCAGCTTTCCAACCAGTTACAGGGGCTGGCAATTTTTGTCTCTCTCTGCAAGCAGATCAAAGATCTTTTAAAACTGACCAATCTTGACAAACAGCTTTATATTTTTTCTTCGATCAATGAGGTTGTGACACTGATCGAACCGGCAATGAAAAACAAGCGAGGTGCCAGAGGAAAAGCACAGGCACCGGTTGATGAAATCATCGATGAACTCCTGTGCGATGACCTTGACCTAATTGCTGAACCTAATCTCCATGACGAAGATCTCGACGAGCATCTTGTGGAATCTGATGAAATATCCCTTGAATCAGAGCTATCCGATCCGGTAACAGAAAAAGAGAGCTGTTCAAAAAAACGGGGCCGTCCAAAAAAAACGGAATCCGATACTGCGACAAAATCCAAAAAGCACAAAGAAGAGCCTGGCGCCTGAGCGGCACACTTCCCTGTTGCCCCCCCGTTATGTGCCACCCCACTCATGACGCGGAAAGCCCTTTCCCAGGGAGCTATGAGGAACTCCCTCCCGTTCCAGCTTCGGGGCTGACTGCCATAGCCCTTCACTCTGCCTGCAAATCCGGAGAAAACTTGGCAAGTACCACGCAATTACATACATTATAGCATAAAAGGTACTTTGCTTTAGCGTGTGGTTATGAGCAATTTGTATTATGGGAGACTTATTTTTCCGACGCAAGGTAGAACAATTGCTGGGTGATGCGGGTATTACGATTGATGGCGTTAATGCGTGGGATATCGCAGTACACGATGACCGTTTTTACCGCCGCATTCTTGTTGAAGCCCATCTTGGTGCCGGAGAGTCCTATATGGATGGATGGTGGGACTGCCCTCAGCTTGATGAGTTTTTTTATCGCATACTGAGAGCCGGAGTCGACAAAAAAGTTTCCGGGCTGTTGCGTTTCCTCAACGGAATACTCGGGAAGGCAGTCAATCTTCAAAACCCTGCAAGGGCTTACATTGTCGGTCGTACCCATTACAATATCGGCAACGATCTCTATACGGCGATGCTCGATCGGCGTATGATATACAGTTGCGCTTACTGGAACAATGTGTCGACTCTTGATGAGGCTCAGGAGCAGAAGCTGCGCCTCGTCTTCGACAAACTGATGCTGGAACCGGGTATGAATGTGCTTGATATCGGATGCGGATGGGGTGGAGCTGCCCGGTTTGCCGCCGAACACTATGGCGTAAACGTTACCGGATTGACCATTTCCAGCGAGCAGGCAAAGCTTGCACGGGAACACTGCGCCGGATTGCCGGTTGAGATCAAACTGACGGATTACCGCAATACCAAAGGAACGTACGATCGCATCTACTCCATCGGCATGTTTGAACATGTCGGGCAAAAGAATTACCAGAAATACTTTCAGGTTGTCCAAAAGCACCTTGCGCCCGACGGGCTTTTTCTTTTGCACACCATTGGAAGTAACCGTTCGGGAAGCAATACCGATTCCTGGACAAGCAAATATATTTTCCCCAACTCCATGCTTCCCTCGGCAAACCAGATCACGGCCGCAACTGAAGGAAAACTGATTCTTGAAGACTGGCACTCTTTCGGGCATGACTATTATCACACGCTGAAAGCCTGGTACAACAATATTGAAAACAACCGTGCCGCACTTGCAACAGCCTATAATGAACGATTTCAACGGATGTGGCGCTACTACCTGCTGAGTGCTGCTGGCTCTTTTCGGGCACGGCATGTTCAGCTCTGGCAGCTTTTGTATTCGCGCAACGGCGTGGAAGGAAGATTCAGGGTAACAAGATAGCTCTTATCCAACATAACGGACTCTCAGAAAATGGTGAACAACTTCTGCAAAAAACAGTTGGAGCGTCTCTTCGAGCCGGCAGATATCAGCATCAATGGCACCAGGCGCTGGGACATGCAAATCCACCAGCCTCTTGTTTTCCGACGTGCCATCACCGAGGGAAACCTTGGTCTTGGAGAGGCCTATATGGATGGATGGTGGGACTGCGGGGACCTTGATGAATTTTTTTTCAGGCTGCTGAGTACAAAAGCTGACGAAAAAATAGTGACCCCGATAAAACTCATAGGGAAATGGATTGGTAAAACCGTCAACCTGCAGCATCCTTCACGAGCATTTACCGTCGGGGAAAAACATTACAATACCGGAAACGACCTCTTTGAGAGCATGCTCGACAAGCGCATGATCTACAGTTGCGGTTACTGGAAAGAGACCGACAGTCTGGATGAAGCACAGGAGAAGAAACTCCGTCTGGTCTTCGACAAACTCCAGCTTCGACCTGGAATGAGGGTGCTCGATATTGGTTGCGGCTGGGGCGGTGCTGCCCGCTTTGCCGCAGAAAACTATGGCGTTTCAGTTACAGGCATAACCGTTTCAACCGAACAGGCAAAAATTGCACGGGAAGAGTGCGCGGGCCTGCCGGTCACCATAAACGTGACCGATTACCGCACGATGCATGGCTCTTTCGACCGGATTTATTCGATCGGCATGTTCGAGCATGTCGGTCATAAAAATTATCGCAACTATTTCAGGATGATCAGCGACTGCCTGAAACCGGACGGGTTGACCCTTCTGCACACCATTGGCATCAACGAGCCCTGCACCAATGGCGATCCATGGAGCTGCAAGTATATTTTTCCAAACTCTATGCTTCCCGCCGCAAGCCAGATCACGAAAAACTACGAAGGGCTTTTCACACTCGAAGACTGGCATGTCTTTACCCATGACTACTCTTTGACGCTCAAGGCATGGCATGAAAACTTTGAAAAGCAATGGCCAAAGCTGCAACAGCGCTACGGTGAAAAATTTTACCGTATGTGGTGCTACTATCTGTTGAGTTTCTCCGGTTCTTTCAGGGCTCGCTCCATTCAGCTCTGGCAAGTACTGCTCTCAAAAAACGGACTGCCGGGCAGAACCAGCATTCCCCGCTAACCCGTTAATTCAAGGGTAGATGAGGCTGCGTGCGTGCCTCTTCTGATTGAACTGCTCAACTTGCTGGCGGCTCTTCTTCATAATTGTTTCAAGGGGGAACTGTTTTTTGATCATCTCCCGGAAAATGGGAGTACCTGCAAGCCGGTCAAAAAACGCTCCCCTGGTATCAAGGCCAATCTCTCCGGGATAGAGGCGCTGAAGCTCAAGCAGCAGTGCAGTTGCCGTTCTGAAGGGGCTGAACACGCTGCGATCAGTCAGTATAAGCTTCAGGCCATGACAGCGCTCCTTGCTGAACTTTCCTGAGCTTGGCTGAAAAACGACGGGGGTGAACGAGACTCCCGTCAGGCGGTATTTGCCAAGAGCATCAGCCAGTTCCCCGCTCCTGATGAATGGGGCTCCGAACTGCATGAAGGGGGCATCGGTACCCCGTCCTTCGCTGAGGGTAGTTGCTTCAAGAAAAACGGTGGCAGGATAGAGTATGGCAGTCTCAACACTGCTGATGTTCGGTGAAGGGCTCCTGAATCGAAACCCCTCGTATTCATCAGCAAACTTCTGACGACTGTACCCCTGCATCGCAATCACCCTGAGATCAAGCTTCCTGAAACACTGCTCCTTCAGCAGCAGGGCTATTTCGCCAACCGTCATTGCGTGAACAAAGGGGATATCAACTGCCCCGACGAAGGATTCATATCCGGGCTGCAGCATGAATCCCTGGGGGTGAAGAGGTATAACCGGATTGGGACGATCAAGTACCATGAAGGGTATGGCAGCCTCTTCACAGGCGGCCATGGCATTTTTCATGGTCGAAATATAGGTATAGCAACGGGTGCCCACATCCTGAAGATCGAAAACGAGCAGGTCAATTTGGCGCAACTGCCCTATATCGGGTTTTCTGGAATCTCCGTAGAGCGAAACGACCTGCAGGGTATCCGAAACCACGCTGCTGCTGACTTTTTTGCCAGCTTCAACGTCAGCCGAAAAACCGTGCTCAGGTGCCATAAGAAACTTCAGTTTGACGCCAGCGCGAAGCATGAGAAGATAGTTCGGCTCCCCTTTTCGGTTGAGAGCTGCCGAGTTGGTAATGAGCCCGATTCTCAAGCCGGAGAGTTCCTGAAATTTGGAGGCTTCAAGCCGGTCGATACCGCAGAATAAGGGTTCCGCCAAAACCGGATGCGCTGCAAAAGAGAGGAGCACGACCGCAAGAAAATGGGCTAAAAGCTGTGAGAGAGCCTTCTTTTTGCAAGAAAAGAGCGTTTTGAAACAGAAGTGGTTCATCGTCATCATTGCCTTTGAACGAAAAAAGATTTATCTCAAAACAAAAAAGCCGCCCTTTTGAGGAGGCGGCTTTACTGGTGGTGGGGACAGGACTTGAACCTGCAACCTTCGGGTTATGAGCCCGACGAGCTACCAATTGCTCCACCCCACGATGTTTGTGTTATCAATGTAGGCAATAAATATTGATATGCAAACTATTATTGTATCTGTCTGCCATTTATTTCATTTCCTTCCGGTTCTATGACAAAAAGCTTCCCGTCAGCGCCCTCTACGGCAAGAATCATCCCCTCTGAAACCTCATCACGAATCGTGCGATCGGCAAGATTGGCCACAATGACCACATTTTTGCCTACCATCTCTTCTGGAGTATAGTGTTTGGCTATTCCTGCGAGCACCTGTTTTGTCACAGAACCAACCTGCAGTTGCAGTTTCAGGAGTTTAGCTGCTTTTTTAACGGTTTCAGCCGTAATAACCTTCGCAACCCTCAAATCAACCTTTAAAAAATCATCGAAGCTGATCACCGGTTTGAACTCCATCTTTTGCTGTTCAGCTCCAGCCTCACGTTTTACGGCATCAGCCAGAAGCCCCTCAATTTTTGCAAGTTCCGGAGCAATATCGCTCTCCTCTATTTTTGCAAAAAGAATTTCTGACTTTCCGCGGATCTTGTGCCCCTTTTTGAGCCTCGGCAAAAGAAGTTCTGCCAGCAAGGATTTACCTGGTGTAACAAGCTCTTCTATCCGGCCCTCAAAGCCGAGCATGGCATGAATGCGGTTACAGGTTTCAGGAATGACCGGAAAGAGAGCAATAGAAAGCGCATGACAAAGATTGAGCGAGAGCGCCATCGTTCTTGCTGCGGCCTCACGATCAATCTTGACCACTTTCCAGGGTTCCGAAACCGTAAGGAAGCGGTTCGCTGCCCTTGCAATATCCATGCCGAGAGAGGCTGCTTCCCTGAAATGAAACCCTTCATAAGCCAGATCAAGTTGTTCAAGACTCTCCGGCCAGTTGATCCCCAGAGCGTTCCACTCTTCAGAAGTAGATGCATGAGGCACCTCACCGTCAAAACGGGCATTGGTAAAATCAACCGATCGCTTTATAAAGTTTCCCAGGGTATCGGCCAGTTCGCCATTGGTTCTGTTCTGAAAGTCCTGCCAACTGAAATCGGTATCCTTGTTTTCAGGATAGTTCATCGCAATACTGTAGCGCAGGGTATCGGCTGGAAATTTTTCAAGGAATTCACCAAGATAGACTGCATAGTTCCTCGACTTCGAAAACTTTCTTCCCTCAAAGTTCATGAACTCCGAGGCAGGCACATTGTCGGCAAGATTATAGCAGCCGCTTTGACGCCCTTCATTCCAGGCCATCAGAATTGCGGGAAGCATCAGTGTATGAAAGACCACATTATCCTTGCCGATAAAGTGAACAAGCCGGCACTCCGGGTTCTGCCAGTACTCTTTCCATCGCTCACTTTGCCCAAGCGCTGCGGCCCACTCCCTCGTAAAAGAGATATAGCCAAGCACCGCATCAAACCAGACATAGAGCACCTTGCCCAGAGCCTCTTCGCTTTCGAGAGGCACCTTGATCCCCCAGGCAAGATCACGGGTTATCGCCCGATCTTTCAGCCCCTGCTTCAACCACGTATGGGTATAATTGACCACATTCTGCCGCCAGTCATCCTCATGCTGATGCACATAATTCTCAAGATTTTCCTGAAAACGCCCGAGCGGAAAATACCAGTGCATAGTCTCGCGAAGTTCCGGTGTCGCATCAGAGAGTTTGCTTTTCGGGTTAATAAGCTCAAGCGGGCTTAAATGGGTGCCGCACTGTTCGCACTGATCGCCGTTTGCCTCCGCATTGTTGCAGATCGGGCAGGTACCGGTTACATAGCGATCCGAAAGAAAGCGGTCGGCCTTGCGGTCAAAAAAAAGTTTTTCGCTTTTTCTGATAAAAATCCCCTTCTGCTCAATGTCCGAAAAAAACTCCTGCGCGGTCTTGTGATGAACCTCTGAGGTCGTTCTGCCATAATAATCAAAGGATATCCCGCACTTCGAGAAAGCCTCGGAATTCATCCGATGGTAGCGGTCAACAACGTCCTTGGGTGAAATGCCCTCTTTCTCGGCCGTAATGGTAATGGGTACACCGTGTTCGTCGGAGCCACCAATATGAATGACATCCTCGCCTTTGAGCCGTTTATAGCGAACATAGAGATCGGCAGGAAGATAGACGCCTGCCAGGTGACCAAGATGAACCGGGCCATTGGCATAAGGAAGTGCGGTAGTGACAAGGGTTTTTGTAAACTGATGCATGGGGTAAAAGAAAAATACGGTTACACGGATGACAATATGATGCTCTGCCACAACGTGGTCTGCAAAGAAGCGCCAGAAAAAAGCATGGCGACAACCTTCAGGCTTTTTAAACTGAGTGTAACGTAATATAGAAAATAGAGCAACAAAAAAATTTCCCTGTCGAAAGATAAAAACCTCTCATTGCCAGGCAGCTCCATATTCATGCCGTACACTTCTATCGTCACACTATTATCGATGAATCAAACGCCACTTTCACAGGAATACTCACACCATCGCAAAAGGCAAAAAACGTTTTTTTAAGGATAATTCACACATCAGATTTCGCAACTAATACAACAAGTTCTTTGTTTAATAAAATTGAGCCAGACAAAAAGGGGTCATTACCGGGTTGAATGCCTGCCCGATAAGAAGGATCGTTTCAGGTATACTTTCGAAAAAAACAACACCGGAAGAGCAACAATAATAAAGGAGACGAAATGAGCGCTTTTCAATGCCCGGGATGCAGGAACGTAACAGGAGGTGACGAGAAGTTTTGTATGAAATGCGGATACCCTCTTGATACTGCATGCCCGGAATGCGGGCATAAGTGGCGGTATATGTTCGATTACGAATTTTGCCCGGAGTGCGGCCACAACATGCAGCAGAGGGGTGTGGAGTTACCGGTAAAAGAACACCACAAGCCCCCACTGTCAGGTCATCAATAAAATGGTGAAACTCAACGGTGAGTTCAAAAAAACACTGAATCTTATTTTTTAACAAACAGGGCATTGAACTTGGTGAGCGGAAACCTGCGAGTCTGGTCGCTTTTCAGGTAACGAAGCCAGACAAGTTTTTTCTGGGCGTCAACGCTTTCAACAACCGCTGGCCCCTCGGGAGTGTTGACCTTGCTTCCTGCTGCCGGAAAGGATGACTGGACAGATGAGTTGGCGCGGCAGCCCTTTTCATGTTTTGAATAACCAAGACAGCATTTCGGCCGGTTACATATCCCGGTAATATTGAATGCGTGGCTCTCGTTGCCCGAGATTTCGGAATATTGTGATTTTTCAGCAAAAGGGTTTGCGTGGATTTTCGGAAGCCAGCTCGAACAACAAAGAAGGCAACCGCACGGCCCGAACGTATTTGCCCTTCTGGCCTCTTCACGTGTTGTTATCTGCACCATCTGAATTCTTGCCTTGAACTCACCCGCAAGATCACGCACCAGTGTCCTGAAATCAACCCGGTGTGAAGAGGTATAATAGACCGAGAGTTTCTGATGGTCCATGCGCAACTCAACATCAACCAGTTTCAGATCAAGCTCATGCTTTTTAATCTTGTTCAGGCAAACATCCCGTATCTCCAACTGCCTTTTTTTCAATTCAACAATGGCCTGATTGTCGTTTTCGTCAGCAACCCGCAGCACCGCAGTCCACTCCTGCCCACTCTTGTCGAGCCCTTTAAGCTGAAGCTTTTTTCGGGCAATCTGGCCGGTCGAATAAACAACGCCGAAATCGTAACCACCGTCAGACTCGATAATCACCTGCATACCGATCGTGAACGGAGTTCCGGTATTGTTGATGAAAAACTCCCTCCTGCAACCTTGTAACTCAACCTCGCATATATCATCGGCAACACCATCAGGAAAAGCCCCGTATATGGTTTCCATCTCACTGTGCAGCAATTGTGAAAGCCGCAACCTTACTTTTGCATTATCACCTAAAAGACAACTGCATATAACATTACTCATAACCCGTTCAATTTGGTATGTGAAAAACCATTTGTCTTTCTCTTTCTACATTTTCCGCCTTCAAGGTATGCAAATTTATACTCTTTTCACCATACCAGAAATACCTGAACTAAAAAGGGGGACGTTGTTGATATTGTGTATTTACTGATCATTAAAAGAAATCATTGAATCAATACATGCGTAAAAACATATCGGTTGTTTGATTTTTTGACCGGGATGGCGCGAAAACCGGGCACCTGCGGAAGGAATCATTCATTGGGCAGATGCAGGAGGCGCCTGATCGCTTCAATACGCTTATTTACTGATAGGGTTCCTTTGACAACAATCCGTGCGTCATCAAGCGTTCGGTTGATAATCATCTCCTTGAGTTCGTCAAGATGTGTCTCCGTCATCCTCTGCATGTATGCGGTAAGGGCGTCCGGGCCAGTAAACTCTGTGGGCGTAACCAGAAGAGGCTCCCTGAAAGACAAAAAGAGTTCCGGTTTCTGTTCCTCCAGATATTCGATCCGGCTGACAACTGAAACAAGGTAAACCCCGGAAACCGTATCAAGGAGGCGAGAGACAATCGATGCCGTTCCTTTAAAAAAGAACAGGGGCCGTTTATCAACAGACTCTATCTTTCCTTGGGGAAAAATCCACAAAGCGTTCTGTCGCTCACTTTTGGCCGACAGCAATTCAGCAGCATAATGAATCGTTTTGACCGCACTTCTCGGACGGGAGCGATCAAGTGAAAACGCTCCTATGCGGGTAAAGAAGCGATGCTTTCGCAACTGCTGAAACTCGATAATGATATGCAGATTCTGGCAAAAAAACTCTTCGGTGCAGAGTTGCGACCAGAAGCCGTCCCACCAGCATGCGTGATTTGCGTAAAAAACAACCGGAGTACAGAGATTCATCTGCTGCACTCCAGAGTGCATAAAAACACGTACCGAGTTAAAATACCTCCTGAACTGCCGACGGGAATACCAGCCAAACCATAAGGTATAGAGCTTGCTGCGACGGACTTTCAGCATAGGCCGCCTATTTGAAGGCTCTCCTGATACGGTTGACCGCTTCCTCCAGTGAGGCAATTGATGCGGCATAGGAGAGACGGAGATTTTCCGGTGCACCAAATGCATCACCCGGTACAGTTGCCACATGATGCACCTTCAAAAGATATTCAGCAACATCTGCCGAGTCTTTCATGACAACGCCGTTGAACGTCTGGCCAAGAACTCCGCTGATGTCAGGAAAAATATAAAAGGCCCCCTGCGGAAGAGCGGTCTTGAATCCGGGTATGCTGTTGAGAGCCTCGAACATATAATCGCGCCTCTTTTCAAATTCCAGACGGCGCTCCTCGACAATCCCCTGATCACCCGTCAAGGCGGCAACAGCGGCTTTTTGGGCTATGGCATTGGGATTGGAGGTGGTCTGCGACTGTATTTTGTCGCAGGCATCGATAAACCATTTCGGCCCAGCAAGGTAACCGATTCTCCATCCGGTCATGGCGTAGGTTTTCGACACTCCATTGCTCACAATAACCCACTCCTTCATTTCAGGAATCCTTGCAGGAGAGAAGGGACGAAGATCACCATAAACAATCATGTCGTACATTTCATCGGAAACCACAAAAATACCCCGTCCTTCGACAACTTTCATCAAGGCACGCACCTCAACTTCACTGTAAACAGAGCCAGTTGGATTCGATGGGGAATTCAGGACAAGTATCTTTGTTTTCGGAGTAATGGCATCCTCAAGCTGTGAGGGTGTCATTTTGTATTCAGTTTCCAGTGTGGTATGAACAATGACGGGTATTCCGCCAGCGAGACGAACCATTTCAGGGAAACTTACCCAGTAAGGTGCAGGCACAATCACCTCATCACCCTCTTCGCAAAGGGCAAGAAAGGTGTTTGCAAGGGTCTGTTTGCCACCATTGCTGACGATAATCTGGTTTTCCTGAAAATCAAGAGCATTATCGCGCCGAAACTTTTCAACAATAGCCTTTTTCAGTTCCGCAATACCCGAATTTGCCGTATAACGGGTAAACCCTGCATTAATTGCATCTATGCCTGCCTGATTGACATGAGCGGGAGTAGGAAAATCCGGTTCACCAGCCGAAAGGCTGACAATATCAAGGCCTTCAGCCTTCATTTTACCAGCAAGATTGCTGATTCGCATGGTCTGCGACTCCTGCATGCTGAGTACCCTGCGGGTGAGATATTGTTCTTCCGGGAGAAGTGTTTTTGACATATATAAGTGGTTTATGATGATTTTTATCTATTCTGTTCTTCACGTTTTTGATGCATCATCTCCAGAACGCAGGGATGCACAAATTTACTGACATCTCCGCCCAGCATGCCCACCTCCTTGATGATCGATGAAGCCACATAGGTGTATTTGACATTCGGCATCAGAAAGACCGTCGTCACCTCCGGATAGAGCTGGCGGTTCAAAAGCGACATCTGAAATTCGTATTCAAAATCCTTGACCTGCCTCACCCCCCTGACAATGGCTCTCGCTCCTACCTGACGGGCATAATCCACAAGGAGCCCGTTGTGCAAAACTTCGACAGAGGCGCCGGGATAATCACAGGTTACCTCTCTGGTCATAGCCTCCCGCTCTTCGGCGGTAAAAAGAGCATGCTTCTGGGAGTTTTCTGCAATAACGACCACAACTTCCTCAAAAATATTCAGCGCACGTTCAAGCACATCAAGATGACCGTTGGTAAAGGGATCGAATGTTCCCGGATAAATAGCTTTCTGTTTCATCGGCTGAAAAGGTCAGTGCTGAAAAAAAGTAACTCTTGTCATACCGTAATCACGATGAAAAGAGTAGCAGGGCGAGTGCTGAAAATCAAGATGCGCGCTATGTTCGACCAGCAGGAACCCCTCCGGGGCAAGAAGAGTACCTGCAAAAATTCTTTCAATCAAGAGGTCATAATCAGGCCATGAGTAGGGTGGGTCGCAAAACAGAAGATCAAACGACCCCTCCACACGGCGGAGAAATGCTGAGACATCGGTATTGACAATCTTGACGCGATCGTGAACCGCCAACTGAAGGGTTGTTGCCTTCAGTGCTTTGAGGGCATCAACATGCTGATCGACAAAGCAGACCGACCGGGCGCCACGGCTCAGCGCCTCGAAACCAAGAGAGCCGAATCCCGCAAACAAGTCAAGGACGGAAACCCCCTCAAAATCCATCCTTGCCGTGAGCGTATCAAAAAGCGACTTTTTCACCCTGCTGCTGCAAGGACGTATCGCGAGCGACGATGAGCTCCTGATTTTCCGCCCTTTGTATACACCTGCCAGAATCTGCATGAATTCAGCTTCAGCTCAAAAAATCGCCAAACCGGGTCTCTCCGAGAATGACAAGTGCTTTAATGGCATCATCTTTCGACGGCGGTTTTCCATGCCAGTTGGATTTGTCGGGCATACTCCCCTCAAAAAAGGGAACCCCTTTTCCCATGATTGTTCTCGCAAGAATCACGGTCGGCTTCTGGCGATCCCGGCAAGCCTTGATCGTTTCGATGGTCGCGACAAAATCCTCCATATTGTTGCCGTCGCAATGACAAACATCCCAACCGAACGAGCGCCACTTATCGGCAAACGGCTCAACATTCATGATTGAGGTAACCTCACCATCAATCTGCAGATTGTTATAATCGACAATACCGATAATCTTGCCAAGCCCGTAATGAGAGGCGCTCATCGCCGCTTCCCATATCTGCCCTTCCTGGCACTCACCATCACCCATCAGACAGAAAACATCACCCTCCTTGCCATCAAGACGCAGGCCGAGCGCTGCACCGACTGCGGCAGAAAGGCCCTGACCGAGAGATCCGGAAGCAATTCTGATTCCCGGAAGCCTCGCCTCAGAGGTCGGATGACCCTGAAGGTATGAGCTGACCTGTCGCAGGGAGTTCAGTTCGCTGAGTGGGAAATAACCTGAACGGGCAAGCGCACTGTACCATACCGGAACAATATGTCCATTGGAGAGGAAAACCATATCCTCGTCATTAAACTCCCAGAACTCATGCGGCTTATGCTGAAGCAGCCGAAAATAAAGTGCCGTAAAAATATCGGCCATGCCGAGCGAACCACCCGTATGACCGGAATTGGCCATAGCAAGCATTCTGATAACATCCCGACGGAGCTGGCGGGCCATCTCCCTGAGATCATCAATTGAGGCAAGCTCAAGAAGCGTGCCTTTTTTTTCAGCAGGATACAATTTTAACTCTTTTGCCATGGTATATCAACAAAATGCTTGTGAATAAAGAAAAAAAAGCTGGAAGTTACTTGGCTGGGGATAAATAACAAAAAAAACTCATTCATGCTGCTGCTTTCTTTCCCGTACAAACTTCCACCCGGAATAAACAAGGAGAAGAACAAAAACGATCGATACAGGAATGCTGTAGAGCGCAGCATAAGCGCCGATATCCTGCCAGTTGCTTCCAAGAAAATAACCGCCATAGAGCAGAAGCACATTCCAGACAAAAGCGCTTGTCAAAGCAGCAAGAAAAACAAATGGTGTCCTGAGATGCATCAACCCGGCCATAACTGAAATAACCGCTCTCGAACCAAAGAGGAAGCGGTTTACCAGTACAGCGAGATAGCCATGAGTGGCAAATTTTCGGCGAAGCAGCTCCATATCCGAGGGAGGGAAAAAACGGTGAACACTTTTTGCCAGCCAGTGTTGCGCCGTGCTCTCCCCCTCGGCATACAACTTCAAACCAAGATGCCGGCTGAGCATGTAAACAAGCATGAAGCCTGCTGTAGAGCCCAGTGAAGACCAGAAAAGAGCTCCGGCAAACGTTATGTCACTTTTGCAGATCAGATAGCCGATAAAGGCAATCGGAACATCTCCGGGTATCGGCGGCACGACATTTTCAAGAAACGCAATCAGAAAGAGAAAAAGGTAGACCGCCGCAGGATCGGCATGCTGCAGCCAGGCAATCGCAGCCTCAAGCATAATCGAGCCTCCATTCTGTCATGCCAAACTCAGTCAAGATCAAGTACCCTTCTCTGCACTTCGCTGTAAGCATCCTCAACACCGCCAAGATCAAACCGAAAACGATCCTTGTCCATTTTTTCGTTTGTCTCAAGATCCCAGAAACGGCAGGTATCGGGGCTTATCTCGTCACCAAGCAGTATCTCGTTGTTATGACGACCAAACTCAAGCTTGAAATCGACCAGCTTCAGTTTTCTTTCAGCAAAAAACTCTTTGAGTAAAACATTAATGCTCTCTGCGCGATTTTTCAGAAAGGCAAGCTCCTCAAGGGTGGCAACACCAAGCGCTACGGCATGAGCCTCATTCATCAACGGGTCATCGAGATCATCATCTTTCAAATAAAACTCGACAATAGGGCGCTCCAGCACCGTCCCCTCGCTGAAGCCGTACCGCTTCACCAGTGAACCAGCCGCAATATTGCGCACAACGACCTCAACCTTGATAATATCGAGATAACGGCACAGCATATCACGATCAGAGAGCTTCTCAACAAAATGAGTACGAATCCCCTGTGCCTCAAGCAAGATGAAGAGCTTGCAGGAAATAGCGTTGTTAACAACACCCTTCTCGGCAATACTCCCCTTTTTCTTGTTATTGAACGCCGTTGCATCATCCTTGAACTCCTGTATCACCAAATCTGCATCATCCGTCAAAAAAACCTTTTTTGCCTTGCCTTCGTAGAGTTGCGTCGTCTTTTTCATGTATCAATAAATAGTTATAGTGATTGGCCGTCGCGAACGAAAGCCGTTAACAGAGTAAACAATTACCTTTTTTACTGATTCGCCTGGCCAGAAGCCGCCTGCTGCACCGCACCGGTAAGCACAATGGCAATCTGATCATCGGTCAGCCCCTTGTCTTTCAAAAAACTCATAAACCTGAACACTCCAAGATCCGACAGCATCGCTTTGGGCTGGTACTGTTCATCAAGTCCCCGTGCGCGACTGTACTCTTCCGAGGTCTTGATCCAGTCATCAATGAACTGTTCCGATTTCCCGTTCTCAAGAAAAAACCCGGTCACAATCACCTTTACCATCTCCATTGCCGGTTCAGGATGAGCATTGAAGAGCAATTGCATCTCTTCGGAAATCCTTGCCAGCACAATAACCGCCTCCCTGTCAAGGGTCTCCTCGAGGATATCTTTTGCCTGTTCTTTGACATCACTCTTCTGGGTCATAATGCTTCCCGGATTGTTGAAAAATAAACTATTGAGAACTGGAAAATCCCGATTAAGTTACATAATCATTATGGTAAAGAAAAAAAATTAGAACAAAAGAGAAAATGCGAAAACGGCTCTGCCTGCTTTTTCTGTTTTTCATTGGATCCTTATGGCTATCAGCCCCTGTTACGGGGAACCAAAAGCCTGAAAAAACCGTACTCTTCCTCTGGTGGAACGTTGAAAATCTCTTTGATCCGTACAATGACCCGGCAACCGAGGATGACGATTTCACGCCGCAAGGAAAACTGCAATGGACGGAAAAGAGAGTCGCCCTGAAGCGAATGCGCATCCGCCACCTCCTCTCGGCAGTAGAGGCGCACCCTGAATACAGGAAATATCCCGACATTCTCGCTTTTGCCGAGGTAGAAAACCGCAAGATCTTTGAGGAAACACTCGAAGGTATCTGCGGCGTCAGCTACAAAACCATCTATCACGAATCCCGTGATCCGAGAGGTATCGATATCGGCCTCGCCTACAACCCGAAAACAATTATCCAGACAGGGTCGAAAGCCTACACAGTCCATCTTGAGGACAAGCCGACAAGGAAGATCATCGTCGCGGGATTTTCAGCCGCCAACCACCCCTTTCACATCATTCTGAACCACTGGCCTTCACGCTCCTTCGACACCGAATGGACTGAGCCAAAACGACTTGCGGCAGCAAAAGTGGCCCGGCACATTCTTGACAGCCTGCTTGCAGTGCACCCAAAAGCTGATGTTATTGTTATGGGTGACTTCAATGATGAACCCGCCGACCGCTCCCTGAAACAGGTGCTTCGCTCAACATTCGATGCCTCCAGGGTCAGGGCGAACGGTAACGACCTCCTTTACAACTGCTGGAGCGGCTACGAGGGAATCGGCAGCTACTTCTACAACAACCACTGGCAACAAATCGACCAGATCCTCCTGAGCCCGGGAATGCTTGACAACAATGGACTCTCAGCACCAGAACATGCATTCCGCTGCTTTACCTTTTTTCGGCTCATCGACTACTCCGGCAAAAAGCCCTGGGCGACCTACGAAAAAAGAAAATATACCGGCGGCTACTCCGACCACCTGCCATTACTCCTTAAAGCCCGCATTCGAGATTAAACGACAAAAGAGAGCTCACGGTAGCCTCCGTACAGCCTCAGAGCGCATTATGCTTGTGATTGTCGGATATGTTTTTCACCGTCCACTCCACCCTGCGCCTGAACACGGCCTTGCGGACAGGGCACTCCCCTTTTTGACAGATTTCACAGGAAAAATCAAGGCAGCCGTCAGTATGTACAAACAGCTCAATGCTGCCGCCAAAATTGTCATTGACCAGCTTGTTGAGTTTATCAATCTGGGTGTGAGCTTCGTGCACATTAAGATACCAGGGAACCGTCAAATGGCAATCAAGATGGAGCGTGCTTCCATACTTTATGATGCGCAGATTGTGAAGATCAATCCACTCTTCACTGCGATTGGTCTGCAGCAAGCCAACCATTTGTTTCAGCAACTCCTCGTCCGCCTCATCCATAATCCCCCGGAGAGAGTCACGGATAATCTTGTAGCCGGTATACACAATAAGCAGTGCGAAAATCAAGGCAACGGCACTGTCGAGCCAAACCACCCTGGTTAAAAACAAGATGATCAGACCTATGATAATGCCTATGGTGGAGTAGGTATCTGACTGCAAATGCTTTCCACTGGCAACGAGAGCAAGTGAGTTGTTTTTCTTCCCTTTTTTAACGGCAAGTGCGCCGACAAGATAATTGATTATTGCCGTTGCCGTGATCAAAAGTATTCCGTAATCAAGCTGGGCGACCGGCTGTGGATCACCAAGATTTTTGGCAGCCTCATACATAATGAGCAAACCGGCACAGGCAATAAGGGTACCTTCAATAGCCGCTGAAATAAACTCTACCTTGCCATGTCCGTAAGGATGAAGGGTATCTTTTGGCTTGGCTGAAATATAGAGACTGTACAATCCGATAAAGCCACTGGTGACATTCACCGTACTTTCAAGCGCATCAGTAAGAATGGCTACTGAATTGGTAAGATACCAGGCGACCAGTTTGGCTATAAAAAGAACGACACCGGTAACGACGACAATTTTCTGAAAATTATAGTTCTGTTTTGCTGCAGTCATAATTATTGATAATACGTTATCTCATCTACTCGCATTCCCTTACCCTTTTTTCCAGAAAAAATCCTGAAGCTCCAAACCACTTCACCCCTTCAAACCAGAGCACACTTCCGATTCCTGCAGAAAAACCAAGCAAAAGGTCAAGGGAATGTAAGGCTGAAAATCTGAAAAGATGAATAAAAAAGGGAATATAGAGCACAACTCCCAAAAAGAGAAGTGCTCCGGCGACCACCGGAAAGAGTGCCTTGTTGGGGAAGCGCATGGTCGCAACAAATGTCCGGCTCCAGGAACGGTTTGTCAGAATCAGGCCGAGATTGGAAATCATCAAGGTTGTAAAGGTCAATGCACGAACCTCCTGCTCGCCATCCCCCTTTGCATATGAGTACCAGAAAACAGCGAGGACAACAGCAAGCACTATGACTCCCTGCATCAGGCTGAGCACCACCATCTTTCGGACGAATAATGGCTCCCTTGAGTTCCGGGGTGGCCGCTTCATAACATCACACTCCTCTCCCTCAGCCTCAAAAACGATTGAACAGGCAGGATCAATGATCAGTTGCAAAAAAGCGATATGCGCCGGCAGCAAGAGAAGTGGCCAATGAAACAGTACAGGCAAGAGCGATATGCCGGCAATGGGGACATGAATGGCAAAAATATAGGCAATGGCTTTCCGTATATTGTCAAAAATCCGTCGTCCAAGCCTGATGGCCTGCACAATCGAAGAAAAATCATCATCAAGCAGCACCAGTGACGCTGACTCACGGGCAACATCGGTTCCGCGTCCGCCCATTGCGATACCAATATTGGCCGCTTTCAGCGCTGGCGCGTCATTCACCCCATCGCCTGTCATGGCAACAATTTCCCCGTTGGCCTTGAGCGCACTGACAAGCCGCAGTTTCTGCTCCGGCACTACCCTTGCAAAAACATTCACCTCATTGACTCTCTCTTGCAGCTCCTGATCCGTCATCCCCTCCATCTCCGGGCCTGTAATCCATCTGTCAGCTTTTTCCAGACCAATCTGCCGGGCAATGTTGCGGGCCGTGCCGGGATAATCGCCGGTTATCATCACCACACGGACACCTGCGCTGTAACACTCCGCTATGGCCGAGGGTACCGTGGGACGAACCGGGTCTGCAAGCCCGATCAGACCGAGAAATTCAAAAACAAAGTCATGCTGCTGGCCAGGCAAAACCGGTTGCCGAAAAAATGCCCTTGCCACTCCCAATACCCTCAACCCCTGATCAGCCATTTCGCTGATAGGGCAGGAAAGCGACTCGATTGCCTCATCATCAAAATGACAAAGATCGATAATCGCTTCGGGTGCGCCTTTGGCCGCAATGGTATAATGCTCATTTTCCGATGACTTCCAGACACGCGACAAAGAGAGCAGCTCTTTGGACAAGGGATATTCATGCACCAGCGACCAATCCTTGTGCAGATGCTCCGTCTCGGTCAGATAGATGTCACCACTCTCTTTGATCGCCTTTTCCATCGGGTCAAAAGGGTCGAGCTGACTGGCCAGAATAGTGAACTCAAGAAGTTCATGAAACTCCTCGGGAATGGAGTTCCGGGAAACCTCTCCGACATCAAGAAACGCTCCCCCGGCAAAGAGCTTGCTGACCGACATGCGATTCATGGTCAGCGTGCCGGTTTTGTCGACACAGAGTACCGTGGAAGAGCCAAGCATCTCTATGGCTGG
The DNA here is from genome assembly GCA_903882665.1 of uncultured Chlorobiaceae bacterium. Taxonomy (GTDB): domain Bacteria; phylum Bacteroidota; class Chlorobiia; order Chlorobiales; family Chlorobiaceae; genus Chlorobium. The sequence goes on along the minus strand of CAIRXW010000039.1, from coordinate 2,455 downwards.
CATCCGGCGGGTAAGTACCTGTTTTTTTGAAATACGCCACGCTCCCATGGCAAGAAAGATGGTTAAAACAACCGGCAACTCTTCAGGCAGTGTGGCCATGGCAAGAGTAACCCCGGCCAGTAACCCGTGAAGCCAGTCGCTGCGGGTAAGGCTGTAAAAAATGACCACCAGAATGCAGAGCGAGAGTCCAACAAGTGCGAGATGGTGCACCCATCGGCCAGTCTCCTTCTGCAAGAGCGTCTCCTCTGGCTCAACGGCCTGCAATACCTTGCCGATTTTGCCAATTTCGCTCTTTGTGCCGATTGCGACGACCCTCGCAATCCCCTGTCCCTGAACCACCATCGTACCAGAGTAGATAAACGGCAGATCGTCTCCCCCCGGATGACGCTCTTTTGCATCCTGCATCTCCTCAGATTTTCTGACAGGAACGGATTCGCCAGTCAAAAGGGATTCATCAACCATCATATTGAGACATGAAAGAAGCTGTGCGTCAGCTGCAACACGGTCACCCTCATTGACAACAAGGAGATCACCCCGCACCACCTCACGCCCAGCAATGCGCCGTTCTGTACCACCGCGGACAACCTGGGCGCGAGGGCTCGAAAGATCACGAAGCGCATCGAGTGCATGTTCTGTCTTTCTCTCCTGGTAAAGGGTGAGGCCCATGACAAAAAAGACAAAGCCAAGAAGCATCAACGCCTCCGGGACATCACCAAGCAGCAGATAGAGCGCACCACAGGCCACAAGCAAGAGAAACATCGGCTCGCAAAGAACGCCAAACGCCAGCGAAAAAAGAGATCGGCGATCCGAAGAGGGCAACTCGTTATATCCTTCCGATTCCAGCCGTTTTGCGGCTTCTGCTTCTGAGATGGATGCAAAGCCTTCGGGCGTCATTGTGTTTTTCATTTGATCGGGTATTGATAGCAACAACCAGACTCTCTTTCTGCATCACGGATGACCCACTCCTCTCTACCGCACAACGTTTACTCTCCGAGACTTGCGCGGCTCTGCCTCTGGCAAAGGCATTGCACTATAACCAAAAACAGCCGCAGCATGAGGCAGGTACCCTTCCGAAACACCAAGTCCAAGGCTTTTGAAAGCTGCCGCCCCTTCATCGTTTCCGCAAAGCATCACGACCGAATGAACCCAGCAGGATCCAATACCGAGCGAAGCCGCCACAAGCAACATATTTTCCATAGCCAGCAGACAATCCTGAAGAGGCGTAATGGCCTTGCAATCTCCAGAAACAATCAAGAGTGTGGGAGCATGATAAAACAGATGATAGTCTTCACGCGAAGCCATTGCTCGTAAATCTGCATTGTCGGAATGCAAAAAAAAAGATTTGCACAGCAGTTGGAGCTTTTCGATCAGATCATGATTCTGCAGCACCGTAAAATGCCAAGGCTGCTGCCACATGGCCGTCGGAGCATACTGCCCTGCCAGGGTAATTTCCTGCAACTCCACTTCCCCAATCTGGCGAGGCTGGTAGGCCCTGATACTCCTCCGAAGAAGAATGGTCTGGATGGTCTCGTTCATAAACAAACTCCCTTGATGGTTTGTGGACTTGACAGGCAAGCCAAATAGAGATATCTATACCGATGACAACAGCCTGTCACGTTTACAGAATAATCTACATAGTAATATAATCAGGGTTATTGATATTTTCCCGCTGCTGGTGCGACGGATCCCATTTTAAGCAGGGGGAAAAAGGAAAAAGGCGACTATGGAACCTGACCATAATCGCCTCTGATGTCGGGGTGGCGGGACTCGAACCCACGACCTCTGCGTCCCGAACGCAGCACTCTACCAACTGAGCCACACCCCGAAATATCTTATTATCCTGTGCCCTTGGGCAGATTCGAACTGCCGACCAATAGTTTCGGAAACTACTACTCTATCCACTGAGCTACAAGGGCCTGCTGACAATTCACAGAATCGAATCAGGGAACTGAAGATAAGAATTTCCCAAGAAAAGAAAAGAGATATTTCAAACCGGAAATCGTCCGGTCACTGACTGTATTGGGGCGTTACCACATGCTCATTTCTTTGCCGTTTGGGGCAAAGTAATGATGACGGTGGTACCGCGCATTGGAGCGCTGTTTATCCTGATAGTGCCATTCATCTCCTTGATGATTCCATAACTGATCGAGAGGCCGAGGCCAGTCCCTTTTCCTGACTCCTTGGTTGTATAAAAAGGGTGCATAATATACTCCATATTCTTTTCGCTGATGCCGATGCCGTTATCCTCTACGCTTACGACCACGGAGTCGTTCACAGCAAAGGAACGTATGAGGATTTTCATTTCAAATGGTACGGCATGAAGCTGTTTCTTCTCTTCAAGAGCGTCCATGGAGTTCTTGACAAGATTGAACATCACCTGCTCAAACTTGTAGATATTGCCGGTCACCGGAAATCTCTCCTGTTCAGGTTTGAAGTCAAGGGTGATTGAGCGGTG
>CAIRXW010000038.1 GCA_903882665.1 uncultured Chlorobiaceae bacterium | reverse complement strand
CCCTTGAATAGCCTCAAGTGCTACCTTGGCCTTGAAGTCACCGCTGAAATTTTTTCGTGTCCTTTTTGTCATTACTTGCTCCCTTTTGGGGCAAGTTAACATCTTAAACCGCTGTCTAAAAATCGGGGTCCACTATATATGGATACCCGACCCTCGGACTCTTTCTGTCAAGATTGATCCCGAACAAATTGATCTGATTCTTGGCAACCTTTGTGTCAATTCCCGGGATGCTATACATGGTATTGGCAAAATTACCATCAAAACCAGCAGGATCCATGTTGGAAAATCTGAATGCGCCGATGGCCATCCCTGCAAGGAGCCGGGCAATTATGCGGTTCTTTCCGTGACTGATGACGGATGCGGAGTCGCAAAAAAAATTCTTCCCTTCATTTTTGAACCGTTTTTCACCACAAAGGAGAAAAGAACAGGTGCTGGCATGGGCCTTGCAACAGTCTATGGTATCATCAAGCAGAACGGTGCCTCTATCGAATGCACCAGCGAGCCTGGCAGGGGAACGACCTTTACAATCTGGTTCCCGCAACAAACTGGGTATGCTTATGCTGATCTGCATGATGGCAACCAGCCAGCGCTCTCGACAGCTCAGTGTAAAGAGCTGATACTGCTTGTTGATGATGCGCCCGATAACCTGAGTATATGCAAGCTTGTGCTTGAAAACAGAGGATACGGGGTACTCGATGCGGCTTCACCAAGTACTGCAATCCGGATTGCCGATGAGTACAAGTGCCAAATTAAACTGCTTATAACCGACGTTGTGTTGCCCGAGATGAATGGTTGTGATCTTTCAAAAAGACTCCAGTTAACATCCCCAAAGTTAAAGACCCTCTTTATGTCCGGTTACGCTGCAGACACGGTTACTAATCAAGGGGAGTTTGATCTGAAAGTGAACTTTATCCAGAAGCCTTTTTCCATCAAAACATTTCTTGCTGCCGTTGATAAAATTCTTGTCAATTCCTGATCGCAATGGGCGAGCACCAGATAACAGCTTTTATCTCTTTTGCGGCTTTTAATTATAGCGAGTTTTTCATAAATTGGCAGCGTCAAAAAGTTATCGGGGTTTTGAATAACCTTTTTCAAAAAAATCGATGAAGCCATCGCTTTCTTTGTTTGTGCTTTTTTTATTTTTTCTTGCTGGCTGTTCAGGCCAAAACAGGGAAAAACAAATCAGTGCCCCCTCTTCAGTGGGCAAATCCCGGATTGGCCTGGTCTTTGATGTTGGAGGCAGGGGTGATAAATCATTCAATGATTCGGCCTATAACGGCCTGGAAATTGCAAAAGCGAAGCACGGTGTCAACTTTATCTTCATAGAACCACAGGGAGAGGGAGCCGATCGCGAGGCTTCGTTACGCCAGATGGCCGTGGATCCGGATATAGGACTGATTATCGGTGTTGGTATGCTTTTCAGTGAGGATATTACTGCCATAGCAAGGGAATTTCCTGATAAAAAATTTGTCTGCATTGACTATATTCACCAACCGAAAGTTGTCATACCCGCTAATCTCCAGGGTATTGCTTTTGAAGAGAAAAAAGGCTCTTTTCTGGCAGGAGCCCTTGCTGCAATGGTTACCAAAACAAAAACTGTCGGTTTCATCGGAGGGATGGAGTCAAGTGTCATCAAGAAATTTGAGAGTGGTTTCATTGAGGGTGTCCGTTCAATCAATCCCGCAGTCAGAGTTATTTCCGGTTATATCGGTATGACCGGAAGCGCTTTTGCCGATCCTGCCAAGGGCAAAGAACTTGCACTTGGTCAATATGGCAGAGGTGCGGACATTGTTTATCAGGCAGCCGGAGCCAGTGGACTCGGTGTCATCGAAGCAGCGAAGGAAACCAGGAAGCTTGTTATCTGCACTGATCGCGATCAGGAACCAGAAGCTCCAGGATTCGTGCTGACAAGTATGACCAAAGCTGTTGACAGGGCTCTGCTGAAAACAGTAGAGACGTTTCTTGACGGCAGTTTCAAGGGTGGTTGCGTCTCGGTATTCGGTCTGGCCGATCGTTATACGGACTACGTTTACAACAACAAAAATGCATCATTGATTGGCATAAAAAATTATCAACAACTGGAGGATATCAGAAAAAAATTAATAGCAGGAGAAATTGTTGTCGATGAGACCGCCGTTGTACAATAATGGTTGCTGGAGCCGCCAGTATGAAACCGGCTGCTTTTTTGGGTGAGCGGAAAAATGAAGGATTGTTAATTGATTTGAAGTACAATACTGGTGAATAAAAAAATCCTTGTAACCGGGGCAACTGGTTTTATTGGTTCAAGTTTGGTGAAAAAACTGGCTTTAACCGACGATGAAGTATCAATTCTTGTACGAAAAAATTCGGATTTAACATCACTCACCGATGTTTTGCACAAGGTCAAGCTTGTTTATGGCGATATTACTGACCGGGCTTCGCTTGACAGGGCGCTGAAAGGAATTGATTTGGTCTATCACTCAGCAGGTCTTACCTATATGGGGGACAAGAAAAATGCACTGCTCTATAGAATCAATGTTGAAGGTACCCGCAATATTCTGCAGGCCTCTGCCGCCGCTGGTGTTACAAGAGTTGTGCATGTCAGTTCTATAACCGCTGTAGGAATTGCCTTCGACAAAAAACCTGTCGATGAATCCGTTATCTGGAATTTCCATCAGATCGACCTTGAGTATGCCAGAACAAAACACCTTTCAGAAGTAGAGGTCGCTGAAGCAGTCAAAAAAGGGTTGGACTGTGTTATTGTCAATCCCGCATTTGTGTTTGGTGCAGGAGACATCAATTTTAATGCAGGACGGATCATCAAGGATATTTACAACAGAAAGCTTCCCTTTTATCCTCTTGGTGGCATCTGTGTGGTCGATGTTGAGATCGTTGCAGATACGATCATCACCGCGATGAAAAAAGGAAAGACAGGGGAGCGTTACATCCTTGGTGGAGAAAACGTCTCTTACAAGCAGCTTGCTGATACGATTTCGAAGATTACCGGAGCACCAAGGGTTCATTTCCCTCTTCCGTTCTGGATGGCCAAAATATTGAAACTGGGGCTTGATCTCTATAAAAACAAGAACCGGATATCGAAGCTTTTCAATATGTCGATGTTCGGGGTGGCCTCTCATTTTCTCTATTTTGATTCAGCCAAGGCAACGCGTGAGCTGAATATGCAGTATGAACCCCATGAACACAGCATCCGCAACGCATACGAGTGGTACCGGGATCGCAAAATGCTTTAGGATATTATTCTGCCGGAGCTGATTGTTCTCCTCTTTACGGTTTCTGGCAAAAAAGCATCATCCTTGGCGAATCATTTCCCATATAAGGTTCGCCTTGGTAGTTGCCTGCAATATGAGCGACTGAAAAGCCTGCCTCCATAAGCATTGACAGAATCTCCTCCTTGCCATAAAGCCTTACCGATTCAGAAAATGTAAACGTTTCGCCTGCTTGAGGGGTAATGGTAATTGTTTTTGTAATCTTGTCGCTATCAAATGCACGCTCTTCATGAATGGTAAGGTTGCCAGCAGTTTTCAGGGAGTGAGGCACCAGGTTTCGTGCAAGAGGGATGGGGTTAAGAAGATCCAGAACGTACCATCCACCCTCTTTAAGCGCACCATAAGCCTTGTCAAGCACCAACCGGTCATCTTCCTTCCGTTCAAAATAGCCGAAACTTGTAAAGAGCTGAACGATAAGATCAAAATGACCAGTGGCGGGAACATGCCTCATATCACAGCAGGTAAGGTTGAGCTGTAACTGGCTTTTCATGGCCTCTTTTCGCGCTTCTTCGAGCAGAAACGGGGAAAGGTCATTTCCTGTGACCGAGCAGCCGAGTCTGGCAAGCTCAAGAGCGTGTCGGCCAGCTCCACATGCGATATCAAGTACCGATAGCGATGCAAGCTCCTGGTGTTCAAGGCCGGAAAGGGAGAGGATGGTTTGAATGCAGCGCACCGCTTCATCACGGTCGCGGTGGCTGTAAACCTCAAGATAGAGCGGATGGTTAAACCACTCTTCAAACCAGAGCGGTGACGAGTTCGTCTCCGAACTATCAGAATAATCAGTCATACTGAGGAGAAAAAAGGTGATGAAGCAGGGAAGCTTCAGGGCACCCTGGGATGCCCTGAAGAGGTATCGGGGTATGATTACTTTGCGTAATCGGTGATTGCCTTTGCAAGAATCACCTGGTCATTTTCTCCGTTAGGAATCCGGACGTTCTTTTCAATGAATTTCCACGCATTGGTTTTCTCTGATTTTACAGAAAAAATGACTTTGGCACACTTGAAATCGCTGGTACCCGTTTTTTTGCCTTTATCTGCAAACGATTGTTTCTTTGCCATGACTCGTACGATAGTTCTTTAGGTTAAAAGGCGGATTTGTTTTCTGCCCAAAAAGTCAATGAAGGTAATAAAAATTTTATCGATAATCAAAAAACCTTCTTCTTGAATTATTTCTTAAAGGGCATCAGATTCAAGAAGTTGTCCCTTATGGAAAATTCCACGCGCCCTTCCTTTCAGTGAGCGATTGAGAAAGGGTGTATTTGTCGATTTGGACTTGAGTGAACTGGAGGTTAGACTCCATTGGGCCTCCGGGTCAATGATTGTAAAATTTGCCTCTTCTCCCGGTGCAAAAAGAAGAGGTTTCAGCCGCATTATTTTTCTTGGATTGACCGACAGCAGTTCGATAGCACGCGATATGGTGATAATATGTTTATCAACAAGTTCTGTTATGGTCAGGGCCAGAGAGGTTTCAAGGCCTGTAATTCCAAACGCAGCCTGGTCGGAGGGACACTCTTTTTCATGGGAGGCATGGGGCGCATGGTCTGTAGCTATGACATCAATAGTTCCATCGGCAAGAGCCTCAAGCAAAGCCTCACGATTTTCCCTTGAGGAAAGCGGTGGTTTCATGATATAATTGCCTTTCATTCCAGCATGAAAAAGATCTTCATCACAGAGGGTGAAATGGTGTGGCGTTACTTCGCAAGTAACCTTGAGCCCATCCTGCTTTGCTTTCCGGACAAGATCAAGTGCTGTTTTTGTGCTGATATGGGCGACATGGTAGCGAGGCCTTCTGAGCGGGTCATGCAGTTTGTGCTGTTCGAGATAGTGCATCAACAGCAGATCCCTGGCAAGGGTAATGGCTTCGGAAACATCAGGAATTCCCTTCAGGCCGAGTTGTGTCGAAAAAAGTCCTTCATTCATGATTCCTCCCATGGTAAGCGACCGCTCTTCGCAGTGCTGAATTATGAGAAGATCAAAGTTTGATGCGTATTCAAAGGCAAGACGCATGATCTGGCTGTTCTGAATTGCGGAACCGTCATCCGAAACGGCCGTGACTCCGTAGGAGCAGAATTTCCCGAACGGAGCGAGGTGTTCACCCTTGCTTTCAACGGTCATTGCCCCGATCACTTCGATATCTATGGGAAGCGTTGTCGCATGATGGCGGATATAGGCGACACCGAGCGGACTGTCAATAACGGGCTTTGTGTTCGGCATGAGGGCTACACCGGTAAATCCACCAGCAACCGCTGCATTTGATCCACTTTCAAGAGTCTCCTTGTATTCCTGGCCAGGTTCCCTGAAATGACAGTGCATATCGAAAAGTCCAGGAGAAAGAATCTGCCCCCGAAGATCAATAACCCGGTCTCCCGGTGATTGAGCAAGAGTCTGGCTGCCATAAACGACTGCTTCGATGATTCCGTTATCGTCCACTTTTAGGGTTCCCGTGCTATCGACGTGCTCAAGAGGATTGATGATACGGGCCTGCTGAAAAATAACACTCATGGTTCCTGAATAATTTTAGTGTTTCCCTGCATAAGTTTACCGCTGCACGATCCCAGAAGATACGACAAATAATGGAGAAGCATGACTGGATCGTGTCAGACACACGGTTACAATGCCTCTTTATGATGAAAGCGATTCCGCATCTTGACATCGTGCATAGATCAAGAGAGAAAGTGCTCTATTTTATTATTTTACATTTGATGGTACAGTGGTTGATCTGTTTATTATTGTTGACGCCGCAAAATGCAGGAGCAATTGAACAGTACGGATACAGAGATAAAACGCCATGGATAGAGATGCAACTGTTGCTGCTGAAAAAGCCGCGCTGAGGGTGAAGATGATCGCCCGCAGGCGCTCAATCCCGGAAAAATCCCGGAGTGAAATGAGTGTGGCCATTGCAGGATATGTGATCATTTTGGCTGAAGTTGTCAATTCCCGTCATATTCATCTTTATCTCTCTATTCCAGCTTTGGCTGAAGTCTGTACTTCGGCAATTGTTGATCGGCTCACCGCAATGAATAAACAACTTTCCGTTCCTGTTATCCGAAATGGGGAGCTTATGACTGCGGCTTTCCGGAAAGGGGATCTTGTCCAGCCTGCACAATTCGGTCAATCTGAGCCTCAGGAGCCCTTGATTGCGGATGAGTCGAATCTTGATGTTATACTGATGCCGCTCCTCGCGTTTGACGAAAGGGGATTTCGTATCGGTTATGGGAAAGGGTTTTATGATCGTTTTTTACAACGGCTTTCCCGCAAGGGAATAACCCCGCGTCGTATCGGACTTTCATTCCTTCAGCAGAAGGTTGATGCAGTTCCTGCCGACTCATGGGATGAACCTCTTGATGCTGTCGTTCATGAAGAGGGGGTCATTCGGTTCAACTCTAATCTTTGAAGCTTTTTATGCAAACAGGGAATGAAGAAAATGGAACAGGACAAATGCCTCCTGATTTTATTGACACCTGCCTTTATGTCAACAGGGAGCTGAGTTGGATCTATTTCAATCAACGGGTACTTGAAGAAGCGCTTGATCCTGCGGCACACCCTCTTCTTGAGCGAGTGAAATTCATCTCCATTTTCAGTTCAAACCTCGATGAATATTTCATGATCCGTGTTGCCGGTATTGAGGATCAGTATGAGGCAGGTATTCAGGATCGAACGATTGATGGCCAAACTCCTTTCGAACAGCTCGAAAAGATTCGTATGATGGTTTTGAGGCAGTTTCGCGAAAGAAACGATTGTTTTTATCACGATCTGGTGCCGGCATTGCAACGGGAAGGGATAGAATTTCTGCGAGTTTCAGAACTCTCCCCTCAACAGCAAAAATCTCTGAGTCACTATTTTCGAAAGGAGATCTACCCGGTACTGACCCCGCTCGCTTTCGATACAGGTCATCCATTTCCGTTTATGTCGAACCTTTCGTTGAATCTTGCCATTGAACTGGAAGACGAGGAAAGCAAAGCACTGAAGTTTGCCCGCGTAAAGGTGCCGGGTATTCTTCCCCGACTTCTTCGGCTCAATGATATCAAGGGTTTTCATGATGATGACGGGATCATTCGGTTTATCTGGATAGAAGATCTCATTGAAAGCAATCTGGCACACCTTTTTCCGAAAATGAGGATTATACAATCGCATCTTTTCAGATTGATTCGTGATGCCGATATCGAAATTGAGGAGGATGAGGCAGGCGATCTGCTTGAAACTATTGAGCAGGGAATCCGGTCACGCCGTTACGGGAAGGTTGTTCGGCTTGACATTACTCCGCAAATGCCCCATTCAGTCAGAAGACTTCTCATGAAAAATCTTGAAGTCACCGCAAGAAACGTTTATGAAATAGATGGCGCATTCGGCTTCAGTTGTCTTCTGGATCTTTTAAAGATAGATCGACCAGAACTGAAAGATGAGCCTTTTGTGCCCAGTAACCGCATCGCAGAACAGTTCGGCAGTGATATTTTCAGTGCCATAAAAGCCAAAGATCGTCTACTCTACCATCCGTACGACTCGTTTCAACCGGTGGTCGATTTTATCAACCAGGCAGCTCTTGATCCTGATGTGCTTTCGATAAAGCAGACCTTGTACAGGGTTGGAAGTAATTCACCGATTGTCCAGGCATTGATGAAAGCCGCTGAAGAGGGTAAACAGGTTGCCGTGCTTGTTGAACTCAAGGCAAGATTTGATGAAGAGAACAACATCGTCTGGGCAAGAGCGCTTGAAGATGTAGGAGCGCATGTCGCCTATGGTCTGCCAGGTCTTAAAACTCACGCGAAGCTAACCCTTATTGTTCGCCGCGAACAACAGAAACTGAAAAGGTATCTTCATCTTGGTACGGGCAATTACAATCTGACAACAGGAAGGATTTATACTGATTACAGCTATTTTACAACAAATGAACAGATTGCCAACGATGTTGCAGAACTGTTCAACGCCTTGACAGGATATTCAAAGCATACCGAGTACAGAAAACTGCTTGTTTCACCGATTAATACCAGAAAAAGAATTATCGAGATGATTGAAAGGGAGATTGAGTGGAGCCGTAAGGAGAACAAGGGGAGAATAATCATGAAAATGAATGCTCTTGTGGATGCAAAAACCATACGGACACTTTACAGGGCATCGTGCGAAGGGGTAAAAATCGATCTTATCATCAGGGGAGTCTGCTGCCTGAAACCAGGTATAGCGGCAATCAGTGAAAATATCAGGGTCATCAGTGTTATCGGGCGCTTTCTTGAACACAGCAGGGCATACTACTTCCATAATGGAGGAAAAGAACAGTTATATCTTGGAAGTGCAGATATCATGCCGAGAAACCTCGATGATCGGGTTGAAACGCTTTTCCCTGTGTTCGACAAAGCGTTCATTCAGTTGGTAAAATCAGATCTTGATCTTCTCCTGAGCGATAACGTCAAGGCTTGGCAGATGAATGCTGACGGCATATATTCGAAGATTCATAATGACGAACCCAAAATAAACAGTCAGGCTTTTTTTTTAATTCGGGCAAGTCTGAAAAAAAATTCTTGTAAATTTAATGCGAAAAAATTATGAACATTGCAGTTGGAAGTGATCATGCCGGATTTGAATTCAAAAAAACGGTGCTGGCATGGCTGGAGCGAAGCGGCTATGAATTCACCGATATGGGACCTTATGATGAAGGATCAGTTGACTATCCCGATTATGCCCGCAAAGTTGCAAAAGCTGTTGCCGAAGGGCTCTGTGATTCCGGGGTACTGCTGTGCGGTACTGGTATAGGTGTTTCTATCTCTGCAAATAAAATCAAGGGTATCCGTGCAGCAGTTGCCTGCAACCCGGAATTTGCAACACTGGCCCGGCAGCACAATAATGCCAATATCATCTGTTTTTCCGCGCGCTTTACGGATCAGGCCACAATTGAACAAAGTCTTCACAACTGGTTTTCCACCGATTTTGAAGGAGGGAGGCACCAGCAAAGGGTGAATAAAATCGAACCATGCTGCTAAATGAATACGTAGAAAACACCCTTGACACAACCTTTCCGGTATTTCCCGATGACGCGTTGGTTGGGGAGGTTCTGGCCTTCATGCAAAAAGGGGGGCTTGAGTGTGCACCGGTACTGCATGATGGGCAGATCACGGCAATGGTGACTCTTATGGATCTCTTGCCTTTGGAGCAGTCAAAAAAAACAAAAGGAGTGCGTCTCTGTGAGCTGAAGCTTGAACAAGCAGAAAGTATTGGGCTTGATGAGCATATATTCGATATTTTCTCCCGGATTCGCACCTTTCCATCACCTCTCATACCTGTATCAGGACAGGGCGGCCGGTATGCTGGTGTTATGGAAAAAACAATCCTTCTTGAACGTATAGCCGCTATTTTTCATTTGGGTGAAGAGGCAGTGACCCTTGAACTTGAGGTTCCATCATTTGATCTGAAGCTCTCAGAGGTTATTGCCGTACTTGAAAAAAACGATACAACCGTGTTGAGTTTTGGTATGTATCCTGCGACTCCGGATGGTGAGGGGATTGTGGTCGCCTTCAGGCTTCAGACATACGACCTTTTTCGTCTGGTAAAAAATCTCGAAAAATATGGTTATTCAATCCGCTACACCTCACCATCCTTCAAGGAAAAAGATGATGAGATGCGAGAAAGGGCCCTTGAATTTATTCGCTTAATGGAAATGTAGTATGGAAACAGAATACTTTACCGGGCTTGCTGAACGAATTCAGGAGCGCGCAGCAGATATTTTTTCGGAAATTGTTGCTTTGCGTCGCGATATTCATCTCCATCCTGAGCTTTCTTATGAGGAGAAAAGAACAACCGCATTGATAACCAACTATCTTATTGATCTTGGTATCACTCCGGAAAAGCCTCTTCTGGATACCGGGGTTATCGCCCTGATCCATGGAGAGCATAAGTCGAGCAAAGACAAGGTTGTGGCTTTAAGGGCCGATATTGATGCACTGCCGCTTCATGAAGAGAATCTGCATGGCTTTTGTTCCCTCGAATCCGGAAAAATGCATGCCTGTGGACATGACATGCATACAGCCATGCTTCTCGGTGCAGCAAAAATCCTTTCAGGAATGAAAGATGAGCTCGAAGGCGATGTGCTTCTTGTGTTTCAGCCCGCCGAGGAAAAAGCACCTGGCGGAGCAAAACCATTTCTTGACGCAGGTCTTTTCAAGCGTTTCAATCCAGCAATGATCATTGGTCAGCACTGCTTTCCAAATGTTGAAACCGGGAAAGTTGCCCTTTGCAAAGGAAGTTTTATGGCTGCCACCGATGAACTGTATTTCACCGTGACAGGGCAGGGTGGTCATGCTTCTGCGCCGCACAGGGCAGCCGATCCTGTTCTGGCTGCAGCTCATATCATTACAGCAGTTCAGCATCTCGTCAGCCGGGTTGTTCCTCCTCATGAACCAGCAGTTGTTTCGATAGCATCCATTCATGGTGGCAATGCGCCCAATGTCATCCCGAGACAGGTGACCATGTCCGGGACAATGAGAACCATGAATGAAGATGTACGCGCTCTGCTGCAGGAGAGGTTACGCCAAACGGTCACGCATGTTGCAGCAGGACTTGGTGTTGATGCAGAAGTAGAAATCAGGAAGGGTTATCCGGTTCTTTTCAACGATCTTGCTGTTACCGAAAAAGCCGAAAACATTTGCAGGGAATATCTGGGTGCAGAGAATGTGCATGAGAGTGAACCGATCATGACTGCGGAGGACTTTGCCTACTACCTGCAGGAGTGTCCTGGAACATTCTGGCAAATCGGGACAGGAACCCTGCAACATGACAAAAGCAATACACTGCACTCTCCCACCTTCAATCCCGAAGAACGCGCCCTTGAAATTGGCAGTGGATTACTTGCCTATTCGGCGTTACGCCTTCTTCAGACTGCTTGATTGATCTTTTTCGCTTTTTCAATAGCTCCCGGTCTTGTCATAAAAAAAGGCGCCTGCTGGCGCCTTTTTTTGACGGTGAAATAAATTATGCCTTTCCGTTAGAGCCGAGAACGTTGATGATCTTGTGAACATAGAGTTTTTTGAGAGCATCACGGGCAGGTCCGAGATATTTCCTCGGATCAAACTCTTCGGGTTTTTCGTCAAGCACTTTACGGATAGCGGCAGTCATGGCAAGACGACCGTCAGAATCAATATTGATTTTGCATACCGCTGATTTGGCTGCAAGACGAAGCTGGTCTTCACTGATACCAATTGCATCCTTCAGTTTTCCACCGTGCTCATTGATCGTTTTAACCAAGTCCTGCGGAACGGAAGATGAACCATGCAGCACAATAGGAAATCCCGGAATACGGTGTTCAATTTCGGTAAGAATATCAAGACGGATTTTCGGATCTTCACCTGGCTTGAATTTGAAGGCGCCGTGTGAGGTGCCGATAGAGATGGCAAGACTGTCTACGCCGGTTTTGGCAACAAAATCCTCAACCTCTTCCGGCTGGGTATAGGTATGGTGGGCCGCAGAAACCTCATCTTCAATGCCAGCCAGAACACCAAGTTCACCCTCAACGGTAACATCGTACTGATGAGCATAGGCGACAACTTTTTTGGTCAGTTCAATGTTGTCCTCATAAGAGAGGTGTGAACCATCAATCATCACAGAAGAAAAACCGGAATCGATGCAATCTTTACAGAGTTCAAAGCTGTCACCATGATCAAGATGAAGTACAATAGGAATGGGGTTGCCGAGTTCGGCGGCATAAGCTACAGCTCCCTGGGCAAGGTAGCGAAGCAGGGTTTCGTTTGCATAGCTTCTGGCTCCCTTTGAAACCTGCAGAATAACCGGAGAGCTGGTTTCAGCACAGGCGAGGATAATTGCCTGCATCTGTTCAAGATTGTTGAAGTTGTAGGCAGGGATTGCATAACCTCCCGTCACAGCTTTTTTGAAAAGTTCCCGGCTGTTGCACAGGCCGAGCTCTTTGTAACTGATTTTTTTCTTTTCCATTGAAAGCTTCTCTTTTATTTATTATTATGTGCGGCAATTTTTCTTCATGATCTCTGCTGGTAAAGACTTGCCATGTGCTACGTAATATACGTATATTTGCTCTCTCATTCAAAAACAGCTTGCATACTGCCGTTAAACCTTTGAATCACCACGCAAAAAAAATGGTTAGAAAAAATCTCCTTCTCATGATTATGGCATTGGGAAGTACTGTACCGTTATCCACAATACATGCAGGAGATACCTCTCCAGCCGTACCCGTCGTGACCCTCAGACCAACGGCTGCCGAGGAAGAGGCAAGCAAATATATCAGTCAATATCTTCTGCAGAACCACTATAGAAAAATATCAGTCAATGACTCTCTTTCTCAGCAGATACTCAATCGCTACATCGATAATCTCGACGGCAGTAAAAGCTATTTTGTAGCAAGCGAAGTTGAAAGCCTCCGGCATGTTTATGGAAACCATATTGATGATGAATTTCTTGCTGGCAAGGTAAATTCCGGATTTGGTGTATATAACTTTTTTCTTAAACGGGCCAAAGAAAAAATGCGGTACATGAAGGCAACTGCCGATACCGTGCGGTTCAACTTTTCAATACCAGAAACTTTTGACCTTGACCGCAAGAACGATGCCTGGCCCGCCGACAGGCGTGAACTCGCTGAGTTATGGAAAAAAGAGCTGAAATACCAGTGGCTTAACCTTAAATATTCAGGGGAAAATAACAAGAGTATCCGGGAGACTCTTGCAAAAAGCTTTACGACCCGGTTGAACCTCCTGAACCGCCAGAAACCGGAAGATGCTTTCCAGGCTTACACCTACGCTGTGACAACGTCGTTTGACCCCCATACAAATTATTTTTCTCCGGATGAATATGAAAACTTTCAAATAGACATGAGTCGCTCTCTTGAAGGAATCGGAGCAAAACTCCAGACCGAAGGCGAGTATACCGTTGTTAATGAGGTTATTGCGGGAGGACCGGCATTTAAAAGCAATACACTGAAAAAAGGAGATAAAATTATTGGTGTTGGTCAGGGAAGGAGTGGTGAAATTGTGGATATCTTTGGCTGGAGAATCAACGATGTGGTCAAATTGATCCGTGGAAAGAAAAATACCATTGTTCGTCTGAAAATCTTCCCGGCAAGCCAGAGCGGACGAGGACCAGCCAAAATAGTTGTGCTTTTACGAGAGAAGGTAGACTTGCAGGAACAGGCGGCAAAGAAAAGCATTATTACGCAAAATGGTGAGCGAATTGGTGTTATTACCATTCCTTCATTTTATCTTGATTTCGAAGGTCAACAGCAAAACACCGGCAATTTCAACAGCACAAGCCGTGATGTAGCCCGTATACTGAATGAACTGAATACAGAGCATGTTGATGGTATTGTCATTGATCTTCGTGATAACGGGGGAGGCTCGCTTGAAGAGTCTGTCAATGTTACAGGACTTTTTATTCCTACCGGCCCGGTGGTGCAGATCAGCAACTCGACAGGAGGCAAAATGGTACTCAGGGACGAAGACCGCAGGGTGCTCTATAGTGGTCCACTTGCTGTGCTTGTCAACCGTTACAGTGCCTCTGCATCTGAAATATTTGCTGCAGCAATCCAGGATTACGGACGAGGCATTATTATTGGCGAGAGGACGTTCGGAAAGGGGACTGTTCAAAGCCTCAAAAAACTTTCCGAACTAAGGCCGTTTGCTTTTTTCGGAAAACAGCCTGAACTTGGCGAAATAAAGCTTACCATTGCAAAGTTTTACCGGATATCAGGAGGCAGCACTCAGCATAAAGGTGTTATACCCGACATTGTCATGCCCTCAATGATTGATACCTCGGTTGTTGGAGAGGACACCTATAGCAGCAGTTTGCCATGGAGTACTATCTCTCGCTCATTTTATCGTCCGACAGCAGAGGTCAGCCCGGAAGAGATTATACTGCTCCGCCAGAAGCAGCAGGAGCGGGCATTGAAGAGCCGTTATTACCAAACTTACCTGCATGACTTGAATACCCTGAACCAGATTCGCAAAAAAAAGGCGGTATCACTTCAGGACTCGGCCTTCAAGTCGGAAATAGAGAAAATAAAGCAGATTGAGGGTCAATGGGTTGTGGATCAGGATTCTACCAAAAGCCAGAACAAGGATGTGTTGCTCAACCAGTCAGCCGCAGTTGTTTCTGACCTTGCAGGACTTAAGGCAACCCAGCGCCACACGATTACCCGGACTTTGCCTTCGTTGAATTAAGGCTTATTGAAAGAAAATCAGGCGGGGTGCGTATTAGAGTCAATGAGAAAAACGATAAATCTTTTTCGAAAAATGTTTTATCGATAACGTAAACTATGAGGAGGAAGTAACATGTTTGGACTTGGTGGTCAGGAATTGTTGCTTATACTGTTTGTCGTCCTGTTATTTTTTGGCCCGTCAAAACTGCCTGAGCTGGCCAGGGGGCTCGGAAAAGGAATGAGGGAGTTTAAAAAAGCGCAGGCTGATCTTGAAAACGAATTCAATAAGGCCGTTGATACTGCAGCATCAAAAGATGAAGAGGATGTTTCGGCCAGGAAGAAAACATAAAACATAAAACAAGTTAGATGCGCAAAGAGATACTGTTTCTGAAAAAATATTTAAGAAACCCCCAGAGTGTTGGTTCTGTAATACCTTCATCAGAGTTTTTGGCAAAGGCTATCTTTAAATCAATTAAAGAGCTGGATCAAACCTCGGTCATTGAGATCGGTGCGGGAACCGGAGCTATTACAAAGCATATCTCAAGCTTGAATCCAGTATTGGTTGAAATCGACAAGGAATTCTGTGCTGTGCTTCGGCAAAATTATCCTCATTTGAAGACCATCAATTCATGTGCACTGGAGCAGTTAAAAAAAGTTGATGAACGATTCGGACTGGTACTCTCCATTCCGCTGATCAACAACCCGTTCAAATCGTCATTTGTTCCCATTATAAACACGCTCTACAGCAATGGCCTCCTCAAATGGTGTGTCATGTATACTTATGGCCTCAATAATCCTCTTGGTGAAGTGAATTTCCAGAGTAAAGTTAGAAAGCGGTTTGTCATAAAAAACATTCCACCAGCATCTGTCTGGGTTTACTCATAAGATTATCATACACGACAATGCTGAGAAAAAGCCTCTTTCTTTTTATAGTTGCATCCGGAAGTATTACTCCACTTTTTGCCAGAAACATCGTAGAGAGAGCTTCGCCTAAAGTTGCGACAGCCCTCCAGCCGACTGCAGCCGAAAAGGATGCTGGCAACTATATCAGTAAATATCTGTTGCAGAACCACTACAGGAAGGTTTCAGTCAATGACTCCCTGTCTCAGCAGATTTTTAACCGTTATATCGATAATCTTGACGGCAGCAAAAGCTACTTTGTGGCAAGCGATGTTGATCGTCTCAGAAAGATCTACGGCAACAAGATTGATGATGAATTTCTTGCCGGTAAAGCAACTATCGGTTTTGACATATACAACCTCTTTCTGAAACGGGCCAGGGAGAAAATGCGGTATATGAGGGCTTCTGCCGATACGATTCATCTCGACTTTTCATCACCAGAAACCCTTGATCTTGATCGGAAAAGCGATCCGTGGCCTGCTGACCAGCGTCAGTTGACCGAACTGTGGAGAAAAGAGCTGAAATATCAGTGGCTCAACCTGAAATATTCCGGAGAAAGTGACAAGGCAATTCGAGTTGCGCTTGCAAAAAGCTACAAAAGCAGGCTGAATCTTCTGAACCGCCAGAAACCGGAAGATGCTTTTCATGCCTATACCTATGCATTGACAACATCGTTCGATCCCCATACAAACTATTTCTCTCCGGACGAATATCAAAACTTTCAGATCGACATGAGCCGCTCACTTGAAGGAATAGGCGCCAAACTTCAGACAGAAGGGGAGTATACCGTTGTCAATGAGCTCATTCCAGGAGGCCCGGCATTCAAAAGCAACACACTGAAAAAAGGGGATAAAATTATTGGCGTCGGTCAGGGAAAAGCCGTTGACATTGTTGATGTCTCCGGTTGGAGAATCAATGATGTGGTAAAGCTGATCCGGGGCAAGAAAGGCACCACGGTCCGTCTGAAAATTTTGCCGGCAAGCCAGGGCGGACGTGGGCCGGAAAAAATAGTTGCACTTACACGCGACAAGGTCAACCTGCAGGAACAGGCCGCAAAGAAAAGCATTATCGTGCAAAATGCAAAAAAAATCGGTGTTATTACCATACCCTCGTTTTATCTTGATTTTGAAGGTGAGCAGCAGAATACAGGCAATTACAACAGCACAAGTCGCGATGTCGCCCGTATTCTTGAGGACCTGAATGCAGAGCATGTTGATGGTATCATTGTTGATCTTCGTGATAATGGTGGCGGTTCGCTTGAAGAGTCTGTAACGGTTACCGGACTCTTTATTCCAAGCGGGCCCGTTGTTCAGATCAGTAACTCAACTGGCGGAAAAATAGTACTCAAGGACGAAGACAGCAGGGTGCAGTATAGTGGACCGCTTGCTGTGCTGGTCAATCGTTACAGCGCCTCAGCATCAGAAATTTTTGCTGCAGCCATTCAGGATTACGGCCGTGGTGTTATCATCGGGGAGAGGACATTCGGAAAGGGAACCGTTCAAAGCCTCATCAAACTTTCAAAGCCAGACTCTTTTGCTGGCAAGCAGCCTGAGTTGGGAGAAATAAAACTGACCATAGCGAAGTTTTACCGGATATCGGGAGGCAGTACTCAGCATAAGGGGGTAGAGGCGGATATTACCATGCCTTCCATGATAGACACGGCAAGAATTGGCGAGGATACCTATACCAGCAGTCTGCCATGGAGCACAATCTCTCCCTCATTTTATACCCCTGCCGCGGAGATAAACCCAGGGAAAATCGAGATACTCCGGCAAAAATTTCAGGAACGATCAGCGAAGAATCCCCTCTATCAGAGCTATCTGCGTGACTTGGATACCCTTGATCAAATTCGTAAAAAAAAGACCGTATCACTTCAGGATGCGACAGCAAAATCGGAGACAGAGACGATAAAAAGGATAGAGAAAGAGTGGGTCAAAGAGCCTGATGACACCAAAGAGCTGAGCAAGGACGCTGTGCTCAACCAGTCAGTGGCAGTTGTTGCTGATCTGGCAGAGCTTGATGCCGCGCAACCGCCTGCAAAAACTCTGCCGTTATCACATTAAAGCTCTTTTCTGGCCATCTCAATCTGGAGGGCTACCGAGTCAAAAGAGCAACTGCCATGGGTTTTTTTTGAGTTCACACTCACATCTGCCTTGAGACAGTTGTAAATATCGGGTTCAAAAGCATCACAGAACTCCCTGAACTTTTCTATCGGGATGTTCGGCAGGGTAACATCCGAAGCGATGCTCCAGGTGACAATTTTACCGGTAATACGGTGGGCATCGCGGAACGGAATCTGACGACGAACCAGATATTCTGCTATTTCTGTCGCCAGGCTGAGATCTTCGGCAGTCAGTTTTGCCAGTCGTTCCTCCTTCAGCTTGGTATGCTCAAGCAGTTTGGCAAAGATGGTGACACTTCCAATCGTTGTCTCTGCGCTATCGAACAGTGGTTGTTTATCTTCCTGCATATCGCGATTGTACGAGAGCGGTAGCCCTTTCATGATGGTCAGCATGGCCATAAGATTACCATATACCCTTCCCGTTTTTCCTCTTACCAGTTCGGCGATATCGGCATTTTTTTTCTGTGGCATGATTGACGATCCCGTTGCAAAAGCATCGCTGATCTCAAGATAGCCGAACTCGTAGGAGCTCCAGAGAATCAGATCTTCTGCAAACCGCGACAGGTGCATCATGATCATGGAGCAGTCAGAAATGAACTCAATAACAATGTCGCGATCACTGACCGCATCAATACTGTTTGAAAAAAGATCGTCAAAACCAAGCAGTACCGCAGTTCGTTCTGCATTGAGCGGCAGAGTACTGCCAGCAAAGGCTGCTGCACCGAGAGGAGAGATATTCACCCTTTTCATGAGATCATGTAACCGCTGACGATCACGGCTGAACATGTTGAAATAAGCCAGGTAGTAGTGTCCGGCAGAAATCGGCTGGGCACGCTGCAGGTGGGTATAACCGAAGATGATGGTTTTGTGGTAGCACTCTGCTTTTTCAATAAGAACCCCTAAAAGTCCTCCAAGAGCCACCTGAAGTTCGGTAATCTGGCGGCGCATGTAGAGACGGGTATCGGTTGCCACCTGATCGTTACGGCTCCGGCCAGAGTGAAGTTTGCCAGCGACAGCTCCAATCTTTTCCTTCAACCTGTTCTCAATAACCGTATGAATATCCTCATCCTCCCACTGGGGAAGAAGTGAACCGCCTGAAAGTTCCTCCTCAATCTCCCTGAGTCCTGCAATGATTTGGGCAGCATCCTCAACACTGACAATATTCTCTTCGGAAAGCATGGTAACATGGGCAATGGAACCCTGAATATCTTCACGATAGAGCTTCTTGTCGACATGAACCGACGAAGAAAACAAAAGCGCATCTCGGTCAAAGGGTAATGAAAATCGGCTCTGCCAGAGTAATTCTTTCTTGCTGTTCATAAACATCTTGGTTGTTTGGAAGTTGAACTGTTTCGTAAAATAGTAAATTTTATCCTTTTGCCTTGTTTCCGAATCATGCAGCCCGGGCAGGGGGAAGCGCATTTTTTGATGCCGATTCCCAGCAACCTTCGGATCGCGTTAATAATGCAACCGGTGACTTGCCTGATGGGAGCATCTGAGGATAAATGGATAAGATTATTGTTGAAATAAAATGGTAAGTTCATTTTAGACAGCTTGGGCCGTTTATTGCTGAGTATCAAAACGGCAGAGAGCTGACTACCCATTCGGGATTATCCGAGGGTATTGCAAAAACACTTCCGAACATTCCCATGCTGGAAGCAAAAAACGAAAAAGAACAAAATGGAGCGGACAAAGCTCAACTGTTCGATAATAGTATTTCCGCTTTGTTTGATTCCTTTACTGAACCGGTTTTTATTATCGATCGTGAAGGAACAATTCTTGAAGCCAACAGTTCATTTGCGTCAAGGTTTGGCAAATGCCCGGAAGAGTGCCTGGGCGCCAACGTTTACGATTTGCTTTCTTGTGATCTTCTCATGCCTGAACACGCAGTACAACGCAGAAAAATCGCAGAAGATGTTCTGCGCTCAGGCAAGCAACTCTCTTTTGATGATCTGCAGGATGACCAGGTCTATCGCTCAACACTTTATCCACTCCGCTCTTCAGAAGGTGATATCACCCGGTTACTGATTATTGCTCAAAATGTCACCTCGCACATAAGGAGTAAAAATGAGGTAGAAAACAAACGGCGTTTCATACAGACACTTATTGATGCCACCCCTGGGGTATTTTGTATGATTGATATAAACGGGCGATTTGCTGCATGGAATGCTCGTATGCGCGACGAAATTCTCTGTAAATCAGATAGTGAAATTGCCGGCAGTGATGCGATAACAATCGTTTATCCGGATGACCGACCGCTGATCGAGCAAAAAATCCGGAATGTTTTGATTGAAGGCCTTGAAGAGCATGCTGAAGTGAGGGTTCAATCTTGTGGTGGAGCGAAATTCCGATGGTTTCTCCTGAAGGCCAAAAGAGTTGTTATCGACGGTAATTCCTTTTTGATAGCAACGGGTATAGACATCGACGAGCGCAAGCAGGTGGAATACGCATTGAAACTCAGCGAAAAGAAGTTCCGCACTATTGCGGAGCAGTTGGATGGAGAGGTCTTTATCTGTGATCGAGATGGAATCTTCACCTTTGTATCTCAAGCCTCCGAAAAAATCTCGGGATTTATGCCTCAGGAGATGATTGGCCATCGATTTACAGAGTTCCTCACCGAAAAGGAGATTCCAGGGGCTATCAAAGATTTTGCCGAAATACGATCAAGTGCTTCGCAGATAAGGGTTGTTGAACACTGCATGAAAAAAAAGGACGGTTCGATGTATTGGGGGGAGATGCATGTGCAAAAATATGAGAACGGGGACAATTCAGGCACAATCGGCTTACTCTTTGATATCACCAGACGCAAGCACTATGAATCCTTTACGGAAGTCCGTCTGCGTATTCTCCAGATGGCAGAGTCCCATTCGGCAGAGGAAATCCTGAGGGCCACGCTCGACGAAGCCGAACGGCTTACGGAGAGTCCTGTAGGTTGGTGCCACTTTATTGAGGACGATCCCTCTTTTCAATTTTTGGAAGGAGCATCGTCAACTATTCAGAAGTCAATACACGGGCTTGAGGGTGATATACCACATCCGTCACTGACCGACTCTGGTTTATGGTCCAGCGTCATAATGCATCAGCAACCATTGATTACCAACAATTACAGCTTCGAAAATCATGGAATCAGGTTTGCGAATGGCCATCCCGAAATCAGTCGCACGCTTGTCGTTCCCATGCTTCATGCGGGCAAAGTGATGGCTGTTCTTGGAGTAGGAAACAAATCGTCGGATTATAATGATGATGATCTCAAGCTCTTGAGTACCCTTACAGCTATGGTATGCGATATTGTCTCCCGTAAACGTGCGGAAATGCAGGCAAATGAAATGCAGGCAATACTGGTGCAGTCACAAAAAATGGATCTCGTGGGGCAGCTTGCCAGTGGAATCGCCCACGACTTCAACAATATGCTTGGCGTGATCCTCGGCAATATTGAAATGGCTCTGGATCAAACAGAGACTCTTGATGAGCCATTGCAATACAATCTCAAAAATATTCTTGCGGCAACGAACCGATCGGCAAACCTTACCCGTCAACTCCTTGCCTTTGCCCGAAAAGAGACGGTGATGCCAATAGTTCTCGAACTGAACTCCCTTGTCGACAAGATGCTCACCGTTCTGAGACAAATGATTGGTAAAAATATCACCATTATCTGGAGTCCCGACATTGAGCCCGCTTTGGTAAAAGCTGATCCCTCACAACTCGACCAGATTCTTGTCAATCTTTGCGTCAATGCCCGTGATGCCGTTGACAACTGTGGCGGCATCATCACCATCGAAATTGGCAAACTCTGTGATTACAAAATTATTCAGACACCCCACCATCCCTGCAAGGTTCCTGGCGACTATGTAACGCTTTCCGTCACCGATAACGGCAAGGGTATCAAAAAAAAGCATTTGCCCCATATTTTCGAGCCCTTTTTCACTACAAAAAAAAAGGGAAAAGGCTACGGCATGGGGCTTTCGACGGTCTATGGTATTGTCAAACAAAACAAGGGTTGTCTTGAATGCAGAAGCGAAGAGGGAGAAGGGACGACCTTCAAGATCCACCTGCCGCGATACAAGGAAGAGGTATTCGCTGATCCTGTTGAGAGTCAACAACTCTCAGCAATAAACAAATACGGCAAAGAGACCATACTGCTCGTTGAAGATGAACAAGAGATTCTGGAGCTCTGTAAAATTGAGCTGGAAAACAAAGAATACAGGGTACTTGGAGCTCCGTCACCCCATGAAGCAATTCGGGTTGCCGGAGAGTATGAGGGAGTCATCTCACTCCTTCTGACCGATGTTGTCATGCCCGGAATGAATGGATGTGATCTCTTCAAAAAGCTTCAACAGCTCAATCCTTCACTCAAAGTTCTCTTTATGTCCGGTTATTCAAGCGATGTTATAGCCAAAAACAATTTGCTTGAAGACGGGATTAATTTTATCCAGAAGCCCTTCTCCCTCAAATCCCTCTCCAGAATGGTGCAGAATATCGTGAACCAATCCTGAGTTTCTATTTTTTTTGCCGTTGAAGCGCTTTTTCGGGGATGAACTGTTCGATGTCCGAGGATAAAAATAAAAAACCATTGCCATTTATTTGGTCATAAATTTTTCGTGAATTTAACGTTTTATTGGCATTTTTGTAAGATAGAGATGAATGGTAATGCAATGCGGAAATTTTGTTCATCATGACAGTGATGATTCGTGAACCGGAATGCGTCATGTTGAAGCGGCGTGGCGATGATTATGTGGAAAAATTAATAGTGAACATGTCGCAACAAGAGCAGTTGGAGTTTTGGCAGAAACGTACACAAGCCATGGTCGTTCGCCAGGAAAAAAACCGACAGGAGAAAACTGTTTCGTCGCAGAACAAAGAAAAGGTTTGAGCGTTGCTTGGTCAAGACAGCACTCTCTGACAACGAGAAAATGGTACAAGCCAGCGCCGCGAAGGCCGGAAAGTATGGCCTGCGCGGATGACTGAAGGGTGCAGCTCTTATTTGGCGGAGTGCACTTCGCTGTAGGTTTTCAGCCCAAGTCCATAGAGGTGGATGAAGCCTGCTGCTGCCTTGTGGTTGAAGGTGTCAGCTTCAGTGTAGGTGGCAAGCTCCTCGTTGTAGAGCGAGTAAGGGGAGTTGCGGCCAAGCAGGGAGACACCGCCCTTGTATAACTTGAGGCGCACAAGACCGGTCACCGGGAGCTGTGTTTCATCCACAAAGGCATCGAGCGCCTTTCTCATTGGCGAGAACCAGAGTCCGTTATAGATGATGTTTGCGTAGTCCTGGCTGATATTCTTTTTGTACTGGAAAACGGTTTTTTCGAGCGTGAGGCGTTCGAGTTCGCGATGGGCGAAGTGCAGGATGGTTGCTGCCGGAGCTTCATAAATTTCGCGTGACTTGATGCCGACAACGCGATTCTCAATCATGTCGAGGCGTCCGACGCCATTGGCTGCACCAATTTCGTTCAGGCGGATAATGAGGTCAAGGCCACTCATCTTTTTGCCATCAAGGGAGACAGGAATACCTTTTTCGAACTCAATTTCAACAACGGACGGAGTGCCGGGCGCATTTTCCGGTGACGTGGTGATCTGGTAGGCATCTTCGGGAGGTGCAACCATCGGATCTTCGAGCACACCGCACTCAATGCTGATACCCCAGATGTTCTCGTCAATGGAGTAGGGGTTTTTCTTGGTAGCAGAGACCGGAATGTTGTGCTCGAGGGCATAGGCAATTTCAGCCTCCCTTGAGGTGAACTCCCATTCGCGCAGGGGTGCAAGTACCTTGAGGTGGGGGGCAAGTGAGGCAAAGGTCACTTCAAATCGTACCTGGTCGTTCCCTTTTCCGGTGCAGCCGTGGGCAAGCATGGTGCATCCTTCGGCGAGGGCGGCATCAACAATCGCTTTTGCAAGCAGGGGGCGTCCAAGTGCAGTTGCAAGCGGATAGACATCCTCATAGAGGGCGCCAGCCTTGAGAGCACGCCAGATGTACTCTTCAACAAACTCTTTGCGCAAATCAACAAACTGAAATTTTGAGGCTCCTGTGGCGATTGCTTTCGATTCGAGGTTTTCAATCTCTTTCTGCTGACCCAGATTACCGGTAACAGCAACAATTTCGGCATCATATTTGTCTTTCAGCCACTTGATCATGATGGAGGTATCGAGTCCACCGGAATAGGCTATTGCAATTTTTTCCTTGCTCATGTTGTCGTGAATTATCAGTTTTTGGAAAGATTTTTATGAATATATGATTTCAGTACAGAAATGTTCAGCACAGAAGAGGAAAGAACAAGCAACCCACCATCGCACTTGTTCATTGTCGCATCACCCTTGTCAGCTCCTGATTTTTTTGGCGGCATTCAAAAGCCGGTGGGTCAGGTGAAACTTTCTGTACTCTTCATGGTTCAGCAGTTTGACCAGAAGCGCTTTCTGGACATGCAGGCGGTTTTCGGCCTCATCGAGGATAATGGAGTGTGGCCCATCCATCACCTCTGCGCTTATCTCCTGACCACGGTGTGCGGGCATACAGTGCATGACCACCGCACCCGGTTTAGCCTCTGCAAGCAAGGCACTGTTGATCTGAAAGGGGGAGAAAATTCTGAGGCGCTCATCTATCTCTTTCTCTTTTCCCATACTGGTCCAGACATCGGTATAGAGCACATCGGCGTTGGCTGCCGCCTCTTTCGGATCGTGCAGAATCTCGATACGGCTGATCCTTTTCTGGCGGGCCGCCTTGAGCACTCCCTCGTTTGGCATGTACCCTTCCGGGCAGGCAAGCACAAAGTGAAAGGGGAGCAGTCCTGCCAGCTCTATCCATGAATTGGCCACATTATTGCCATCCCCGACAAAGACTACCTTGATTCCCTCATGCCACAGCGACTTTTCGTAAAGCGTAAAGGCGTCAGCCAGTATCTGGCAGGGGTGCGACAGATCGGTCAGCGCATTGATAACCGGAATGGAGGCGTGCTCCGCAAGCCCTTCGATGATAGCATGTTCGTGCAAACGGGCGACGATGGCATCATTGTAGCGGGAAAGCAGTTGCGCCACATCCTGCACCGATTCACGTGAGCCGAGGCCAATCGACTGACCATCAAGGTTGATGGCATATCCACCCAGCTCATGGATGCCGAGTTCAAAAGAGACCCTCGTCCTCAAAGAGGGCTTGCTGAAAATCATGGCTACCGTTTTGTCGCGCAGCGGCAGAAATGGTGCATCGGCGGAGTGCTCTCTCCTTTTTTTCTTGATATAGAGGGAGTAGTCGAACAACTCAATAATCTTGCTGCCATCAAGCGGTGAAAAGCCAAGAAAATCACGTTTAGCGGGGGCTTTTTTTATTTGAACCTCTTCCATGCCTTTACCTGTTTAAAAATTGATCACTCTCCTGCTCTGCAACAAACTGGGTTCCGACCCCTTCGTGCGTGAATATTTCGAGCAAAAGCGAATGTGTTGATTTTCCGTCAATGAGATGAACTTTTCCGACCCCACTGTCGAGCGTTTTGAATGCAGAGAGAACTTTCGGAATCATGCCGCCAGAAATGATTCCCTGTTCAATAAAGTCAGCGGCTTCGCCCTTGGAGATGGTTTTGAGAATTCTGTCGCCCACATGAATGCCTGCGACATCACTGACGTAGATGAGCTTTTCAGCTTTCAGGGCAATGGCAATACCGCTTGCGGCATCATCAGCGTTGATGTTGTAGATATTTCCCTTGTCGTCAAACCCTGTCGGGGCGATGACCGGAATGAGTCCTGCACCGCAGAGCAGATCAATGTAGCCGGTGTTGATTTGCTCGACCTCACCCACCAGGCCAAGTGATTCAGCATTCGGGTGGGGCACTGCCTTGATGGTATCGGCATCAAGGCCGGTAACACCAACCGCCTTGCCGCCATGCTCGCTGATCAACTGAACTATATCCTGGTTCACCTTTCCGGCAAGGGTCATCTGGATAACCGAGATCATCTCCTTGTCGGTAACCCTGCGTCCGTGCAAAAAGCGTGACGCGA
Source organism: uncultured Chlorobiaceae bacterium (assembly GCA_903882665.1). Lineage (GTDB taxonomy): Bacteria > Bacteroidota > Chlorobiia > Chlorobiales > Chlorobiaceae > Chlorobium. The sequence continues at coordinate 86,277 of CAIRXW010000038.1, read as the reverse complement.
TTCCAAGCTTTTCAGCCGTTTTTGTAATGGCGTCTCCTCCGCCGTGCACCAGCACAATCTTGATACCTACTTTACGCAGAAGGGTAACATTCTGGGCAAAACTGCTTTTAAGGCAGGAATCCTTCATGGCGGCACCGCCATATTTAATGACAAAAGTCTTGCCTTCGAACTTGCGGATATAGGGTAACGCCTCAATAAGCACTGGCCCGATAGCGGCATGGGGGGCTTTTCTGGCCAAATTGAGTTCATTGCACGGTAAGGTTTCCATTGCGGAAAAATTGCTCTTGATGGTTAAGGGAAGTGTCAGCTTCTGTAGCTTCCGTTGATATCGACATACTCTTTGCTCAAATCGCAACTCCAGACGGTTGCCCGTCCCGGGCCGCTGCCAAGACGGAGCGTGATGGTATACGAATCTTTTGCCATGATCTCCGATGCCGCCGTTTCAGAGAAGTCGGCAATAAAACCCGGCTTGAGAATGGAGAGATCGTTAAAATGCAGTTCAAGCTCCTCCTGGTTAAAACTCGCGCCAGAGCGACCCGCTGCAGCAACGATTCTTCCCCAGTTGGCATCTTCTCCGTGAATGGCTGTTTTGACCAGGCTCGACTGCGCTATGGTTCTTGCCGCAAGCTCTGCATCCCGGTCATCAGCCGCCCCTTCAACGGTAATGGTAACCAGTTTTGTTGCACCCTCTCCGTCAATGACAATGAGCTTGGCCAGAAAGGTCATCAGCGCTTCAAGTGCTTCGCAAAAAAGAGCAAAATCATCGCTCTCTGCCACAATTTCAGGGCCGGTGCAGCCTGCAAGAAGAGAGACCATATCGTTCGTGCTTGTATCGCCATCGACCGTAATGGCGTTAAAACTCTTCTGGTTTGCAAGCTTCAGCGCTTTCTGAAGGAGGTCTGGAGCTATTGACGCATCAGTGGCAAGAATGGCCAGCATGGTCGCCATGTTCGGGCAAATCATGCCTGAGCCTTTGGCTATGCCACTCAAGCGGACTCGTCCACCCGAAAGCTGAACTTCAAGCGAGAAAAATTTCGGAAAGGTATCGGTCGTCATGATTGCCTGGGCTGCATCAAGAACCGACTCACGCTGCAAGCTGGATGGAAGTTCGGAAATGCCGCCAAGAACCCTCTCCATCGGCAGGAGTTGACCGATAACGCCGGTTGAAGCAACAAGCACCTCTTCAGGCTTGATGGCAAACTCCCGCGCAACGGCTTCAGCCATGGCAAGTGCATCATCCATTCCTTTTTTGCCGGTGGCCGCATTGGCATTGCCACTGTTGCATACAACGGCACGAATGGAGGCAGGGGAGCGCTGCAGATGGTCACGCGAAAGCAGTACCGGGGCAGCACAACAGAGGTTCCGGGTAAAGAGTGCTGCGGCGCTTGCAGGGCGATCGGTCACGAGCAGCATCAGGTCTTTGCGCTCATACTTGATAGCGGCAGAGACCGCAGCAGCAGAAAAACCCTCAGGCCAGAAGCCGTGCGTTCCATCTGAATCCGCCGACATGGGGGTGACCGATACCGGCCAGGGAGTTACAGCAGAAAGCTGACGGATAACTTTAAGCCCTTTATGGAATTTCTCCAATGCAGTATTGGCCTGATTAATAGTTATAAAATTAAAACGACAATCCGGTTGTTTCATCCAGGCCAAGCATGAGATTCATGTTCTGGACTGCCTGCCCGGCGGCACCTTTCAAAAGGTTGTCGATGGCGGTGACAATGACCAGCGAACCGCTTGCAGAGGCATGAGCGATATGGATATCACAAAAATTGGTATGGGCAACATGCCTCACCTCGGTCATGGTGTCGCGCAGCCTGACAAATGGAGCCCTATTGGTTGGATAAAAGCCATTATAGAGCGACCTGATCCGTTCTGTTTCAACAGGCTTTTCCAGTTGAATCGTAAGGATACTGTAAATACCCCTCACCAACGAACCGATCATTGGCGTAAAGGTAAAATCAAACGATGGAGTGGTGGCGGAGGTGCCGAGAGCCTGCATGATTTCAGGAATATGCTGATGAACACCCACCTTGTAGGCCCTGACATTTTCGCTCATCTCCGCAAAAGACAACTCTGTCTTGCTGCTTCGTCCCGCTCCGGAAATACCGGACGTGGAGGTACAGTTGATGGCACGAACCTTTATGCCGCTCTCACTGCCTGCAAAAAGCGGTGCAACACCAAGAATGATGCTTGTTGCAAAACAGCCGGGATTACTGATCGCCTTCGCCTTGACAATCTCGTCACGGAACAACTCCGCCATGCCGTAGGTCATCACCGATTCGGGAGATTTTGGCTGTTTGTAGAACTGTTCATGCTCAACCACACTTTTCAGCCTGAAGTCGCCGGAAAGATCAATCACCCTTTTTCCCGCAGCCACAAGGGGGGGAACCAGTTGCAGAGCTTCACCGTGGGGAAGGGCAAGAAAATAAATATCACTTCCACTCTCTCCGCAATAAGGCTTGTACACCTTGTTGCTGGACAGGAGAGGATAGAGATCCGAAACGCGTTTATCTGCCTGTGAAAAAGCATAGAGTTCCTGTAACTCGACTTTTGGATGTTGAAGAAGCAGCCGTGTCAACTCAGCTCCGGAATAGCCGGAAGCTCCGATTACTGATACTGAGTACATTGTCGAACTCTCCGCTACAGGTGCCGCCATGCCGATAATATGCTTGTAATAAACGTTTTCAATACAAAAAGATATGTTTTCGCAATCAGGTGTTCCGGAAGGCCGAAATATTAACCTTTTTTACGTGATTTTCAAGAATGTGAAATGTTTTTTTTCACCACGGCAACATCGGAGCTGTTTTTTATGGCAACATATTTTTTCTCCTTATCTTAGCAATTGAACTTCCAAAAGAGCGCTGTCAAAGAGGTAAAGAAGAAAAAAGGAGTGACTGTGAAAAAAAAAGCCACAAAAAGAGCCATATTCAGGGTCGTGGGTGGCCTGCTGTTTTTTTGCACAGCGTTTTTATTGCTGAACTGCACGCAGCAACAAACTGGAGAAACCGCAAAAAGCGGAAGCATGAAGCTCGCGGTCGATCGCCATCTCGAAGAGATCGCCGCTATCCAGGCGGAGAGCTTCAGCTGGTATTATCCCGCAGCAACGGTAACGCTGCTGCCTGACGCCTCCGGAAAGAGTCTGAAACATCTGCTTGAGGGCTCGGTCAAGGCCGCATTAATCAGCGGTAACCCTGAAGCTGCTGAAGACTCTCTTTTTGGCGAACTCAAACGCCCCATTCGCCGTGAACCGGTTGCCCGTGACGCCATTGTCTGTATTGTCAATCGCCGCAACCCCGCCAGCATGTTCTCAACAACAGAGCTTGGAACCCTCTTGTCCGCAAAAGGGGAGGGGGGAGCTATTATACCGCTTGTCAGAGCTGATGATTTTCGCCTGCTCTCTCTATTGGCCGCAACAACAGGGAAAAAAAGAGGGGAGCTTCATTCCTGGTCATGCAGCAGCGATGCTGCACTGATTGAAAGGGTATCAACCGACAGGCGTGCTGTCGGGCTGCTCTTCCGCTCCTCGTTTGAAAAAAACCTAAACACGGCAAACATCCGTCTCCTTCCGATAGCAAAAGGGGATGGTGCACCATATATGCCAACACAGCAAAACATCTTCGACGGAAGCTATCCGCTTGTTACTCTGGTTTACTATCTCTATTATCCCGGCGATGCGCTTGCTGCAGGATTCGGTTCGTGGCTCGGCAGTGGCGCCGGGCAGAAGGCTTTCGAAAGAAGCTCCCTTGCTCCGTACAGGCTTGTTGAACGCACAATAATTCTGAAATAACGGTGAAACCCGAGTTCTACATTGCAAGGCGCTTTGCATTCAAACCGCGATCGACAACGAAACCAACCTTTATCGTCATGGTTGCCGTTGTCGGTATTGCCGTGGGGACGGCAGCACTTATCCTCACACTCTCGATTGTAAGCGGATTTGCCAGCAGTGTGGAAAGTAAACTGATCAGCTTCAGCGCTCACCTGCAGATCCGTCATCCCGACGAACAGCTTTTTCAGGAACGCCGAACCGATCTTGCACGGATCGCCGGGAACCCGAACATTGCAAACGCCTCACCCTTTCTGGAAAAAAGCTTTATCCTTCGTAGTCGCAGTACAGACTCTGATAAAATCTGGCACAGCAAACCGGTTGTGGTCAGGGGAGTGGGCGAAGAGCAACGCAGAATCTTTCTGACAAAATTTCTTCGGGCTGGAAGCTTTGAAGCGAACGATAATGTTACCGGTATTGCTCTCTACGCAGGTCAGACGCTGGCCGAAAATCTTGATCTCAAGGTTGGTAAAAAGGTGATGCTTGTCGGCCTTGGAAACAATGCATCGGGCGCAAAACTTATTGCCGGCAACAAAAACATTGTTGACATGCTCTCCACCCTTGATCTGGAGGTCGGAGTGATACGAGGAATCTACGACACAGGGCTTCAGGAGGGGTTTGATGATTTTGTGGTGATCGCCGACCTGAAAAAGCTTCAGCAGCAATTCAATCCCTTGACGATCAGTGGTTACGATGCCAACGTGCACGACCTCAGCCAACTGCCGCGCACGGTCAAAGAGCTGGTCAATCTCCTTGGACTTCCCTTTTATGGCTATACGGTTTTTGAGCGCTATGCCAACCTCTTTGAATGGCTGAAGCTTCAAAAAAATATCACACCACTGCTCATTGTCACCATCACCATTGTGGCCGTTTTCAACATTATCTCCACGCTGCTGGTACTTATTATTGAAAAGACGCGTGAAATCGGCATGCTCAGCGCACTCGGCCTTGAACCCGGAAAAATCAGCGCCGTATTTCTGACACAGGCTTTTCTCGTCTCGCTTTCGGGAGTGGTTACCGGCAACATCCTTGCCCTCTCCCTCTCACTCTTTGAGCTGCGCTTTCACCTAATCACCCTGCCCGAAAAAAGCTATTTCATCAAATATGTGCCACTCCTGATTGAGCCGCTCGACTACGCCGCCGTCTCCATCGCTGTAATGGCCCTCACCCTGCTCTTTGCCTTTATTCCTGCACGGATTGCCGCCTCCCTTAAACCCGGCACCGCACTGGGCACGTAAACCATCATACTTCCGCCTCTATGAAAACAGCCTTATGGATTGCCCGGCGCTTCAGTTTTGCCCGAAAACGGTTCAGGGTCATCAACATCATCTCAGCAATCAGCCTTGCCGGAATCGTTCTTGGCGTCAGCACCCTCCTTGTAGTCATGAGCGTCCTGAACGGATTCCAGAAACTTGCCCGCGATCTCTTTATCACCATCGACAGTCCCGCACAGATTGTTCCCCTTGCGGGCAGAACCATGAAAGTCTCCGACAACATCCTGCAATCACTACGCGCCATCGAAGGCGTCGGATCTGCCGAGCCCTTTGCCGAAGGGGAGGCCATTATGGCGACCCGGGAGAAAAGCGAACTGGTCATGGTCAAAGGAATCAGCGAAACGGCGCACCACCGCCTGATGCGTCAAACCCATACGCCCCGCCCCTTTTTCACCTCCGAAACCATTGCCGTCGGAGAGCTTCTGGCCTACCGCACCAACCTCTACCCCTTCAGGGAGGTCAAAATTTTCAGTCCGGAACTGATCTCCCTCGGCCTCGAATCGCTCTCGGAACCCTACCTGATCCCGATGCTCGCCATTCCTGAAACCAGTGTCTCATCGCTCTTTTCCCTGCAAAAAGTATTTGATGACCGCTACGTCCTTACCTCCAGCCTATTTGGCCAAAAAATCCTGCTCATGGGCCAGGGAGAGTACTCAGGAATCGACATCAGGGGAAAAGAGGGGGTATTATCGGGCGATGCCTTCACCGGCAACCTCAGGGAGTGGCTGGCTTGTAGCCCCCTGAAAACAAGCGTCAAGGTGCGCACACTCGAAGAAAAATACAACAACATCTTCGCTGTCATGCAGCTCGAAAAATGGGTCAGCTTCAGCGTCCTGATGCTCATCATCCTTGTCGCCGCCCTCAGCCTCACCGGAGCCCTTGCTATGACCGCCATCGACAAACAGCGTGAACTCTTCTATCTCCGCTGTCTCGGAATGGAAAAACCGCAGTTCATGGCCATTTTTATTATTCAGGGAGGAATGACCGGAATCGCAGGAACGGCTGCTGGAACCATCATTGCCTGGAGCCTCTGCACCCTCCAGCAGCTCTACGGCATGGTGCAGCTCCCCTCAAAAAGCGCCTTCATCATCCAGGCCTATCCCGTCAACATGCAGGCTGGAGATTTTATTGCCGTCAGCATCACGGCCATCCTCCTCTGTTTTCTGGTAAGCCTCTATCCCGCACGAAAGGCGGCCCTCATTGCCACAAGCCGCTCGCTTGATCTCAAGACAAATTGAAGAGGCGCTCTTAACCAGGAAGCTTCCTGATGACAATCATCTCCGAGCTTGAGTCAGGTGCCGGGATCCTTGCTCCGCCATGCACCCGCCACAACCATATCCTCAAGCAGGGATCTTCCGCTGAAAAGGTATTTGCTAAAGAGAATTAAAAAAAGCGTAAATTTTATGAACTATTTGTTCCGTTATACGTGCATAAGCAAAACAAGTGTTGCCAAAAAAATACCTGTGAAAAAAAACATTGATCCTGCAGATGATACTTCCGAAACAACAACTTTTTCTATCGAGGGATCAGACCAAAAAGTGTCTGAGGCGCTACGCCGATCATACTCATGCGCCTGTCAAGAACGTGTTACCGCATCCTGGTCAATTGAAATTACGAAAGGAATACATTATGACAAAAGCGAAAATAAATCTGAAACCGAAGTCGATGCCTGAAAACAGGCGGCAACTTCCCAAGGCGTTAACTGGGATTGAAGGGTTAGACATCATTACCAATGGTGGGCTGCCGAAGGGTCGAGCCACACTCATTTGCGGAGGAACAGGTACCGGAAAAACACTGCTCGCCATGGAGTTTTTGCTCAGAGGTGCCATGCAATATAATGAGCCTGGCGTCTTCATGGCCTTTGAAGAATCGACAAACGATTTAATCACCAATGTCGTCTCGATCGGCTTTGACCTGGATGGGTTGATTGCAAGCAAAAAGATTGTTGTCGATTTTGTTTATATCGATCAATATGAAATAGTTGAGGCAGGAGAGTACAACCTCGATGCCCTGTTTATTCGATTGGGTGCCGCCATTGATTCCATTGGCGCCAAACGAGTCGTCCTTGATACCATTGAATCACTCTTCAGCAACCTGCCCAATCCAGCCGTTTTGCGCGCTGAATTGCGCCGTCTGTTTCGTTGGCTCAAGGAGAAGGGTGTTACTGCGGTCATTACCGGAGAAGGCGGCACCGATACCCTTTCCCGTCACGGTATAGAAGAGTACGTTTCAGACTGTGTGATTAATGTAACTGTCAGCATTGAGGAACGGGTTGCTTCACGAAGATTACGTATTGTGAAGTATCGTGGTTCATCTCACGGCAGCAACGATTATCCTTTCGTCATTGACGGAGATGGCATTTCTCTCATACCGGTTACTTCTGCAAGGCTGGAGCACAAGGTCTCATATACGAGAGTTTCCAGCGGCATTCAAAGGTTAGACGCTATGCTTGGAGGCAACGGGTTCTTTGAGGACAGCGTCATTATGATTTCCGGTTCGCCCGGCACGGGTAAGACCACCTTTTTGGCACATTTTGCGGATGCAGCCTGTCGGCGCAATGAGCGCGTTGTCTATTTTTCCTTCGAGGAGTCGTCGGATCAAATCATAAGAAATATGCGCTCCGTTGGGTTAAACCTCGACCATTGGGTAAAAAAAGGTCTTCTGGTCATGGAATGCAGGCGGATTACCCAGTATGGTCTTGATATGCATTTGCTTCTGGCTCAAAAACTGATCGCCGAGTACACCCCCAAAGTTGTCATCATGGATCCTGTTACAAGCTTTGATGATATTGCAAACACCAGTGATGTCAAAAGAATTGTAATGAAGTTTGTTGACCTTATGAAATCTCTTGGCATCACTATCGTGTTTGGCAGCTTGACGCCGAGTGAAGTGCAATCAGAGAGTTCCTCAATTAATATATCATCAATCATTGATTCATGGATTTTATTGAGGGATCTTGAAAGTAATGGGGAGCGAAGTCGTGCTATCTATGTTCTCAAGTCACGCGGCATGAGCCACTCCAACCAGGTTCGGGAATTTTTGATGACAGATCACGGCATAGAAATATGTGATGTTTATATCGGCACAGGTGGGGTTGCAACAGGTGGAGCACGCCTGAATATGCTGGCTCAGGAAAAGGCATTAGGTCTCAAATTACAGGAAGAGATAGAACTTCGGCAATTTGATCTGGAAAACAAGCGGAGTATTTTAGATTCGAGGATCGCGGCCATGCGAGCTGAATTCGCAGCCCAGGAAGCCAGCAATCTCAAAATGATAGCACAGGAAAAAACCCGTCAAGCGCAACTAAGCACAGATCGAACTGCAATGGGCAAAATACGTAACGTTGATGAAAACAATACGCATGTAAAAGTCAAAAGGAAATCAACATGAAAGGGGCTATAATCGACGTAACCCCAAGGGGTGGCAAATGAGTGATAAACCGATTGATTTAAGAGTTCATAAAAAAACAGGACCTGAAGACGATCCATCAAAAAAATGGATTTTGCGGTTGTATGTGGCCGGATCAACGATACATTCGATGACCGCCATTGCAAATATCAAGAAGATTTGCGAAGAAAAACTGGATGGGCGGTACGTTCTGGAGGTGATTGATTTATATCAGCAGCCCCATCTCGCTGCCGGGGATCAGATCATTGCCATACCGACACTCATTAGAGAGCTTCCACCTCCTCTTCGCCGTATTATTGGCGACCTGTCAGATACCGAGAAGGTACTTGTCGGTTTGGATTTGAAACCTTTATAACGATGAAAGCAGCATTGAAATCCAAAGCAGAGCTCTCCCGGGAAGTAGAAGAATTGCGCACTGCATTGCAGGAAGCCCATGCAACCCTGAATGCCATTCGCGAGGGTGCTGTTGATGCTTTTGTGGTATCCGGTACATCGGGTGAGCATATTTATTCTCTGTCCAATGCTGATCAACCCTATCGGATATTGCTTGAGGAGATGAGTGAAGGCGCCCTGACCCTGACGCCTGATGGCCTTGTTTTATTCGCCAACAAGCGGTTTGCCCGGATGGTGAACTCTCCCTTGAACAAGGTTATTGGTGGAAACTTTCAAACCTGGGTTGAGCCTGAACATCGAAAGATTCTGGAATCACTCCTGAGCATGGATTCTACCGCAAAACATCGCGGTGAATTGATTTTAGTGACTAAAGATGGAGACCGGGTACCTATTTATATTTCGATTGGTAAAGTTCATGTTGGTAAAGAGGCTGATATTATTTGTCTGGTAGCTACTGACCTTACCGAAGTTAAGCAGATCGAGGAGATTGTAGCTGCCAAAAAAATGGCACTGGCTGTTGTACAAGCATCTCATGAACTGCAGGAGAGCCTGGAAGAGTCAATCAAAGCGATAGCCAATACCGTTGAATCCCGTGATGAATATACTGCTGGCCACATGCGTCGTGTCGGGCAATTGGCGCCAGCGATTGCAAGGGAGCTGGGTTTATCGGAAGAGACTATCCATGGTATTGAGCTGGCCTCAACTATTCATGATGTAGGGAAAATCAGTATTCCTGTTGAAATTCTGACGAAGCCGGCAAAGCTCAGCAAGATCGAATATCTGTTGATTCAAACCCATGCCGAGGCTGGTTATGACATTGTCAAAAATATTAAATTTCCATGGCCAATTGCTCTTTTTATCTTGCAGCATCACGAGAGGATTGATGGAAGCGGATATCCGCAGGGACTCAAGGGTGAAGAAATTTTGCCTGGATCAAGAATTATTGCGGTGGCAGACGTTATTGAAGCTATGGCATCGCGTCGCCCTTATCGCTCAGAGCTTGGCATTGATGCCGCATTAGCAGAAATCAGGCAAGGCCGTGGAACTCTTTATGATCCAACTGTCGTGGATGCTTGCGTAAGGCTTTTTGAAGAAAAAAGGTTTTCTTTCGTTTGAAGTTTGCCCTCTTTAAGCTAAGGGCACTGCTTCTTTAAGCATTTAGAGGCACATGCCATCAATCATTTCCTTTTTTGTCATGATGGCTTTATCGAAGAAATCATGAAAATGGATCGAAATCTGCTTTTGAGGCAAAGCAGACCGGGCAACTCCACTGGCCGGATACCTCAACAAAGGGAGTACCTTCCTTTATCCGGCTTTCAGGATCACCTTCGGCAGGGTCATAGAGGTAGCCGCACTCACGGCACATCCATGTATCTGATTCACACTTGTTCAGAGTTGCTCCGTCGTCAAGAAGCTTTCTGAAAACCACCATCTCCGACTGTGCAAAACCCTGTAATCGGTAAAATTGCTGTGCAGCCTCGTTATCGCGGTCGGTGAGGAGCGTGATGCGCCCAAATCCCTCCTTGTGGGCAACATCCACAGCATGATTGATCAGCAGGGTGCCGAGTCCCTTTCCCCGCCATGCAGGTGCTACAACCATATCTTCAAGCAAAGCGACTTTTCGGCCAAGAAAGGTACTTACTGTAAAAAGGAGCATTACCATCCCCTGAATTGCTCCATCAATGTCGATGACAAATATCCGGCCAAGCTCAGGATTGCCAATAATCATGTTGAGCGCTCTCGACTGCGCTTCAGCATCGGCGGTAAACTCCTGCTCCTGGCTGAAAAGAATTCCAAGAAGCTCGCCACATCTCGTTACATCACGCTCTATAGCTGTTCTGGTTGCGGGTATCATAGGCACATCTTATTCTCTTTTTTTTAAAATACGTTACTCTATCTTACGGCTCATACAGGGTCGCAAGTTCAGGATAATTCCTTGAGATTTCAAAAATTTTCTTGTTCAATTGATCACTTCCGTTCCTGTGCAATAAAGAAATACCATCCCAAAAGGGTTGATTTCTGGAATATCGACGTCATTTTCTTGCCGTGTAGCGTGTAGTTGAAGCCCCCCTGATCCTTGGTCATAATGGTTTTGAATGCATCCCCAAGGCTCTCGTCACCCACATCACTGACGCTCTTGAACATGCGATCCACATTTCTGTGCAGAACGATCCTGGTAGCAGAGTCGAGGGCATAGAAATAGGCGTTATCCGGCAATTTTGTATTCGATTCAAGAAGTCCTGACAGCAAACGGACACTTACGGAGACGCCAACGGCCGCAACAACTTTTCCATTCACCATCACTGGACTGGCAACAATTATCGAGCGGTGACCGGTCGATTTGCTTATCACCAGGTCGCCCAAAACGTCCTGACCCGACATGAGTTTCGGGAAATAGTTGCGATCCTTCAAATTCTGATCGCTTATTCCTCCGGTTTCTGTTGAGAAATAACTGCCATCCGGCAGCACAAACCACACCGTTGCATCGGTAGCAAGGTCATTGCTGAAACGATCAAGCAAGGGTTTGACTGATTGCCACTTGGCCGACTGTGCTTCTGAAGTCAATGTAATTACCCTTGCCGTCCGCAAAACACCGCCCAAATGATTTTCAACCAGCCCCTTATAGGTACCAAGGGTGACTTGGGGATCCAGTTTGAGAGAAGCTGATTTTGATTCGGCCCGGACTGTTAACAAAGAAATCATAATGATAACAGAGATAATCAGCGAAAAAATCTTTGCCATGAGCAATCTCCTTTCAATTATTTTATCGAAAAAAAGTTGATGTCACCAAACGGCAGCAGCGACAATCTACTCTCTGATACAGGACGTCCTACGTTTAATTTAGCAGAATTCCTCTGTTACTGAAACCTCTTTTCATCAGTCCGGGGATTAATGAAGCGTGAAAAACCCTGATTTTTGCGAAAACCATTTGGCTGCCTTTTCGAGCTCATGACAGCAGTCATGACAACAAAAAAAGTCAGTTCTTGAAAAAAAAATGTAACCGTGTTTTTTTTGTGAATTTTCAAGTAAAAATGATTGTTATTTTTTGAAGGTAATGTTGTTTTTAGTTTTTGTTCAACCATAATTTCGAAAAAGCCATGTCAAACGGATCAAACAAAACGGCAGAACAGTCGCTGCCACAGAAAGAGCGGGAGGAGCAGATCAAACTTGCAGCCTATCACTTGTGGGAAGCGAAAGGGAAACAACAGGGAGCGGACAAGGAAGACTGGGCTGAAGCGGAGGATTCACTGAACAAAAAGATTGAAGACTGAGCCATCTTGATCCGATGATGCGCAAATGTGGTGCCATGGACTTTGATGCGGGAATCCTTCTTTTATTTGAAATCAGGAAATAATCAATAAAGAAGGTTTTTGCTCAAGCATCCGCCAGACGCAGAAGGACTCATGTAACGTGAGTCTTTTTGCGTTTATTTCAGTAACGCATTGGCTCTGTTTTTTTCTGCTTGCACCTCCCGCTCCATTCCCCTATACTTGTTGTTTCATTTTCTACCTCTAACCCCACTCATCAATGGACGCATTCTGGCTATCGCTGGTCATGATTTTTCTGGCTGAACTTGGAGATAAAACCCAGCTTGTAGCCCTGACGCTTGCAACCTGTTACAATACCAGCGTTGTATTATGGGGGATTTTCTGGGCAACGCTTGCCATTCACGTTTTTTCGGCAGGCATTGGATGGTTTATCGGCGACAAACTGCCGACAGAGTGGATCAAATTCGTGGCCGGTATTGCCTTTATTGCTTTCGGTTTCTGGACACTTCGCGGAGACACGCTTGATGACGACGAAAAAAGTTGCAAAACCGGCATAAACCCCTTCTGGCTGGTCTTTTCAACTTTCTTCATGGCTGAGCTTGGCGACAAAACCATGCTCTCCACCATCACCCTTGCTTCAACACATCCCTTTCTGCCGGTCTGGCTCGGCTCAACCATCGGAATGGTGATTTCGGATGGGCTGGCAATTATTGCAGGAAAAATGCTCGGAGCGCGACTCCCTGAAAACATCATAAAAATCGGGGCCGCGGTCATCTTTTTTCTCTTCGGAATTTTCAGCATGTACGAGGGCGGATCGGGGTTTGCGCTATTTATCTGGGGAGTTGCTGCTGCGCTCATTGCCCTCACGGGGTACATCTTTCTGCGGAAACCAAAAGCCTGACCCCGATTTTTCGTCAGCGGGGAAGAGGTACTCCTACATTCCCGTTGAGCGGGCCGAAGGCTTGTTGAAGAGAAACACCGCCACACCAGCAATCATCATGATGAAACAGAGCACCTGACCCATCGAAAAATTCAGGAAGACAAAGCCGAGCTGGGCATCAGGTTCACGCACGTATTCAATAAAAAAGCGGACAAATCCGTAACCGAAGAGGTAGACTGCTGAGAGAAACCCCGGAAACGGGGATTTTTTACGCAGGAACCATAAGACAACAAAAAGCACAATCCCTTCGAAAAATGCTTCATAAAGCTGAGAAGGATGGCGAAGTTGCCAGGCAGGAGCAAGCGGGAAATACATGCCGAATGCCGAATCGGTCACCCGTCCATAGAGTTCGCCGTTGATGAAGTTGCCAAGACGACCGAAGGTATAGCCAAGAGGTATGGCCGGGATATAAAGGTCAAATGTTTCAAAAAACCCTCTTTTCTGCGAGCGGGTAAAGAGCAAAAGTGCGAGAATGACTCCGATAACCCCTCCATGATAGGACATACCGGTAATGCCGGAAAAACGACATCCTCCCGGAGAAAAGACAAAGGGTATAAGCGTGCCGAGAGGATCGGCAAGAAAAGAGCCTAATCCATAGAAAAGGATATAGCCCAGACGACCACCCAGCACAACACCAACCATAGCCCAGGTCAGTCCATCACCGACAAAGGAGCGCTCAAAAGGAAGCTTTTCACTCTCGATGCGATAACGGCTCAGCAGATAGACGACTCCGAAGGCAATGACATACATCATGCCATACCAGCGAATGGCAAATGTACCGGCGGAAAAGATCACAGGATTCATCTGTGAGGGCAACGACTGCCACCAAAGCAGAAAATTATTCATAAGGATCGTTTATTTGTGAAACTATTGGAACAAATAAATATTTAGTTAACTTAAAATCTTGCACTTTTCTGTGCAGTGTTTCTACCCATTAACATACAAAATCCGATAGTATGGCTAAGATACTTGAAGGGCCAGCCATGAAACTATTCAACAAATGGGGCATTCCTGTGCCAAATTATGTTGTTATCATGGATCCCGACCGCCTTGCGCAGCTTGGGGAAGCTAATAAATGGTTGAGAGAATCAAAACTCGTTGTGAAAGCTCATGAAGCTATCGGAGGGCGATTCAAGCTCGGACTGGTCAAGCTTGGACTGAATCTTGACGAGGCTTATGACGCAGCAAAAGAGATGATTGGACGCGAAATCGGTACATCGGTTGTTCATCAGGTTATTGTTGCCGAGATGCTTGACCATGATGAGGAGTACTATTTATCCATTGCCGGTAACCGCGACGGAAGCGAGCTTCTCCTTTCCAACAAGGGTGGTGTGGATATCGAAGAGAACTGGGATACCGTAAAGCGGCTTTTCATTCCTCTTGATGAAACGCCGACTCTTGAAAGTATTACCGAAGCAGCCCATGAAGCTGGTTTCACGGGTGAGATCGCTGAGCGTGTCGCTAAAATTGCATCACGTCTTATTCTCTGTTTTGAAGATGAAGACGCACAGTCGATTGAAATCAATCCGCTTGTCATACGCAAGAGTGACATGCGCTTTGCTGCACTTGATGCTGTCATGAACATTGATTGGGACGCTCGCTTCCGTCATGCTGACTGGGATTTTAAACCGGTTTCCGAAATCGGACGCTCTTACACTGAAGCTGAACAGCAGATCATGGATATCGATGCCCGTATCAAGGGATCGGTCAAGCTGGTTGAAGTGCCGGGTGGAGACATTGCACTGCTTACGGCTGGCGGTGGCGCTTCGGTCTTTTATTCTGATGCTGTGGTCGCCAGAGGTGGTTCCATTGCCAATTACGCAGAATATTCCGGTGATCCTCCGGACTGGGCAGTAGAGGCTCTGACAGAGACTATCTGCCGACTTCCCCATATCAAACATATTATTGTCGGCGGTGCCATAGCCAATTTCACTGATGTCAAGGCGACCTTCAGCGGCATTATCAACGGATTCCGTGAGAGCAAATCGAAAGGGTATCTTGAAAATGTGCAAATTTGGGTCAGACGCGGTGGACCGAATGAAAACCAGGGACTTGCCGCAATGAAAAAGCTGCAAGAAGAAGGATTCGACATCCATGTTTACGATCGCAGCATGCCTATGACCGATATTGTTGACCTTGCCCTGAATTCATAACAGCAAGGCGGTATCGCAGGAACCCCAAAGAGAAACTTCTAACTTATAAACCGTAAGAATCGTGAGTATTTTAGCAAATAAGGATACACGAGCGGTCATCATTGGCGGTATTGCTGGAGTGAATGCTGCAAGGCGGATGGCTCAGTTCGACTTTCTGATTAACCGGTCGCTGACGGTGCAGGCGTTTGTTTACCCGCCGGAAGAGGGCCAGCAGAAAGAGATTTACCGGGGAGGGGAGCTGAACAATGTTACTGTTTACTCCTCGCTCGAAAAAGCTCTTGAGGAGAACCCTCAAATCAATACCGCGCTTATCTATATCGGCGCATCCCGTGCATACCAGTCAGCAAAAGAGGCGCTTGATGCAAAAGGGATCAAGCTTGTGACCATGATTACCGAAGGGGTTCCGGAAAAAGATGCCAAACGACTGCGCAAGTATGCAATTGAGAAAGGCAAAATTTTCAACGGACCATCCTCGATTGGTATCATGTCGGCAGGAGAGTGTCGCCTTGGCGTTATTGGTGGAGAGTTTAAAAACCTGAAACTTTGTAACCTTTACCGTCCAGGTTCATTTGGTGTCATCACCAAGTCAGGCGGACTTTCGAACGAAGCGATGTGGCTCTGTGCCCAGAATGGTAATGGAATCACTTCGGCCGTAGCTATCGGCGGAGACTCCTATCCAGGTACGGACTTCGTCACCTACCTCAATATGTTTGAAAACGATCCAGACACCAAGGCTGTCGTTATCATCGGAGAGGTTGGCGGAACGCTTGAAGAAGAGGCTGCTGAATGGCTCGGCAAAGAGATACGACGCATTAAAGTGATCGCTTCAATCGGTGGAACCTGCCAGGATGTACTTCCCCAGGGAATGAAATTCGGACATGCCGGTGCAAAAGAGGGTAAAAAAGGGCTTGGATCAGCACGCTCGAAAATCAATGCACTGCGGGAAGCTGGAGCCGTTGTTCCCGAGACCTTCGGTGGACTCAGCAAGGCGATCAAGCAAGTTTACCAGGAGTTGCTCAAGAGTGGCGTGATAAAACCGGAAGCAGAACTTGAGGAGGCACTCCTTCCAGCACTTCCTCCGAGTGTTCAGGAGGTCATGAAGCAGGGCGACGTCATTGTCGAACCCCTTATTCGTACCACCATTTCTGACGACCGTGGAGAAGAGCCCCGTTACGTTGGCTATGCCGCATCAGAACTGTGCGAGAAAGGATATGGCATCGAGGACGTTATCGGTCTTTTGTGGAACAAAAAACTTCCATCAAAAGAAGAGTCTGAAATCATCAAACGCATTATCATGATTTCAGCCGACCACGGCCCGGCAGTTTCCGGCGCATTCGGCGCCATTATTGCCGCATGTGCAGGAATCGACCTGCCACAGGCGGTCTCTGCAGGCATGACCATGATCGGGCCAAGATTCGGCGGCGCAGTTACCAATGCCGGAAAATATTTCAAGTACGGCGTCAAGGAGTATCCGAATGATATCCCGGGATTTCTGAACTGGATGAAGCAGAATGTCGGTCCGGTTCCGGGCATCGGCCACAGGGTGAAGAGCGTCAAAAATCCGGATAAACGGGTAAAATATCTGGTTGAATACGTTACAAAGCAGACGACGCTGCATACCCCTTGCCTCGACTATGCACTTCAGGTCGAAAAGATTACCACAGCCAAGAAGGATAACCTCATCCTGAACGTAGACGGCACCATCGGCTGCATTCTTGTGGATCTTGACTTCCCGGAATACTCACTCAACGGCTTCTTCGTTCTGGCTCGTACCATCGGTATGATTGGTCACTGGATCGATCAGAACAATCAGAATTCGCGCCTTATCAGGCTCTACGACTATCTGATCAACTATGCCGTCAAGGAAGAGCGCGAAGTACCAGAAAAAAAGTAGTCTATTCATGATTATCCGCCATTGAGCGCCATGCTTTTGGTATTAAAAAAGGCAGGAACCACAATTCCTGCCTTTTTTTTGTCTGTCCGAAATAGGCTCGACATTCTTGATTTTTTGAAAAAATTGATGTAACGCATTTTTTTTTAATTCTTTAGCATCAATTTTTACAACCGGTATGCGCCTCGCCTGGATAAAATATTTCAGAAATAATTCACTCAATGCATTTTATGTTTGAAAACGGCCGGTAATTACGTTAAACTTGATATAGAATTCAGTCAATGGTTGGCTGATCGCTATTCAAGTAATTTGTGCTTTGGTTACTTGCAGGTATCTCTCTCTATCAATGCACATGTACACTGATATTAAAAATGAATATTTACATCGGTAATTTGGCTTATACTGTTTCTGAGGATGATCTTCGTGATGCTTTCTCCGAGTTTGGAGAGGTTGCAAACGCGAGCATTATCAACGACAAGTTTTCAGGCCGCTCCAAGGGTTTTGGATTTGTTGAAATGCCTAAGGACAGTGAAGCTCGTGAAGCTATCGAATCTATGAACGGCAAAGATTTGAATGGCCGCACCGTAACGGTGAATGAAGCGAAACCTCGCGAAGAAAGACCTCGCGAAGAAAGGTCGCCAAGAAGAGATCGCTACTAAGCTTTTCGGCTATTTTTACCAAAAACCCGGACAGGACGCAAGTTTTGTCCGGGTTTCTTATTTAAACAAAGGAGATTGTATGGAAACCATCTCAAAACAACCGGATACGACCCCAACCACCGAAGTGCCAAACAATTACTTCCGATTCCATTTTCCACATATTCATCTTGGCTCAGTTTTCGGTGACGACTGGTTCTCACTCAAAGCGGAGGCTTTTGCCCGATTTTTTGGAACACCTGTGTTTCTTGTCGGTCAGACGGTCATCGTCGCCATCTGGATAAGCCTGAACGCCACTGGTTTTGCCAGGTTTGATCTTTACCCCTTTATCTTGCTCAATTTAGCCTTCAGCCTCCAGGCAGCCTATGCAGCCCCGCTTATTCTGCTTGCACAGACTCGACAAGCCGACCGCGACAAGGCGCATGCTGACGCCGACGCACAACACCGGGAAGCACTTGCCAAAGCAAGCGAAGAGCGCCAGACCCTTGCCGTGCAACAGTCAGAACAACTGCTTGTGTTGCTTCAACAGAATACGCAACTGACTGAACTCGTTAAAGAGCTCAGCCAGCATATTGAATCGCTGACCAGCGACATGCACAGCAAATTTGTCCAAAGTGACACGAAATGATACCTTCTTTACGGTGGTAATCATGCGTGAGATAATAACTGCTAAGAAAAAGAAAATATGTCAAAGCATCAGTCGCGCAAAATGAGCATTGGTCTTAAGCTTTCAGCGGTTGTTTTATCTCTTGCGATAGCAATCTATGCTCTTAAAGATTTTCATAATCAAGAGTCAGAACATATTTTTCCTGGGGTTCATGGCCCCGGCTCAATCTCAAAACTTCCACCTCCAGACCAAACAAAGTGGGAAGACTTTAATCGTGGTGAAAATAGTCGATTGGCTGTTCTTTTATTCAATACAGACTCTGCCTGGCTGGGCTTGGCGCATGGATTAAAAAGCATTGGAATACCATTTCGAGTGACTCGCGACTACCGTGAAGCGCTACGTCACAAAGTAGTTTTGGTCTATCCAGGGGCCTCATCCGTGGATTTAACTCATGAGGAAATGAGCGCGCTCTCAGCATTTCCAGCATCAGGAGGAACGCTTATTGGAATTATGGTAAAAGATGATCTAAAGCGGGTATTTGGTTTTGCGCAAGCTATTCAGTCGAATTCAAGGCATCAAATTTCGCTCAGTTCCTCAAATTCAATGACAAAAATATTTCAAGATCCGCATGAAAGAGTATTTCCATTTTCCAGCAAAGCTTCCAGCCAATACGCTTCTGTAAGCATGGGATACCTCAATCCAACAGATCAGGTCGCACAATTTGAAGATGGTACGGCTGCCATCATCACCCATTCAATTGGGACCGGGATGACCTATGCATTTGGTGTTGACCTGGGTTTCTTATTGCTTACGGGTTACAATAACAGGATGGAGGTATCTCGTACTTACGTCGATGGCTATGAACCCACCCTGGATGTATTTTTACGCCTGATAAAGGAGATATATAAAGCTCGTGAGCCTGTCGCCGTAACCTTAAATACTGTACCTGAAGGCAAGCTCCTGACGGCTATCATGACCCACGACATTGATTACGGTCCGGCGTTCAAGAATGCGGTGGAATATGCAAAACTGGAGCGATCTTTGGACATCAAAGCCACTTATTTTGTCCAAACAAAATATACTAAAGACTGGAATGATTTTGCATTTTTTAACAATGAAACTATTCCCTATTTGGCGAGCTTGCGATCTATGGGCATGGAGATAGCCAGTCACTCGGTTTCCCATTCTTTGCTTTTTAATACGATGCCACTTGGTGTCGGCGATGAAGTGTACCCCGAATACCGTCCTTATATACGGGATAAGAAGCATACCGATAATGCATCTGTTTTTGGTGAGTTACGTGTTAGTAGATTTTTACTGGAACAAGTTCTTCCTGGGTTTCAGGTGGAAAGTTTTAGGGCAGGTTACTTAAGGATTCCTTCAACTTTATCGCAAATGCTTGAAGCTACAGGTTATAAATATGATTCTTCTGTGACTGCCAATAATGCATTAACCCACCTTCCCTTTAGATTATCCAATAATTTGCGCCAAAATTTTCAAACCAATATATTTGAATTCCCGGTAACCATCGAGGATCAGGAGACGCCAAGTCTTGTTGATCGTTTCCAAAGTAGCATTGATATTGCAGATAGATTAGCTGAGTATGGCGGCCTCTTTGTAATATTAATTCACCCCGATGACACCGGGGAGAAGTTAGAATACGAGCGGAAATTTATAAAAGCTAATCATGAAAGGGCGTGGTTTGGTGCGTTGCGTGAGTTTGGGGCATTCTGGTCTGCCAGAGATGATGTGGGAGTTGATGTCAAGACCACCGCTACCGGCTTAAGGGTTTCAATCAACGCGCCCCAAAAAATTCAAGGACTGACCTTAAGTGTACCTTCAGGGTTTCATGTTACCTCATCCATTCCATCTAACATCTCCTTTTCTCAGAACCAGGATAAGGTGGTGATTCATGAGTTATATGGGAATATGGTTCTGATAATGAGCCGCAAACATTAATGGAATATATTCTTAAGATCAGGCTTACGATGCCTGTATTGGTGTACTTTGGAGTTTCTACATTAGCAATCCGGGAACGCGGAACTTCAGCTCGGCTCATAAATATTAATGGCGTAACTCAAGAGTGATTGGAATAATTTTCATTTGTCGTGCAAAAAGATATGTGCCGGATATGTTAAGGACAACGTGTTGCGCCTCGGATTCAATTTAGATCGTGATAACAACGCGTTTGCCAAAGTGGCGACAAAACCAAACCAAATCAGGTGACGGATAAACCCGGACATGAAACTTGAAAAAAGTTAACCGCAGAATAGCTGTTTATATTTACTGCGATTTGTTGTATAATATTAGTTATGTAAAGTAAACAACGTAATGATATTTATTAAAGTGCTTTACATGATCAACTTTTGTTATGATCGATCAGGCTTGGTACACTCATGCTCATTATCTGAATTCCTATAAATCCGTATTTGTGTTTTTTCTTCAGTATGTATTGATGGATATATATATTCCAAACATTACTACAAACAATCTTATTGGGTTTCACAACATGACGTCACATTCTCTTGTTGGAAATCGTGTGTTACCAGCATCTTTGTCGATCCGAAATAAAAAATTAACCTTGACATTAAAGTAATAAATGGTGAATTTGATCTTTTTATCCCAACCATATCGATGTTTTACGGGGTGCTTATTCGTATGTTTTTCCGCGACACTGAAAAGCACTTTATTCCCCATATTCATGCAGATTATCAGGGACTGGTTGGAGTGTATTCTATTCCTGACGGGATTCTTCTCGCTGGTGAGTTGACACCGAACAAGCACAAACTTGTCGTAGCTTGGATTGAAATTCATAGAGACGATCTTATCGCTGATTGGGAACTGGCTGTCAATGGCAGAAAACCTTTTACAATCAAGGGGCTTGACCAATGAAAATCATGAACATTACACCTCACCAAGATAAAACGATAACCATTGTTGCTGATGATGGTCGTGTCGGTGAATTTGATGTGAATCCGTACCTGCAATACGAAGCTTTTGAAGCGTTAAAAACAGTAGCCGAGTTTATGGAGATTTCGAACGGTGGCTATTTTGTTGAATGGGCCTGCGGCGCCGATTTGTCCGTCGATACCATCGAAGCCAAATGGAAAGTAACCGGTAGTATTACAGACAAGGTTCTGGCATGACCAGAGGATTATTCCCTCTCCGCGACTCACCTTCAACTATCATCATTTTTCCGGACGAAGCCACAATTCTGCCGTCTGAGACTGCCATTGTCCTATTGCCCTGCATATATTGCAAGAAAAGATGACGCTGGCGGAATACCGCAATCGTTTTTTTTGCGGAAAAATACTTCTTAACCGATAAATAGAGAAGAGCTTATGCTGATAAGAGTGCTCTCTGACATCCACAACGAGTTCTATTTTGGCGAATACGGCCGTAACTACGTTATTCCTGAACTTGAGAGCGACAAAGATTCCCTTCTTATCCTTGCTGGTGATACTGTGGCGAATACATACACTCGTGTGTTTACAAGGTTAGCATTGATCGGTGGACTATCTTTAGGATTGACAGAGTTGGAAATGCGACAGGTTGTTCTTTCTCTTTCAAGAACTGATTTTTATAAATCAATAACTACCCATACAGATTACCACGTATGTCAGGATGTCTACCATGGTGAAACTTTGGAAGGAGTGGTTGTCTACATCAAGATTGCAGGGTTTTCAGATAATCGACCTCCGATTATTCAGTTTAAAGCAAAATAAGGTATACCTCTTATGAATTGTCCAGCATGTGGCTCTCCTGATATGAGTGACAAAGTTCTTGATGAAACACTCTCTTATGGCGGTCAATCCTTAACCTTGCATGCCATGCGTGTAAAGTTTTGCGCTTCCTGCGGCGAAGGTGTTTGGGACGCGGAGAGTTACAGACGTTATACCGAGGCTCAGGCTGGACTTTTGCGAACTGTAAAGGGTGATGTCGGGGCTGATATTCGACGTATCCGAAAAAAACTTCATCTGACTCAGACTGAACTGTCAAAAATGTTTGGCGTTGGAAAAGTAGCCTTTTCAAGATATGAACGAGGCGAAACACGTCCTCCTGCACCACTCGTAAAACTTCTCAAACTTGTGGATCGTCATCCTGATTTATTGAGAGAAATGGGTGAGGTTTGACATTCCCTGACGAGCCACAGAACAACCATGTGGCTTGTCGAGTTATAAAACCGGTTACAAAATTCTTGCCGTTGCTTAAAGCAGCAATCGTCGACTACCCTTCAACTACCATCATTTCTTACTGACACTAAAACGTTCAAGCCCTAATTAAATCGAGCTCAGCCACAAATATCACTTGCTTCGCCTGAAAGTCCATTACCATAACTATTTTTATTGAAACTATTTGACTATAAAAAAGTATTTATATTTTTTATTCAATATGTATTTACGTAAATACATTCACAATACAAGATATATTTCTCACAACACAGCAATATAGATAGTATCGGCTTTAAAAATCTTCACTTTGAAAACCAATGCTTTAATCCTCTGAAAACAGTGCCGATAGTGTGAAGCCGACTCAAAAAAAGGAAAAAATAATCTTCCATATTGTAAAAGTATTGTATCATGATACATACAGTCAGAGGCTGCACACACTTCCATGATAAGAAGCACCAGCAGAAAGCGACCTGAAACAACGATCAGTTCACTCCCCTATTCAGACTGACATAACTACTCAAAAAAAGAGCCATGGCAGTAACACTCCATTTTCTCCAGAATAAGGGGCACATCACGCTCCCGCTTGGAGATCAGATGGCCCTTATCGATACCGGATCGCCAGCAAGCATCTCCTCCCACCCCTTCAGCTTTGGGGGTGAGCGCCACACCACCCCGGCTCAATTCATGGGTTTCACAACCAGGCAACTCAGCGATCTGGCCGGAATTCCCATCGACATTCTCCCCGGCGCTCGTTGCCGGCATGGCGCAAACAGGCCAAAAAGCCGACTTTCACCCCTTTAACGGCCACTTCACCTCCCCGACCTACACAATAGAAACCGCTCTTGGAGGCAGGGCTTTTACTATGGAGTTCGGCACACTCTCCGGCGAACTGGGAACCGCCCGTCGATATGACCCTGAACAGGACCAACACCAAAGCCGTTATCGGCACCGAACTCCTTCAGCACTTCGACTGCACTCTCGATGGGAAAGAGCGCCGGATATCATGGAGTTTCAACGAAAGGGGTAAGTGAAATTCATTATTAATGACACTGCAGACAGGTATGGATGCAACTTTTTGCAAAAGGCATAAAAGGCACGAGAGGTTAAACCGTGGAGTGGTGTTTGTGGTCACGGATAAAGAGTTCCTGGACAGCCCCTCGTGAGTCACCGATTACTCCGACTCCGTTCCGGGAGAGCTGTTTTCAGCTTGACGTCTTTTGATGATCTCTTCAGCCGTGAGGCGCACGACCTTCCCGTCAATCATGGTGATAATCTCGGTATTGGTACGAATGGCGAGTTCCTCGGCAGCTCTTCCTGCTCGTTGCATTGCTGCATAGGAGCCTGCCATGTCAGAGTCGGGGGAAAGTCGAATATCTTTTACTGTCATAATGTCAGCTCCATTCAATGAGTTTTGGAGGAGTATATGTGCCATCATAGAGTACCCATGAGTCCGCCACGACTCTGAATTTTTTGTTAAAATTATTAAGACCAGCAACAAAACGACGGCGAATAGCAAAACGATAATTTAAACTTGGTTCGACTTCACCACAATCTTAACTCCGAGTGCGTGAAGAACGGTTTTGATCGTTTCAAACCGTGGGTGCGATCCTAATCTTAACGCCTTATAGAGGCTTTCGCGGCCTAACCACTTTTCTTTTAATATTTTAGTCATTTCACGAGCCTTTGCAACGTCTCCTATAGCGGAAATAAATACATCAGGATTCTCGGATTCCGCCGCAGCAGAAAGATAACCCTCGATAACTTCTTCGTTGTCGAGATAATCAGCTATATCAAATGGGACTCATGTAGTTTTCATTAATTATTCTCCTTAAGTTCTTTAGAAAGTCTTTTTGCTCGGATAATATCTTTTGATTGCGTCGACTTATCTCCGCCCGCCAAAAGAAAGTAAGTCGTATCCCCTATTCTGGTGTAGTACACTCGATAACCTGGGCCAACATCAATCTTCATTTCTGAAACCTCTTCACCGACAGGGGCGCAATTACCAAAGTTTCCATTCAGGGGTGGCGGTGAGGCCAAGCAACGAGTAAGGGCGGATATGACCGATCAGCTTCTGGTATGAGGCGGCGCTGGCATGATGGGCTTCATCAAGCACGATATAGTCAAAATGCGTTGCCGGAAACTGGTCATACCCACGGCTGTTCCAGCTTTGTACGGTGCAGAAGAGGTTATTGGTTTGCGTTGGTTGTGAGCTCCCAGCAACAAGGTCGCCGAAGCTTCCATTCCGCAGTACCTGACGGAATGCTCCCCGGGCTTGTTTGAGGATCTCTTCCCGATGGGCAATGTACAACAGCCTTGTTCGTCCGGTGTTATCCTTGCAAAAACGGCTGTAGTCGAATGCGGCAATCATGGTTTTTCCGTTACCTGTTGCGGCTATCACGAGATGTTTCTGTTTTCCGGCTCCCCTTTCAGCGGCAATATCTTCAAGGATAACCTGCTGATAGCCGTAAGGGCGCAAATCGAAAAAGGAGATGGTGTCGTCCGTGCTTGCTTAAGTGCGCTCCTGCAACAGAGCTTGCTCAAGGGTTGGTAAATCCTCTGTTCGGCACGGCGTGAATTCTGCTGTATCCTCTCAGTGTGATTAAAAGGTGGCTTTGGCGTGCTGCCACAAATGATCGGTCTCATATTGGCTGATTTTTGCCGTCCATTCCAGCCCTTCATCAAGCGTTGCCTTGGAAACGTTGGCCGATCCGATATAGGCCGAGCCAAAACCTGAAGCCCGATGGAATAAATAAGCCTTGGCATGCAGGCGAGTGCGCCGGGTATCGGAGGAAATCCGTACTTCAGTATTGGGCAGTTCAAGCAAGTTCTTGATGGCCTTCAGGTCTGTTGTGCCCATGTATGATGTGGTCGCAATGCGCAGGCGTGGCCCGCCATCAGGTGCGGCTTTCTGCGTGAACTCAGGCAGGGCGGGAAGCAGGGGCAGGATTCCCGCAAATTTGATAAACGAGACAAGCCAGTCGGCACGGTCACAGCTCGCCAGTTCTTTTATGAGCTGTGTGAGCAGGGAGGGAGTTCGTGATGAGCCGGTAAGCAGGGCTGATACCGAGAGTGGTGTATCGGGGCGAAGCGTTGGTGCCGAAAAAGGCGGTGGCGGTTTGATCTGCTGAAGGGTCTCTGCTGAGAGCGGGCGAAGCGCCTCGATAATTGAAGAGAGGTGTTCCGGTGTTTGAAATGCCAACTTTAGCGCTTGCGTCAAAGCCTCTCCCCTTTTACCGGTAATCGCTTCACTGATAAAGGCGGCAATTTCGTGTGCCAGCGGGATGGCGAGGTGATGATGAAACTCTTCTGCGGCAAAGTCTGACCAAACAGCACGCTCAAGCAGACCCGCTTTTTCAATTCGCTTATGCAGTTGCGTGGTATGGAGCAGATCGTACATGCCGACTGGAAGCTCTTTTGCTGTTGTCACAGGAATTCCCTTTTGCTGAACATGATGATGTTCTTTTTTTGCACCATCTCTGCCATGTTAATCATAATGCTGTAATACTTCAAAAATCAGGGTGTTACGGTACTGCCAAATTGCTCTGTCTGAAGATGGTTTTGCATCAATCCTTTTCAGCTTCACGGCTTAATAAGAGCAGGTGACCTGAGACAACGGCCGTCCGATACAAAAAAATATTTCTATTTGCTGGCGTCCATGCCGGGAGAGAAGAAGAGTTGGCAGCCCCCCCTGTTCGTACGTCATCTCTCACGGGGATGAGAGGGAAAGATTCAAAACATCGGCATGTTCCCCGGCTTTTTCCCTTCGAGTTGGTGCCGCGCGTTGCTTCCAATTCCGGATTTTGGCTTGAGGGCTTGGTGATTGGGTTCTAATTTGAAACTGAGCATCCGCAAGATTTTGGTACCTCAATCAAAGAGCATGCAGAGGACTCTGCATGGTTGTCAGTTTTTCTGGCAACGCCCTTTGCTCTCTGTCAGACGTCCCTGTTCGTGCGTAATCTTTATCGATGATGAGAGAAAAAAATTCAAAACAGCGCCATTGTGATTGCCAGAAATGTAATTTCCATGACCAATAGCCTGTTTTCAAGATTGCCACGTTATACTTTTATTCTGCGAATGGCACAAAGACAGGAGCCTGCCTACACAAAACCAAGCCAAACCGCAAGGGCGCGGTTAATTGTCACCATTGTTGCATCGTCCAGACGCCCGAAAGGGAGACCAACTTTTTCACTCGGTATGGTTTGAGCCTTGTCTACCATTACTTGCGACCTCTTTTTAAGGCCGTTTTCAATGGTTGGCTCAACTTGAATCCGAAATAATGGAGCCTGACGCAGCTCACTTGTTACTGGAAGGATGGTCACTGATGGATGCTCAGAAAACAAATCGGACTGAATAACAAGTGCTGGACGAGGCTTGCCGTATTCACCTTGCAGCGCAATGGTAGCCAGGTCACCTCTTTTCATGCATCCCATCCTGTACGGTCTGCCGCCTCGTCCAGAAAACGCAGGAGTTCCTTCTCTTCCATATCATTTTTTATCAGCGCCGATTGCCGCTTGCACTCCTCGGCGAACCCCGGACGCCGGGTATCGGGAACCCATATTTGCAGCGGGCGCATCCCTGCCTTGCGCAAACTTACCCTATGCTTCCTCACCCTTTCAATAACTCCAGCCATGCTCTTATCATTATCGTTTTCATCAAACCAGCATTGTTACATGTAACATAATGCAAAACAGTGTTACATGCAACAAAAGGTGACTGGCATAAAGCTTTATGTTTCACGTGAAGCTATTCGCCTTCTGAGCTCATGGCACTCCCCTTTTCCGGGGCTATTCGTGCGGTCAGATTGGTTACCCTGTTGTTGGATTTCTGGTTTTTGACGGCCATGGCGAGCGCTTTGGGCTCTCCGATGATGGTGACCAGCTTTTTGCCCCGGGTGACGGCGGTGTAGATGAGGTTGCGCTCCAGCAAGGTGTAGTGCTGCATGGCAAGCGGGATGATGACTGCCGGATATTCTGACCCCTGGCTTTTATGGATACTCGTTGCGTAGGCGAGCGACACTTCGTCGAGTTCTCCGAACTCATATTCTACCGCCCGGCCATCGTAGTCGACCAGCAGAATACTCTCTTCGATATCAATTTTGAGGATATGACCGATGTCGCCGTTAAAGACCTCTTTGTCGTAGTTATTGACGGTCTGGATCACCTTGTCGCCGGGAGCGAAGGTGGTGCCGAACCGGGTGACTTTTGGTTCAGCTTTTTCGTTGAGCGCCCGTTGCAGTTCGACATTGAGCGAACGGGCACCAAGCCCTCCCCTGTTCATCGGGGTCAGTACCTGAACGTCCCTTACCGGGTGGAAACCAAACCGTTTCGGTATGCGTTCGGTGACAAGCAGGATCAGTTTTTGGTAGATCTCTTCGGGGGAAGTGGCCGGGATAAAGTAGAAGTCGGAGAGGCCGTGGCCCTCCCGGTTAAGGGGCATCTCTCCGTGGTTGATGCGGTGTGCGTTGATGATGATGCGTGAAGAGGCGGCCTGACGGAATATTTCGGTCAAACTGATCGTTGGTATACTGCCGGAGCGGATAATGTCGCCAAGCACCGCTCCTGGGCCTACGGATGGAAGCTGGTCTACATCGCCGACCAGCATCAGGGCTGCATTGTCAGGCACCGCAGCGAGAAGGCGGTTCATGAGCACAATATCAACCATAGAGGCTTCATCAATGACGATAAGATCGGTTTCGAGCGGGTTGTCGCGGTTTCGTTTGAAGCCGAATGACTGGGGATCGAATTCCAGCAGGCGGTGGATGGTTTTGGCTTCAAGGCCGGTTGATTCGGAGAGCCGTTTGGCCGCCCGTCCTGTCGGGGCACAGAGGGTAACGGCTATCTGTTTTGCCTGAAGCATGAGCAGGATGCTGTTGACGAGGGTCGTTTTTCCCACACCGGGGCCGCCGGTAATGACCACAGCCTTGCTTGAAAGGGCGAGGTTTATGGCTCTCCGCTGTGAGTCAGAAAGGATGAGCCCCGTTTTCCCTTCTACCCAGGGAATTGCCTTTTCGGAATCAATCACTCCCCAAGGCGGTTCTCCCCGGAGCAGCCTCTGGAGGCTTGTGGCCGTACCAATTTCAGCGCGGTAGAGAGGGGTCAAAAAGAGTGCCGGAGTGCCGTTGATCTCTTCAGAGACAAGGTTCTCTGCGGCAACTTCCGCTCCTATCGCTGTTTCGATGATCTCCGGGGTAATGTCGAGCAATTTGGCGGCCTCGGCCACAAGATACTCCAGCGGGGTGGCACAATGGCCGTTGCCAGAAATCTCCTGCAAGACGTGGTGTACGCCTGCCTGTGCGCGGATAAGGGAGTCGGGCGCAATGCCAAGCTGCCTGGCCAGGGTGTCGGCGGTGGTAAAGCCTATGCCGTGGATGTCGAGGGCGAGGCGATAGGGATTTTCACTCACCTTGATGATCGACTCGTTGCCGTATGTTTTAAATATCCTGACCGCTCGACCTGTGCCGAGCCCGTTCGACTGGAGAAAGACCATGATCTCGCGGATCACCTTCTGGTCAGCCCAGGCGGTGGTCACCTTCTCCATCCGTTTCTGGCCGATGCCGGGAAGCTCGAGCATGCGCTGCGGCTCTTCCTCTATCACGGTAAAAACCTCTTCCCTGAAAGCGTAAACCAGCGCCTTGGCAAAATGGGGGCCTATCCCCTTGACCATGCCGGAACCAAGGTATTTCTCGATTCCTTCAAGGGTACTGGGGGGCACAACGGTCAACTGTGTTGTCTTGAACTGAAGACCGTAGTTACGGTCATTCTGCCAGCTTCCAAGGCACTCGACATATTCACCAGGAGCAATGGAAGCTGCTGAACCAACAACGGTAACGAGATCACGACGCCCTTTTACCTTTGTCCGCAAGATGCAGAACCCCGACTCTTCACTGTGAAAGGTGACCCGCTCAACCGAACCGGAAAGGCGTTCAGGCGGGGGGCCGCCACTATAAAATTTGTGAGAGGAGGAAAAGCTACTGGCCATCAGATTTAAGGCTTTCACTAACCGCCGTCTTGAACTCTTTCGAGATTTTAAATGACGGTACATTTTTTGGTTCAACCGTCACTTTCTCCCCCGTTCTCGGGTTTCTTGCCTGGCGAAGATTTTTGTGGCGGATGTTGAACGAGCCGAACCCCCTGATTTCAATTCGCTTTCCGGCTTTCAGTGAATCAATGATGCTTTCAAACAGAGAGTTAACCACAGATTCCGTTTCAATTTTTGTCAGACCGGTCCTGTGGGCAATAACATTGACCAGATCAACTTTTGTGGTTGTGGTTCCCATGGCGGTGTGTGGCTTTAAAATTATGGGGAAATCTTCATAACCATGGAATTTACTATTCTTTGGCTTGATTCGAAGCTGTAAGAGGCTCTATATTTAAATATTTTTCACCTGTTTTAAGAGTATTTACCTCGGAAAAGAAAAAGTAAAAACAGTTCCGCCTTCGGCAGGGGTCTCAACGGAAATCGTGCCGTTATGCTTGGCAACAATAATATCCCAGGTAATACTCAGTCCAAGTCCCGTGCCTTTGCCAGGGCTTTTAGTAGTAAAAAAGGGGTTGAAAATGTTTTTCAGGATTGCATCGGGTATGCCAGGCCCGTCATCGGTGATGGAGCAAGAGATATTGGCGCTGTCGAACCAGGTATTTATAGTGATTATACCGTTTGATCTCCGCCGTTGTGACTGGATAGCGTGGACACTGTTGATAATCAGGTTAAAAAGCACCTGTTTGATCTGCTCCGGGTTGCAATGAAAAAGCGGCACCTTCCCGAGAGCGGTTTTGATGTTGGCACACAAACGGTATTCATGACGCGTAAGAGCGAGAATATCGATGATTCCCTTGTTGATATCGAAAGCAACCTTTTTATCAACGGTCTCCTGGTGAGAGAGGTTTCGAATTCTGTTGATAATGGATGTTGTCCGATCAAAACCACGTCGTGATTCAGCAAGAATAACCGGAATATCATTGACCAGCGTATCAAGAGCGAGTTCAGCTTCTTTTTGATGCAGTTTTTGGAGGTCGAGCGGGGAGAATGCCCCTGCCTCAAGTTTTTTGGTGACGGCTTGATACTCCTTAACCATTATTTTTAAATCAGAAACAGCCTCCTGAATGTTTGCAAAATTAATGGCAATAAAGTTCAGGGGATTGTTGATTTCATGCGCAAGGCCTGCAGCAAGCTGGCAAACCATATCCATTTTCTGTGAATGATGAAGCTGAATGTGCAGTTTTTCCCGCTCTTCCTCGGCAATTATTTTTGCAACAATGTCCCATGTCAGGTTGACAAGAATATCTGCCCAGTCAACATCGCTCTCGTCATATTCTCCTGGTTTGTTTCCGATACCCATAATTGCCACAACCCTGTCATCACGAATAATGGGAACAACAAGTTCTCGTTTCACCTGAAGATAGCATTCAGGTATATCTTTGCTGTTCGAGAGTACAGAACAGTCGTTCTCAATGACTGTTCTGCGTTCACGTACGGCATCAGCCCATAATCCAGCATTGTCCAGTAGAGTCTCTTCTCCCTTTCCATCCATACTGCACTGGGAGTTTGGTGAGCAAGCCTGCAGAGAAAGTGACATCTGGTCTTTCGAAAGAAAAAAGACAAACCCGATGGTGCTTTGTGTCAGCCGTTGCGCCTCATCAAGTGCCGTTTGGAGCAACACTTGCACCGAAGAGGTTTCGGCCAACTGAAGAATACGGAGCCTGAAAGTCACTAAAAATTCGTAACGCATGCGCTCGGTGACGTCATGGATAACTGAATAGAGAAGAGGCTTCCCGGCAATATTGACCTTGTTGCTGAAAACATCCACATCACGAATTGAACCGTCGGCCCTGCGGTGACGGAATAAAAAGTAATTTTGCACCAATGAACAGCTCTTTTCCATCTCCTTTTTCACCTCTTCAGAAGGGAGTGTATTAATTTCCTGTACATACATCCTGCGGAGTTCTTTAACCGACCAGCCATAAAAACCGGCCGCTGCAAAATTGGCATCCACTATTCGGCCAGTATCAGGCTCAATAACCATCATGATGGCGGAATGCTCCTGAAACAGTTTCCTGAATCGCGATTCGCTTTCACGCAAAGCCTCCTCAGCCTGCTTGCGTTCAGTTATGTTATCGATCATCGAAACGAAATACCCCTTTTTGGGACTGCAGACAGAAATGTCCAACCATAACTTCAGTGAGTCCATATAGATTTCAAATCGATCAGAAATCCCCGTCTCAGCTACCCACACCTGCTTCTCAATAAACTCCCTATATGACT
The DNA here is from genome assembly GCA_903882665.1 of uncultured Chlorobiaceae bacterium. Taxonomy (GTDB): domain Bacteria; phylum Bacteroidota; class Chlorobiia; order Chlorobiales; family Chlorobiaceae; genus Chlorobium. The sequence continues at coordinate 54,427 of CAIRXW010000038.1, read as the reverse complement.
TCACTGCTCCAGGAAAAATCTCTGAGGCTTTTCGCCCGGCAATATTTTTCAGGCATATAAAATTTTCGTAACAGGCATTAACCTCTTTATAAATAAAATCTAAAGGGCATCCCTCTTCGAAAATAACCTGACAGTAGGCATAACCATTCCGCATGAAATTAATGAGGGACCTCTGACACGGTTCGCTGTTTATGAGCGAATCCTCCTTATGCCTGAGTTCCTTATGACCAATATCCAGCCTGTTACAGGAATGGTTCATGGGTACATTTTTTATATATAAAGCCGCGAAAAAGCCACACTAAATATATACATGAAATATAGAAATAATCATAATCGTTCCACGGCACCCCAAAAATCCACAAATATTACTCAGTAACCATTAAAGCTGAAAACCGTTTTGCACTCAACAATGCCCTGCCTTTTGCTGTGAGACGGTATCTCTGTAGCCTGCTGTTGGGTTTTTCAGGAATAGTGTATTGAAGCAATCCGGCTATTCGGAGTTGCGGAATGGCTTTACGGAGGTTTCCGCTCAATTGCTTGTGCCCGAGAGCATTGGCAATTTCCGCTGATGAGAGTGGTGAGGTGGAACAAGTTGAAAGAATCAGCAGGTGAACTTGTGCCACTTCGCCGAACTCGTCTTGTGCCTCAAATAATAGCGGCACTTGTGCCCCGACACTATGCTCATCTTGTGCTTTACCTGAATCTCTGACTTGTGCTAACGACCGTTCCTTTTCTGTGTCGGTGATGGAGGTACAAGTTAAAAGAGCGGCCCTTCCACTTTCGGTTATCCGGTATTTCTGCAGGCGACTGTTATGACTTTCAGGAATAGTATAGGCAAGAAGACCTGAATCCCTGAGACGAGGGAGAGCTTTGCGGATATTGCCACTCAACTGCTTGTGCCCGAGCGTATGGGCAATCTCCGTTGATGAAAGCGGCTCGACAGAACATGCTGCAAGAATATGAATGTCCACTTCCCCTCTTACTTGTACCTTTTTCAGCTCTTTTAACTCCTCGCCACCTTGTGCTTCACTGGCACAACTCTTGTGCCTTTTATCTTGTGCCTCGCTATCTTTATATTCTTGTGCCTCGCGCAGGTTCTCTTGTTTCTCTTGTGCCTGACCACCAAAAACAGTGGTCGCCGCTGCTAAATGTACGGTGACCCGTATCCGTATACCAATCTCCATAATCTGCGGTTCGGGCAATCCAAGAGCCTCTGCTTCACTGAAAATAAAGCTTATGCCACAGCCCCATCGTTCAGTGAGTTTGAGTTCGCGGAAGACTCTGGCAATGACATGATTACGGATTCTCGATGAGCCTTGTTTCATGCTCTCTAGGGTCATGCCAGCCAAAAGGGTTCCTGGATTTTCAATTTCAATCCTGTCATCAAAAAATGCGATACGAATCGGGGCTCCACGCTGGGAATAGTCGGCATGCATCAGTGCATTGATGGCAACTTCCCTCAGAATGGGGAGCGGTATGGCTGCCTCTTGCCTTGTGTGTTTACGGAAAAACTGCATGATACCGTCAACCGCCTGGGGCAAGTGGTCGTGAATGTCACTATGGTCAAAAAGGAGAGCTTTGTCTGTTCCTGTAAATCGTCCGCATTGCACCCAGCAGTCTGAAAAATGGAGTGCACGCTCTTTTCCAAACAGCAGTATGGCGCCCCTGGTAGGCACCAGCCTTCTCTGGTAAGAGGTGAGAAGTTTGATGGTAACAAGCGCCTGTTCGTCCAATCGCCAGTCGCTGGCAAAAAATTTCTGGACAGCGACCAAGTCAAGATCATCTTTACTCAGTTCCGCCATAGGCATTTCGTCAAAAGAGATCCCCTCTGCCGAGCGGCCAAGTTCAGCGATCAGTGCCCTGTCTGCCTGCACATTAGAGCAGCCAATACGGACATAAACGCCCTGTTCATGACCTTCAGCTTTCAACCAGTGCGGACGCAGTGCGCTGACAAACACCTCCACCACAAGAAGTGTTGTTTCGTTGATGGTAATGAGTTCTATATTGGAAAAAAGATGGGGAGCAATGGAGTCGGCAATCAGACTGCGAAGCCTCTCCTCTTCGTCGAGTGGAGCTTTCAGGCCGACAATTTGGCGGTCGTCACCCACTCCGATAATCAGCCTGCCGCCTGCAGTGTTGGCAAACGCCACCAGCGTTTTCATCAACAGTGTGGGTGAGGCGCTGTCTCGCTTGAATTCGAGTGTTTTACCGTCGGATTTTGTAATAATGTTGTTCAGAAATTCATTCATTGATGCTCCTGTAAATCTGGCGGTCAGTCAGTTTGCTGAAAATGCTTTCACGGGGGATCATCCCGTTGCTTTCGATAAGAGAGTTAACCGTATAGATGAAATAACGTTAAATATATAAATCCCTTATGCTCTTTAAAACGATTCCGCCACCCAGGGCGTGACAGGGCTCTTCTTCGATCTGCGAAATAATCTGATTCATTGAAAAAAAAGTCCGGAAAAGTTGAACTTAATTACGTTAAATTTGATTAGGTTGTTTTGCTAACGTCTTTGATTGTTTGCTATTGCTCTCTTGTGACCTGTTCCGGTTTTTTTCATCTGATCTTTTTTATGACGATCAGAATTATAAATCGTTTTGATACTGTAAATGCGAATGTAAAAAAAATGGCAATAAAGGCTTATCAGCAGTTTTTCATTGATCGCTCGGCAAAAAAAATATAGCTTTTCAATATAACAGAGAGTGTTTGCGGTGTTGTCACAATTAAACAAAATGTTAACGGGAGAATGACTATGAAAAAACAGATCTGGCTTGTTGCAGGGATTGCGGGAATGTTTTGCGCTAATCCACCAACCGTTAGCCAAGCCGAAGTCGGTTTACGTGTCGGTGACGTACGTATCGGTATTGGTGAGAGAGGGCGGCATATACCAGCTTTTATTGTCGACAGGCGTCCGGACTTTATCTATCTCAGAGATCGGGGTTTCTCCGTATCTGTAGGCGGACCCTATGACATCATCTACTACGGCGACCGCTATTACCTGCATCGTGATGGAAGCTGGTACGTCTCCGGTGACTATCGTGGTGACTGGATACTGATCATGGATTACGACCTTCCTTACAAAATAAGAAGGCATCGTGGTGATGTATGGAGGTACCGTGATGATGAGTACCGCCGTCATGACCGCAGATACTGGGACGATATGAACCGACGCTATGATCGCCACTACAGGGATGGCGGCAGAGACGGCGGCAGAGACGGCGGCAGAGACGGCGGCAGAGATGGCGGCAGAGACGGTGGCAGAGACGGTGGCAGGGATGGCGGTAGAGACGGCGGTAGAGACGGCGGCAGAGACGGCGGTAGAGACGGTGGCAGAGACGGCGGTAGAGACGGTGGCAGAGATGGCGGTAGAGGACAACATGACGGTGATGGCAGGGGCGGAAGATAGAGCGGGATGACCGTAAGGAATTCGCCGCTTACCGTTTAATAAATAAATGCTTTATCGCCTTATATACTAAATTCTGGTCAAGCATAAACAACATTAAAAGGAGATGAATGATGAAAAAAAAGATCTGGTTGATTACCGGAATTGCCGGAATGCTTCTTTGTATGCCACAGTTTACCGCTCAGGCGCATTACGGTGATGGTTTCAGGCATCGGCATGACGAAGGGTATCGCCGTTATGAACATCGGCATGACAGAGGCGAGTATCGCAGGGACTTTTATGATCGCGAGGAAAGAAGAAGACGGTGGCGTGAGGAAGAGAGACGTCGTCGGCATGACTTCGAGCGTCGTCACGAGCATCGCCATGACAGAAGATACTGAAAAGTAAATTTGCGACCATTGTCACGATGACGAAATAATTGATAACAAAAAGAGGGAACTGACAACAACGACAGTTCCCTCTTTTTGTTTAAGAGCTATAACCGAATTCAGTTTCTTCTGCCGCCATCATTTTGACCTCTGCCATCATTCTGGCCCCTGCCGTCATTTTGGCCTCTGCCGTCAGAATTGTTCTGGTTATTGTTGTGGAAGTTGTTGTTGTTGTCGCGGTTACCCCTTCCTTCGTGGCGACGATACTCGACATCACGATAATTCCTTATCTCTTCCCAGCGATGACGTCCAATCTGCCTCGGAAGTCTCCCCTCATGGACAAGAATCCACGGTCCGCGGAAATTTGAAGCTACATACCACCGGCCATTATGGTTGACATAGTAACGATCGCCAAAGCTGATAACATCCTGAGTACCTCCTACCGAAACGGAAAAGCCAAGATTGGGGATATTGATAAAATTCGGACGACTGTGAAGAACAAAAGAGGGCGGCCTATCACCCCCACCGATACGGACATTTACTTCTGCGTTTGCAGCAGGGCTTCCGAGAAGCATGCCTGCAATTCCTGCCGCCAGCCAGATCTGTTTTTTCATTGCGATTCTCCTGTTTTACGATATTGTTCAGTGATCAAAACTTTTCAAAACTGTTATAAGTAAGAGGCCTGCTCCACCGCCTTATTTCCGGTCACTTCCGGCCTCTGTAACTTATGACGATCATTTCCCTTATTTCCTGCGCACAAAAAGTATTAAAAATTAAACCCGGAGCTTCTTTTTGTTTTTTTCCTGACTGCTGCACAAAAAACCTCCTCATTCGCCCAAATCTCTACGCTCTCTTTCGCCCTTGTGATGCCGGTATAGAGCAGCTCCCTTGTCATCAGCTCTCCATCAACCGGAGGCAAAATCATCAGTACCCGCCCAAACTCCGAGCCCTGGCTTTTATGGATGGTTATGGCATAAGCTGTTTCATGCTGCGGCAAGCGTTCCGGCGCAATGCTTCGGGCGCCCCCATCGGGAGCGGGAAAAAATGCCCTGAGCTCCCCGCCATTTTCCGAATCGGGGAACAGTATGCCGGTATCGCCATTAAAAAGCTGCATTGGATGGTTGTTGACCGTAATCATGAGGGGACGGCCACGGTAAAAGCTCCCTTTCGGGCCTATCAGCCCTTCACGGTCAAGAATGCTCTCGACGGTATGGTTGAGGCCTCCCACCCCATAAGGGCCCTCACGGAGGGCGCAAAGCAGCCTGAAACGGTCAAACTGCTCCAGCGCATCCAGAGGTGAAGTGCCCTCAAGATAGCCCCGATATCCCTCTACCACTTTTTTTGCCAAAGAGCTCTGCAACTCTTCACGGGCTGGCGACCTCTGCCAGGAGATGCCGCCCGCACAGCTTTTCAAAAGCTCCAGCGCCTCACTCTCCTGCCCGGCGTTAACGGCGCGGCTGATTTCAGCAATACCGCTTCCTGCCTGAAAGCGATAATTTTTTTCAAGCATGACCAGCGAACCGCTCAGTGGTGAAGCCCGCGTTTCTGATCCGGCACGGCAAATATCTCCAAGTACCGAACCCGGCTCAACCGAAGCGAGCTGATCGCGGTCACCAAGAAGAACAAGTCGGGCGTCGGGCCTGAGAGCAGTGACGAGGGCGCTCATCATCGGCAGTGCAACCATTGAGGCCTCGTCAATGATAACCGTATCAAATGGAAGAGGGTTTTTGAGCGAATGGCGAAAACGGGCCGACCCTGCCAGAGTGCCAAGCAGGCGGTGAATGGTGACAACATCATCAGGAATAGCCGCTTTGACTTCATCAGAACAATCGAGGGAGTTCTTCATATCGTGTATGGATCGTTTCAGCCGGGCAGCCGCCTTTCCCGTAGGCGCGGCCATGGCAATCCGCTGCCTGCGCTCTCCATCCTGCTCAAGCAGCAAGACAAGAATACGGACAACCGTCGAAGTTTTGCCAGTGCCGGGCGCACCTGAAATAACGCAGAACTGCCGGTGCAGGGCAACAACAGCCGCCTCTTTTTGACGGTCAAGCTCCCCTCTCCCCGGAAAAAGTCGTGCAAGGCCGTCAAGCAGGAGATATTCATCAAGATTGGGAGAGGCAGCTCCCGCCTTTTGCAGAATTCTCCTTGCAAGCTCCTGCTCATACTGCCAGTAACGGTAGAGGTAGAGATGACCGGAGCCGTCAAGCACGAGAGGGCAAGGCGGCCCGCCCGGCAAACCGACGGCCGGACTGTCCTTCAAAAGCTTTACCAGCCCTTCAAACCGGGGCAGAAGAAACTCCCGCTTTCCAACCACGATGCTCTCTCCCTCAAGATCGGCAAGGTTAAAACAACTGCTCCCCTTCCCGACAGCGCTGCTTCCAAGGGAGACCAGAAGACGAAAAAGATCGCTCACCTCACCGGCAGCAGCACGGCAGATAAATGCCGCAAAATGGCGGTCGATGGCCCGCTCCTGATACTCTATGCCCATATTTTATCCTCTCTCCTCTATCAACAGATTGGTCAACGCATCAATCAACCCTTGGGGGGGCACGTCACGGAAAAAGCCTCGCTCTTCACCATGCTCCATGCTCACTCCGCGCAAAAAAACATAGATCACTCCACCAAAATGGCTGCTGTACCGGTAGTTCTTGATCCGCAACGAAAGGTAGCGATTGAGCGCCACACTATAGAGCAGGTATTGCAGCGGGTAGAGGTTTTTTTGCATGGCCTGCCTCATGCCATCCTCCCCGTAATCGTCAAGGCTGTTGCCCAGATGGTTTGATTTCCAGTCGAGCAGGTAGTAGCGGCCATCCTGCTCAAAAACCATGTCCATAAAGCCCATGAGCATTCCTTTGACCGGCCTGAAGTGCATCGACTCGCCAAGGAGGGCAAGGTCAATGCCTCCGGAGAGAAGTCCGCAGCTTCCCAGAAGCTCGGCCAATTGGGAGGAGTTGATAAAGCGGAGGGGAAAGAAGAACTCCAGCTCGGTGCTCCAGCTTCCTTTGCGAAGTGCGCCAAGGGTAAAGCCGGTTGGCGAAAGGTGCGTGCCAAGGACGTTGTACACCATTTTCGTGATGTGCTCCTGCCACTCCGGTTTATAGCCATAGCGTGCAAGCCCCTGTGCTACAAGCTCACTGACCACCTCATCAGAGGGAGCGGCAAAATCGAGCTTTTCAAAAATCCCGTGCATAAAAATGCCTGCCTGAGCACCCCGGGGGAAGGTAAAGATGCTCTCTCCTTTGGCTGCGGCAATTGGCTGCTCGCCAGCCACTCTCGACTCATCGCGATCCGGCAGCTCGGCACTCTGTTGCTGATGCCCCGATTCATGGCGACTGAAGGAGGTGAAACTCGATACCCGCCAACTGGTATCGAGGGCTCCACTGAACCGGCGCGGCTCAGGCGGCTCACTCCCTTCCGGCAGAGTTGTTCGGGCAAGAAAGGCGCTCTCCTCAGCCTCCTCGCGCATCATCCGCTTAAAGCCAATCCTCCCCCCTGAACTCCCGGCAAGCGCATGCAACTCTCCGGCCATACTCTCCGCCGTCATCACCTTCATCTCACCAGCAAGCGCGGCCGCCTGGTTTTCGGCCACCCGTGTATCGCTGGAAGCGTGGAGCAGATAGTTGATCGGAGAGATCTCCGCCCGGGTCTTGCCGGCAAAAAGATAGCAGCGGTACTTCGCCCTCGTCAGCGCCACATAGAGCAGCCGCAGGCTTTCGGCCAGCGACTCTTTTCCCGCCAGCGAGCGATGAAGATCAACGTCCGCAGAGCCGAAATCCTTCACCAGACGCCAATGTTCGTCGTGGAACATCACCACCTCGCCCTTCTGGTTGGCCCCACCCCATAGAAAGGGGCAGAAGACCACCGGATACTCAAGCCCCTTGCTGACATGGACGGTGACAATCTTCACCGCCGCCTCATCCGTTTCAAGGCGGATCTGATGTTCATCCTGCTCACACTCCGCCCCAAGCCGCTCGCTGAACCAGGCAATCAGCCCCTCCATGCCCGTTCCCCGCTCATGCTCCTCGCGGTGGAGCAGCTCAAAACAGTGAAGAATATTGGTCAGCCGCCGCTCCCCGTCCGCATAGCCAAGCAGACGCCCGCGCATCCCCTCTCGGGCCATCAGCTCGCGGCTCATCACCATCGAGCCCCGCTGAAGCCAGATCTCATGGTAGTTGCGGAACTCTCTCAAACACTCCGTCCACAACAGCTCATCATCCAGCAACTGCGCAATATCGTTGCCTGAGCGACCAAGGAGATCGGTCACCAGCGCCGCCCGCACCTTCGCTTCATTGCCGGGATCGCCAAGCGCAGAGAGCAGGATGCGCACCTCTTCGGCCTCCCTTGTCTCAAAAATGCTCTTGTCGCTCCGCATCACCCCGGGAATGCCGCAGGCACTCAGGGCCTTGAGCACCATGGCTGCCTGCCGATGGGTACGCACAATCACAGCAATGTCACCAGCAGCAAGGGGTTTGCCACCAAAAAGGGTTTGACCATCCTGCAGGAGACGCACAATTTCCCCCGCTACCGCTTTGGAGGCAAAGGCACCAGCATCCTCAACCGACAACATGCCACTCTTTTGATCACTCGAATCCATGAACCAGAGCTGCATCGGCTCATGCTCGCCCGCATCCCCACTCTCCTGTTGCTCTTGGTTACCCGCAGCAAGGGGGTGGTAGAGAATTTCATCGTACAGAAAAGGGCGCCGCTCATTGTCGAAGAGGGTGTTAAAGGCATCGAGCAGCGGCGGAGCAGAGCGCCAGTTCTCCGTCAGGGTAAAACGACGCTCCTCACGCACCTCACGGGCTGCCCGCATGTAGGCAAAAATATCGGCCCCACGGAAGCTGTAAATCGCCTGTTTGGGGTCGCCGATAAGAAAGAGCGGCAAATCGGAGCCCGCATAGATAGATCTGAAAATCTCATACTGCACCGGGTCCGTATCCTGAAACTCGTCGATGAGCGCCGCCCGGTACCTGGCACGAAGCAGTCCGGCAAGAATTGCACCACCGCCATCAGAGAGAAGCGCACGATAGAGGTCTTCAAGCAGGTCATCGAAAAAGCGGATATTGCTCACCCGCTTGCGCAACGGCAAGCTTTTTCGGTAAAAGCGAACCAGCTCTGCCTTGAGGGCAAGAAAGCGACTCTGCACCGCACCCTGCAATCGCTGGCAGCTCCCGAAAAGAGGGTGTTCGGGTGGAGTGTTCTTCAACTTTGTTCCCTCAACGATGGCGCTTGCCGTAAACTTTTTAAAGTCACCAAAAAGGTCGCAAGGGTTGCCACCGGCGACAAACTCATCCATATCGGCAAAGAGCGGCTCAAGCAGGTCAGCCCGGTAGGTATCCTGCGAACGCTTCAGCCCCTTGCTTGTTCTCAACAGCTCCGTAATGCTGTCGCGTTCACGTTGCCAGAAAGCACTCGTCTCCTGATATGCGGCGCTGCACTCCCGGTCGAGCGCAGCTATCTGCTCCTCACTGAAATCGGGTATAACCTCCACCCCGGTACCGGCATGAAGATTCTTCAAGAGCGAAATAAATGTGGCTGGCGATTGGCGGTTCCGCAGCGTATAGCCAAGAAGCGGCGCAGGCTCCCTGAAAAAGTGCATCCTCCAGAAATCCTCCACAATATCACGAAGCAGCGCAGTCTGATCGGTCACCAGCTCGGTATCGTAGAGAGAGCCACTCTCAAAGGCGTTATCCTGCAACGCCCGCAGGCAAAATCCATGAATGGTAAAAATCGAGGCCGTATCAAAAGCGCCAAGCGCCCGCTCAAGCAAATCCCGCACCCTCTTCAAGCCGGTAAGGGTCGCCTGTTCATAGAGCCCTTCAAGAAAGGCATCCCTGGTATCGCCCCCCTCCATCACCTCAAGCGCCTCACGGATACGATTGCGGATTCTCGAACGAAGCTCCTGCGTCGCCGCCTCGGTGTAGGTCACCACAAGAATCTCTTCCGGCAACAGCTCCGTCTCCATCAGCAGCCGCAGGTAGAGCGAAGCAATGGCGTAGGTCTTCCCCGTCCCGGCGCTCGCCTCAATGAGGTTGATGCCGGAGAGGGCGACGGTGGTGTGGTTCAGTTGGTGCATGATGGCGTATCTCCCTGCTTTGGCATATGGATTGCATTGATATTACAAACCTTTTGTTCAATTATGGCACTTAATACCGAACCAGCACCGGAGAAACGTAACTGAGTCCCTCTTTTACTGCGCACCCGAAAACCAAGAGCCAGGATCATCTCCAAAGGTAAAAGGTAACATTGTAATTCTTTACCATAAGAGGCAGTTGTTAAATAATCCTTAATAACTGAATCTCGCACTAACTCATTATATTTTAATATTCCTGATGAACAGTCATGTAAGGAGGCTGAAGAATGAGAATTTTTCCATGTAAACAAAAAACCGGAAACGCTCTGACTGGTATAGTAAGGAGCAATGCGCAGGGATCAAGTTGCCGCACTTTCAACGGTTTCGTGCGGCAATAATTATATATTCTCCAAATCGCCACATATAGCGAAAAAAGATTATATTTATACTTTATATCGTCACTAATTGCGAAATAAAACTTAAAAGCAAACAAAAATCCTGATGAAGATTGACGGATTATTGACAGATGATGCGATTCTGGCGGAGCTGGGCGGACGATTTGCACAGCGTCGGCTGGAACTTCAGCTTACTCAGGAGATGCTTGCGGATCAGGCGGGCGTATCGAAGCGGACGGTGGAGCGTGTCGAGGCCGGATCCACGACGCAAATATCAACCATGATACGGATGCTGCGGGTATTGGGGCTCCTGGATCGGTTGGAAACCTTGGTGCCCGAGGCTGGACTGCGTCCGATGGATCTGCTCAAGCTGAAAGGCAAGGCGAGAAAGCGTGCCAGTGGTAAAAGAAAACCAACGAATGAAATAACCTGGAAGTGGGGTGACGAAGCATGAGCACGACGGCAATGGTAAAACTGTGGGGACGCACGATCGGAGCGGTGTCGCTGGAGGACAATGCTGCGACCGCCACCTTTGAATATGATTCGGCGTTCCAGAGTAGCGGTATCGAGGTGGCCCCGCTGATGATGCCGCTCTCCGGCCGACTCTACTCTTTTCCCGTGCTGCCGTCGGAAACCTTTCATGGTCTTCCGGGGCTTTTGTCGGATTCACTGCCGGATCGGTTTGGTAATGCGTTGATTGATGCCTGGCTTGCCCGTTCCGGACGTATGCCGGAATCGTTCAATGCGGTGGAACGCCTCTGTTACACGGGTTCGCGCGGTATGGGTGCGCTGGAGTATGCGCCAGCAACCCGATTGGCCGCACCCCGATCCTCCCGTATTGAAGTTGACAAGCTGGTAGCGTTGGCTTCGGAGGTTTTGAGCCATCAGAGCAACCTGCAGGGCTGGTTCCACGAGGAGGGAAAGCAAACCGCACTACGGGATATTTTGCAGGTTGGCACATCTGCTGGCGGCGCACGGGCCAAGGCGGTGATTGCCTGGAATCCGAAAACGAACGAAGTCCGGTCAGGGCAGGTGAAGGGTGGTATGGGATTTGAATACTGGCTGATGAAGTTCGACGGTGTCAGCGGCAACAAGGATAAGGAGCTGGAAGAACCAAAAGGATACGGTGCGATCGAACATGCTTATTACAGGATGGCGATCGATACGGGAATTGCCATAAGTCCAAGCCACCTGTTCGAGGAGAATGGGCGTCGCCATTTCATGACGAAGCGGTTTGACCGCCTGGAAGGTGGAGGCAAGCTGCACATGCAGTCGCTATGCGGCATGGCACATTATGATTTTAATCAGGCAGGAGCATACGGCTACGAGCAGGCGTTGCAGGTAATTCGCCGACTGGGGTTGCCGATGGCGGCCATCGAGGAGCAGTTCCGACGGATGGTTTTCAATATCGTGGCCCGAAATCAGGATGACCACGTCAAGAACATTGCCTTCCTGATGGACAAGTCGGGCAACTGGTCACTCTCACCCGCGTTCGACATGACCTACAGTTATCAACCAGGCGGGAAGTGGACATCGAGTCATCAAATGACGATGAATGGCAAACGGAGTGAATTTACTCTGGAGGATTTCAAAGCGTGTGCAAAGAGCGCTTCCATGAAGCGAGGGCGTGCGGAAACGATCATTGAAGAAGTGAGGAGCGTCGTAGCCGAGTGGCGCAACTATGCGGACGAGTCGCGCGTCAATCCAGAACAGCGGGACAAAATAGAGAGAGCCCTAAGGCCGGAGCCCCTTACATGAAACCCGGAGAACACTTTACACTTTCTCCCCCATAGCCTCAACCATCGGCCCGAGCAGCTCAACGGCCAAGGAGAAGAACTCCTCATCAAAGGGCTCTGTGGCACCAAAGCAGCGCTGAATGGCCGGGTCGGAGCCTTCGCCCGGACGGTTGTTGAAGGTGTCGTCCCGCCACTCCTTGAGAGCGGCGTCGGGCCCCTTTGTAGCATAAGCATAAGATGAGCGCGGGAAAAAGCGCAGGGGCATTGACATGCCTTGCCAGTAATGAATGAGGAGCTTCTCCAGGAGAGCGGCGGCACCCTCCACCGGTTCAAAGGTTCTGGTGTCGTCATCCATCACCAGAGAGGTACGGCTGGGGTAGCCCGGCTGGGCAACGGAGTTGAGCACGAGATGCTCAATCCAGCTTCTCATGATGTCTTTCATCTTCAGTCTGGCGTAGCGGTAGTGCAGCAAAGAGTGCGGCCAGAGGCGTTCAAGCCCTCCGGTCAGGCGGAAAGCGCCAAGCTGAAGATCGACCTCAAGCGGTTCAAGTGCCTCTCTGCCGCCGATGCTCCCCTGCACGGTGGCGGCAAACTCCTCCACTTCACCAAGGATTCTGCTGAAAAGCTGCTCACCGTGCAGTGCCGGAGGGAGCATTCCCCGGCTCCGGAAAAGCGGGAGCAGATCGCGGCTCTCCCCGCCTCCAAGCACCACCTCAAGCAGCTCCTGTTTGAGGCTGTACAACTCAAGCCCCTCAACGGCAAAGGGTTCCCGATCCTCAAGCGGCTCCGCACTGCCTTCAAGCCGGATGCCGAGGCGCTGTTCAAGAAAAAATCCCGACGGGTTGTCGTAAAAGCGCAAGAGCCGGGCCAGCGAGACGGTTTTCCACTCCTCTGGCAATTCCGCAAGGGGGGCGCTCATAAAGGGGCGGGAATGGGCCGTAGCGCTCTCCTTCTCAACCAGCGCACGGTAGTTTTCTGCCGAGTAACTGAAAATCGGAGAGCTTGCGGTGAAATACTCCCGGTTAAAGGCCTGCAGACGGTGGCGCACCACAAGACGCTCCTCTACCGAAGCGCCACCGGGCAACGAGAAGCCCCGCCGCACGGCATCAAGCAGTTCACTGACCAGCACCGATGGCGGCAGCTCGCTGTTGTCGCGGATGCTCTGGCCGACATAACTGATGTAGAGCAGATCGCGTGCCGAGAGGATCGACTCAAGAAAGAGGTAACGGTCTTCGTTACGCAGTGATCGGTCACCCTTCCTCGGTTCACGGGCAATGAGATCAAAGCCCGGAGCGCGACTCTGGCGGGGAAAGGCGTTGTCGTTCATACCGATAAGCACCACAACCCGGAAAGGAATGCTCCGCATCGGCAGCATGGCGCAAAAGGTGATCCCGCCCGTCATGAAGCCAAGCCCCTGCTCCTGCTGCTCAAGGCGAGCGCGAAGCCAGGAGAGCATCACCGCAGGCGTCACCGCATCGGTATACTCCGCCGCAGTAGACGTGTTACCAAGCTCCTCGGCAAGTGCGGTAATAGCGGCAAACTCCCGCTCGGAGTTGTCGGAAGGGGTAATGAAGTCGGCCAGCAGCGCCTGAAACTGGATGCGCCACTCTTCAAGCGTACGGTGACGCTCAAAGCTCTCGACAAAGCGGTCAACCCTCTCAACAAACTCGGCGAACTTTCCAAGGCTCTCCGAAACCGAACCCGGCATATCATCGTAAGGGAGAATGCCGTTAAAGAGCTGATTCTCGTCCGGCATAGCGTAACCAAGCAGCAGCCGGTCGAGCCCCGCCCTCCAGGAGTTGTCGCGATAGGCGGGAAGGTTCCGCGCGGTACGGTCATCCTCATCCATGCCCCAGCGAATTCCGCTCTTTTCAATCCAGCCGCGAATCAGCTCAAGCTCATCAACATCCAGCGAAAAACGACGGCTCACCGGCGGCGAGGCCAGCAGGTCAAAGAGTTCAGAAGCGGCAAGGCGGCTGCCGGGGAGAGCAAGCAGTTTCAAGACCGCAGAAGCAATCTCCCCTTCATGCATCATCCTGCGATCGGCAATGGAGTAGTGCAATCCTGCACCATTACCTCCGGCCCCGAACACGGAGGAGATGTAGGGTGAATAAATTTCAATATCCGGCGTCATCACCACAATATCACGCGGACTCAGCTCGGGGTACTCCTCAAGCATAGCAAGAATGTTATCGTAGAGCACCTCAATTTCACGAAGCGGACTGTGGCAGGAGTGAATCCAGAGCGAACGGTCATCTCGCTCAAGCGGGCGAAGCTCTTCCTCCTCACCGGTACCCGAAAGGTTCAGAATATCGGACTGCAGGGCGTGAAGCAGGCACTCCTCACCCGGATCATCATAGCGCTCATCCTGATGAAATGCGCTGTCGCTCATATCGATGATCATATCGGAAAAATCCCGCCCGATCCGCCCGAGCGAAGCCAGGAGTGGATTCCCCTCGGTGCGCAGGGCTCGCTCCTCCTCCGGAAGCCTTGCGATCGCCTTTCTGGATAGAATATCCCCCCAGTATTCACGGGTCGGGCTCAAAAGAAAGAGGTTCACCTCCGTCACTTTGGCAACCGCCGAGAGCATATCGAGATGGAACTTCGGCAGGTAGGAGATGCCAAAAAGGGTAATCCGCTCGGGGATCTTCTCCACTCCCGGTGATAGAGGGTTGAGCTCCCTGCAAAAGAGCTCCTTAAGCTTCCCGCGGTGCATTCCCTCACCTTCCGCAAGCTTCCGCCAGAGAATCGGCTGCCACTCATCACCTGACGACTCCGAATCCCCCACCTCCCAGCTCGAGAGCATCTCCGGACGGAAAAGCGTGTACTGATCAAAAGTATCGGCAATTTTTTCTGACAACTGAAAGAGCTTGAGACCGTCAGGATCATCGGAGAGATACCGTCGCAATGTGACGAAAGGCTCAGTGTCGAGCAGCTCCGGCAGCATTCGCATAATCCTCCAGCTCATCACCTCCGGCGCATACAGTGAGGTGTCGGGCATTGCAGGAAAAAGCTTCCCGAACAGCTCCTGCACCATCGCGTTCGGGAAGGGATAATGCCCGTTCGCCCACACGCCGAACCGTGACGCCAGCTCCATCGACAGCCACCGCTGCATACCCCGGCTCTGCACCACAATCACCTCCTTTTTAAAAGGCGATGCAAGCGGCTCGCGCAGCGCAGCAGCAAGAGTATCAACCAGAACTTCCATCCGGTTGCTGGTGTAGAGGTTAAGTGGCATGGTCTCCGTTTTCAAAAAAACCAGGTTCTTTGATAACGTAACGAACCGGGTTGTTCATTTTTTTCAGTAGACCTTCATCAACCAGATGCTGTAACCAAACCCTTGCCTGAACTATTGACAATTCTAATCTCTCTGCAATCTCAGTGTCTGTCATAGGTTTTTTCAACAATTGCCGTATCACCTCTCGCACCGTAGCAAACAATCTCTGCGCCGGACTGAGTTCCGCATCCTGAGAAACGATAACAGGCAAAGAAATTTCCTGCACAAATTGTATTTGAGGCTTTTCTTGCGCCTTTTCCATCACTGAATTTTGAATCCCGCCGTTTGAAAAGAGCCCGATAGAAACCTCTCTCTCTACTGTAATCGCAGTTGGCAATGTAGCAAACACGGCCTCAAACGCATCGACGTCATGAGGCTCCGGCCAAGACAGAGCTCCCTTATTAAGCAAAGCATCGATACCACTTGAAACGGTTCCCGTTGATCGCACATAGACAGGAATCAGCCTGAGTTTGTCAAGTTGTTCAGTCGCACCAACCCACGTTCCTCCCTTGTTGATATCAGAACTTACCACCAATGAGGCATCGGCCAAAGCATAGATCAACTTATTGCGCTGCATGGCATGGCCGACGTTAAAACCTGCTCCTGGGTCATAGGGTGAAACCAGAACCAACCGTCCCTCTATAATCAGATTGCGATGTTCACGAGTCATTGCCGTCCTTTCAAGACGGTCAGCAAGAACACCGCACACCTTCCCGCCAGCTTCAAGAGCGCCCCGCATGGCGGCCTGGTCGATACCCTTCGCACCTCCGGAAATAATTGTCCTGCCTGCACGAGCGGCAAGTTGACCGATCGTTATCGTGTAGTTAATGAGCTCATCATCCACATGCCGTGATCCCACCACAGCAAGGCCTCCAGTTTCCAGCAACTTAATATCGCCGCAACCATAAAGCACTGCAGGCGCCCCTTCCCGCAATCGTACTTTCATGCGTCGGGGATATGCGGCATCGGCACGGCTGACCACCCATAGAGCACGTGCTTGCCACTGCTCAACAACCTGGGCGAGCAAAAAGCCCCGCTCAAGCAGGCTTTGCATGCGTTTTTCCTCAACAAGGTGCTTACATGCGCGATGCAAATCTCCCGCTTCTGGAAGCAACAAGTCAGCGGGTTCTCGCTGCATTTCATGCAAGTGACGCGCAAGACGATTGTACTCGGCAGGCGACAATAAATCGGGCAACAAGCTACCGCGACCGGCGATTAAGGGCGCTGTAAGGAGAAGAATGGCTTTTGTATTCGAAGAAAGTATTTGCATCAGTTAATCGTATCCTGTTTGAGCAAGCGCCATAGGCCAAACCACACCGCTTCCATATTTTCTCAAGAGCCAGGCTGACACCGTCAATGTCCAGCGAGAATCCACCATGTCATCAACCAGAAGAACCGGGCCTTTCGGGACTGTTTGTACATTGACCGCGAGTGAGCCATCAATGTTTCGGGCCTGTTGGGTGCTGTTTGCCATCGTTTTCTGCTCTGGTCTCTCCTCTCTCTTGACAAGCACCTTATGGAGTGGCAGATGCAGAGCATCAGCAAGTCGCTGCGCAAAATCCGGAACGAGATCGGGGTGACGCAACGATGGAACACACGTTACCCATGCCGGTGCCGGTTGCGGATTCCATTTTTGAATCATCTCAACACACGCAGTAACCAAAATATCAGAAAAACAGTTGTCATGATATTTTCCTTGTCTGATGAGTCCTCCCCATCCAGCATCACCCCAAACCGAGAGCGCGTTACCGGGCTCGGCCTGCAGATTTACAGGGATTTTCCCTTTTACCTGATATTGTGGCATTCCTCCAGCAGGCCACTGAAGTCTTTGTTCGATGGGCAAACTGGTGCGGCGCAAAAAAGCGACCGCTTCCAGAACAAGAGCCGCATCAGCAAGTATCGGCAACGGTGGCAATAACGGAAAGCTAACGGTATCCGGATCGCCATCAAGCGCATGAACAAGAAACCTCATGTGTTCAGCAAAGGGCAGTTTAAGATATTCCTGCATTTGTCGTTGTTCATCACGACGCAACTCAGTAAGTCGATCCGCACGAGCCCAAAATTCCTCACCAAGTGTGGCTGCTGTCAATTGCCACTTGCTCCCTTGCTTTGCGACAGGGGCGGGTGATTCCAACGAGAGCAATGCGATGGTCTTGTCTATACGTCCTTTTCTCATATTCACTTTCCCCTGAAGTTCGGGCACAGAGAGCCCGGAAGGTTCATTTTCAAGAGCATTAATGACATCATCAACCTCCTGCCTGGTAGGAAAAGCGCTCTTGATGAACCAATCAGTAATATCCGTCTCTTCCCTGCCACTCAGCAGGATGCCATATGCTGATTCAAGAGCACGTCCAGCACGCCCTACCTGCTGATAGTAGGCAACAACCGATCCCGGCATCTGATAATGAATCACAAATGCCAGATCAGGCTTATCGTATCCCATTCCAAGTGCTGAAGTGGCAACAAGCGCTTTAACCTGATTATGGAGCAATGCCTGCTCAAACTCCGGTCGGCGATCACCAGTTTCACCCGTATAAGCATCAACACTGAAACCGCGACTTTTCAGCCAGGCTGCAACCATGTTTGCATCACGCACGGTAAGCGTATAAATGATTCCGTGGCCTTGAAGTACAGCAAGCTGTTCTGCCAGCCAGGCAAGGCGCTGGGCTTGATCAGGTAACGATATGGTTTGCAAGGTGAGTGATGGACGATTCAAATCGCCGCGTAACACCTCCAATTGCGGCCCAAGCACTTCGGCAAGATCCTCCATGACACGATTGTTTGCGGTCGCCGTGGTTGCCAGAAGTCTCAGGTTAGATGGCAACGTTTTGACAATCCGTTCGAGCAGTCGGTAGTGGGGCCGAAAGTCGTGGCCCCAATCAGAAATACAGTGCGCTTCATCAATAACCAACATCGAAATCTGCGAAGCAATACGAGCCAGAACATTGGTTCGGAAGCGTTCATTCGCAAGCCGTTCAGGTGAAATGATCAGAATATCTATCGCATTACGGGCGATGCTCATTTCAACTTCAGCCCAGTCATCCGGATTATCTGAGTTGATTGTAACAGCACAAACACCCATCCGCTCTGCCGCCTCAATCTGGTTTCGCATCAACGCAAGCAGTGGTGAAATCAGGAGAGTTGGACCATTGCCTCCTTCACGAAGCAACCTGGTAGCAATAAAATAGACAAAGCTCTTACCCCAGCCAGTCTTCTGGACAACCAACAATCGCCCTCGGCCTTCAACGATGTAACGAATTGCATCCTCCTGACTCTCACGGAACACAGCATCCGGATAACCGGAACCGATTCTGAGAAGCTCCAATGCCCTTGCCGACGTATACATCATGCACTCTCCTGATGAAACTTCATTGAAAGCAGCATACAATAGATGAACCAGATACTCAATGCGTTTTTTCGAGAACAATCAAGTTTTTCATTATAGCAAACAATTACAGGCGATCAAATACGTTGCGTCCCCCTACCTTTTTGCTGCTGACGCTCTACAATGGCTGACGAGTAATGGGATTCCCATGCGCTAACTGCCGAAGGTTCAGAACCGTTTTTTGCCTTGTCATTGGGAATCATTTTCAATTATTTACCTTGAAAGAGAGACAGTTTTGCCAAATCAGCTACTCAGGTAATCTCATTTATCGCTTCTGAAGAACCCTCATGAATTTATAAGCAAAGGAGGAAGCTTCCAATGAGAAATTACACAGCAATTGTTGAACGCTGTAAGGAGACAGGTCTTTTTACAGGATTCATCCCACGATTCCAGGGAGCACACACACAAGGGGAAACCCTGGATGAACTGCATCAAAATCTTCAGGAAGTCATTGATATGCTGCTTGAGGATGGAGAACCAGAGCTGGAAGCAGAATTTACCGGCACTCAAAATATTGTTGTGGCCTCAACATAGGACATTTGCCTGTTGACATTTCTTCCACCTCTCCACATGTCAGTTCACTTGCTTGAGCGCTTTCCCTTTTCATCTTTTCTCAAGAAGTTTTCGACCTTTTTCCGTCAGGCAATATTTTTGCAATCGGCTTGTTGGCTTGTCAGGAATGGTCTGTGCAATCAAGCCATCAGCAAGCATTTCACGGATTCGTTCATTCAGTTTTCCCGATACCGATTTGTGGCCAAGGGCAGCAGCCAATTCGGATTTTGATCGGGCACCAATGAGCAACTCCTTGATGACTCTTTTAAAAATCGACTCTGGCCCTGACTCTGGCCCTGAAGAAACTGTCGCTGGCTCACGTCCAAGAGTGTTTGACGGTTTTTCGCCAAATTCCGGCACACTGATGATCATGCGAAAAACGTCACCTTCTATGATGAGGGTACGCTCCGCCGTACTTTTTTCCGTACATCATCATCTTGCGCATACCAGAACACAGTTCGTCTGCACGGTCTATCTCCCTGAAAAATGCACCGATCAAGTTCATCCATATCAGCCCAGGGATGATTATCCCTGTTTATCCGAACATATCGACGGCACTTTTCAATCAATTCCGGGCGAAGATCATCGACCTGAATCCAGGGGTATACCTTGTTTTCGCTGAACGTCGCCTGTTTACGCTGGTAGAGATGCGCCACCAGTGAGGTGTGATCAGTAATATCCAGATCGCCATCTTCATTGCGGTCGTAAATACGCCCATTGCATCGATGCACCTGCGAGCTTTCCGGCACATAGACACGCAGCAGGGATTTTCCATCAAGCTCGACAACATCCACAGAGAGATACGTTGGCGGCGTGAGCTTCAGTGGGTTGTTGACTGAGGTTGACTACAATGAAAATCCTTTGTTTCCCACATCAGCTATTCCATTGTAGTGGAATCAGATAAGCTGTACAAGAATGCGAACCGCTCGCACTGCCTCTGCGAAGTCTGGCACTTCTCCTTCGGCAGCATAAGAGACACTTTTAACGAAAAGCTCATATTCGTCCTGATATTTCGTATCAGTTTCCAGTATCTGAATCATTTGCCGGAACTTTTCCTGCATACTCGAACCGGCAAATGAGGAATTATTTTTTGAGCGCCGGTCATCGTCGTGCATAGATGCAGCAACCAACGAAGAAAAATTTTTATCCGCAAATGCAAACTCTTTGAGTAGAGCCAGATCATGAATATGCCGAACAAGAGCTGGATCGTCCTCTTGCATTCCCCTTACACGGTCAGGGATTCGCCATGCCAAGGCACTGAGTTTATCAGCAGCACTTTCAACAGGATCGATACAGGCAATCCTGCTCACTTCGGCTGGTTTTTTGGTAACGGCACAGGCTATCGAGGAGACTGGCAAATAGCATGGTGGACGTTGAGGAGTTTTGATGCTTATCTCTATCTGGACATGGGGACGAAGAGCATCAGAACGAGAGAAGTGGCTGGGATAACAAAAATCAATCGAGAAGAAGCGATTTTCATCTCTCGCCTGAATGTGACCTTCCTCGATTGCAAATCCGCTTTGCTGAAGCCTCTCAACTACTCCGTGTTTAAATTTGTAAAGCGTTTTTCGACTTTGGGGTGTCGTTGGAGCAATAACCCTGAAATCGACATCTTCAGAGAATCGCTTTATGAGATTATAGGCTTTTGAAAGAGCGGTACCACCAGTAAATACAAATTCAAAACCATCCGCATGGTGATCAGCAAGTACAGCAATAATTTGCGTGACAAACCAATCCTTCTCGATGAAAGAGGGAGCCATGCTTTTGAGAAGCGCCACTTCCTCAAAAACTTCCTTTTCAGGCCGCTGGTTCATAACTGACATAAGCTCCACCATATCCTATCTTTCGGCTTATACGGCCCTTAACAGCAATCACTCGCCCGGTTGGCACCTGGGTTGTTTTTCCGGCATTGTAATCTTTCTCCATGCGGGAGGGAGCTGTTTTGATTCCAAGACGAGCAAGAGCTTCTTTCGCCAACTCAGGCAACGGAACCACAGGGACAAGTTCACCTGTAATGGGTGACTTTTTGGCTTTGGCATAGACACCATAGCCTACCCGAATCAATCTCCCGTTTTTGGCTATGTTTCGCAAAGCACGCCCAACCTGATCGTAGTCACTCAAATCCCTAAAATCTTCACGCACGAATACAGAGCACTTCTTCCTTGCAATTCGAGCCATAATCTTATACTCTAAACTACCGTATCTGCTCATTTATTATGAAGATTTTACATTGCAAAAATACGACATCTCCGATAACACAAATATACGACACCTGTCAAGCGAATACAAGTTAACCGGTATGTGTCAGCAAAAGAACCCGTCGGCAGTGTCACTCAATGATGGGAAGTGTGGGTGGTTAAACCATTGTATTCGCTGGCCTTGTTTCATGAAATCAAAATTTTTTGCGGTACATCATCATCTTGCACATAGCTGAATACCTTGTGTTCGCTGAACGTCGCCTGTTTACGCTGGTAGAGATGCGCCACCAGTGCGGTGTGATCGGTAATATCCAGATCGCCATCTTCATTGCGGTCGTAAATTCGCCCATTGCAGCGATGTACCTGCGAGCTTTCCGGCACATAGATCCGCAGCAGGGATTTCCCGTCCAGCTCGACAACATCCACAGAGAGATAGGTCGGCGGAGTGAGCTTCAGCGGGTTGTTGATGGCAGTGACAAAGTCCTTTTTAATCTGCGTTACAGCATCCTGCTCAATCCCCTGAACGATTCCATCATCCTGAACACCGAGTAAAATCGTGCCGCCATGGCGATTGAGAAAGGCGCAAACCGTCTCATAGACATCGCGATTGATCTTATTCCTGAAGGTTTTGAACTCCGTAGAGATACCTTCCCCCTGACGGATCAGTTCATGCATTTGCTGTATGCTGACTTCCATACGGTTCAAAGTATTCGATTTAGAATATAAACCTTGATCTTTTGCCAACGCCACTTTTTCAAATAACAACAATCAGTGGAGTAAGCTGCTGAACATCGCGTGAGGTTTGAACTAATACTATCCGTTTCATCGACAGCCACCGCTCCATCCCCCGGCTCTGAACCACAATCACCTTCTTTTTAAAAGGCGATGCCAGCGGCTCTTGAAGCGTAGCTTTGAGGGTATCAACCAGCACTTCCATCCGGTTGCTGGTGTAGAGGTTAAGCGGCATGGGGTGAGAAAAGGCGTTTAGTCACGATATTTTCTTCTGTATTATGAAGTTAGTTGTTGTTCTGAAATAAAGTGACACGAATTCTGGCGTTATCTCCCTATTTTTTATAGTCAAAAGATCTCCTCCGCCTGCTATTGCTGCTATCGAAAAATCTTCCGGAGTCATGCGCTTATCCTCAGTGAGGTAAAGGGAAAAATTACTCCAAACAAAGCATGAGATGCGGGAATGCGTTAATGATAAAGGAGGGATTGAAGCAGCGGAGTTCATCGGCTGAATGGTTGCCGTAGGTGACGGCACAGGTATCAGTGAATGCGCGTTGACCCATTTCGATATCGTAAACAGTGTCGCCCACAACCAGGCACTCTTGAGCAGGAATATTCATGGACTCCAGTGCAAGCAGCACCATATCGGGTGCCGGCTTTGGCTGTTGCACATCCTGAGCCCCGGAAATAAAGGAGAATATCTCATAAATCCCGAGATGCCGCATCATCAACAACAGCCCCTGGGTGCTCTTGCTTGAAGCGACAGCCAGCAGGTAATCGTGCCGCAATCGGTCAAGGGTATCGTCCACTCCCGGAAACAGATGCGTCAAGTCTAAAGCGACCTCGTTGTAATGCTTTCTGTAGAGGTCGACTGCCTCAGGAGCTTCTTCAGGAGCGAGACCAAGCCCCATTTCAATTGTACGCCGCAACGGCAAACCGATACTCCGCCGGGCTCCGTCCCTGTCAAAAGCCGGAATCCCCAGATCCTGGGCGACAAGCTGCAGAGACTCCATAATGCTCGCCTCGCTATCAGCCAAGGTCCCGTCAAAATCAAAAACAAGAAGTTTATATTTCACTCTTTTTCATCGTACTTTGTGCAATGCTCGCCACCCTGCGTTTTTATTCAGCCCATTCCTGACTTACCCTGAATATACCAATCATACCTTAAAGAAAACAGCTACTGGGGTAACAACCCAAGACTCTCCGTTATAGGTTCACTACCAATAACGCCACCGTTTTAAAGAAAATAAACAATGATTTTAAATTAACTCTGTCACTTCAGTCCAAAATACCCTTCTGCTCCAGGCAGCCAACCGACTGGCAGAATAAGCAAATATTGAACCATCAAATTACTCTTGTCACACCTAGCTTCAAGCCTTTTTCAACACCACAGCCCTGCTGAAAAACATCTTGGGACTTTCAATAACTATCAACCCTGTATTTGCAGCTATCCGGACTGTTTCTTCAAACGATGATTTTGAAACATGAAATGGCGGCTCCACTATCAGAACCTGTCCCTGCGGTTTCACTATTGCTCCAATCTCATTGAAGAAATGTTCCTTGTTCGGGACTTCGTGAACCATGTAGAATAACAGAACAAAAACAACAGGCTCCGAGACCCCTATTTTCTCCTCTCCGCACTTGTTCAGGAGAATTCGTTCTTCGAGTTCTGTTCCTTTAACCTTCTCTTTTACTTTCTGCAGCATTCCTTCCTGTAAATCGGCAGCAATGACCCAGCCGGATTTACCAACCATTCAGGCCATTTCAATAGAGAAAAAGCCCGGTCCGCAGCCGACATCCAGAACCGTCATCCCTTCTTTGATATACGGACTCAGGATTTTCTTGGGGTTCTGCAGCCATCTTCGAATACTGTTATCGAGAGAGCCGGATAATGCAACAGGACATACACGCTCATTGATTTTAGTCATTTCAGCTTTCTCTTTTTAACAGCCAATGTTAAATTGATCGGAATACATAGCCACTCCTTCTCGAATGTGAGGTTAGGCTTTTCTACATTCTTCGTCAATTTGTTTAGCCAAGTTAGAAAGACTATTTATAGTTAATGTGGGCTCGATTCCCCACGGATCGAATAATGCTTCAGGGGAACGCTTAATCCATGCAGCCCGCATTCCTGTGGAAATGGCTCCAATTACATCGAATGGATTGCTTGATACAAGCCAAGCATTAGCTCCCAAAGCACCAGCCCTTCTTAAAAAATGACTATATACGCCGGGGTTTGGTTTGTAAGACTTCATTTCATCAACACTCACCACATCGATAAAGTAGTCTCTGATGCCGGTATTCTTTAGCAATGTCTCTACTGCATCGGCGCTGCCGTTCGAGAACGCGTACATTCTAAAACCGGCTTTCTTTGCCTTAGCTAAACCGTCGTCTACATCGTCGAACGCTGGCAATACTTTATATGCGCTCATGAGTCCTTCCTTCTCTTTCTGGCTAAGTAGGACTTTAAAGTATGAACTTGTGTAATCGAGAGCATTGCTGGTACATATGTCAAAATTTTCATAATTCTGCATTAACCCACGACGAAATGAATATTCAAGCTGTTTTTCACGCCAAGTACGAGAAAATTCTGACGCTTTATTGCCAACATGTTTTTCCAAAGCAATTATGACGCCATTTGTATCTATTAGAGTTCCATAGACATCAAACGCAAGTGTAGTAACCATATGATTCCTTCGCCTTCTTTTTATGCCTGACATTGTTTAGACAGATCTTCCTAATTCAGACCGGTGCGCTTCCAAGATGCATCCGCCGAATATTGCAACTTCAACCGCGGTGTGCCGCCTCAATTGCAGCAATGTCGATCTTTTTCATCTGCATCATTGCATCGAATGCACGCTTGGCGGCTGCGGGATCGGGATCGGTTACCGCATTGGTCAGAGCGATCGGCGTAATCTGCCAGGACAATCCCCATTTGTCTTTGCACCAGCCGCACGCACTCTCTTCGCCGCCATTGCCGACGATCGCGTTCCAGTAACGATCAGTTTCGGCCTGGTCAGCGGTTGCGACCTGAAATGAGAATGCTTCGTTGTGCTTGAAGGCGGGTCCCCCATTGAGCCCAAGGCAGGGAATCCCCATCACGGTAAACTTGACCGTCAATACATCCCCTTTCTTTCCTGAGGGATAGTCTCCCGGTGCGAGGTGCACCGCGTCAACAGATGAATCGGGAAAGGTCTTGGCGTAAAATCGCGCGGCGTTTTCGGCGTCGCCATCGTACCAAAGGCAAATCGTGATCTTTGCTTGTTTCACCATCTTAATCAATTCGATACGAGTTTGCTGCTCGTTTTTTATGGCATGAAGACAGGTTGCATCAGATTAATAATCCGAAGACGTTTAATATACGCCATACTTTTAAAAGTACACAGGAATAATGAAGCTTCTCATAACGATTTAGCGGTTGAAACAAAGCTTGCTGCAACAATTGAAATCCACTCCATAACATCTCTTTCTGTTACCCTGCCTGAATGCCTGATCATATATTGTAGATGACAGGCATCTGATCCCTCCATCTTTTCCAGGTGTTATCACTGGTGATCAGATCAGCCATAAAGTGTGCGACATTGATACAACTGGTTGATCCTGCATTGAAGATCGGGCTTCTGGTCGGTGACGCATACACCTCATAGCCGGTAACCTTGTCATCATGTATCAATGTATCCGGACGTACAACAGCCCACTCAATGAACCCGTCGTCATGGCCGATAGTAGACCGTAAATAGTCTGCGGCCTGTTCGTTATCGGCCTGTGGGGGCAGCAACAGGCGAACAAGAGCAAAAACTCCTCGTTCGGCGATCGTGAGTGGCTCATGAAGATCCCGGTTACTGTTGGCTGTCGTGTTCATGAGAACAAACTTGACCGGCTTTTCCGGTTTGTTTGCGTGAATGCCCTTGCACAATAGACGAGTGGCATCAGTCACAAGTCTGCGGGGAGGGCCAAACATACCTTTCAGGCTGATCGTATGCCCGAGGCACGAAGCCACAGCATCACACCCGTTTACGTGCCGGGCCATGTCGGCCTCGCTGAGATCGAGAATGTTTGCATGAATCACGGTCAGGCGATCGTGATTTTTCAGGTTTGCGGGCAAACTGTCAGGAGAACGGACAATTACCTTGACCGTGTGTCCACGATTGAGAAGATGCTCCACCAGCAGTCGTCCGGTTGCCCCGGTTGCTCCTGCAACAAGGATTGTCATGGTGCGTATCGTTTATTGATGCCAACAGTAAAATAAGCGACCGGCCAAGGACTCGCTAAAATTCAGCACGCGTTGTTTTCCGGTCCGGCTTATTGACTGGTTAGATTGTTCATTACCTCAATGTCGGGCAGATTTTTATAAACCTGCTCTATTGATGGCATAGTTGTTAAAATTTTTACAACGAGCGGGAGCGGTTCTGCTCAGATTTCAGGAAAATCTCTTTCACCTGTCTCAATAATCGGAAAGGCCAGAGATTCTTTTGGCGGATTGAATTCCGCAGCCACTCCGGGTTTGTTTCCTCTGGCGTCAATACGATACCATCCGTATTCTTTCAAAAATACGGCGTTTAACCCATGAAGAGAGTAAGGCGGACCACCGGTTTCAACGGACAGCCTTTGATAGCAAAGAGCGGCAGGAATTGAATTGGCTCTTAACAGTGCTGCCAGGAGATGGCTCTTGGCATAACAGTAACCTGTACTATGGATTAACACCTCAGAGGCTTTGCACGTGACTGGATTTTTCTGGTAGTCCCAACTGTGCAGGATAGAATCACGGACAAATTCGTAGCAGCGTTTTGCAACAGATTCATCTGAAACACAGCCTTCAGCGAGCTCTTTTGCCCTGGCAAAGACTATTGGGTCTTTCCAGTCGATGAATTCACTGCAATTAAGATATTGTTCCATGAAGTCCTCTCCATCAAGATGGATTCAAGAGAAAGGTCAACATCCATATTCGACCAATAAAAATGAGCAGAATGCGGCACTCCACAAGAAGAATAGCTGACACACGAGCCTCCTTGGGCATCATCCTGACGTCAGCCCTTTTTCAATAGCACCGCCCTGCTGAAAAACATCTTTGGCCTTTCAATAACTATCAATCCGGCTCTTCCTGCTTTTCTGATTGTTTCTTCAAACGCTGATTTTGAAACATGAAATGGCGGCTCCACGATCAGAACCTGTCCCTGCGGTTTCAATATTGTTCGTATCTCATTGAAAAAATGTTCCTTGTTCGGGACTTCGTGAACTATGTAGAACAACAGAACAAAATCAAGTGGCTCCGAGACCCCTATGTTGTCCTCTCCGCACTTGTGCAGGAGAATCCGTTCTTCGAGCTCTGTTCCTTTAACCTTCTCGTTTAATTTCTGTAGCATTCCTTCCTGTAAATCGGCAGCAATAACCCGGCCGGATTTCCCTACCATACGAGCCATTTCAATAGAGAAAAAGCCTGGACCGCATCCGACATCCAGCACAGTCATTCCTTCGGTGATATATGGCCTCAGAATTTTTTCAGGGTTCTGCAGCCACTTCCGGATGCTATTATCGAGAGAGCCTGACAATGCAACCGGACATACCTGAGTATTGATGTTCTTCATTGGTGCGTTCTCCTCTTCAGGCTGACATTCAAGCTCCGGAACCGTAGCGCGGCTTTAACGCTTTGCGTCTCCTGCAGCACAGTGTCAGGCTTGTTGGACTATCCAGGATGATTGCCTGCTTCGGCTTTCGCTTTACGATGTTCTATTTCTTCAAGCACTGCACTGTGCACACATATCTTGTTGACCGGGTTCAGATAGGTCCCTATAGACTTGGCAATAACAAGTGCAACAGGAATATTGATAATTGTCACGAACTGCGCGGTTACTTGACAAACCGCGATTAGCGCAAGAATGAGGCCAAGGGGAAGGTAGATAATCATCACAATGGTTGAGTATGCCATCCATACCGGATTTTGTTTAACATTGAGATCAGATTTGCTGATCATCGCATGCCCGAATGGGGCGAACAGAAATTTCCCGTACTCCATTAACCCCAGGCCAATTGGAGCCGCAACAACCGTCACTGTAAAAATAAGCCCTAACAGATAAACAAGAATAGCACTGACGAAACCGAAAAACGGGAAGTGCCACAAAATATTGCCAAGCGTTTTCATAGAATCTCATTGAAAAATTGAGACATAATAAATTCGTTTTTGGAACGCCGATCCTTCTACCCTCTGCGAAGCATTCCCACCATCCTGAAAAAGCCCGGACCTCAGACAATGTCGCCGCAGGCATCTATCCATTACTTGATTGACCGCGCGATTATGGCGATTTCCTTAGCGATACCCTCAGGTGCGAGGACGAAGTCGATGCACCCGGTATCGCGCAATTTCAGCCGTGAAAAATCACCGCTACTCTGTAAGCAAACCGGGTCGAGCCAAAACTTGGACAGATTATTATCGCGTTCAACATGAACATGCGAGGGTTCACTTTTATCACCCGCAAAAAAGAAAAACCTATGGGCCCCAATACGTAAAACAGTTGGCATCTTGAAATCGCTCTATTTTGAAGAGAATGGAGCGGTCAATAAGCCAGCAGGAATCAATTCGCTTATCTGCTTGCCTGATTAAGAAAACTTCTTTTCAAAGTATAACAAACAATTGCAGGGCATCAAACATTTTGCTCCCCCTCCCCTTCCAATGGAACAATCGGGCCGAGCAGTTCAACGGCAAGGGAGTGCCTGCACCATCGCGTGCGGGAAGGGATAATTTTATATCCTCAGGTAGATAAAGTCAGGTAATACCTTCAGGAACCATGCCACTACGCACCAACGTTTTGTCACACAGGCATGGTTCTTTCTGCTTCTGATGACCCTGAAAATTTGCTGCGCAGCTTTCTCCACTGGCGCCACCCAAAACAGGCCTTCGCCTTTTGCCATTGCGGTATCAACAAACCCTGGCATAATCTCTGTCACGGTGATCGGTAATTGTAACGTAACTGCCTTCTTTCTCAGCCCTTCCAAATAATTCGAGACAAAAGCCTTTGATGCAGAATAGGCTGGGCTACTCTCACCACCCCTCAGGGCGGCAATAGAGGAAATACCAACCAAATGGCCTGACCCTTGCGTCATGAAGTGCTCCATTGCCACATTTGCCATAGCAGCAAAGCCCGTGACATTGACGCTGATTGTGGCTCTCTCTTTTTCCCATTCAAGGTCGGTATTGATGAATCCAACACCTGAACTTATGACAACAAGATCAACTCCATTCATCTGATGAATAAGTTCCTGGAGAAGATGCATCGCCTGAGATGGTTGAGAAACATCGATTTGCTTCGTCAACGAAGAGACCGCAATTTCTTGCTGGAGGATCGACAAAAGATCAATTCGCCTTCCAGCGAGTCCAAGAGAATAGCCGTTTTTTGCGAGCACTTTTGCAAGCTCCCGGCCGATTCCGGATGATGCCCCGATAATGATCGCTTTATGCACAAAAATTTAATTTAACCATGCAGAAAGGAGTGTGGCTGAGCGCCGGTTCAGGCTTGGAAGTCATTTCTTTGCGAGCACGTTGATGCGCCTGAATGTCTCAAAACACCTTCCGTCAGCCTGGCATGTTTTATGAATCATGCGCCCAATCACGAACTGCCGGAAATCCTCTTTGTGTTCATCAGGCAAGAGTTTCATAAATGGCACCAGACTTGGCTGATCGATCCATTTTGTCATTGTTTCCGCATCAGCAAAGAAGCGATCGGCGTTTTCACTCCACACTCGGGATTCCGTAAATGGAATGCTAAGCACGAGCTGTTCATATTCCTCGATAGTTGGCATATACCACGGCCATTCAAAATCGGAGAAATAAGAGGCGAACCGCGGTTGTTTTATAGCCTCTTTTACAACACTGAAAAAATTCGCACAATTGCCATCACCAGCAAAATTGAATCTCAGAATTCCGCCACGTTTGAGGGCGCGAAACACCTTCTCGAGCAAGACTTCATGATTCTTGATCCAGTGCAACGCAGCATTGGAGAAAATAATATCGAACTCGTTCTCGAAATTCAGCTCGTTAATATCGCGGACGTCAAAAGACAAGTTCTCTGTCTGATATGCCTTGGCCGTTTCAATCATGCCGTGAGAAGCATCAATCCCAACGACAGAACCATGTGGCGTAACAAGCGCCGCCAATTGTGACGTCAGCGCACCATCACCGCATCCGAGATCGAGGATGCGCTCGGTTCCAGAAACAGGCAATTCCTGAATCAGCTTCGCACCCCACTCTTTTTGGTGGGCCGATGCCTCTTTATATTTTTTTCCGTCGAACTCGTATGCCATTAACGAAAAACTACACCGCAATTGTTGAACGCTGTACAGAGACTTATCTTTTTGTTGGATTCATCCAAAGCTCTCTTCTGGTAGCCGGGTCACCTTTTCTTTACGATCACGCGGGATATTATATCAAGCGGATGGAGATACACGACCTGATAGCCATCTCTTGAACGATGTTTGACTTTCGCCTGAGGATTTGCCAAGTAATAAACCCTCAACACTGATATCCTCATCAAGCTCTTCCCAATGAATACCATACCCTTTACCAATAAGTCGCCAGTTCTGACGATCTGATTCCGTCGCATGCATAAGTCGTGGATACCATGCAAGCGGAACCGTTATGGATCGTCCATCACTCAAGTCAACAGCCAAAGCATCATACGTAACGGTTACATGCTCTACGGCTGATACATTGAGTTCAATTGTTGAAGTAACCATGCCAAGCCTCCAGTAACTGCTGTTGATGTTCAATGATGATTATTTGAATCCTGGCAATTTCATGCCTTGAAAAACCACCGCTACTCTGTAAGCGAATCGGGTCAAGCCAAAATTTAGCCAGATTTTCATCGCGTTCAACATGAATTATGCGAGGGTTCGCTTTTATCACTCGCAAAAAAGAAGAACCGATAAGCTCCAATACGCAAAACAGTTGACATCTTTAATCTCTATTTTGAAGAGAATGACGCGTAAGTAATCCCGCAATGATCAGCCTGTTTATCTGCTCGTCTGAGCAAAAGAACTGCTTACTGAAGTATAACAAACAATTACAGGTCATCAAACACTTTGCCTCTTCTCCCCTGCCGCTTGAACCATCGGTATGAGCCACTGAACGTCCCGCTTCCTTCTCTCCGGACAACTCCCAGTCTGCAAATATCCGATTTTTTGAAAATTGCTCATGCCATTAACCAGCAATTGCCGTTATTAAGGAAATAAATACGGCGAATCAAACGGCAGAACATCTTGTGATATGAAAACAGACCCTATCTACATCTTCCGTAAAACCTGGGCCACCTACCAGAAGGTCATCAGCAACAATCTCATGTTTCACCGCGAAACGCTGACTGCTGTCAGGAAGTTGCTCGATAGCCGCCCGGGACCGCTCAATGTCCTCGACCTGGGATGTGGAGATGCCACCCATATCGGCAAGATTCTGAACCCCGGTCAAGTGGCAGAGTACTGCGGATGCGATCTTTCCCCGTACGCTCTCGATGTTGCCCGTAAGAACCTGGAGCCGTTCGGAATCAGTGTACATCTCCTCTGCAGGGACATGGTCGCCGTGCTGAGGGAGGCTCCCGAAAATCATTTTGACGTGGTCTACTCCGGCTATGCCTTGCACCACCTGACAACAGAGGACAAACAGACTTTTTTCACCGAGTGCCAGCGTACCCTTCGCGAGAATGGTTGCGTCATCCTGGTGGATGTCATGCTCGAAGAGGGAGAGGCCCGACCTGCTTATCTCGATAGTTACAACGGAATGGTGGCAACGCGTTGGAAGGCTCTGACCAAACACGAACGGGATCAGGTACAGGAACACATAAGAAACTGTGATTTCCCCGAAACTCCGACCGTCATCCAGACGCTGGCCAATAACGCCGGACTGACGATCTGCCGGAGGCTGGAAAAATATACGTGGCATGAAGCCTGGTGCTATTTTGCATAAAAAGGGGTGATTTAAGCGCCAACAAGCGACCGGTAAGGGTGAGGACTTATAGAGATGGTCGCATTCTGGCTCCCTCCAGATCGAGCTTGGTGGTAGCCACCGTAAACAGCAGGGTGAAAATCACCACATCCTGCACAAAGTGGATTGTCCACGCCCAGGCTATCCCGCCTGTCTGGAGAACCGACAGACAGATCAGCCAGCCGAGAAACCCCGCCAGCACCACCCCGGGAAGCTTGCCGGGATGGCCGAAATAGTGCGGAAGACCAAAGAGGAGCCCGGAAATCAGGGCAACCGTCATCATCGGGATAGAAGTGCCAAGCGCATTACAGAACGCAAGACGGAAAATTGCTTCTTCAACCGCTGCGTTCACAGCGGCAAACGGCACAGAGAGCAGGAATGCCTGCGATATTTGCCGCATGTCCAACTCCCCTTTTCGTCTGGCCTGAAGCCAGACCACAATCGTTGTAACAGCCGTAATCATCAGGCCAACAGTGATGCCAATGCTCAACCATGTGTCTGAAGGTCCAACACCCATCCAGTTCAGTCCGGCGACAGGGGTGCGAAGGTTACCAGCACGGAAGTAGTTTGCCGACTCTGGAAGCAGAACCTTGATGCCGAAAACCGTAGCTACCGCGATTCCAGCAGACAAGAGCTGATAGAGCAATTGACGGTCAACCTCCGGGTTCCTGACAAGGCGGGCACCCCCGCGTTGCTCAACCCATCGCCCAAGAAGCAGCAAAGCAGCGCCCGCTGCCGAAATAACAAAAATAGCTGCGTATGCACTCATGTTTCCCAGACATTACTTGCTGCAAGTGTAATCATTGATCTCTTCGAAGAGCATCCTTGCTGGACTCTTTCAGCAGTTGCATGGGATTGCTCTCCTTCAATTTTGGGAACGTGTTTTTCAGCATTCTTAGTTTGCCCCTAATATTTTCAAAAAGCCCTTTGCTACCGTATTACCCTGGTCGGCAGCCTTGCGGAACCAGTTTGCAGCATCGTTGTCACTTTTCGTTACCCCTTTGCCCATAAAGTACATTAGCCCGAGATTACACTGAGCATCTGCAAAGCCCTGATCAGCAGCAAGGCGCAACAATCTGGCCGCTTCGGTATCGTTTTTTTCGACACCTTGTCCATTATAGTACATCATCCCGAGAAAGAACTGACCCCTTAGATTCCCCTGATCAGCCGACAAGCGAAACAATTTGAAGGCTTCAGTATAGTCTTGTGCGACACTTTCACCAATGTAGTACATTTCGCCAAGATTACACTGAGCTTTTGCAAAACCCTGATCAGCAGACATGCGAAACCATTTGACTGCTTCAGTGTAGTTTTGTGGCACTCCTTCACCGTCGTAGTACATCACTGCAAGATCCCACTGAGCCCTGGCATTCCCTTGCTCAGCGGCAGAGCGAAACCAGTTGAAGGCTTCAATTTTGCGGGCTTCAGTATAGTGTTCTTCTTCAGGTACTGCATTTACTGAACCAAAACACAAAATCGAGCATAACAAGCATGGCAAGATTTTTTTTAGCATAAGCACCTTTTTTAGTGTTATTGAAAGGGGACATAGAGAGGACAGGTCATAATTATTCTTCGCTCTCTTCCAGTAGTATTTTTTTCGCCAGCTTGATTGTAGAAAGCACAAATGAAGGTTCTGTAGCCTGAGAACGGTTTTCAGAAGCATCATGGTCATGCTTGGCTGAAAACCGATGCCAGCAGGAGGAAAGGTGTTTTCCGAAACAGGAACAAAACATCAAGTTGTGAATCAATGAGCCCGACAGCACTCTTCATATAAACATTAAGGCATAAAACGAATGAAGGCTCCTGAATTGATCAATGGTCAGAGGGAATTCTGCGAACAAACCTGATCGGCGATTGTGTTTCAAGTACAGTGCCGTTCACCTTTAATCGCAGGCCAACAATGGTGAACTCGCCGAAACGAGGCTCATGAACAATAACCGGAAAACCAATCAAGAATCGTATTGTTTCTCCTGCGTCTATTGTCAGGCTTTCCGGATTCCTGATCTTGTCTTGATCAAGATCAAACAGTGTAAAGACGGGAAGTGGCTGCCGGTCTTCTCCAAGCTCCAGCCATACCGATTCAACAGCAGCAGTTACGTTGCCGGCTCCATGGTTTTCCAGTCGAAATTGACCGTGACTCATCGACGGATTGGCAACATAGCTCACCGTTACGGTTTCTCCGATGAGCTGGAGGTCATTGTGGTTTGTGATCATGATTTCATGTCCTCCGAATGTGAATAGTACAAACACAAAAAGCAAAGGCATTATGGGCACGTCCATGCCACTGCTGGATGCGTTACTTCGTTGACGGTGCTCATCGGGCCAGGAACCTTTTCGCCAACGACTGCAGGACGAATGTAGATAGTACCATCAGGACGACTTACTCGCACTTTCCCATACTCTGCTGCCTTGCCGATTATCTCATCCCCACCGCCCCCGGCAGTGACTCCAGGATAACTGGCCGATCCCCCTGGTGCAAGGGAAGTATTGATTTTAGCTGGATCTGCAAACTGCCGGCCCTGTGCATCAGTACTCCGAAGTTTCGGCCTTCCCTTGAAACCCATTGCAATAGTGAATTCCTCACCGATTCGATAAGCGTAGGACTCCCTCTCGATAGTCGTTGAATGAGTCTTTGGCTGGTCTGCATGCAGCACTTCATGATAAAGTGTCTGAGACATATGTTCGCATGATGAGTTCAAAACTCCTATCTCGGTACCTGTATTGTATCCTCCGCCAGGGAAGGGAGCAATTACCCACGATGCCCCATCCCATTTCTCATCTGCCCATGAAATGCTGTCAAAGGATTTCATGGTGATACGTGTCTTCAGAACATTGATGGTATGTGGACTCCATGGACAAAGTAACGAGCGAACGCATGGGATTGTCCATGGTGCATTCAGTACTGCCGGCGCTGGCAGCACGGGAGCTTTAAATTTTGCATCAAGCGTCGCCATCGTATTCTTACCAACTTTGCCGTCATCGACAAGAGGTGGCGTGGCTTTCTGGAATGCCCTCACTGCTTTATCTGTCTCACTGCCAAACTTTCCATCAGCTCCACTTGACGGTAAAGGATAGCCGAGATCATACAATGCCTGTTGGATAGCCTGAACACCACGACCTGAACTCCCAACGAGAATTTTGGTCTCACCATCGTAAGCTTCCTCAAGGTCCAGAAGACGCGAAAATCTTGGTGAGGTCAGATCATGACCATCATTTAATGTCCGCTGCAACGTTAACCTGCTATACGAATCGTGCTGCTGCACCACGTGTGCCAATTCGTGCGCCATCAATTTTTGACCGGCACCATCGTGTGGCGCAAATTGTCCTGAATCAAAGACCACATCACTGCCTACAGTGTATGCCCGGGCATTTACTGAACGTGCAGACTCTGCTGCTTTCGCGTCATTGTGCACTCGAACGGAACTAAAATCGTATCCAAAGCGTGACTCCATGAATGTGCGAGTCTTTGTATCGAGTCGCTGACCGGGAGAACCGAGCACTTCATGCACTATCGGCGGAGCTGCCAATTGTGGCGCTCCCGGCCCATTACCTGTCCGTTCTGTTTTCTGCAGAACCTTTTTATCTTCTTTTTCACAAGTCGTGCACTTTCGCTGCACGAACGGTGTTTCAGGTGTACCTGCGAATTCTTTCTTATGCAAAACCTTGTCTTTTACAAAGGGCGTTTCGGGCATAAGCATGATTTTATCGGCAACATCGTCAGCCTCGTATTCGAGCTGATCGTTCACGCCGTCGATCTCTGTTTTTTGTTGAATAAAAAGCCTTTGACCGGTTCCGGCGGCTCGAATTGAACGAGATTTGTCTGCATCAGATATCGATTGAGGTGCAAACATAGGGTGAACATTTAAAGGATTTTTACCTTATTCCATACCAACATTTTGTAACCATAATCTTTATAACGCAACACAGTCAGTACTGCTGAATCTCCATCTGGACAGAAGGGCTCACGGCCTCCATCTGCCAGCGCAGCACAGAACCCTCAACGCTTTCACCACCCTCCAGCTTCGGTGCCGCAGTCAAGGCAAAACCAACCCGTACCGTCACTTCATATATGCCAAACGGAGGTGATGAGACTCGCTCGTTATTCCAAATGTCACTAAGATGACAAGGCCAGGTAATATCGACAAATCGGCGCAGACTCTCGCCCGGCAAGAGCTTGACTGCTTTAGGGTCGAAGTAACCAAATACCTGCACACCCGACTGCATTTTTCCTCGTGCATAAGAGAGTTCAATATGGTTATTCTTTCTCCGGAGCTTCAGGCTTTCATCGACAACCAGCCATACCACAGATTGACCCGTGTTGTGCACCTCGTATGCTATGTTCCATGCAGGCGGACTTGCCGTAACTGTTGCGCTCACAATCGACACCAGCACCATCTCATGTATCGGTTCATTTGGCATGAAACTACCTCTCAGGGAATTTTGTCGTTGATATTATACTTGCTTCCGTAATTCTTTTTCCGCCAGGCTTCACAGGTCTTTAAATACGAGGACCACACTACCGGGCCGGGCCCGGTTTTATCCTGCGAGAAGGACTCGCCACAGTAAGGATCCTTGAAGCTGCCGCGAGCCTCTATGCCATGTTCGCTCCGCAGTTCGTTCTCTCGTGCAACCGCTTCCTGATGTCCCCCCTCGCCTCGATTCGCGTTGTTATCCGGAAGGCCTTTCTCAGAGAGCCATGCGTGTCCGCATAACTCATGACCAAGTACCAGCCAGGGATCTATAGGCGCTGCCTTGCCGCTGACAGTGGCCGCTCCCCAGTGAGAAGGGCTATTGGGTGAAGGTGCCGTGACCACCCGACCTGACGTATGTGGCCAATCTGCATCATTAACAACAATTGTATAATCTTTTGAGGAACCGACCATGTCGCAAAGGCAATTACAGCCTTTAGGTTCTTTGGATTTGTCAGCAGGTGCAGGTGCGACTGGGCCCGCAACACCTGGAGGCATGGGCGTTGGACAGAAGCCCGAAGCAATACTGACAATACCGCTGGCCTTGTCAACAGAAACAGTACCTTCAGAACAGAGCGTCTGAAGATAGACCTCTACTGTCTGTGCGTTTGTTTGTACCAAACCCTTGCCAGTGGGATTTGGAATGAGTGCTTTTGGATTATCGACAGCTACCTTGCGTTGAAAAGATGGTCCGGATTGCTCTGATATTTTATTATTCAGTCCTGATCCAGCCATCCGATCTCCAAAGCTATTCGCCTCCATCCCTGCATACCCCTCATCTCCGAAGGAGTGTTGACGGCGAGGTACAGTGCTTTGTCTCTGTTGCACCACGTGTGTCAACTCGTGCGCCATCAATCTTTGCCCGGCAGTTGCATGAGGCGCATATTGTTCTGCACCAAAGACAACATCACTGCCGACAGTGTAAGCCGCTGCGTTTACTGAACGTGCAGACTCTGCTGCTTTCGCGTCATTGTGCACTCGAACAGTGCCGAAGTCATGCCCGAAGCGTGTCTCCATGAAGGTACGCGTACTGGTATCGAGCGGGTGACCGGAAGAGTTAAGTACCTCATGCACAACCGGCGGTAATTCTGAGCTTTGCGACCCTGATGCATGTACTGGCAATTCCTTTTTCTGTAGAGCCTTCTCCTCTTCCCTGCACCCGGTACACTTGCGCTGTAACAATGGCGTCTCAGGCATACGCATAACTTTATCGGCAACGGCATCTGCCTCGTGTTCCATTGGGTCATTGACGGATCCGATCTCTAATTTCCGCTGCATAACAAGCCCCCGACCAGATCGTGAAGCCGGGATTATTCGTGATTTCTCAGCTTCGCCTGTCGATTTATTTGCAAACATCGGCGTAAGTGTTTAGATGGTTTTTCCTTCTTTTCTGTACTCTTTTTTGACACCCTCAACAAGGTCATCGACCGTGATGATGGTGTCGTTACGATTCAGGGCATGCAGTGACGCAAACTGAACCACATTCATGATTGAGCCTCCGGAGAGGTCATATTGTTGCGCTATGCGCATCAGCTCTTCCTGTGCCGGGGGTAAACATGCTTTGCTGAAAGCATTTGTCCAGAGCTGAAAACGCTCGCGTGGCTGCGGTTTCTGGAAATGAATGATCGATTGCAATCGACGGGTAAAGGCCTCGTCCACATTATTGCTCATGTTGGAGGCAAGGATCACCAGCCCCCGGTAATCTTCAAGCCGTTGCAGAAGATAGGATATCTCCTGGTTGGCAAATTTGTCGTGTGAATCTGAAATAGTGGTACGCTTGCCGAAGAGGGCATCTGCCTCGTCAAAGAAAAGTATCCAGTTTTTGTTCTCGGCTTTTTTAAAAACTTTTTCGAGATTTTTTTCTGTGTCGCCGATATATTTTGAAATGACCATCGAGAGATCAATCCGATAGACATCGAGATTATAAAGCTTTCCGAGCAGGGCCGCGGTCAGCGTTTTTCCGGTGCCCGAAGGACCATGGAAAAGGGCCTTGTAACCTGGTTTAAGCTTGGAGCTCATCCCCCACGCCTCGTAAAGAGTCTGGCCGTATTGGAGCCAGATGCGCAGTTCGTCGAGTTGGTGTGCGGTAAATTCATCGACAACCAGATCTTCCCAATTCATGCCCGTCGTGAGCTGTTTGGCGGGAAACTCCATGCTGAACTGCGGTTTGCGAATATGGCCTGTTGTAAAGAAATCGACATACTCTTCCGTAAGGTGTAGAGAACTGCTATAAAATGGCTCGCTCCCTCCTCCCTGTTCGATGGCGATAATTTGATGTGCAACAAAGACATGGTCAGGATCGAACAATCGATACAAACGGAACCGGCGTGCCAGATCGTTTCCTGCAAGGAGAAAGAGGGCTGTTTCGATAGTCGGAATGAAGCCGCTGTGACGATTTCCCTTGACGCCGCCAAACTCCGTATAACCGCGTCCGAGAGCCTTGTTATCCGAGAAAAAAACATCAAGCAGATGAGGCTGTATATGCGGAATGATGGCGAGCATCAGAATCAGACGTTCCTCGCTGGAAAGCCGGTAGTAATTGACAAATTCAGCATAGACCGAATGATCTTGCGCAAGATCGGGAGGCGCGGCAGTGGAAAAACCGGCTGCAGCCGTTCCTGTGTTTTCGGCTTGCTGTTCATTGCCTTTGTTGAGGTTCTCGGAAAAGATTTTTTCGAACCAGCCAGGCTCCTCTTTTTCTTTTTCCTTTGTCTCCGCTACTGGCGTTGAAAAGTAGTCGCGCAAACGTTCGTTAACCACACGAGCAAACCAGGTGATCTCCCGGGCAAGGCTCTCTGCATTCAGATCGCTTCGATCTTGCGTCAAATCGGACTCTTCTGCTTTTCGCTCTGCACGTTCCATACTCAATTTGTTTACCACTCAACATGAATGAATGTGTCGTTCCATGGCAGGGCGACTGTAGAGTATCCCCAGGGAATACTCTCAAGAAGCACGTCGAGGGTTTTGCGTTCGACCTGCAGGAGCCAGGCATCATTTTTTCGTGTAACAAGCCCATCGCGCTTCAAAAACGTTTCGCGTAACCCATCGACGGATGTGTTTTTCAGCACCTTCCAATGTTCTATCACTGAAGCAAGTAGTGCCAGGGCTTCATTCAGTTGGTATTCCAGGAAACCCGTGTCAAGTGGTACTGGCTCTTCGATTGCTATGCCGCAACAGAGTTTCTCCAGCACCAAACTGTACTCGGGTGTTGTTTTTGAACCCGTACTTAGATATCTGAGGAGATGAGCCGCCTGATATTGCGCCTCCTTATGTTTCCAGTTGCTGCCATCGAGCAGTCCACAGGCATCAAAAAACTTTTTGAAAAAAGGAGCTAGGAGGATAATCCCGGAGTGACGAACAACATAACGCTGCTCGCTTGAATCCTCCGTCTCACTCTCTGGAGAGCGGAAGCCGGTGTCGATTGTATGCGTCAAGCCAGCTTTTTTGGCAAGAGTTTGCGCCATTACTGAAGCCGTGGTGACATCACTCGAGATCATTCCCGGGATTTTCGTGAAGCTCTTGATAAGATCAGGGGATGTTTCTTTGATAACCGTATCGAAAACAGGGGCATCTGTTGTTGCAACCTCCCTGATAGTGATGAGTTCCGCTCTATAGCGATCCGTCAGGCCTCCGATCAAATCAGGAAACATTTCTTTGACAACTGTATCGAAAAGAGAAGTCATTCTGGCCGCAACATCCTGATTATGGATGAATTCCGGTGCATGGCGAAGCAGCGCACCTCGAACAGCGTCAAGAAACCCTGCTGGTTCAATGAAGTGAACATCGTCGGTTTTTCCTGATGCTATCAACCGCAACAGTTGCGTTTCAGCATCCTTTAATGAGCTGAAAAGCGAGATAATCAAGCGCTTCGATCTGTCATTCAACTGGAATGCCGCTCGAATCCAAAGTGGCTGATTTTCCCGCTGTTCATTAAAGAACGCATGTAACTGCTCAGGCCAACGATGATAGAGTTCCCCGATAATGGCATCGATATCGACTTCTGCTTCGTTCGACCACCATGGCAGCGTACCGTGCAGCATGAAGTTGCAAAAGAGATCCATGCTGGAGTACTCTTTCGCTGCTTTGTGCTCTTCGAGCGTGCGTGCGTTACG
Organism: uncultured Chlorobiaceae bacterium; assembly: GCA_903882665.1. Lineage (GTDB taxonomy): Bacteria > Bacteroidota > Chlorobiia > Chlorobiales > Chlorobiaceae > Chlorobium. The sequence goes on along the minus strand of CAIRXW010000038.1, from coordinate 13,759 downwards.
TTTTTTTGCGAGTTCTTTTGTAAACTGTTCGCGGAATCTGGCTGCAAAATTTTGTTCAAGCGAATAAGGAGTGAGTCGACCAAGATCTATTTCCAGCGTATCTATCCGCAGCAACTCTTCTTCAGTGCTATATTCGGAACACACCTCGTCGATAATTTTAACAATGTCCGGCTGAAACGTCCGGGAAAAAGCCTGACGCAACCTGAAAGCCTGCCCTTCTTCAGGACAGCGAACCTCAATACGCAACCGGTCAATGATGTGCATCATCGCTCTGTAACTATTTTTTCCACTGAAGCGCACGCATCTTCACAGACCCCACAGGGTCGAAGTGTATTGAGTACATCAACAAGTGGATTTGTTTTGGCGTATGAGGGCATTTCGGTCTGCGACATCTCAAGCAACCACTCCCCATAGGCTTTTTCAAAGCGTTGCATTTCCTGAATGCCAAGCCATACGATGCGTGTATGGACATGCGCTGGCGACTCGCTCTGGATTGTTTTTTCCACCAGATTGCTGAACGCGGGATCGCGGAAGCGCTTCGGCCAGCAGGGTAAAACCGCTGTCGCCCTGAAGGAATAGGGGTCTTCGTTATTGTCGCATGGATTGGCTTCGCAATACAAATCAAATTCGAATTCAAAGTAGCGCATGAAACGTTCAATCTCTTTCTCGACATCGTCACGAGTATTGAATACATACAGGCTCTGCGCAAGCACGACATTACGGTTGCCATGAATGATAAACCCGTACCTCAATTTGATCGCTTCATTTTCCAGGTTTGAAACGATCTCGTAATTGATCCGTTCTGCACCAAATTCATGCAGGTCACGGACCCGTTGTGCCAGATATTCATACCGTCTGAATTTCATCCGTTCAGGATGAGCTGCATCTGCAGGTCGAACCTTCTGGAAGAGAATGGATGTTTCGGGTTTCCGCTCAGAGCCGTAGGGGAAATACTCAAGAACCCACGGCATCTTGTCATAACACTTCTCTGCCGGAATCCGATATACACTCTTTCGGTAAGGAGGCTCTTTCGTTCCCTCATCAAGCCCTTTGCCAAGATCACATGCATCAAGACAGATATCGAGAAAGCTGGCGCTGATTGACTGGTCTGCTTCGTCAAATATTTCGTCAAATCTTGGCCGCAATAACAGATGCTCAACAAGGTGAAACCCTTCATTGCGGTCAATTGCCTCCATGACCTCCAGCAATGTGTGAAATGTTTTGTCGCGTAACTCTTTCTTGTTAAAGCGTTCGCTTTCTGCAAGAAGGACGGCCGTTTCCGGATCGGTTCCATCCCAGAGTTCGTACCAGAATGTCCCTAGCAGCCCTGCTGTTTTCCGGCTGCGCTGTTTCAGGTTCTCCCGTAGTTGAAAGTTACGGCGATCGCCAGCATGTTTAAGGATTTCGGTCATCAGCTCTTCGGTGCAGCATCCATCTCTAACCTCAACACTGGTGAGCAGTACTCTGGATTTATCGTCAGGATCGAACAATTTGATCATATTCAGAAACTCACCCTTCACATTTTTTTTCGGAACGGAATTTTTTGTTTTCGGATCAATCTCCATAACCGTTTCACTCACCAGAAAATCTGGCGCAAGAGTTCTGCGTGTAGCACTCCGAAAGCCGAGCAGACGACTGACCCTGCGTTCCGTTCCTGAGATATTGTTTGTATTCCAGAACTCCGGGCGCGTATAATCGTATCCACATCCGCGATTACTGCTTATACTGTAATATTTTCCATCTCGTAAAAGATTGATCTTGTCTTTAATCAATCGCTCGTCCACCTTGTAAGGGGTCAGCCAGCGCGATATCTGTTCATATTCGCCCATCTCTTCACTGAATCGTGCAAGCATGTGATTAAGAAAACGATTTCTGCGCTTGCCAAACAGTTCAGGGGATTCGAGCAAGTTCTGCAGGATATGGGCAAATTCTTTCTTGACAAGATTGAAATGTTTTGTCCCATGGTTTTCGTGATCGATGAGCAGTGCCTGCAGTTGATCGAGTTCTTCAAGCACCTTGCTGAAAAAGGTATGTTGCACCGATCCGTCGAAGGTGAAGAGCTCTTTTATGTGGTTGAGCTGTACCAGATATCCGGAAAGAATTTGTTCGAAGAAGAGCAGGTATCCCTTGAGCTGAAGCGCCTGCGCCTTACGCTTCGCCTCGTCATCACCGGGCAGGCCTGTGCGCTCACTGACACCATAGCACATCGGCAGTGATTCCGTCACAGGATAATAATCCTCAAGCTGCATATATTCGCCAACCGGTACGGGAAAATCGGTCGAGTGACCTTCAAGCTTGTACTTGCGCTCAACCGTTTTCATATCCTTGAAAAGCTTGAGCATGCGTTCGGGACGGCGGTCTGCCGCTCTGCCAACATAATAGGTGATGAGTTCCCGATTTTTACAAAACATCACCTGTGATTTGGCAGGAAGAATACGCGCAATTTTTCTGGCTTTGCGCAAAGCATCAACCCAGTTGTTAAAGTAACTATTGTCGTTTTTGTCGAAACCGTCGAATGGGAGATGCAAATAGAGAATCCCTTTGATTCCTTTGATATCGGATATGTCATTAATGATATCCGAAAGCCGGATATCACGAAAAAGATCAGTTTCTTCAACCGTTTTCGACTCTATAAAACCGTGTTTGAGCGCAGGCCCTTCAAATATTTCGTCAACCTGATATCCCTTGGAAAGCAATTGATCGATGGTGAGGAACAGTATTGATGGTGTAAAATATTTATAGATCACGAAAAATATCTCAGCCAGCACAACATCCGGGTCGGCGTTGTCTTCCAGTTCGATAGATGCGCCAATACCGAACTCCTCATAATCGACAGAAGTGATACTGAGAAAGTCTTCACACAGATTGCGATGGCGGGAAAGACGGGAGATAACCGCCTGGCGAACCGTTTCGCGATGCTGCTCTTCGATAACATCCTCTTCGTACTCTACCATGACGTTGTAAAGTCCCTCGATTTCAAGGATTTTAGGAGCAATATTAGTTGCAGGATGATCCTGTATTACCTCGTCAAGCCTTGTTTTCTCCGCCGTCATAACATTGATCTGTTGCTGCAGATCAATTATCACTGTTTCAAGTGCTGGATTTTTTTCTGTTTCATATTGTTTTTTGAGAGTGTCTGACTTATTCAACACCGGAATAAGTTGCTCCTTGATCGTTTGTTGACGAGCTATAATTTTCTTGACTGAAGCTTGATTCCATGCATCTGTTTGCGCTGAGCTTAGGGTTTTTAGTCTCAACGTTCCAAGACAAGCCTGTTCAGTTATTTCCTTGCAGGGGCAATCGTACTTCTTGCGAAGCTCCCATGCGTTGTAATCGACCCAGATCGGCACTTCATAATCCTTGCTTGGTTCGATCCAGGCATTCCTTACGCCCTTGACGTCAATGATCAATTTACGGTAATCAGTGATGGTGAGCGGACTGGAGTGCAGAATCTGCCGTGCGGTATAGAAAATCTGCTTCCAGGTATCTTCGGTTAACTCTTCCGGAGCAAGAATATCTTTTATTTCGAAACCGGTTCTGTAAGCAAGGTCAGTTATGGCATAGCAGAGCGCTTCGAGAATCGTAATACCGGGATCGGAGTTGTTGTAATCCGTCCAGATCGCGCTCCCCAGCTTCTCGATCGATTTGAAGCCTTGCTTGCGGAGAGCAGCATAATCCTCTGCAGGCAGCAGTGGATTTGTCTTGAGCAGTGAAATCGTGTCTGACATAGGGTTCTCTCTATTCAATTGGATCAAGTGAATACTTGTTGGGCTTGAGCTTTTTTGCGTTTTTCACATTCCGAAAGTTCTACCGGTGCCTCATAGGGAATAATGATATGTTTTGGGGCAGAAACAAGAATTGAGCGCACTGTCGACGGTTCGGCAATCACTTCGCCAATAAATTTGTCATTACTGGCAATCAACTCTTCCATATCGCGACAGCCTGAGACCGAAGCAAGCAGATCGGCAATATTGGTCGATGTTCCTGTGGAACTTTTCGAAACAGTTATATTTACGGTCGGACAACAGGTGTCGCGACAAACAAACATGAAGAAGTCGGTAATAAAGTCAACATACGAACGCTCTTCGATGAAATTGATGATTGCCGAAGCATAGAACTTTTGTGCAAACGATATCTCTGCATTTTCATCGAATGCCCATGGAGTCAGATAATGGATAATTTCGTCGTTAAGCTTTTTGAGATAGTACCCTTTATCAGAGCCCGGGATGAACTGCACTTTGAAAAAGACCAAGACTTGCTCATAGACCGGATTTTTGGCATGAACATGAACAAACGGTGATGTCCGTTTTCCGAGATAGTCCTGAATTTCAAGCAGCGTTCGACGGCTTGTTTTTGGTTGCAAGGGATTCGCAGCATTGCGGTTTTTCAGGTTCGCGATTGTTACGATCAAGAGATGTCCCGGCGCAATCTGCGGCCCGCAGCAGGTTGACTCACTCAGGCTTGACGTTCGGCAAAGGCAGTTTGGATCGGTGTGTGTAATGCATTTGACTTTATAAATGCTCGGGAAGCGATCCAGGACAAGATGTTCATAATCCCAGGGAGTAATCGCACGCGCTTTGTGACGCAGTCGTTCGCTGACTCGCGTATAGAATTCCTTGCCAACCTCCTGATGCTTGCCATCGAACGAGGCAAAAGGCTGTTCAACCTTGCTCACCTGCGCGACAGAGACTGCGAGCTTGCCGATACTTCCCGCCGGTAATGCCTTGTCGAAATGGGACTGGTCGTTGCCATTATCCTGGAAACTCGCCTCAACAGCCTGGGCAACCACATTGACCAGCATCGGAATCCGTTTGGAGTTTTCTGTCACACTGGCGCAGAACCAGCGCAAGCCATCTGTGATGATGGTGTTATGATCGGTGCTGTCCTCCGGTACTTCAAGCTTGATGATGCCCGTCGTCTGAAAACCAAAAGTACCGTCGGAGATCAAATTCTCTCCTTTCAGCGGACGCCACATGTTGTTCGTCAGATATGACCAATGAATTTCTGGTGGGTCGTTGTCCTCGTCCTCCGCACTTCCTTCTGCAAACTGGAAAAGCAAAGAAAGTGTATCAAACGGCCGCAGTTTTTCCAATCCGATAAAGAGCATTCCCTCCTCCTGCACCAAACCGGAATATTGACTGTTACCTCCCTTTATGCCGCTCGCTTCCCTGACAATCGCCTCCATGACTGCGAGATTGTCTTTTGTTGCTGCCTGGTCAGAAAAGGCCGATTGATAAACGGCATTCGGACTGAGCCAGGTAAATTGCGGCAGCAGAGAGCCATTGGCATTAACGAGCAGCGAGTTTATTGCCTTATCGTTTAACTTGAACAGATTTTTGATTAGACCTGGTTGCTCAGGAGAAATGAATAAACCATCCAAATTATTGGTTAGGCAGGCGGAAAAAGCCCATTCACCTTCGGTTTCAGCTACAGCGACGAGAAGTACATTGCAACCCTCAAGCAGATTGATTTCGCTGCAGGTTTCAAGCGTTTCTTGATTGATGTCACGATCATCTAAATACCTTAGAGGCTCAATCTCGCTACCATTAAGCCAGACTCGAATAGAATCGTCGCTTCGGACGCAGAGAGTGGTTTTTCTGGATTCGGGCGAGACAATATAGACCAGAAAGAATGCCAAAGCATGATGCTTTCCGTAGAAGATATTGTCGGCTAGTCTGCTTGACTCGCCGACTGCAGCCAGATCCTTGTGAATATTATCCTTTATGGTCTGGATGTTGTCTGAGTCTAAACGGGTGAAGCTCATCACACGCCACTTGAGCTCTTGACGAGTAAATACCCCACCGTTAAAACCATAAATTTCTGTATCCGTTTTTTTTGGTGCAAAATCTGGTTTTTTGATTTTCGTAAAAAAGGAACTGTTATTCTCTATGTCAAGGATAATATCTTTTGCGTATGCTTCTTCGGGTGCTTCTGCAGTAGGTTTTTCGGGTGGAGTATTATAGATCGGGCCCAGAACTAACCAGGATGCAATATCTTTTATTACCGGAATGACGACTTCCGTTACACCAAAGGGGTAGACGTGGAAGAACTGGTCGATGGCCGGATCAAGCTTGGTGAGTACAGATAAATAACTGACAGAGATTTCCTTGATCTGCAACTCTTGTGCCAGGCTTTGATTTGACTGTTCAAAAGATACATTATCGCTTTCGCTTACCGGAATCATGTTTGTGATCCTGATAAACCCCTTGACTGTTTGCGACTGTAATTCTGTGACCGGTAAGATCGGAATACGGTCGATCATAAATGGTTTTGCATCTATGATCGGTCGTATCCCGTTGCTATAATACGCATGCATCAAGATATTCTGCATAAGCTGCAATCTGGAGAAGCTTGTGCCTTGATTATTCGAAAGACGATCCCAACGCTTATTAGTCAAAACGCTGACACTATATTCTGGCCTTTGTTCTATCGACTCAATGCTTGAACCGGAATCCTCACTATCTTGAGTTTTCTTGATATTAACTGCCAGGATTTTCAGTGGCTTGTTAAAAATCTCTGCGCTCCCGATATAAAAGGATTTCCCTTTGCTTGGGTAAGTTGTGTAGGGATCGAATGGCTTGTTCGCATCAATAGCGCCTGCGTCGTTCTGCAGAACGAGCGTTTTTAAACCATCAAGAGTATCTCCCTGTGCGAGGAATTTGGCAAAGAGTTTATTAAAGTCAATCTTATCTTGATCATTAACTTCTGTCGGTGGTATTATAATGGAGCCGACTATTGTAGCTACTGCTTGTCCTCTAAGACCAAGCCTCTGGAATGTGGAATAGTTAATACCCAAGTGAGGAGCAAGCATAAGTTGCGCAACCGGATAGCTTGTAGTATAGGGATACCCGGTGTGTACCTTTGCATTGAAAGGTACAATAGCAGTTTCAACCATTGGTAAAAAGATGCGGATGCTCTCACTATTGAGATCAACGTAGTAGCCTGATTTTGCTGCAAGCGTCGGATCGAAAATCCCGAACCTCTCCACCTGAATGAGCTTGGTGTATTCCGTTTCATCCAGTTCGTCAGCAATCTTCAGCCACCCATTCTTGCCGGTAAGCCAGATGTCAAGATCAAATGAAACAGCTTGTTCAGAATCATACAGAAGCTCTTTCAGTCCATTAATGCGCCAGATAATCAGTCGGTTACCACCCTGCAACAATAATTGCGGCGAGGCAATGGCAAACCCTATCTGAGCCTGGTCTTTGCGTGATGCACTTTCGATTTCCTGCTCGATTTTCTGGCAGATGTTCTTCGCTTTTTTTAAACCCGGAGTTCCTTTGCCAAATGTCGGCCATTTGCCACTCGGGTCGGTGCTCTTTTCACCAAATCCATCATATGAATTCGCTACCGGGCGGGCATATATCGACTCAATCGTTGCCGATGTCGAAACTGGGGCGGCACTCTTCTGAACAAAGACTGTTTTCAGTTCCCTGACTTTTGCCTGATTGATGACAAGGTCTGTTTCGGTGATGTAGATCTGCTCTTTGCCTGATCCATCCTTTCCTGCCTTGAGCGCAGTAGCTTGTGCAAGGTCATAGCCCGTGACATCTTTTGCCAGTTCGAAGACGATATGCACACGATCCGCTATGGATGGTTTGGGTGCAAGGCGGAGAACATCCTGATAGTAAAAGTCAAGCATTCGCCCGGTCAGCCCGTTCATCTGCTCTTGTGTAAGCCGGAAGAGCTCGAGGAAGGTAATGAAAAGCGCCATGTGAGGCTGGTGCGAGGGATATGATTCAAGTGCGAAGTGCATGTATCCTGTCGCCTTCACTTCGACAAGATCAGTCATAAAACCGTAGAAGGTATGAAAAATGTCGTCGATATACAGCGCAGCAAATCGAATCCTGTCGCCGAGGGCTGTTCCTTCATAAATTGAAGGATCCGGATCAATCGTTTCATCGAGCCCCCAGAGGCTGCTGTTATCGATTGCCGAAAAATCAAGATGCAGCGGGTGCTTTGGATCAATAGATTTGTATCCCTCTTCGTATGCGATAATCTTCCTGACCTGCTCACAGAGCGTTGAATTGATCGCGAGGTCGAGATCGGTATGCAGGGGGTTCTCCGGAATGGCAAGGGAATACCAGTGATCAATTTGCACAACCATCAACAGGATCGGATCGAAAAGGTCATTCAGTGTTGTGGCATTCGGATTCGCTTCAAGAACTTCTCGATTCTGGTCATAATCCTGCTTCAGCTTTGCAAGATCGACAACCGAAATGGATGCGGCAATGACGGCCATATCACGGCGGAAAAATTCGTACCAACTGACTTTTGATGCTTCAGTTGTCTCTTGAATATTACTCTCCGGCAGATCATAAAAGCGTATTTGTGCCGCATAGCGCTTGGCAAAAACCAGCAGATCTTCCATACTTCGACAGTCAATTTGCACATAGGTCGGATCAAGTGCTTTCAAATAGCGCCCAAGCTGGCCGGAACCATCACGCGGCATTTCAGAGAGGCAATTACAGTTCTTCATATGCTGATGTTCGTAGCTTCATTGAAATAGAACGGAAATACGTAGTTGTATCGCGTATTGGTAGCTATAATTGTGTACGATATATCAATCTGGAGAATGCCTGTCTCCTGTTCCGGAGTTGAAATGATCTCGTCAACAATAATGCGGGGTTCATGAAACATGAGCGCTTCGCGGACGATTTTTTCAATCAAGGTACGGTTCTGTACATTCATGGTATCGAAAAGATACGGCAGCAGATTCGCGCCGAACGAAGGCAGCATGACCCGTTCACCGGTAAGGGTTGACAGGATAATCTGCAGGCTGCTGCTGACATCCTCTTCCTCAACCAGCATCTCGACGCCATACCATTCGCGGCGAAAAGCAGGTGGAAAGCTCCAGCCGATGCCTAAAAATGAGCGATCTTTCTGTTCCATAGGTTTGATGCCTTGTAAAAAAAGTTAATAATATCGCCTCGTTATCCGCCGATCATGACTGTGGGACATCCGGCCATAATGCTTCCGCCATGCGCAGTGGAATCGCCCTGTCTTGCGGCCGGTTGCCCACCGATCAACACTGTTGCCGAACCCATGATGATACTGTCGGGCGGTCCTGCGCAGGTGCACATGTTTCCCAGGGTTGCCGCCGGTTGTCCGCCGATAAGCACCGTTGGTACGCCCGGCGGCATGATCGGGCCACCGGTATGAGGTGTGCCGTTTGGATTGGCCATCGGGCAAAGATGATTGTCAGATATTCGTGCTGCTGCTGGCATAAATAATCCCCTTTTTGTTCATGTATCTTGTTGTTTCCTGCACAGAAAGGCTTTAGTTTATGGCAAGCATCAATTGATCATAACCTGTGCGCCTTTGATGGTGACGATCCCGGATGCCGATTGAATGGTAATTCCCTGCGAACTCATCTTGATGCTGTTTTGATTTTCATCTTTCAATTCCATGGCTCCGGAACTGTCATTGATGACAATTGATTTCTCGCCGGAGTCTGCCGAAACAATGAGACTCATCTTCTTGCTGGAATCATCAAAAATCAGTTTGAGTCCCTCTTTTGTCACAAAGCCAAATTGTTGCTGGCCATCCTGTTCGGGAAGAGGTGACTGATTACTGCTTTTACTATGCAGGTAGCCCAGAATAACCGGTTCACGCGGATCGTCACCAAGAAAACCAAGCACAACTTCATCATTCGGCTGCGGACGGAAATAGACCCCCCGACCGGGTCCGGCATCAAGAGACGCGACACGCGCCCAGAATCCTTCATTTCCTGAGGTTATCGTCGGTATATGCACCTTGACCCGGTACTGACCACCCTCTTCGGTGTCCTCGGTATCAAGCACCGTACCGATCTGCAAACCGTTGATTCCCGGCAGTAAACCGGATGCCGGTTTATCCATGACCTTCTCTTTGTTGTAGAACCAGTCATCCTTCCATCCAAATTGTACATCCGTCAGCCAGTTGCCGTCAAAAGTGTGCAGGACGCCGGTGACAAACACATTGCCGTTAAACCGATCCCCTACACCATCGAGCGTAATTATCACACCAGGCTTGATTGACGCCTTGCCCTCAATTCGTACCCTGCCGACTACTTTCGAGAGCTGGTTGCGAAGAGCAGAGGCATTCGACCAATCCTGCAACTGATCTTGCGTCAAATGACCAGGGTGAGCAAGTGAAATCTGCTTGCCCATAACGGTGGCAAGATCCTCTGAAGAGAGATTGCCATTCTCCGAAAAACTTGCTGTCCCGGAATCCGATTGTTCAAGCTGCTGCCGGGTATAGTCCCATGAATGGCTCATGATCTGCTGTGCCTGCCTGCGGGCATCCATTTCCGCTTCAAATTCCAGGATATTGGCTCCATAGGTGGCGTTGAGCACCGGAGCCCCATCCGTTGACGGTTTTTTTATGACCAGCATGCTGTCATCGGTCAGAACCAGCATACCGTTTGCTTCAGCTCGGGTGCAGATGAAATCCCAATCAGTCGAATCGAATTGCACAAGTTGTTTATGCACAAGGGTCGTTTCTTCGATATCCGTTTGAAGTTCGCCAGCAAGCTCGGTAAAAACATCGCTATCAGTTTTATTGATAAAGTAAGCGCTTTTTCGCGCACCAGTCAGCTTGATCGCGTTATCCTTTGCCTCGATCACAAGCACAGAAGAAGCTTGTTGTCTTGCTTTCAGCGCATGTCGGACAATAATTCCACTGAAGACAGTTTCGACTTCGCCGTGGTAGCCAAGCTGGATGGTTATGTCGTTACCTGGCTTTAAGGTGTTTTCGTTACTGAGAGGAAAGTCCCGGTTAGATACGGAACCATCAAGAAACACCAGTTTTGCAGACGCCACTTTGTTGAAGCTCTTGTTAACAACGATATGCGATATCCCGATCTCATTATTCAACGGCTCACCGTTTACCAGTATTATCTGGCTTACGACATCCGTCGCATCTTCCGATCCTGGTGGCAAGCTGCTTAAACTCATTGGGCGTAAATTGTTTAATTCATTACGTTTTCGACAACGGTGGAAAAATCAGTGTCGAACCGGCTTTTAATTTCCTGAAGTTCTTTAACTTGTTGACCCTGGCGACTTGCAGGTAGTAGTTCTGATTGTTATAGGTTTTATAGGTCAGCAGCGGCAAAATATCCCCCTCTTTCACCTGTACCCGGTGCGTCAAATCGGGTGAAGAGAGCATGCCCAAAACGTCACTCAATCCATCGACAATCCGCTCGGTGAACTTTGCGGAAATTTTAGCGCGTATCGGTAACCCGAACATATCGAACATCGTATAGGTTACATCTGAGGAATCCAGAACACAGGTACTGATGAAGGTTCCATATTGTACCATCAAATAGGGCGGACGATGGATATCGCCGAGCAGGTTCGTTGTCACTGCCCTGAAAAGGGCAACCTGAACGGTGACCGGTATCTTTACACCATTGGTATTTACGCCCGTTCCGTCAATTGTCAATTCGATTGTAAATGTTCGAGGCTTGATATTGACATATTTAGCGTCGGCACTTATTTTTCCCTTTGGGACAACCTTGCACCACGATACATCTTCATGAATTGCTAACTGTTCAGGATTGAACATGGCAATAAATGGCACAGCGAGCTTCGGAATGCCCTTCTCATCAGTCTGGATGATTTTGAGATTAAACGGCAGTTTTATTGCGCTTTGGGTATCCATTATCGTTCTTTGCTTTCTTGAATGATTTCCAGTAACTGTTCGAGAATATTTTCTTCTGAACTTGTGCTATTACCAGACGAAACACCAGCATTCTGTCCTTGAGAAGAGGAAGATGGCTGAGTATCAACAACGGTACGAATGATCACTTCGTTAATCTGGACTGGCATGAGAGTCAAAGTTTTCGTTCAAAATATTGATAGGCAAGTTCCATGGATTCAATGGCAATTGCGTTGTCTGTGGCCTTGAAATCCGATACCGACCACTTCAACGGATATGCCTGCACGACATTCCAGATCGCTGCAGGCTGGCCCGCTTCATCCATCAGGGTAATCATCACATCTTTTGGTTTAAAGTCATAGACCGGAACCGTGAACCAGGTACTCATCGCTGAAGAAAACCAATCAAGAATTGCTGTCCCTTGCAATAATCCTCTTTTCAAGGTCAAATTTGGGTATTTCACTCGTTTAGGCAGTTTATAGGTAAAACGATTTTCACCGCCTTCACGCAACTCCTCCGTCTCGATCTCGAACGAGAGCCCGCCTACCTCCTGAAATCGATGTTCAGTATCGCTATCCATTCCCTCGACACCGATAAACTCGACCTTGAAGTGAAAACCTGTCGGTGGATAATATGATGGCATCGGCTATGGCGTTTGGACAGAAATGCCTTCATGCACCAGTTCAACTGACTCAATGGCGATTTCGTTGCCGGTTGCCTTGAGGCCCGGTCCCTCGCATTTGACAGGCCAAGCATTTAAAACAGTCCAGACCATGACCGGATTCCCGTCATCATTTAACAGGGAAATCAGCAGGGTGTGACGCTTAACGTTCGGAGTACCGTTGTTATTGAACCAGTTAAACAAGTCGTTATTTTTTTCGACAATCCCGCGTTTCAGCGAAATATTGTTGGCTTTTTTCAGGCCGGGCCGTTTCAAAGGAAGTGTCGTGCCCGGCATCAGTCCGTCGCGATATTCAATTGCCTGAAGCTCCTGTGTAAGTCCGGAAACATCCGAAAAACCGATGTCCTGACCGCTCTCATCAAGAAATGAAACCTTGAAATGGAAAACCGGAATTGGATATGTTGCCATTATCGTATGCCCATGTTAAATGTTATAAAATATTGACATGCAAACCGTAATCATGACTGCTGCACCATCTGCGAAAACTTCAGAACAATGAATTCCGCCGGGCGCGCCACTGCCAACCCGATCTCGACATTCATTCGTCCCTCAAGAATGTCGAGAGAGGTCATGGTTTTACCCAGACCAACCTTGACATAAAAAGCCTGTTCAGGTTTCACTCCCGCAAGAGCACCTTCCATCCATTTCTGAAAAAGGTAATTCTCGATCATGGCCTGCATTTTTACCCACGCATCAATGGCGTTTGGCTCAAAAACAGCCCATTGACTTGATTTTTTAATCGACTCTTCAACCATGATGAAAAAACGGCGGACACTGATATATCGCCACTCATTGTCATTGCCATTGAGCGTGCGCGCCCCCCACACAAGCGTTCCATAACCCGGAAACGTGCGTATCACATTGATGGATTTGCCTGAATTCGGATCGACATTGAGGCTCTCTTGCTCTCGGCTGGAAATGGCAAGATTTGGCTCAACGACAGAAAGCAGCACTTCATTCGCAGGTGCTTTCCAAACACCCTTATTGGTATCCACACGAGTATAGAGACCTGCAATGGCTGGCGACGGCGGAAGAGTAACGTACTCTTTTTTAAGCGCATCCGATATCTTGGTGAAGAGCACTGAACCGCTGCCGAGATCGCTCATTTTCTTTCCGGCGGCATATCCGGCAACAGAGGGTGATGCAACACCCACAAGAGTATAGGTATCGATTGCAAGGTTATTGAAATCGTATTTGAAAGCATAGGTTGTTATGAGATTCGGATAATAGGATGCCGCATAACGGTTTTCCGTGACCGTGAGACTGGCATTGCGCATGATGAGCACATCAGCGTCAATTATAGTGGACCCCGATTTTTAGACAGCGGTTTAAGATGTTAACTTGCCCCAAAAGGGAGCAAGTAATGACAAAAAGGACACGAAAAAATTTCAGCGGTGACTTCAAGGCCAAGGTAGCACTTGAGGCTATTCAAGGGGT
>CAIRXW010000037.1 GCA_903882665.1 uncultured Chlorobiaceae bacterium | reverse complement strand
GCTGGTGGCTATCCGCGTATTCATGCAGATCACCTTGATCCGGCAGTCATGCTCGGAGATTATTTTGCCACCTATGTTGAACGCGATTTGCGGGAGTTGATACAATTACGCTCTATCCGGCAATTTGAAAACTTTGTCCGCCTGGCAGCAGGAAGAGTGGGACAACTGCTCAACCTGCACTCTCTTGCTGCTGATGCTGGGGTTTCAAGTGTGACAGCAAAAAGCTGGCTTACCCTGCTTGAGGCCTCCTATATTGTTTTTTTACTTCCCCCGTGGTTTGCCAATGTCGGAAAACGATTGACAAAGTCACCAAAACTCTATTTTTACGATGTAGGTTTGGCTTCCTGGCTGATCGGAATAACGCAGGAGTCACATCTGCAAGCTCATCCCTTGCGAGGATCGCTGTTTGAAAATCTGGTGGTTCTTGAAATGCTCAAGGCTCGCATCAATGCTGGCCTGGCAGCAAACCTTCATTTTTATCGCGACAGCAGTGGACTGGAAGTTGATGTTCTGCTGGAAGCGGGTAATATGATAAGGCTCTTCGAAATCAAGTCATCGCAGACGATTAATCAGGAGAGTTTCATACAACTCAATAAAGTTGCTGCTATTTTTGGTGAACGTGTCGTGAAAAAAGTGGTGCTATATGCTGGTCAGGAACAACAGGAACGCAGCAATGCTGCAGTGTTAAGTTATCTGTATGCCGGTGAAGCCGCAACCAACGAAGGCACCCCGGGGTCTGCTCATGAAACGGACTAAATTGCCTGCTAAGCCCCAGAATATTCTGGAAGAAAGCAAGCCGTACCCCCAGAAAGTCCCCAATACCAAATTAAACATTGCGCAACTGGGAGAGCATGCAAAACCGGGGGAGGCCAAATACGGAGTTTCATTTCAAAAACCTTTTCGCTGTTGAGCGATTTCTTTCGGCCACGATAGGTGAAGTGGGGGATTTTGGCACGAAATGCCCGTCATCATTGAGGAGCGCATGGCTGAGTTCGCGAATGTTTTTTGCTGAAATTAAATTCACTGTTATTCCCTGATAATTTTTTATATTCGCCCTCGCAACTGAGGAAATAGAGGGGTCTGCAGGGTTTCATGTAGGAGAATTCTGCGTTATTCCTTGATAATTTCCCTGTTAGCAGTGAGCTTTGGTGGCAAAGAGATGTGATCGGATGACTCCCAGCACCGCCAGGAAAATAGCTGAAATAACGTTGAAAGGCTTTTTTTTCATGATTTCCGGGATGATTTACTATATTCGTTCACTGTTCTTTATAAATCCGGAGGATTTGCCTAATTGGTAAGGCAGCAGTCTTGAAAACTGCCGGGTTCACGCCCATGGGGGTTCGAGTCCCTCATCCTCCGCAACACCACCCTGGAGAGGTGGCCGAGTGGCTGAAGGCACCGGTTTGCTAAACCGACGTAGTTCTTATAGGGCTACCGAGGGTTCGAATCCCTCCCTCTCCGCAACAAACCCCGCTTTCGCGGGGTTTGTGCATTTAAGGAAGAAAGCCAATATTCCAGGTGGAGAGTTGCTGAAACAGGGATATATTATGATTAAAATTGAAGCGCTATGATTTTACCGATAAATATCTACAGTGATGATATTCTTCGACAGAAAGCCAAGCCGCCGAAGGGTGTTGACAGCGTGATTGAGGAGCTTATCGCTTCTATGTTCGAGTCGATGCGCAATGCTTCGGGCATTGGTTTGGCCGCCCCCCAGGTTGGGCGGTCGATCCGGCTGCTTGTGCTTGATCTCGCTTGTGTGGACAACTATGAGCATGAAAAGCCGATGGTGGTCATCAATCCTCATATTCTTTCTGTCAGGGGTTACAACGAGATGGAGGAGGGGTGTTTGAGTGTTCCCGGCGTTAAAGGCTATGTGACGCGTCCTTCGGTTATCACCATGAAATATCGTGATGAGCATTTTGAAGAGCGAGTCGGCGAATTTTCCGGTATGATTGCCAGGGCGCTTCAGCATGAAATCGATCACCTTGACGGCACCCTTTTTGTCGACAGGATGGAGAAGCGCGACCGGAAAAAAATCCAGAAGGAACTTGCGGTTCTTGCTTCTGGTATTGTCGATACCGAGTATCCGGTTGTTATGCGTGACGTTGCAGTGATATCTAAACACTCTTGAGTGCCATGCGGATTATTTTTATGGGAACGCCCGAGTTTGCCGTTCCCTCATTACAGGCTATTGTGGCTGAAAAGGAGAAGTTTGAAATTGTTCTGGTTGTCACCGGGCCGGACAAGCCCCGCCGGAGCAAACATGCCGATGCCGAAGCCTCGGCGGTAAAGCAGGCGGCGCTCGCGCTCGCTCTTCCCGTGTATGAAGTTGATGATGTTACCTGCTCCGATTTTGCGGAAACGGTTGCTGCATGTCGGGCAGACGCCATTGTTGTTGCCGCCTTTCGCATTCTTCCTCCTGCTGTCTATGAGCAGGCAACTCTCGGCGCCTTTAATCTTCATGCGTCACTCTTGCCAGCCTATCGTGGTGCGGCACCCATCAATTGGGCCATTATCAGGGGAGAGGGCGAAACCGGTGTCACCACATTTTTTCTTCAGCAGCGCGTCGATACCGGTAATATCATTCTTCAGAAAAAAACACCGATTGCTCCTGATGAAAATGCGAGCGATCTTGCCAGTCGGCTTTCGGTGATTGGAGCTCAAGTGGTTGTTGATACACTGCATCTGATAGAATCCCGGAGTGTAATGGTATCGAGCCAGAATGACGCGCTTGCCTCAAGGGCTCCCAAGCTTACCCGTGACAATACGCGTCTTGAGTGGTCGAAGCCTGTTTCGGTTATCAATAACCTTATCAGGGGGCTTGCCCTGAAGCCTGCGGCATGGACAACATTCAGGGGTAAAACCATGAAGATTTTCAGGGCAACTCCGGCAGTTCATCCGGCGGACCACCACTCAGTCCCTCCCGGTACAATTCTTGTTGACCGTGGCCGCCTCTATGTCAGCGGCTATGATGGCTGGATTGAGCTCTTCTCCCTCCAGCTCGAAGGCCGTAAACCAATGGAAGTCACGGAGTTCCTCAGAGGCTTCCGCCACGAAAACGAGTCGCTCCAATTTGTGTAGCGACTCCTGAAGGCTCATCATTTATACTGCGGGCGGGGTTCTCCCGTCCCCTGCGCTTGCCGCTCTAATTACTGTTTTTATCCTTCGCCGAACATCCTGTTTCGCGTCATTCCGACGACTCTTTTTCCTGCGTCATTCTGAACGCAGACAGGCATCTATTCTCTCCAATTCGCATCTCTACTCTCTTGATTATGATCTCAAAGAACATAAAAAGATGTTGCAAAAAAACATTGCAGAGACATTTCTTGCACGCAATTTTTTGACTTTACGGTATTGTCATGAAAATAACCTTATCGTGGTTTCTGATTCTCAGGAACTACGTCAAGGTATTGGAAGATGTTGAAAAAAAGGGGTAATGCTGGATCGGGAAGAGAACTCCAAATGCTTTCTATGTAACGGCGTAAACCTTCAGGGTACACATTCGCCGCACGGACATTAAAAGGAGAGAACGGGCAACGAACAGCTTTATTTGTTGCCCGTTCTGATTCTCTAAAGCTCCATCATTGATTTAATATGATAACAAAATTCTCGTTGGCGTTCTTTGGATTTGCAATGTAATAGTCCACTCCGACTTTAAGAACACCTCCCGGTATGACATCACCAGCGTTAACTTGTGTCGCCAGCGTCGGATCATTGCCGCCGTGCCCTACATCTTCTGCGATGTCAAACTTGATTTCACCTGAAGGGCCACTGATAGTGATGGAGCTACCATTGCTACTTAAAAGCTGGATGTTATTACTGGAACGATTCTCCTGACCGGACAAGGGTTGTGCTTCGGAAACCGCAGATGCAATGGGCATCATGATTAATTACTCCTTTTTTTAGTTAACCTTTAACGGATTAATCGTTTAGACGGCTTTCTGAACTCGATGACTTCATGTTTGTATTTGCCTTTAAAACTAATCTCCAAACATCTGCAATATAAAGATTAAATTTGAAAAAAGTATTTATACTGTACATAATTCGTCTTTGTTGCGTATAATCTTGTTTTTCAGCGCATTATCGCCATTTCAATGTAGCAGCGATTTTTGGTACAAGAACCTGTTATCGTCATGTTGTTGCTATAGGAAGAAGAGGCATCTTATTATGGAGTGCTTGGGAGGGGGTCAACAAGATGGCCTGAAAAAAAAGAGGGGCGCTCCATGTGGCTACCAATGATGTGTTCCCGACAGGTTGAAAGCTTGAAAATGGTTCTGAAACAGCATTAGAGCTTCTCTTACGACTCTTGGTCGGCACAATTGTATAATTTGCTTATATTCTCACCTTGAATTTTTTTACCAGGAATAAAACGCTCTTTTTATGGCTCTGCCCAGTACAGAGGTCAACCGCATCAGGAACTTCTGCATTATCGCACATATCGATCACGGAAAATCCACACTGGCTGACCGCCTGCTCGAAATAACGCATACGCTTGACCGCACCCAGATGGCTTCCGCACAGGTTCTTGATGATATGGATCTTGAGCGTGAGCGTGGCATTACCATAAAAAGCCATGCCATCCAGATGAAATACAAAGCTGCAGATGGTCTTGAATACACGCTCAATCTTATTGATACCCCTGGTCACGTTGATTTCAGTTATGAAGTTTCACGCTCTCTTGCCGCTTGCGAAGGGGCTCTCCTTATTGTTGATGCCACCCAGGGAGTAGAGGCGCAGACCATTGCCAACCTCTACCTTGCCCTTGATGCCGGGCTTGATATTATTCCGGTCATCAATAAAATTGATCTTCCCTCATCCGATGTCGAGGGTGTTGCCCGTCAGATCATGGATCTTATCGGTATCCAGCGTGAGGAGATTATTCAGGTTTCGGCCAAAGCCGGTATCGGTGTCGATGAACTCATTGAGGCTATTGTCAAGCGTATTCCTGCACCAGCCGACAACAATCACCTTCCCTTGCGGGCCCTTATTTTTGACTCGGTCTTTGATGCTTATCGGGGTGCGGTGATTTATCTTCGCATTGTGGAGGGATCGCTGAAAAAGGGTGACAGGGTCAAATTTTTTGCCAGCAACAAGATTTTTCTTGCGGACGAAATCGGTACCATGAGCATGAAACGGCAGCCAAAATTATCTCTTGAATCCGGAGATGTAGGCTATCTGATCTGCTCCATCAAGGATGTCAAGGATGCCAAGGTTGGCGATACCGTCACCCTTGTCGATAATCCTGCTCACGAACGTCTTGCGGGTTACAAGGAGGTAAAACCGATGGTCTTCAGCGGACTTTATCCGATCAACTCCAATGAATTTGAGGATCTTCGCGAGTCGCTCGAAAAGCTTGCACTGAATGATGCATCGCTTGTCTATACCCCCGAAACCTCCGTGGCCCTCGGTTTCGGCTTCCGTTGCGGATTTCTTGGTTTGCTCCACATGGAGATCATCCAGGAACGTCTTGAGCGGGAATACAATGTCAATATCATTACCACGGTGCCGAACGTCGAGTACCGGGTTGTCATGACCAATGGTGAGGTTGTCATTGTTGACAATCCCTCCAAAATGCCCGAAACAGGGCGATTAAGCCTGGTTGAAGAGCCTTATGTAACGATGCAGATCATTACGCGTTCCGACTATATCGGCAACATCATGAAGCTTGGTATGGAGCGTCGCGGCGAGTACAAGAATACCGATTATCTCGACACCACAAGGGTGATTATGCACTTCGAGTTTCCGCTGGCTGAAATTGTCTTTGATTTTCACGATCGCCTCAAATCAATTTCAAAAGGTTATGCATCAATGGATTACGAGTACATCGGTTATCGTGAATCTGATCTGGTCAAGCTCGATGTGCTGCTGAACGGCGAAACGGTTGACGCGCTCTCGATTGTCGTCCATCGCTCAAAGGCCTACGACTGGGGCAAGAAGCTCTGCCTGAAACTGAAAGGGATTATTCCCAAGCAGATGTATGAAGTGGCTATTCAGGCCGCCATCGGCAGCAAGGTTATTTCGCGCGAAACCATATCGGCGATGCGCAAAAACGTGCTGGCCAAATGCTATGGCGGTGATATCAGCCGAAAGCGCAAGCTGCTTGAAAAACAGAAAGAGGGTAAAAAGAGGATGAAGCAGGTTGGCAGGGTAGAGGTTCCCCAGGAGGCCTTCCTTGCATTGTTGAATATCGATGAATAACGATCTCATTGCGATACCGTACCTTGTTTTTAATAACGATTAAATGCTGCATCATTGAATATTCAGAAGGGTAAACCGGGGAAAAAACATTCAAGGGAGTGGTTTGAAGCCCTTATTATTGCTGCGATATTTGCAACGGTTCTTCGGGTTTTTGTGGTTGAATCCTACCGTATTCCAACCGGATCAATGGAGAGTACGTTGCTTGCAGGCGATTTTCTTTTTGTCAACAAATATGTCTACGGGCCCAAAATTCCCTTTACCGAAATTCGTCTGCCAGGAGTTGACAAGGTTGATCGCGGCGACATCATCGTCTTCAAGTATCCCAAAGATCGTTCACTGAACTATATCAAGCGTTGTGTTGCCATCAGCGGTGATATCCTTGAGATTCATGACCACCAACTCTTTATCAATAAAAAACCGGCGACTCTGCCGGAACATGCACAGTTTATCGGAAATCGTGAGCCCGCCGGAAGCGGAGATTACATGATTTTCCCGCAGTTTTCCAATTTCAACAAGGATAACTACGGCCCGATACGCATTCCGCGCAAGGGGGATGTTGTGCAGCTCACAGCGGCAACCTATCCGCTCTACAGTTCACTTGTTGCTGATGAAGGGCATGAGGTGAGCTTGCAGGGAAGGGAGGTCTTTGTTGACGGTTCTCCTGTTCAGCAATATACCGTTCAGGCAAACTACTACTTTGCAATGGGTGACAATCGTGATAACAGCCTCGACAGTCGCTTCTGGGGCTTTTTGCCGGAAAAGGATCTGGTCGGTCAGGCTTTGATGGTCTATTGGTCGTGGGATCCTGATATCTCGTTGCTCACTGACCCTATCGGCAAACTTGGCTCGATAAGGTGGACGCGGCCGGGGTTGATGGTTCACTGAGCGAGGCGCTTGTCGGAAAGAATTTTTTCGCAGACCGCTTGTGTTGAAGAGAGTCGTTCTTTACGGCTGAAAAGAATATTCTGAAGTTCAGGGCAGGCTATTTTGAGGGATGTTATGGTAATGGCATGAGTGGCATGTTGCGTGCTGTTTTGAGGTCGAACAACGGGCGTTAGTTCAATATGATTGAGCGTCACCGAGTCAAGAACCAGGCCAGAGGTCAGTGAATTGATGCTGATCTGCCACCTGTTTCCGGTTACCTGGGTTATCGATCGGGAAAGGTTCTTTTTGAAATCGGCGTTCAGGTAGATATTGGTGGAAAGATAGATCAGAAGATATGAAGCAGGAAAGAGCATACCTGGGGAGAGCATCAGAGCTTTCAGCCAGTTTATCACGAACTTACTGTGAGGAAAACGGGGTACCATGATTACTTTTGTGTTTCGTCTTTTCCGGAGGGTCTCGCCGGAGCTCTTTTTTTATCGACACAAATCCCTTTATTGTACAACAAGGTAACAAGGTAAACAATAACCAGTTTAGCTCACTGCTTTTATGCAAGAAAATCAAAGGCATGCATCCTATTGCCTCAAGCCGCTTTTCAAGGAGGTACATGCCGATACCGAAACGCCGGTTTCAGTCTATCTTAAACTTCGTCGCCCTTACTCATGCCTGCTCGAATCGGTGGAGGGTGAGGAGCTTCTTGCCCGCTTTTCCTATATCGCCATTGATCCGGTCGCTATCCTCCGTGGTTTCGTTGATGGAACGGCTGATCTTGAAATTCTTGATGAAAAATTCAGTGATCTTGGCAGAATTGCCGGAGAGGAACCCAACCTTCGCCTGAAGATTGACCGTACTCTTTCTGCATTTGACAGTGAGGAGATACCGAGAAAAAAGAATGGGACACCCCAGATGATCACCTCCGGTGTTTTCGGCTATTTTGGATACGATGCCATGCATCTTGTCGAAAAGATTCCAAAACCAGAACTGCCTGATCCGGCAGGAATGCCTGATATTTTTCTGCTCTTCTGTGATACCCTTGTAGTTTTCGACAATATCATGCGCAAGGTCTTCATTGTTTCCAATTACCTTGACGAGAGTGACAAGCCTGCGGCATTGAAAAACATAGAGCTGATAGCCGAACAGATGTTCCGGCCACTGCAGCGTGAGGAGATTGTTTTTCAGGCCGAGCGACCGGAGCAGGTCGTTTCCAATACAACCAGAGAGGAGTACCTGCAGAAGGTGGAAAAGGCAAAAGAGTATATTCTTGCGGGAGATATTTTTCAGGTACAGATTTCACAGCGACTCCGCCGTCCGCTCAATACCCGTCCTTTCGATGTCTACCGGATGCTGAGAACGATCAACCCCTCTCCCTATCTCTATTACTTTGATCTGAAGGAGTTTGAAATTGTCGGCTCATCACCCGAACTGCTGGTCAAGGTTGAGCGTAACAGCCAGGGGCGTCGTATTGTTGATACCCGTCCAATTGCAGGGACAAGGCATCGCGGAAGCACGTTTGAAGAGGATGAACGTAACGCCCGCGAACTTCTTGCCGATGAAAAAGAGCTGGCCGAGCATTTGATGCTCATCGATTTGAGCCGGAACGATATCGGCAGAATCGCCAAAATCGGTACAGTCGAGACCAATGAGATGATGGTTGTTGAAAAATACTCTCACGTGATGCATATTGTCAGTAATGTTCGCGGTGAGCTTCGCGACGAACTTGGTGCCATGGACGCTTTCTGGTCATGTTTTCCGGCAGGTACCCTTACGGGCGCACCCAAGGTTCGTGCCATGGAGATTATCTATGAGCTTGAAAAGGAGAAAAGGGGCTTGTATGGTGGTGCAGTTGGATTCCTTGATTTCAAGGGAAATCTTACGACTGCGATTGCAATCCGGACGATGGTGATAGAAGATAGCACCATCTATTTTCAGGCAGCCGGGGGCATTGTGGCCGATTCAAAACCCGAATCTGAATACGAAGAGACCATGAATAAAATGAAGGCGGGATTAACTGCCGTTGAAAACATCGAGGCTTTATCAGAACCATAATCACAACCATAACATAAAACCCCGTAAAGAACCGATGAACAAGAAACAAGCAATCATGAAATACCTGCTTCTTGTTTTTGCAGGTATAGCCGTTGGCGCACTTATCTTTTCCAATGTTGAGTTCAACCTTTCGACCAAGGGATTGAGCCTCTCCAACAGACCTAATTTTGCCACAGCGACAAACAATATCGAAAACTATCCTGTTCAGTCGCTCAAAGGCTTTAACGATGCATTTGTTCAGATTGCCGAGTCGGCAACCCCGTCAGTGGTGACGATTTTCACTGAAAAAACGGTGAATCTGCGAGTTGTCTCTCCGTTTGGTTTTTTCGGGCGACCCTTTGATGATTTTTTCGGTCGTCCGTTCAATGACTTTTTTGATACGCCTCAGAGTGGTTCCGGAAGAGGCCACAAAGAGGTTCAGCAAGGCATTGGTTCGGGGGTCATCGTCACGCATGATGGCTATATCCTCACCAACAATCATGTGATCGATGGTGCCGACGAGCTCTATATCCGGACCTTCGATAACAGGAAGATTGAGGCCAAAGTCATCGGCAAGGATTCAAAAACTGATCTTGCCGTTATCAAGGTCAACGCAAAAGATCTCAAACCAATCCTGATTGGTGACAGTGACAAACTCAGGGTCGGTGAATGGGTTATTGCTATCGGAAGTCCTCTTGGTGAAAATTTTGCCAGAACCGTTACCCAGGGTATTGTCAGCGCCAAAGGGCGCGCCAATGTCGGACTGGCCGATTATGAGGACTTCATCCAGACCGATGCAGCCATCAACCCGGGGAATTCCGGCGGTCCTCTGGTCAACATCAACGGCGAACTTGTCGGTATCAATACGGCCATTGCGAGCCGCACCGGTGGATTTGAGGGAATAGGTTTTGCCGTGCCCTCAAATATGGCTCAAAAAGTGATGACCGCGCTGATCACGACCGGAAAGGTTGCCCGAGGCTATCTCGGAGTGACTATCCAGAATATCGATGAGAATATTGCCAAAGCGATGCATCTGAAGGCTGGAGAAGGTGCACTTGTCGGAACGGTTGTTGAAGGAAGTCCTGCTGCGAAGATTGGTATAAAAACCGGTGATGTTATTGTGGACTTTAACGATAGCAAAGTTAAAGGCAGCAATGAACTGCGCAACGCCATTTCCAGTCAGTCGCCCGGATCGACCGTGAAGTTCAGGGTGCTCAGGAATGGAACAATCAGGCTTTTTCAGGTTCGTCTTGAAGAGCAGCCGGCAAGGAACGTCGCCGCTGCCATGACCGATGATCAGCAGAAGATTCCTGCTGTATTCGGTTTCAGGGCAGAGGAACTTACAGTCCAGACGGCAAAGAGACTGAACCTGAATCCTGCTGCAGGCAAGGTTGTCATTACGGCCATTGATCCTGCATCGAATGCATACTTTGCCGGTTTGCGGAGTGGTGACGTCATTCTTTCACTGAACCGCCAGAGCCTGTCGTCGTTTGCCGGGTACAGTGCCCTTGTTAAAAACATTAAAAGCGGCGACCTCCTCTTTCTTCTGGTTGAGAGGCAGGGCAATAAAATATATTTTGCCTTTAATGTGTGAAGTTTTTTTGCCTGAAGGATTAAGAATGGTACATTGATTTGAAGTAAAGTCAGTGGTGAGCAACTGACTTTACTTTTTTTCGTTTACCTTCCTGTCCGTTGGCCCCTGCAAATTGCGGTTATGGAGTTATTTTCTTTTATTTTCAACAAAAACAGCACAAGAGATGACTGACAGAATTTACCTGACCAATGATGGGTATAACCGGCTGAAAGAGGAATTATACGTGCTGGTTCATCAAACCAGAAGGGAAGTTCTGGAAAAAATTGCTGAAGCAAGGGCTCATGGTGATCTGAGTGAAAACGCAGAGTACGATGCCGCAAGAGAGGAGCAGTCACACACTGAGGCTCGTATTGCCGACCTCGAAAACAAGCTCGCATCGGCCACGATTCTTGACCCGAAACAGATCAAGACTGACAAGGTTTACATTCTGACCTCAGTCAAGCTCCGCAATCTTGATGATCCAACAGAGATCATTGAATATACGCTGGTCTCTTCCGAAGAGGCTGATACCGATTCAGGCAAAATCTCCGTTCGCTCTCCAGTCGGAAGGGCATTGATTGGAAAAGCCGTCGGTGAAAAAGTTCAGATAGTCGTTCCCAAAGGGGAACTTCACTTTGAGATATTGGAAATTTTCGTTAAGTAGCTGAACTCAAAAACCAGCCCAAAAACCAGTTAAATCAACTCTCCCATGGGGAAACGTCAAATCATCTATCGTCAGGACAGGATCGGCGGCAATCAGGAGCTGCTGAATCGTGAGGTAAACCTGGTAACCAACGAAGCGAGAGTGTGGCATGGAACAGTCATTGCTGTCGACAGCAGTGAACTGAAACTCAAGGATGCCCGTTCAGGCAAACATAGCTTCGCCATCAATCAGATTGATCAGATATTCTGTGAAATAAAAACGGATTATTAAAAACTTATGCGCACAAAAATTGTAGTCGGCAACTGGAAAATGAACAACAGTGTTGCCGAATCGGTGCAGCTTGCATCGGAAGTTGTTGAAGCACTTGGAGAAGGATTTTCAGGCTGTGAAGTTGGTATTGCACCGACCTTCCTTGCCCTTGATGCAACAGAAAAGGTGATTGCCGGCAGTGAGGTGCAGCTTGTTGCCCAGAACTGCCATTATGAAAATGATGGAGCATTCACCGGAGAGGTATCGGCCAGAATGATTCTTGCCGTTGGCTGTTCCTCCGTGATCATTGGTCATTCCGAGCGCCGCCAGTATTTCGGAGAAACCAACGCAACCGTCAATTTGAGGGTAAAAAAGGCCTTGTCAGAAGGGTTGAAGGTTATTCTCTGCGTCGGTGAAACCCTTGCCGAGCGTGAAGGCGGCGTCATGGAAACCGTTATCTCCTCCCAGGTAAGGGAAGGACTTGAGGGTATCAGCGATATCAGTGCCATAGTTATTGCCTACGAGCCAGTCTGGGCCATTGGTACAGGAAAAACTGCAACGTCCGCACAGGCCGAAGAGGTGCATCTCTTTATCCGCACCCTTATCAGCGAACTCTATGGCCCGACAGCCGCAGAGAAGCTTCGTATCCAGTACGGCGGAAGTGTCAAACCCTCCAATGCAGCCGAACTCTTTGCCATGCCGAATATTGATGGTGGTCTTATTGGGGGAGCCAGCCTTGATGCAGCCGATTTTGTCGCTATTGTCAAAGCCGCTTCGCTTTAAATTCTCTTCGATCAATTGACAGTGGCGCTCTTGTCCACTGTCAATTGTCCGTTGTCAATTGACCTCCGCCGCTTCCTTCGACTTTTTCATTGAACAGAAATCAGGTCCGCACATGGTGCAGAAGTCCGGATTCTCTCCGGTGTGGCCGCTTGCAGCCATGCTTTGCGAATGTACTGCGCGGGTTTTCTCCGGGTCAAGCGAAAGGTTGAACTGGTCTTCCCAGGCAAATGAATACCTTGCTCGGCTCATCAGTTCGTCGCGCAACCAGGCCACCGGGCTGCCTTTTGCCAGATCGGCGCCATGGGCTGCAACCTTGTGGGCGATAACTCCTTCACGCACATCATTTCGGTCCGGCAGGCCCAGATGTTCTTTCGGCGTGACATAGCAGAGCATTGAACAGCCATAGCTTGCGATAAGCGCACCGCCGATGGCCGAATTGATATGGTCATATCCGGCGGCAATATCGGTAATCAGCGGCCCGAGGGTGTAGAAGGGAGCTTCGTGGCAGTAAGCAAGCTCCTTGTCCATGTTCTCCCTGATCATGTTCAGCGGCACATGCCCGGGGCCTTCAATCATTACCTGCACTTCATATTTCCAGGCAACCTTCGTCAGTTCACCGAGTACCTTGAGTTCACCGAACTGTGCCTCGTCGTTGGCGTCAAATATTGAGCCGGGACGCAGGGCATCACCAAGCGAAACGGCGATATCGTACCGTTGCAGAATCTCGCAGATCTCTGCAAAGCGTGTGAAGAGAAAGTTCTCCTGCTTGTGGTATTTGCACCACTTCGCCATGATTGAGCCGCCACGGGAGACAATGCCGGTCAGTCGCTTTTCAGCAAAGGGGAGATGCTCGAGCAGAATGCCCGCATGAATGGTAAAATAGTCAACACCCTGTTCCGCCTGCTCAATCAGCGTGTCGCGGTAGAGCTCCCAGGTGAGCGCTTCGGCCTTGCCCCCGGCCTTTTCAAGCGCCTGATAGATGGGCACTGTTCCGATCGGGACCGGGGAGTTTCTCAGAATCCACTGGCGGGTTTGATGGATATTGGCACCGGTACTCAAATCCATAACCGTATCAGCCCCCCAGCGGCATGACCAGATAGCCTTTTCAACCTCTTCCTCAATCGAGGAGCCAAGCGCGGAGTTGCCGATATTGGCATTAATCTTAACGCGGAACTTGCGCCCGATAATCATCGGCTCCAGTTCAGGATGGTTGATGTTGGCCGGAATGATAGCCCGCCCTTCGGCAATTTCCTGGCGGACAAACTCTGGCGTTATCGGCAAAACCTTTACGCCTCCCCTCGAAAAAGAGGTGATCCACTCCTCCAGTTGCTGGTTCTCCCTGATGGCGACATACTCCATCTCCGGTGTAATCACTCCTTTCCGGGCGAAATGCATCTGTGTGAGGGCAGAACCCGCTTTTACTTCGTGCTGAAAGCCCCAGCCATCGCGTATGCGGGGAAGTCCCTTTTCAGGGTCAACGCTGATTGAGGGATCGGAACAGGGGCCGCTGGTATCATAAAGCGGGAAAGAAGAGAACTCCTGATTGTTGCAGATATAGGTTCTGCTCAGTTTCAGTGTTCTCATGCCTACTTCAATCGGAAAAAGGGAACCCTTGACGTAAATTTTCTCTGACGGGACGGCGTTTATGCGCTTTTCCGGACAATTCATGTTGTTCGTATGGTTAAACAGGCAGGCAGCCAGAGAGAAGCGGGAAGAGTGGGACGATCACCGAAAACACAGAGCCGGCTTCATCTTTTCTTGCGTCAGCATTACCTGCATCAAGTTACAAGGGTCTATTCTCAGCCCACTCTTTTCCCCGGCAGCAGAGCGGAAAAGAGGCAGCACCCCCAAGATGAGAAACTATACCGTATGATACCTAAATTCAGGGGATTATACAAGAGAGCGTGGGGGAGGTTGAGGGGCAGGGGAGCGAGTGCAGTTCCATTTTTACAAAATATTCGTTATACTTCTACCACAAATGTAGTCATACTCAACAAGGATTCAGAAAATGTCGATTAGTACTTCAATACGCATCAATCAGGAACTCTATCAACAAGCGAAGCAAGACGCTCTGCTGGAGCATCGCTCTATTGCTGGTCAGATCGAGTTCTGGGCACGAGTAGGCAGGGCGGCACTTGACAACCCTGATTTGCCGGTCAGTTTTATAGCAGAGTCACTGGCTTCGCTGGCTGAACCGCGAGAGCAATCCACGCCATTTGTGCCCCGGAGTCTTCATTAATGAGTTGGTCAGTTCGGCAAACGCGCAGATTTGCCAGGCAATATAAAAAGCTTCACAACAACACCGCAGCCGATGTGGATGCTGCTGTTGAGAAGGTACAGCAAAGTCCTGAAATCGGAGATCGTAAAAGGGGCGATCTGGCAACATTTTATGTCTACAAGTTTCACAGCGCAGGCCAATTGTATCTGCTCGGATATACTCTCGACGACAGCGTTCGACTGGTTTATCTCGAAGCCGTTGGGCCACACGAAAATTTCTATCGAGACTTGAAGAGGTAAGGGCTCATTCCATCCAATGCTTCATTTTTTCAATGAATTGAGAAAAAAACATGCTGACAAAAAACGAATCACAAGAGCGGGTATTCCGTTTGCAGCTCATGCTCCAGAGCAAGAGTATCCAGGCCGCCCTGTTCATTCTGCCGATTGATGTCTACTATTTTGCCGGTACCCGCCAGAACGCCATACTCTGGATTCCGGCGGAGGGAGAGCCCCTGCTGCTGGTGCGTAAAAGCCTTTCGCGGGCGAGGGAGGAGAGCCCGATTGCCGATATCCGCCCTTTTCCCCCAAGCAAGGAGTTTGCCTCTCTCTTCAGTGAGGATCAGCTATGCGTTGGCATGACCTTTGACGCCGTCCCTGTTCAGCAGCATCTCTTTTATACCCGTGCACTGCCTGGTCGCACTTTTGTTGATATTTCAATGATGGTGCGTGAACTCCGCTCAGTCAAGTCGCCCTTTGAATATGAGCAGCTCTGCCTGAGCGCAGGCAAGCTTGCGTCGGTCTTTGCCGAGGTGCCGCAGTTTCTCAAAGCAGGGATGCGGGAGCTTGACCTGTCGGCTGAAATGGAATATCGCCTCCGCAAGGCAGGACATGAGGGATACGTGCGGATGAGGGCTTTTAACCAGGAACTTTTCTTTGGCTTGGCCGTCTCCTCCGGAGGGCTGAATGGCGGATTTTTTGATGGACCGGTGACAGGCAAAGGGTTGTCGAGCGCCTCACCGCACGGGGCCTCCTGCGACGTGATAGGGGTAAACCAGCCGATTCTTCTTGATTTCGGAGGGGTGTTCAATGGCTATATCTCTGATATGACCCGCATCTTTGTCATCGGAACGCTTGACGCGGAACTACAGCGGGCGTTTGATGTCGCGCTGGAGATCCAGGAGATGGTACGTCAGGGCATGAAACCCGGGGTTATCTGCGAAGAGCTCTTTCTTGCAGCCGCAGCAATGGCTGAGCGTGCCGGGTTTGGTTCCTTCTTCATGGGTATGCCGGGAGAACAGGCAAAATTTGTCGGTCACGGTGTGGGTCTTGAGCTTGACGAACTGCCGGTTCTTGCCAAAGGTTTTATCGCGCCTTTGCAGGCAGGGCAGGTGATTGCGGTTGAGCCAAAGTTTGTCATTCCCGGCAAAGGGGTGATCGGTATCGAAAATACTTTTGCTGTCACTGATGATGGTGGCCTCAGGTTGAGTGATCTGCCTGACGAGATCGTGTTTCTGGAGGCGTGAACGTTTCGCTTATTTTGACGTTTACCTGATCCTGATCGAGCTGGTTTTTTGAAAATAGTAGCTTATGTGTTACCATAAGAGATGGGTACAAAAGTCGAGGTTTTAGAATACGTGGATCAAAATGGGAACTGCCCGTTCAGGGATTGGTTTGATTCCCTTGATTCCGTGCCAGCAGCAAGAGCGGCTGTATATTTAGAGCGTGTTGTTCATGGGAACTATTCAAATGTTGCGCCCATCGGCTCTGCATTATCAGAAATAAAACTCGATTTCGGTCCAGGATACAGGATATACTTTGCAAAAGAGGATGACTTTATCCTGTTATTGCTTGGTGGCAGCAGCAAAAAAGAGCAGAAAAAAGCTATTGACAAGGCAAAAAAGCTTTGGGAAGAACATCAGGCAGTTAATAAAACAATCCGGAAATAAAAGGTGAGGAGACTATCATGCCATTAAGTCGATCATACAAGGAAACCATAAAAGCTCGGGTTGAGCGCGATCCGGAATTTCGTGCGGCTTTATTTGAAGAGGCTATTAACGCTTTTCTTGAAGGTGAAACAGCAGTTGGTAAAGCGCTTCTGCGGGATATCGTACATTCGACCATTGGTTTTGAAGGGCTGGCTAAAACACTTGATAAATCAAGTAAAAGTCTACACCGTATGCTGGCGCCATCGGGTAATCCGAGAATGGAAAACCTGTTTCTGGTTATTCAGGCAATAAAGAAGAGTGAGGGAATCAACTGCCAGGTAACCACTTCCTATACAAAGAATAAGAATCATGTTACCGTATGACTTATACGTGCAACTCACTGATGACGCGGAAATGTTGCAGGATATACGCGATTATGATTCTGTCAAAACGGCAATTGAGCAAGGCAAAGAAGAACTTATTCCCGGTGAAGTTACTTTTGCTTTATTGGATGGTGAAAATCCGGTTAAAGTATGGCGTGAATATCGCGGGTTGACGCAACAACAATTAGCCGAAGTGGCGGAAATAAGTACGCCATATTTGTCGCAAATCGAAACCAGTAAACGGACCGGAACTACGGAAGTATTATTGGCTGTTGCCAAAGCGCTGAACTTAACGCTGGATGATATTGTTTTTCAGGCTGACAAATGATCCTGTTGTCATGAAAAAAAACGGAGAAAGTCGTCATGGACGCAACCACCATAATCGATGAGCTTGTACAACATATGGAATGGGCCGACTCTGTTGTATTCTCGGCGATTCTTGGCAAACCACAGGCGGAAGAGGACGAAGTTTTGTTGAAAAGGCTCCGCCATATTCATCTGGTTCAGAAAGCTTTCTTTGATGTCTGGCTGCATCAGCCAGTCAACCCTCATGCAACCGACTCATTCAACGCGCTTGAACTGGCGTTTTTTGCCAAATCACTGCACAGGGAGATTCAGGTATTTCAGAACACTCTTTCTGCCGATGATCTGGACCGGGTCGTTCATCTACCCTGGTCACAGCAGGTGAGCAGCAATCTTGGTTTTGAGATTGCCAATCCCTCTCTCGGTCAAACACTCCTGCAGGTAACCGCCCACAGCTCTTACCACCGGGGGCAGGTTAACTCACGGCTCCGTGAACTTGGTATTGATCCGCCCATGACGGACTTCATTGCCTGGGTCTGGGCACAAAAACCCTTGCCAGCTTGGCCTTCTGCTGCGGGAGTTTCGGAATGATGCTCTGAAAAACGAAAAGTGATATGCTGACTATCGCTGCTGTTTTACTTGTTTGTCTATTGATCCCTGCGGGCGTGATGCTGGCACGCAGCTCCGGAAAAGCGGAACCTTTCCTGAATGAACATGGACGGCAGCTTGAGGGCAGTCTTTCAGAGAAAGTGTTTGTTACCATCAACGGAGTGATGCAGGGGATGTTTATCAAGAGCAAGGATGCAACAAATCCGGTTCTGCTTTATCTCCACGGGGGTATGCCGGATTATTTCCTTACAAAGCGATACCCGACAGGACTTGAAGAGTGTTTCACCGTTGTCTGGTGGGAACAGCGTGGATCAGGCATCTCTTTCAATCCGTCTATTCCGCCGGAGATGATGACGCTGGAGCAGATGATCTCTGACACGCTGGAGCTGACGAATTACTTGCGCCGCCGATTCAGTCAGGAGAAGATCTATCTGATGGGACATTCGGGGGGAACTTTCCTTGGCATACAGGCGGCGGCAAGGGTGCCGGAGTTATACCATGCCTACCTTGGGGTTGCCCAGATGTCGTATCAGCTCAAATCTGAGAAATTGGCGTACGATTATATGCTGAAGCAGTTCAGGGATAAGGGTAACCGTAGAATGGTTCGAAAACTTGAGGCAGCACCGGTCACTATGACGGACGGTATACCTGATGCATACCTCAAGGTTCGTGACAAAGTCATGCACAGCCTTGGCATTGGCACGATTCGTGAGATGAATTCGGTCATCACCGGTATTTTTTTCCCCTCTTTGCTCTGCCGGGAGTATACGCTGAGTGAAAAACTCAATATGTGGCTCGGTAAATCTCGCTCCGGTGTCAGCATCCTGTGGGATAAGATGATAACCACTGATCTTGGTAAACAACTTCCAGTGCTTGACCTTCCGGTCTATTTCTTTGAAGGTATATACGATTACACCTGTTCCTTCACCGAGGCAAAATCATATTTTGAGCAATTGAAGGCGCCATTGAAAGGATTTTACACCTTTAAGCACTCTGCACACAGCCCATTGTTCGAAGAACCTGAAAAAATGCTGCGTATTATGCAGGAGGACGTATTGGCAGGAGTGAATAACCTTGCTGACGCAAAAGAGATGGTTTGATGACATTCCTTTTGCCTGTGGGAAAGGGTATATTTGGCCCTTGAACATTATCACTTACCAGTATCCATTTCATGAACGAGAGTTCTACCCTCTCTCCCGGCGAGGAGCGCATTACCGGCATTGTTGAAAAGGTAAGTTTTTTCAGCGAATCGTCGGGGTTCAGTGTCTTGCGTCTTGGCGGAAAAGAGGGGCGTGACGCGGTGACGGTGGTGGGCTATGTTGCTGCGGTCAACCTTGGGCAGCATGTTGAGGCGGTTGGTTGCTGGCATAACGACAAGAGCTGGGGTTTGCAGTTCAAGGCGACCACTCTTGGAGTTATTCCTCCCGATACGCTTGAGGGGATGACGAAATATCTTACTTCCGGTATGGTGAAGGGGATTGGCCCCCATCTGGCGAAGGTGCTGCTCAAGGCCTACGGTATGGAGGTTTTTACGGTTATTGAAGATCATCCGGAACAACTGCTTGGGCTTCCCGGTATCGGCAAAAAAAAGTTGAGCCAGATTGTTGCTGCATGGGCGGAGCAGAGGGCGGTTAAAAAAATCATGCTTTTCCTTCACTCTCACGGGGTGAGCACGTCGCGCATAGCCCGGATTTTTCGTCTCTATGGTGATGATGCTGTGGCGGTGGTGAGCGCCAACCCCTATCGGCTTGTTCACGATATACCCGGAATCGGTTTCAGGAGTGCTGACCAGATTGCGCGGAATATCGGCATACCGACAGATTCTCCGTTGCGGGCGCGTGCCGGTATCGGTCATGCGCTTCAGGAGCTTTCGTTTGAGGGGCATTGCCGGGTTCCTGAACCGATGCTGCTTGCTGCCTGCAGGAGGTTGCTTGATATTCCTGAACCGGTGCTTGAGGAGGCCCTCCGCCAGGAGCTCTCCATCGGCACCATTGTTGCTGTTGAGCAGGATGGTACAAAGAGTTATTACCTTGTTGCTCTTTTTCGTGCGGAGAGAGGAGTTGCCAAAAGTATCAGCCGGATTATGAAGGGAACGCTTCCCTGGGGAGCGCTTGATGTGGCAACGGTTATTCCCGAAGCGGAGAAGGAGTCGGCCATTGAGCTGTCGGAATCGCAGCGGAGTGCCGTTGCTCTTGCGTTGTCGAGCAAGTTTATGGTTATAACCGGCGGGCCGGGGGTAGGAAAGACAACGATCATCAACACCATTCTCAAGATTCTCGCGACGGATAAGCTCAATGTTCTGCTTTGTGCTCCAACGGGCAGGGCGGCCAAACGCCTTGCTGAGGCAACCGGTATGGAGGCGAAAACCATTCACCGCTTGCTTGAGTTCGATCCGTTTGCCCGCGATTTCAGACGGGGTAGCTCTAATCCGCTTGAAGCTGATCTGGTGATTGTTGATGAGGCCTCCATGATTGATGTGGTGCTGATGAACCGTTTGCTGGCTGCTGTTTCCAGCCGTTCAGCGCTGATCTTTGCGGGTGACGTTGACCAGCTTCCTCCGGTTGGTCCGGGATTTGTTCTGGCAGATATGATCAATTCTGGCGTACTTCCGGTAGTGCGTCTGACGGAGATTTTCCGTCAGGCCCAGTCTTCCATGATTATTGTCAATGCTCACCGTATCAACTGCGGGGAGTTGCCTTTTCCCTTCCCTCAGGCGGGAGCTGTGGCTGACGAGGCGGCAGCGCTTTCCGATTTTTATGTGGTTCCCTCCGGGAGTACGGCCGATATTCTGCGAAGGATGTTACTTGTGGTGGCTGAGCGTATTCCTGCCCGGTTTGGCATGGAGCCGTTTCGTGATATTCAGGTGCTGACGCCGATGAACAAGGGAGCGCTTGGCACCAAAGCGCTCAACACGCTGCTTCAGCAGAGTCTGAACCCTCATGCGGTAAGGAAAATTGTCCGGTTTGAGACCATGTATGCGGAGGGCGACAAGGTGATCCAGATGGTCAACAATTACGACAAGGAGATTTTTAATGGCGATATCGGACGTATTACATTGGTTGACGAGGAGGAGAGCATACTCAGGGTAGAGTATGATGGCCGGGAGGTGCTCTATGAGTTTGGCGAGCTTGATGAAATTGCTCTCGCTTATGCCATCACCATCCATAAAAGTCAGGGGTCGGAGTACCCGGCGGTGGTGATACCGCTCTCCATGCAGCATTATACGCTTCTTGAACGAAACCTCATCTATACGGCCGTAACACGGGCAAAAAAACTGGTGATGATCATCGGTGACCCCAAGGCACTTTCTATGGCTATCGGCAACAAACGTTCTTCAGAGAGGATGACCGGTCTTTCCGCTCTGCTTGCGGAGGGTACGGACGATTACCCGCGTCAGTAATCATCCGGCTTTTTTGTTATATTGCGTGCCATTCGTTTCTGCTGAGTGCAAGCCGGTCGGTATTTCCGAAATCATTAGCGCTGTTTTATGAAGATCGTGAAGACATTCAATCTGGTACGTCTCTGTATGTTCCAGATGGGTTTCGGCCTCATGCTCGGCTTTATTCAGGACATCCTGAACCGGGTCATGATCAAGGAGCTGCTCCTGCCGGCAACTATTGCGCTTGGGCTTATCAGCCTTAAGGAGCTTCTGGCCATTTTCGGTGTTAAAGTATGGATCGGCAACCTTTCGGACCGGTTCAGCGTTTTCGGTTACCACAGGACACCCTACATCCTTCTTGGGCTGTTGAGCTGCGTTGTTGCCTTCGTGCTTTCACCCACCGCAGCCTATGAAGTGAAGATAGGCGGCACAGCCTTTTCCGAGATGCTGCCAGCTCTTCTGACCGATATCGGTTTGTGGAAGCTTGCCCTTATTTTCCTCCTGTTCGGTTTTGGTCTGCAGGTCGCGACCACAGCCTATTACGCACTGATTGCCGATGTCGTGCCTGAAGAGCATATCGGCAAGATAACCGGAGCGAGCTGGACCCTCATGGTTCTGACCGCTATCATTTCGAACTGGAACATTGGCAATTATCTGAAGGTTTTTACTCCTGAACGGCTGACGCAGGTGGCTGAAATCGGCGGTCTCATCACACTCTGTTTCGGGTTGGTGGCTGTTCTTGGCGTAGAAAACCGCAATAAGGAAGCCGCTCAGGGCAAGGGGAAGCACAGCATCAGCTTTTCCCAGTCGGTGCGTCTGCTTTCCTCCTCTCCGAGGACGTTGCAGTTCGCCTTCTACATTTTTATCTCCATCTTTGCGCTTTTCGCCAACGAAGTCGTCATGGATCCATTTGGTGCGGAAGTTTTCGGGATGAAGGTTTCAGAAACGACCAAGCTGTTCAAGCCGATGATGGGCGGAACCCAGCTCATTTTCATGCTTGTTACCGGCTTTCTGCTTTCACGGATCGGGTTCAAGCGGGGTGCGTATTTCGGTAATACGTTCAGTGCTGTCGGATTCGCCGTCATAATTGCCGCAGGTTTCATGCACGACCAGTCACTGCTTCGCATCGGTCTTGTCGTGACCGGTATGGGGCTCGGTGCGGCAAGCGTTTCAAACATCTCGATGATGATGAATATGACAGCGGGTCGCAGCGGCATCTATATCGGCCTCTGGGGCACCGCCCAGAGCCTTGCCATCTTTATAGGCCATTCCGGCGCTGGCGTGATTCGCGATGTGATCTATACTCTGTCCGGCAACCACATGTTGGCCTATGCTGTCATATTTTTTATTGAGATCCTTGCCTTTACAGCATCGAGCCTCTTGCTGCCCCATATTTCCAAGGAGGCTTTCGAGGCCGAAAGCGAAGCGAAAATGTCGGAATTCGTTGTTACAGCGAAGGCCGGCTGAAGGTAAAATGGAATAACCAACTATGAAATACGTTTTTGGGCCGGTCTCTTCAAAACGGCTCGGCCAGTCACTTGGCGTTGACCTGCTTCCTCCGAAAAGCTGTACCTGGAACTGTCTCTATTGCCAGTTGGGAAAGACAAAAAAGTTCGCTATCGAAAGGCAGGAGTTTTTCTCTCGTGAGGAGATTCTTGGCGAAATCCGCGAGGCGCTTGCACTGCACAAGGGGCTCGACTGGATCACTTTTGTTGGTTCCGGCGAAACCATGCTCTATCGAGGGATTGGCTGGCTGATAGCAGAGGTGAAAAAGCTGACCACTACTCCTGTCGCGGTCATCACCAACGGCTCGCTTTTCTATCTGCCGGAAGTTCGCGAGGAGCTGCTTCAGGCTGACGCAGTGCTTCCATCGCTCAATGCTGGCACGGAGGCCTTGCACGTGCAGATCGACCGTCCTGCCGAAGGGTTGACCTTCCGTCGGCATATTGAAGGGCTTGTGGCATTTCGCAGGGAGTACAAAGGGCGGCTCTGGATTGAGGTGATGCTGCTTGGCGGCATCAACGATTCCGATGAAGCGCTGCGCGACCTTGCCGCTGTGTTGAAAGAGATCAACCCCGATATGGTGCACATCGTGCTGCCTACCAGGCCAGCTCCCGAGCAGGAGATTCTCCTTCCTTCCGTCGAGCGTATCGAGCAGGCAATTGCCATCCTTTCAGAGGTAACGACCGTTGTTCATCCACTCAAAGGGAATATGGATCTTCGTAGCGCTCCCGATCTGCTTGA
This sequence comes from uncultured Chlorobiaceae bacterium, assembly GCA_903882665.1. GTDB lineage: Bacteria > Bacteroidota > Chlorobiia > Chlorobiales > Chlorobiaceae > Chlorobium. Next base: position 8,637 of record CAIRXW010000037.1, on the reverse strand, counting down.
AGCGGTCACGGCCATCATTTCCCGTCACCCGGTGCAGCAGCGTGAACTCCAGAACGCCATTGCTGATTGTTTCCCCGGTGAGGGCGAAAAAGCCTCGACGCTCATGCAGGAGATGCTTGCTTCAGGCCGGTTCAAGCTGGTCGAGCATGGCGGGGAGCCCTACTGGGTGATGGTGCAGAGTGATTCTGTTATGGCGCAAAAAAGTGGCTTCAGCAGTTAACCTCCCCGGTCGGAAAGGTGAGCGAAAAGGTTGTTCCCCTGTTGGTTTCGCTGGTGACGCCTACCTTGATGTGTTGAAGATCGGCAAGTTTTTTGACAATCGAGAGTCCCAGGCCAAACCCTCCTGTCCCTGAGTTTCTTGATTCATCGACACGGTAAAAACGCTCAAAAATGGCATGCAGTTTCTCCGCCGGAATTCCGATTCCCTGATCGCTGATGCGACAGACAATCGCATTGGCGTTGCGTTGTACGGCTACGGTTATTGAGGAGCCGGTTGGTGAATATTTGATGGCATTGGAGAGAATGTTTTCGAAGATCATCTCAAGCATGCCTGGATCGGCGGCAATTCGGGCGTGTTCATTCTGATCAATGGTGATCGAAATATCTTTTGTGCTTGCCGATGATTGCATCCGTTCAACAATACTCTCAAGATGTTGCGACAGCTCTACCGTCTCAATATGTGGCTGCATCTTGTTGCTCTCATGACGCGCAATCATGAGTAACTGGTCGATCAGGCGTGCCATGCGGTTTAACTCCTTCAGGCAGAACTGGATCCTCGTTTCATAGTGCTCTCTCTCGCGCGGCTTGCGAACCAGTACTTCAAGGGTGCCTTTGACGATGGCCAGTGGTGTTTTCAGCTCGTGTGAAGCGTTGGCCGTAAAGTGTTTTTCACGCTCAAAAGCATCCTGCATCCTGTCGAGCAGCGCATTGAAGGTTGCTGAGAGGCGATACAATTCGTCATGATGATAGGGAAGTGGAATGCGCTGATCGAGATGTGCCTGGGTCATTTTTTCGGCCGTGGCAATAACCTTTTCAATGGGTCGTATGCTTTTGCCGGCAATCAGGCGGGTCAGCAAAAACAGCGTCAGAATGATGACCGGAAATGAAAAGAAAAAGATATCATGCAGGTCGTGCAGGACGATCATGGCGTTTTTCAGGGGAACGGCAACAATAAGGTATCCCAGGGTTACCCCCTTGTTAGTGATAAGAGGTACCTGTGCCTGCCGGACCATTGAACCACCGAAATTGCTGTTGAAGTAGGCGGCTCCTGCCTGGTTTGGATTAAATGCAAGGACACACCAGGAAAGACTGGATGATTTATTGATTACCTGTCCGGTACTGTCAACCAGTTGTATAAATTCTGTATCAACATTTACCTTTTTTTTCTTTATCGAATCATTGTCATTGTCACTGTCATTGTCTCCTGCATCAATGTCACGGTTCTGAAAGCTTTCAAACCCTTTAAAATCGTTGGTTGAGATATTTGCGTCCGAAAGAATTTCTGAAACTTCTTTTTTTATCTCCTCATCAAATTGCCTGTAAACAATGCGCTCAACCGTGAAGTAGATGATCGCAAAGACAAGGGCGATTAAAACTGCTGTCGTGATGGTATAGTAGAAAGCTATGCGGTTTCGCAAACTCATGACCGACCATTCTTTAAAGAAAGAGTGGCTTTTTTTGACAGAATTTTTCATCATCATAATCATGAGACGCCAGGTTCACGAACGATATATCCTACTCCACGGATGGTTTGAATGATGTTTCCACATCCTGCGGCCTCCAGTTTTCTGCGCAGAAAGGTAATGTAGACATCAATCACCGAGGTGTCGGAATCAAAATGGATGTCCCAGACATGCTCAATGATCCGGCTTCTGGTACATACACGGTCTTTATTGCGTACAAGGTATTCAAGCAGGGCAAATTCCTTCGGGGTGAGGGTGATTTCATTTGAACCACAGAATACCTGATGGGTTACCGGGTTGATGGTAAGGCTTCCCGCGCTTAACGAGTCGTCATTGCTGGCTTTATTTCTGAGTTGCACCCGGATGCGTGCAAGCAGCTCTTCAAACTCAAAGGGTTTTTTTATGTAATCATTGGCTCCTGCATCAAGGCCGAAGACCACATCTTCAAGGGTATCTTTGGCTGTCAGAAAAAGTATTGGAACCGTGCTTCCGGCTTTGCGTACCTGCCGGCAGACCTCAATACCACTCAGGGCAGGGATCATCCAGTCAACAATGAGCAGGTCATACTCGTTGATCAGCGCCATATCAAGCCCGCTTTTGCCGTCATAGGCAATATCGACGGCGAAGTACTCTTCTTCAAGCCCATCGCGGAGGAATCCGGCTATTCCCGGCTCATCTTCAATAATAAGTAGTCTCATACATGCAGGTTTTACACTATTAATCGTTATCGCCATCTTTTGTTTCGGAACCCTTTGTTCGCTCTAAAATGGCTCCAAGAAGCGCTTTTTTGCTTTTCTTGTTACTGCTTGCAATTTGCTGAATGGTTAAGGATGGATCGTTGACCATGATACCGTTTTTTTCAAGTTGTTCAATAAGGAGCTTCGGCGTGGTTTTTGTAACCAAAGCAACGGTTTCCAGCGATGATGATTCAAGAAGCTGTGCAGCAACTTTCCCTGTTCTCTCTTTTCCGCCCTCTTTTCCCTCTTCCTTTTCACCGAAGACGGGAAAAAGGGAGGCAATGGTGACGATGAGTGCAGCGCCAATGATCCCCAATGCAGGTTTTTTTGAGAAATATCCGGTAAACTGCTTCCAGTTCGAAACCAGGTGGAGAATAACTCCGGCGACAAGAAGCCAGCTTAGCCACTTGTGTACAGGCTCTATAATACCAGGCTCAAGATCAAAAAAAATCAGAAGGCCAGTGACAGCAGAAATCGTAAATGCCCCGACTGCAAGAGGGGTGGCCCAGGATTTAAGCGTTTGTGACATAGTGTCGGTAGTGGTTTTGTGCGTCGTTGTCCGTTTGATCGTTCTTTTAACAGCCTCTAATGTAGCAGGGAGATTCTTAAAGAAGTCTGAGAGAAAGCTTAATTTTTGCTTAAAATCGGTAATGGGAAAAAAGTTTTTTCCTCTCAAGCGCTGGATGTTGACGAACGAACTGCTTTTGAAATGAGTTAATTTACAATGTGTGTACCATTTTACCAGGTGTTTGAGCAAGGTGTTACACTGTTGTCGCAGAGCTCGTTTGACACCACTTTATAAAAACTATGCCTATGTATTTTGATCAAGAAGCTCTCAGGATCCATGAGGGCGAGCGAGTCAATCTCGACAGTCGTCCAACGTTTGTTGATCCGGTCTATCGTTCAAAAAAAGAGTATAAAGAGCTGCTTGCTGAGCATGTTGCGCAGTTGAGCAAACTCCAGCAGGTGCATTATGCTGATAACCGCTATGCGCTGTTGCTGATTTTTCAGGCGATGGATGCTGCCGGCAAAGACGGTGTTATCCGCCATGTGATGACGGGCATCAATCCCCAGGGGTGCCAGGTGTTCAGTTTCAAGCATCCGTCCGCCCAGGAACTGGATCATGATTTTCTCTGGAGAAGCAACAGTTGCTTGCCGGCGCGGGGGCATATCGGGATATTCAACCGTTCCTATTACGAGGAGGTACTTATTGTTCGTGTGCATCCGGAAATACTGCTCATGCAGGGCATCCCGGATGAGCTGATCAATGGTGGCAAAGTTTGGGAACACCGTTATCAATCGATTGTAGATATGGAGCGCCACCTCCATCGCAACGGGACAAGGATTGTAAAGTTTTTTCTTCACCTCTCGAAAGAAGAGCAGCGAAAACGGTTTCTGGATCGGATAGAGGCTCCGGCAAAGAACTGGAAATTCAGCGTGGCGGATGTTGAAGAGCGAAAGTACTGGAAGCAATATATGCACGCCTATGAGGCTTGCCTTAGTGCAACAAGCCACAAGCATGCGCCCTGGTATGTTGTTCCTGCTGACGACAAACAGAATGCCAGGCTGATTGTTTCAAACATTATTTTCCATACACTCACCTCTCTCGGTTTGTCATATCCGGAAGCATCTCCGCAACGCCATAAGGAGCTGGCTGATATTCGCAAGCAACTGATGGATGAGGCTGGCTGATACCCGTGGTCAGATCCGGACAGGGATTCCTCTCTCTCGCAGGTACTCCTTTGCCTCAAGGATTGAGTGTTGCCGGAAGTGGAAGATCGAGGCCGCAAGTGCTGCGTCAGCGTGGCCTTTTGTAAATCCGTCATAGAGGTGTTCAAGATTTCCCGCACCTCCGGATGCGATGACGGGAATATGCACGGACGTTGATACTCTGCTGAGAATATCGTTGTCATACCCCTCTTTGGTGCCGTCCCGGTCCATGCTGGTCAGAAGAATTTCACCGGCACCAAGTTCCTGAACCTTATGTGCCCATTCGAGTGCTTCATAGCAGGTTGGATTTTTCCCGGAATGTGTGTAGACAAGGTAATCATCCCCGTTTTTCTTGATATCGATGGCAACCACAACGGCTTGCGATCCGTATTTTTCTGCAATCCGCGAAATCAGGACGGGGTCGTTGACCGCTGCGGTATTGACAGACACCTTGTCGGCACCATGCAGAAAGACCTCCCGGGCCCGCTCAACCGAACTGATCCCGCCGCCGACAGTGAGAGGGATGAATACCTCTCCGGAGACTTTCAGAACCTCTTCAAGTGTTGTTTTGCGCGACTCAAGTGATGCTGAAATATCAAGAAAAACAAGCTCATCGGCCAGTTCATTGTTGTAGAAGCGTGCCTGTTCGAGGATGGAACCAGCATCTCTCAATCCTTCAAAGTTTATTCCTTTTACCACCCTGCCGTCACGTACATCGAGACAGGGTATGATCCGCTTGGCTAACATGGACGTATAGAGCTGAAATGCATTGTTGAAAACCGTGACACAAGAAATCAATAAAGTTCGAACTCTACAACCATTATTTTCATTGATGGCGATGTATGCATCTTTTTCGGAACTCATCATTGTGTTCAGTAGAAGAAAGAGTTGAAGCAGGCAATTGCTCCGCTCTCTTGTGGTTGTTAGCCGGAGAGCAGAATGTGGATGGGATTGTGACAAGTATCTGAAATACGCTGGAAACTCTCTATGATCTTTTTTTGTTGAAAAGAAAACGCGATACTCTAAGTAGTTTCAATGGACAGCTTATGAAACCAATAGTTTCTTCCTGTTGTATCAGTCATGGTATATGTACGCCTCTCAAGTATTATGATATAACCAAATGCCTTCATGAACTATTTGAGGCACGGGTGGCTTCAGGTCCGGAAAATATTGCCGTTATTCGAGGGGAATACAAGCTGACCTACAGGGAACTGGATGGTAAAGCAAATAATGTTGCTCGCTCCCTGTTGAATACGGGAGTCAAGCCAGGGTCGTTTATCGGCGTTTTTTTGAAGCGATCTTCACAGGTAATCATCGCTATTCTCGGGATTCTTAAAGCTGGTTGTGCCTATGTCCCTCTTGACCCGGAATATCCAGTTGAACGACTTAAATATATCATTGATGATGCCTTTCTGTCAGTCATTCTGACTCAGCATCTCTTTCAGGAGAGGCTCTCTTTTTGTTCATCATCTTTGGTGTTCATGGACGGAGATCAAGGCCAACCCTCTACTTCAATGTCATTCTGTCCATTTCCAGCATCTGGTTCAGGTGACCCGGCATATGTGATCTATACTTCGGGGACGACGGGAAAACCCAAAGGTGTCTGTTGTCATCACAAGGGGGTTATAAATCTGCTGGATGACATGCAGGGACGTCATTCCCTTGGCCCAAAGGATCGCTGTTGTTGGTGGGCAAGCCTTAATTTTGATGCATCTGTTCTCGAAATTTTCTCTTCATTGCTCTCTGGCGCGGCGCTTGTCATTGTTCCTGATCATGTTCGTATTGATGCACCCTCTTTAATGGATTGGCTGCATGACAATCATATTACAAGCGCCTTCCTTCCTCCGATGATGATTTCAGATTTTCAGCAATGGGTAGAAAAAAATCCTGATAAAAGTGAGTTGCGATGTTTAGTGACGGGGGTTGAGTCCATATCCCATAAACTGATGCTGAACATTCTCTCCGCAGTTCCGCAACTTAAAATCATCAACGCCTACGGCCCTACCGAAACTGCTGTTTGCGCAACTTTTTATACGGTAGATCCTGCAAGCACAGAGTATGAAAATACACCTGTTGGCAAGCCATTGCAAAATGTACATATCCATCTTCTCAGTGAGGAGGGGGATGAAGTTGCTCAAGGTGAGATCGGGGAGATTTGCATTGGAGGTATTGGTGTTTCAAGAGGTTATCTGAACCAGCCTGAGCTGAATGAACGTCTCTTTGTTGCAGATCCATGCTGTCAGGATAAAGAGTGCCGGATGTATCGCTCGGGAGACCTTGCTTATGCTCTTGCTGATGGCAATCTGGTTTTTGCAGGAAGAAAAGATTTTCAGATTAAATATCTGGGATACCGGATTGAACTTGGTGAGATTGAAACGGTTTTGAGACGTCATCCAAATATATGTGAAGCGGTTGTGATGCTTCGGGAGGATCAGCCTGGTTTAAAAAGATTGGTGGCTTATGTTGTCTGTAATAAAGCCTTCAGCGTCAATACGGACGAGCTTCAATCTTTTATGCTTCAGACATTGCCAGTTTATATGATTCCGTCGGCTTTTGTTTTTCTGAACAAAATACCAATGACCTCCAATGGCAAGACAGACCGGAATGCACTTCCTTCGCCTCACAGGATATTTGAAAAAAAAAGCAGCTATGTACCTCCAAGGGATCACATTGAAAAAATGCTTGTTGAAATATGGGAGGAAGTTCTTGGCGTTCATCCAATAGGGATCAAGGAGGATTTTTTTTTACTTGGTGGCCACTCTCTTTTAGCCGTAAGGCTGCTTTTGCGAATTCAGGAAAAAATCACAAGCAAGATTACTCTATCAGCTCTTTTTCAGGCATTGACCATTGAAGAGCTTGCCCACCGGATAAGAGAGGATTCATGGCGTAAAAACATCTCTTCAATGGTATGCATTCAGCCGGGTGTTGCTGACAACCTCCTGCCACCATTATTTTTTATCCACGTTCTTGGCACGGGTCTGAAGTTTTGCAGACCCCTGATTAAATACCTTGGGCCGGAACGACCGATTTACGGACTTTCGATTCATCTGCTTGATAAACAGCCTCAAGTGAGAAACCGGGTTGAAGATCTTGCGCGATTTTATATTCGAGAGGTAAAGGAAATTTATCCTGAAGGGCCGTATCTGCTTATTGGATTTTCTGTTGGAGGTCTTGTTGCATTTGAAATGGCAAGGCAGATGCGTTTAAATGGAGATGATATTCGTTTTGTAGCGCTTCTGGACAGCATGTTGTCAAGCGGATATAAAAAAATGGATGCAAAAAGCAGGTTAATTAAGCATCATGAACAATGGCAAAGTCAAGGGGTATCCTATCTTGCGAAGAAAGTTTTTTCAAAAGTGAAATATAAATGGCTTGTTTTTAAACAAAAAGTACACCATTTGTATTTGCGAACGTTGATACGCTACTACAAATTTACAGGAAGAGCCGGTTATATGTCCGTTGCACTGAAAGAATTTGCTGCATGGAACGCAAACAAAGAGGCTTCACAACATTATGTTCCAGAAGCATATTCAGGAAAAATTACTCTTTTCAGAAGTCATGAAAGAGCTATTGAATTTAATTCCTGCATAGATCCTCAATTTGGATGGGGAGATGTTTCATTGGGTGGTCTGGAGATCATTGATTGTCTTGGCAATCATGTAGGCATTTTCGAAGAGCCATATGTGAAAACAGTAGCAAAAAAGTTGAGACATGCAATTGACAGAGCTTTAAGTCTTGAAATTGAGGAATCAAGGCCTGTTTTTAATAATGTGTTTTTTCGGACTGTTAATTCAGAAGACAGTAATCTGTTAAAAGATATTTCTTTGCGCTCAATCAAGGATTCTCCGGATTCATTTGTTGCTACCATTGATCAGATTAAGGGTGAACCGGATTCATACTGGATACGGTTGTTGGCTTTTATGGTTAATTCTCCAAATGATACGATCATTTTTGCGTATGAGGATAAAAAATGCATAGGATATGCAGCAGTGAAAATTGATTCAAAGGATTCCTCTCTTGCTTATCTGAGATGGATGTGGAGTGATTCAGATTTAAGCTATAAAGGATTAAATGAATTATTTCTTCAAAAGACGTTTGAGTGGGCTAGCTCGAAAGGGGCTGAGAGGATGGAAATTCTGATTCCTGAACGCCAGATGTCATCTTTAAGATTCTATGAATCCATGGGTTTTATTGATACGGGAGAACGTGCTTTTCTTCGTTATGGTTCACAATTAACGGTAATCAGGATGGTAAACTACCATATAGCCAATGAGTAGCTCGTTGCTATTTAAAACAATACAACGACGTGATTTCATCTCTTATGTTAACACAACAAACTGCTCAGCTCTCTCTTGAATCGCTGCTCAATCTAATATTCAACAGTGAGAGAGCCAGCAAAAGCAGGAAGAGCTCAATGCCAAATGTCCAATCAGTGAAATAGGTGAATTCTGATCTATCTGCTGCAAAAGAAAATGGTTTATTCACGAATGGAGCTAACCAAAAAAATT
>CAIRXW010000036.1 GCA_903882665.1 uncultured Chlorobiaceae bacterium | reverse complement strand
TCGACTGCATTGAGACGACCCACGTGCAAACAGCCATGGGTAACTACCGTTGGTCTACCGAATCAGTAGCCAGAGACAGGTTGTTCCTGGAATATCTGGGAGTGCCCTGCAAATAGTGTGCGCTTTATCCTACTTTCAGGGAAAGAAAGGAGAGTAGAAAATCATGCTCCTCACTATTGAGCAGTTTTTCTGATTTTATTATCCAAAAAAACCGCAATAAGTCAAACTGGTTCTTTTTTGGAATCAAGATACAGGGTGTCTGGACAAATATCCTGATTGTTCGGCCAAGCTATAGATCCGTGCGCTGCTCTAACCTGTTTGAAATAGTTTTTGTCACGCAGTTCTTTGAAAACGCCATAATCCAGTAAATCATGGCAATCGTAGATAGCTTTCTCGCCATTCGTGAACACAAGGGATAACTTGTAATCATCACTTGGAGTGACTATTAATACTCGTGGGTTCATATTTCTCCTCAGCGGTTCAATTTTGTACGGTTGCTGCCCTGAGAGTGCAAGTTGTCAGTCCGCTATCAGTTCATCTTTGTGAAGCTCCATCCATGCTTGTAGTAGCTTCATTTTGTTGTTTGGAAGACTGCCTTCAAGTATTTCGCCATCAGGGATAGAGACAATAACTTCGTTTTCCTGGTAAATTGCATGAATGTGAGGGCTGTGGTGCTGCCGATTGTCTTTGAAGTACAGGTAAACAATGATTCCATAAAACATTGATATTGCTGGCATTCAATCCTCCCTGTCATTTATTGCTTGTTTTTCAAGGCATCTTGAAACCCCGTTGCCTCTATTGATATTTTACTTTAATTTGCCTACATCTGTTGTCAAATATATTCATAGTCTTGAGAACTGACAATGGTTATCTTAACCGCACCTGATCAGAAGCAAACGTGGATGAAAATGTAATAAGATAGGAGCAACGGGGGAAGGGGGTTCAGGTAGCTATGATGATGTATTGCGAACCTGATTCCATTGTCAGTTCTCAAAGAAAAGCCTCGCCAACTCTCTCCGCGCACTTCCAAGCAACTCCCGAACGGCTGATTCCTCCGTGCGAGTCAGTTCGGCAACTTCATTGATTCCTTTCTTTTCCTGCTCCACCATCCGGTAGACCTCCTGCTGTTCCGGGGTGAGCTTTTCTATGCAACGCGCCATTTTCAGGTCGTCACTTTCGAGGGAGCTTTTTGCCGCAACGGTTTTACTGCCGGAAGTGCTTGACTTTCTCCCGAAAAGCTCATCAGCGGTTGCCGGTTGCGGCGCATCATTGCTCACTTCGCCGAAGAGGCGGACAAAGCCCATGAAGTCGAGGCCGACGGCTTCGCAGGGGGTGATGCGGTTTTCAATGATATCCCCGGCGAGCTTCCGGAATTTGTCGCGGATTTCAGGTAGGCGTATGGCGAAGTCGAAGCTGTCGTCCTTGTCGCGCGCTTCGGCGTTGTAGGGTACCTTCATGAGGACGGTGATGCCTGCCGCTTCTGCGTATCGTTCGGCTACACCGCTGCCGTCGTCGCGGTTGATGATGAGACCGAGCAGGCGCGACTCTCCACCGATGGTTCGGAAGTAGTTGTTGGCCTGGCAGATGTTGTTGGCCGTGAAGATGGATTGCCGGTCGTTGTTGGTGATGAGGATAACTTCCTCGCTGAGCGAGCGGGCGAGGGGGGTGGCAAAGCCTCCGCAGACGACGTCGCCGAGAAAGTCCATCAGGATGATGTCGATATCCCACTTGAAGATTCCAAGTTTTTCGAGCACGTCAAATCCTGAAATGATGCCTCTGCCGCCGCATCCCCGGCCAACCTGCGGGCCGCCGAGTTCGATGCCGTAGATGGGTTGCGGAAAGTCTGGTATGTCTCGGCGGAAGACGATGTCGCTGATGGTGACCGGCTCGTTGCGTGCGTTTTTTTCGGCGAAGAGGTCGGTCACGGTGGGGAGCGAAATGCCGCCGAAGAGGGAGGTGGTTGAGTCGTGCTTGGGGTCGCAGCCGAGCTGGAGCACCCGCTTGTTCATCAGGGCAAAGGTGGCGCTGAGGTTGGTGGTGGTAAAGCTTTTGCCTATGCCACCCTTACCGTATATCGCTATGGTTCTTGCTGCCATCGTGTGCCGCTTATGGTTGTGCAGTGACAGGGGAGATGGTTCCCTCCTGCTCTGTGCCGGTTTTCCAGAGCAGGATCATTTTCAGGCAGTCGGGATCGGTGAATGCCTGCTGGTAGGCATCGGTGATCTGCTCCTCAACCCTGTGCTTATGGGTAAAAATTCGTTCTGCATTGAGTTTGTGCTCGGCAATCAGCTCTCGAACTCGCTCCAGATCGCCCTTGGCCCACTGTTTTGCGGCAATGAAGGAGAGTTCTTTCTGGAAGGCCTGGGAGTAGTCGATGTTGATTCTCTGGTAGTAGCCTCCGAGAATCACGGTTCCCTGAAACTTCAGAAAGCGCAGGCCGGTGTCGATGGCGCTCATGATGCCGGTGCTGTCGATCAGAATGTCGAACTCATGGCCGGCAAGGGCGGCGGCAACATCTTCCGTGTCGGGGTTGACCTTGAGGTCAGCCGTTGAGAGGCGCAGCCGATTCTTGTTGGGTTCGGTCACGGCTACCAGTTTGGCACCCATGAGTTGAGCCAGTTCAGCGGCGAGAATCCCTACGGCACCTTGGCCAAGTATCAGTACCTTTTTGTTTTTAACTTTTGCCAGATCGACAATGTGGAGGGCGGTTGCGCCAAGGGGCAGGGCAATGCCGGATTGGGGATTCTCCATGTTGTCGAGCACGGTGATGGCCTCGACCGGGCAGACGATGTACTCCGAAGCGCCTCCGAAGGCGGCATTGACTCCTTCATAACCGAAGGAGCCAGCAACGTAGGCAAACTTGCCAATGAGGTTCTGGTTGACATGGTCGCCCGCCTCTATGATCTTTCCGACGGTTTCGTAACCGGGAATAAAGGGAAAAATGAATGGCCAGGAGGGGATGAGGCCGTTCCAGGCCATTTTTTCCGTGCCGGTGCTGATTGATGACCACCAGGTTTCGACCAGCACATCGGTTGAGGAGAGGGGTTTCAGTGTCACCTCAGAGAGTTCAATCTGGCGGACGCCGCTGAAGACAATGGCTTTTGCTTTCATAAGAGGTTTGGGTGGTCAGGCCGACTGCCGCTTGAGCTTTTTTTCGTTGTGCTTTTCAAGGAGCAGGCGGATGACAAATTGTGCTGCGTTGACAAGATAGCTCAGATAGGCGAGCAGTGCGGTCGAAATAAGTGTGGCTTCATTGAGCCCCATGAAGAAAAGGATAAAGTACGAGAGATGCACCACCATGGCAATGGCGCTGCCGAAATCCTCCCAGAAGAATTCATGAGCAAAGGCAAACTGGCCGAAAACCTCCAGTTCAAAAAAGCCGCCGGTCACAAAAATAAGAACAAGCATGAGGGTTTTCAGGGTGACAAAAAAGGTGATCCAGGCGAAGTTGTCGATCCCGTTGTGCGACTGGTAGAGCCAGGTGACCGTCAAGCCGGCAAGAAACATGACAAACTGAATAGGTGCGAGGATTCCCTGCACTTTTGTCCAGACTGAGGCATTTCTCCGTTCAAGTTGTTCGGGTGTGTAACGAGGCATAAAACAATAAGTTCACTGATGGTGGCGGAAATTCTTTAACTGCTTTGCAAAAAAGTAGTTGAATATAGTAAAATTCGGCACTGGTGACAAACAGTGCCGAACGCTCTTTTATTGGATGCTCCACTCTGAGGCGTTGTAGAGTGTGGAGATCAGGTTGATATTGGTGTTTTTGATCCGACTGTTGAATCCTTCAAGCTCGTCGTAGTAGTAGAGGAAGCTTCTCGGCTGTTCATCGTGCAGGATTTTCTGGTAGCTTTTCCAGAGGGCAATGCTGCGCTCCGTGGGGAGTGGGCGACTCAACTCTGCAATGATGGTGTCGAGTTCCTTGTGTTGAAAGGCTGAGGAGTTGAAGGGTCGACGCGCAAAGTCGGAACCCCAGATAATGAGCTGGAAGGGGAGTGTTTCGGCGGCCATGCCTGAAAGGGCGGCATCGTAGCGGAATTCATTCTGGTTTTTGTTGAAAATGAGGCTTTCGTCAAATTTCAGGCGGCACTCAATTCCGATTTCGCGGAGGTTCTGCTGGATAATGGTTGCGGCATAGTTGCGCCGGGGGTTGCCGACGGGAGCCGCAAGCTCAAAGGAGAATTTCTTGCCGTTTTTCTGCAGAATGCCGTCGGGGCCGGGCGTCCAACCTGCTGAGCGCAAGAGAGCGTTAGCCCTCCGGGGGTCATACTGCCAGGGGTCGAGCGAGGTGTCGGCGATTTCGCGGTAAGCCGGTGAGAGCGAGGTATTGACAATGGTGGCGTGTTCTGGCCCCATGAAGCCGTCAATGATGGATTGGCGGTCAATGGCAAGCGTGAGCGCCTGGCGCACCACCTTGTCGCCAAAGAGGGCGTTCGGCACTACGTTACGGCTTTTGCGCCAGGCTTCACCATCAATATTGAGCCAGACGATGCTGTCGAAAAAGCGGTTTTTGACCGGTTTGATGACAATTGAGGGTGAACTCTTTGCAAGCTCGTTAATATCCTTTGGATTGATTCCTCCAGCCGAGATCATGGCGTCTATCTGTCCTGATTTCAGCATGGCAAGACGGGTGGTGTATTCAGGAACGACCACAAATAGCATCTTTTTGATAGTGGCTGGCTGTGGAAGGCGCGAGGAGGGGTTGGTGACAAGCTCCAGTTTTTGCTGGTGTGCCCACTGTTTTATCTTGAAGGGGCCCGCGCTCAATACCGGTATTTCCGCAGCCTTTGTGCGGATTTCATCTGCAGCATAGTTCTTGAAGAGATGCCGGGCTACCGGCATCAGGTCGTTGAAATGGTCGAGCACAATATCGCGGGCCATCGGTTTGCTGAAATGGAGCACCAGTGTTGAATCGCTGGGAGTTTCCACTGCGTGCTCGATATCCGCCGTTCCATCCGGAAGCAGAAGCAGGTCGCCAAGGTAGTGCTGCCGTGAACTGGCTATTTTGGGGTTTTTGTAGAGAGCGTAGGAGTATTTGAAATCGTGCGATGTCACTTGCTTGCCATCTTCCCATACTGCGTCGCCGCGTAAATTGAAGGTCACCTCTTTGCCGTCAGCGGAGAACTCCCAGCTTTTGGCTGTATTGGGCAGAAAGCTTATCGCACCCTTTTTTTCATCGTAGGAGGGTTTGACCAGCGAAGGGTAGAGCAGTGTGCACACCTCGCGCGACATGGAGAGTTGGATAAGCAGGGGATTGAGGTAGTCGAAGTCAGCCGAAACACCAACAACAATCTGTTCCTGGCGGCTCTTGTCGCTCTTCTGCTGGCAGGCGGAGAGTCCGGCAAGAAGCAGAAGGAGTGAGGCGGCATAGAGTATTTTTCGGAATATGGTTTGACGCATACCACAATGATTGATGATTGAAAGGAATGAATATAAGGTAGGCAAAACAATGGACAATTGACAATGGTGAGTGTTGGGTGGTTTGGGTGTATGTGTGGGGACCGTTGTGTTTTGGTGAAATGAACCGGTTTCAGTGTCAGTTAGAGTTCTCTTATGTAAAATGCGTGTGAGCTGTTCGCTTTTTGTGCAATACTGTTATATTGATTTTCTAATACTTGCAAATCTTCCGCTTGGGCGCTTTTTAATCCATTGGTATGGTCAGGGGAAGCACAGATGTGCCTCTTGTGGACTGGATATCAGTATCATGAAAAAAATGTGACTCAGAATGTTTGATCAGCGAGCGTTACCGGTTGAGGATAGTTTGCGTTAAGGTAAAAAAATCAATCTTTTAATCGAACAATAACTGGAGGATCTATGGGTCAAATTCTGGAGATATCGGGAATGGGATGGTTGCCGGATTATCCTGATTTCAAGGATTACACAGCAGATCATAATGTCGTTTCTTCAAAGCAGAAACAGTTGGGGCAGGGTGATTCCGTGAAGGCGATGCTTGCAAAGTCGGGAGTTGCTAAACCTGCAAAGCTGACTGTTCCTCCCTCTGTCGATTTAAGACCGTGGTTCTCTCCGATCGAAAACCAGGAATCGATTGGATCGTGCACGGCACATGCTGGTGTCGGCATTGTCGAGTACTTTGAAAGGAGGGCGTTTGGCAAGCATATTGATGCATCCCGCCTCTTTCTTTACAAGACGACGAGAAACCTGTTGCACTGGACTGGAGATACCGGCGCATTTCTTCGTTCAACCATGGGAGCGCTCGTCCTTTTTGGTGTGCCGCCGGAAGAGTACCTGCCCTATGTTATTGCTGATTTTGACAAGGAACCTTCGGCCTTCTGTTACGCCTTTGCCCAGAGCTTCCAGGCGATAAGTTATTTCCGTCTTGATCCGGCAGGGACGGCAAAGGATGCGCTGCTGACACAAATCAAGGCGAACCTCTCGGCAGGTATTCCTGCGATGTTTGGTTTTACGGTCTACACTTCAATATCGCAGGCGGCAACAACCGGAAAAATTCCCTATCCGACCGCCGGAGAGAAAATTGCTGGCGGTCACGCTATTGTGGCTGTCGGTTATGATGATACTATGAAGATCAAGAACACCAATCCCGGTGGAGTGGAAACCAAGGGGGGACTGCTCATACGAAACTCATGGAGCACAGGATGGGGCAGTGGCGGTTATGGCTGGTTGCCCTACGACTATGTGCTGAAAGGATTGGCTGTAGACTGGTGGGCGCTGCTGAAAAACGATTGGATAGATACTGGCGCATTCAAGGCATGATCATCTTTCCGCTCAGCGTCAGCCTCTCTTCCAGGTTTCAGCCTCGAAGAGAGGCATTGACGCTGAGCGTGTCATTTTCTGAAACGATCAACCCACCCTGTCAACTCCCCTTTGAACGAAACCGCCCCCTGCCCCCAGAAATATTGCTTGCTTTTTTCAGACCTTGAACCAAGTCATCAACTCAATAATTTTCAATATTTTATACTGGTTATTGTTCAAGTTTCCGAAAAATAATAGTCTTCTTTGTTTGCCAGATTATCTTTTTCTGACAAAATAATGTTTGTTTTTTATAGAACTGATACTATATTGATATCAATTAAACGAATCACCATGAAGGTACTGACAAAAAAGACAGATTATGCGATAAGAGCGCTGTTGATGCTTGGATCGAAGAGGGGTGTGTATGTGTCGGCAAAGTCCATATCGACTGAACAGGATATTCCTTACCAGTTTTTGCGTGGATTGTTGCAGGAGATGATCCGCCATGATCTGATTGTTTCGAAGGAGGGGGCTCAGGGAGGCTTCATGATGAAAAAAGAGCCTGACGAGATCCCGATAGCGCAGTTGATTGAGGTTTTTCAGGGAAAGGTGCAGGTGTCGGAGTGCATGTTCCGAAAGCAGATTTGCGCAAATCGTGCACGGTGCGTGCTTCGTCATGAGATCATGCGTATTGAGCAGGTTGTCAACCGTGAATTTGACAAGATCACCATCGGCAAACTGATACGGGATCTTGATGCGGTAAATGGCATGACGCATGGCAGTGGTGAAAAAGGAGGCTCATAACTTATGGGAGTGAAAGCCTGTTTTCTATTTTAGGCTGTTGTGATTTAAGCGTGTTGTGGTAATTGATAACCAATAATGGAGGATGGAACGATGGGAATGTCTTGTAATCAATGTCAGGAGAGCGTTCATGGTACCGGTTGTACGGTGCGTGGAGTATGTGGAAAAGATGAGTCGACGGCGCAGCTTCAGGATGTGCTGGTTTATGCAACAGAGGGGCTTGCATTGGCGGTCGAAAAGCTGGAGGGAATCGTGTCGGTGAACGTTGGTCAATTGATCAGTGAGTCGCTTTTTGTGACGGTGACCAATACCAATTTTGATGAGGATGCCATCGTCGCCCGGATCCGCAAGACCCTTGCAGTGCGTGATGAGCTGAATGCCTCGATTGATCATGGCTCTGATCATGATGCGGCTCACTGGAATGGCAGCTCAAAAGAGGATTTTCTTGCCAAGGCGGCAACGGTGAGCATCAATAACCTCAGCGAGAATGAGGACCTGCGCTCCCTGAAAAGCCTTGTGCTGTACGGTTTGAAGGGGCTTGCAGCCTACACCGATCATGCAGCCGTGCTTGGCTATCATGATGACGCTATTTATGCTTTTTATGTCAAGGCTCTTGTGGCGCTCACAAAAGAGCTCTCGGCGGACGAACTGACCGGACTGGTGCTCGAAACCGGTGGTGTCGCCGTCAAGGCAATGGCCCTGCTCGACAAGGCAAATACAACAACCTATGGCCATCCCGAGATCACCACGGTGAGCACCGGTGTGGGCAAAAACCCAGGAATCCTCATTTCCGGCCATGATTTGCGCGATTTGGAAGAGCTGCTGAAGCAGACAGAGGGAACAGGCGTTGATGTTTATACTCACTGCGAGATGCTGCCGGCTCACTACTATCCCGCATTCAGGAAGTACTCCCATTTTGTGGGTAATTATGGTGGAGCCTGGTGGTCGCAGGACAAGGAGTTCGACACCTTCAACGGCCCGATACTTATGACGACGAACTGCATTGTCCCTGTTCGCGAAGCATACCGTAACCGGATGTTCACAACCGGCATGGCAGGTTACCCCGGACTGAAGCATATCGCAGCAAGGGCTGAGGGCAAAGAGAAGGACTTTTCGGTGCTGGTTGAGCTTGCAAAAAGCTGTCAGCCACCAAAAGAGCTTGAAAATGGTAAAATCGTTGGAGGATTTGCCCACAACCAGGTTTTGGCACTTGCCGACAAGGTGGTTGCTGCCGTCAAAAGTGGGGCCATCAAGCGCTTTGTAGTGATGGCTGGCTGTGATGGCCGTCATGCCTCACGCCAGTACTATACCGACGTTGCCGCCGCCTTGCCTGAGGGTACCATCATATTGACCGCAGGATGCGCAAAATACCGTTACAACAAGCTTGAGCTTGGTGATATTGGCGGGATTCCCCGTGTGCTTGATGCCGGCCAGTGCAACGACTCCTACTCGCTTGCGGTGATTGCCCTGAAACTCAAAGAGGTCTTTGAACTCGATGATATCAACGACCTGCCGATCTCCTTCGATATTGCCTGGTATGAGCAAAAAGCTGTTACCGTGCTCCTCGCACTGCTTGCTCTTGGCGTGAAAGGTATCCGCCTTGGACCAACACTGCCCGAGTTCCTGACATCCAATGTTGCGGCTGTTCTGGTCGAAAAATTCGGAATCAAGCCTATTGGAACCGTTGATGCCGACATCGAAGCGATGATGGCCGGAGTATAAGCTCAGTTGTTTTTGCATAAACAAAAAAGCCGTCCTGGAGTGAGACGGCTTTTTTGCGTTGGCTCTTCCGGCAAGAGCGTGAAGCTGGTGCCGGAAGCAATCAGTTACTATCTCTTCCTGTACGATAACGCTATTGCTCAACAAAAATGAGACCGTGACGTGCGGCCAGTTCCGGCGTAGCTTTTTTACCTGACTCAAGGATGGTCGAACCGGAAACGATAGCTTCGGCAAGACGGGCTCGGCTGAGATTGGTACGCCAGAGATTGGCTCCCCTGAGATCAGCGCATCCCAGATCGGCATGTTGCAAGTTTGCTTCCCGGAAGTCGCATCCTCTTAAATCTGCTGATCGAAGATCACTGTCCCCGAGATCGCTTCCTTTGAAGCTGGCATATTGCAGGAGTGCATGGCTTAAATCGGCATAGGAGAGGTTTTTGTGATCGAATGAAGCGCCAGTGAGATTTATGCGGATATCGCGGTTGCTTTTTCTCATCGTGTTCATTTCGAACACATTGCTTTTTACCTGCTCGTATTGCTCTCTGTCGTAGGCGACGTGGGCCGGGCCCTCTGACTGCCGCCAGATATTACGTGAATCGAACATCTTTTTTGAGTTGTCTGTATCCCTTTCCGGCACAGTGCTGCCCGTGACTTGCTGCGGCCGGGCAGGAGCATCCGACTGCTGGCGATGAACGATCTGCGGTGCCTGTTTCTCTGTAGAAGCTGAGCTTACCTGATTGGCGTAAATGGCTGCAGGGTCTTCAACAAAAAAAGATTGATGATTATCCGCCCACAACCGGGATGCGTATTTACCGCTATCAAGAATGGTGTTTTCCGACACCTTTACCCCTGTCATATTTGTTCGGCTGAGATTCGTTCGCCAAAGGTAGGTTGCCCTTAAATCCGCTCCGCTCAGATTGGCATTTACCAGTGTTGCCTCGCGAAAATTACAGTCACGAAGATCTGATTCCGAAAAATCAGTATTTGTACAATCCGCTTTTTTCAGAATGGCTTTCCCAAGAATTGCATGATGGAGATTTGCTCCATCGAGCACGGCACTTTCCAGATCGGCTCCCCGTAATTCAGCCTGTTCAAGATTTGCCCTGATAAGCATGCAGTAACTCATTTTTGCCGAATCAAGCAAAGCGCTCTGCAGGTTCGCATTGCTGAGGTCTGACTGGCTGAGATTGGCGCCTGACATGTTGGCATTGTGAAAATCAGCTCCTCTCAGCTTTTTGCCTTTCAGTGCAGCTCCCGAAAAGTCGGGGAGAAACTCTTTATGCGTGCTTCTCATACTGTTCCACGATGCTACTCCGGCTTTAAGCAGTTCAAGATGTGCAGCATTAAACGCAGAGGCAGTCGAAGAGAGTGCTGGTGCCAGAGTGGCATTGAGCAGAACGGGTAAAAGAAAACGTAGTGTTTTGCTGTTCATGGGTTACAATGTTTTTGTTTGATACCAAAAAGCCGTCCTGGAGTGAGACGGCTTTTTGGTGTTGGCTCTTCCGGCAAGAGCGGGAAGCTGGTGCTGGAAGCAATCAATCAATAATAGTTCACAAAACCGGTCTCACTGATTATGTGCTTGCCTTCAGCGGTTTTAGGCAGATCAATGAACTGCTTGACAGCTCCGGTAGGCTGGCCATTGGTGTACATGAAGAGCGGACGGTGGATTGGGTAGGTGCCGTTCTTGACTGTTTTGACGTCAGACTCAACACCGTCAACAAGAACAGCCTTGACTGAAGCGTCAACAAAGCCGAGTCCGATATAACTGACCGCAGCAGGGGTGGAGGCAACGCGGCTCTTGATGGCACCGTTGCTTGACTGGGTCTCTGCTCTCTTTGAAATCGGATTATCCTTGCCCATAACCAGCTCTTTAAAGGAGTCGGCAGTACCGCTGTTCGATTCGCGCTGGATCATCACGATTGCGGAATTCGGTCCTCCAACCTGGCTCCAGTTCGTGTATTTGCCCATATAGATTCCGCGGATTTGTGCTTTGGAGAGCGCATTGACGCGGTTGCTCGGGTGTACAACAATACAGAGTCCATCAAGCGCAACGACGTGCTCGACAGGGTTGACTCCTTTGCTTTTTGCGGCAGCCAGCTCATTGTCTTTCATTGGTCGTGACATGGTGGCGATGTCACAGGTTTTGTTGATCAGGCTTTTTGCGCCATTACCGGATCCCGACTCGCTCACCGTTACCTGAACGCCGGTGGTTTTGGTGAAATGGTCAGCAAATGCTTTGGCAATAGGTCCTACTGTGGTTGAACCGTCAATAACGATTTTACCGGCAGCCTGGGCTGTACCTGAAGCCATGACGCCGAAAACGGTTGCACTTAAAAGTATTTTTTTGAAAAGTTTCATAGTGATTGTCATCATTGAGTTTATTATAATAAGCGGTGAAAATCTTGTAATAATAAGCCGGTTAAGCAAGGCTCTCCTTCAGCGGCAGGAGGAGCCTTGCAGACCAGCCATACAACACACAACAGAAAGAACAGCACACATTTTTAGAACTTGACAAGAGCATCGACCTGCAACTGGTGAAGTGTCGGGTTCAAAGCTTCCTTGTCAATCTCGTTGTAACAGAAGTACCTTGCTCCGATGGTCATGTTCTGGACAAGATGATAGGTCATTGCTACTTCAAAACCCTTGATGTTAACAATTGCTGTTGGGCGAGACGGACCTGTAAACGCGCCAACTTTTCTGTCAGAATCGGTGAAGAGCGGGAAGACGGAATCGCTTTCGATGCGGTCATATTTTGCGTCGAGCGACCATTGCCCAACCTGTTTTGCATCACCTATCGTCAAGCCAGCCAGCCACGCACTTCTTTTATTGTCATTGATTGCACGATAATCAGCATTCTTCGCCGTGTTGAAGGCGTACTGGCCGTAAATATTCCAGGGAAGCGTATCGGTGATCTGACCTCCGATGTTACCGAACAGCTCGACAATCTTGTAGCCTTTATTCAGCGTGTTGCTATTTGCAGCAAATCCACTACCGGTTGCAGACTTGTCAGCGTTTAATGTGGTGCTGATGTTATTGACGCTGCTGTACAAATTGTACCCGGCGCCAAGCATGTACCTGATATCATTCACATCGCCCTTGTAAGCAGCCTGGGCAATGAACAGGGTTGGATCGGTGCGGGTAGCATCAGACCATGAGTCAAGAAGATAGTAACCGGCAATGGCTACTGGCCCGTTTTTTTCCTTGCCGTCAGCGTCCTTGCCATACTGTATAGTTGCGCCTTCAAAGGTAAGATCACCGTCATACACCAGATTGTTAACCCTGATGATTTCTGCTGAGCCCTCTCTCTTGCCGAGTATCATGTTTACCTGACCATCAAGCGCTGTTGGGTGGTAATCGATGAAGGCTTCGTTGAGATAGATGTTCTTCGGCTGAAAAAGAGCTCCTGCGCTCTGGTTGCGGGAAATTGTTTCGTTTACAGCATCGTTACCGGTCGCTAACTGAACGCCGGCGGAAAGCTCTTCATTGATCCATGAATAAACGCCAAGACGGACGCGGGTACGTGAACGGCTTGTGCTGAAAGTGTCTGTATTATCCTTTAACGTCCGTTGGTCTTCCCAGCGTTCGCGGATATCTCCTTTCCAGTTCCAGTCAGCAGCCTGCGCGTTGTTGAACCCGAGGGCAGCGGCCAGACCGACTATCATTGCAACTTTTCTCATAAGAAAAATGTGGTTGGTTTGTGTGAGGTGTTCATGAAAATTCAGGGAACTCTCTTCGCATATCTTCTTGCGCCCCACAAAGTAGCATTCGTTCTGTTGAGGAATTGTTAAGGGAGTGCTACAAGATTGTGAACTCGGTTCAGGTTAAAATTTCGCATCGGAGATTGAACGATTCAGGTTCATTTTTTGCTTTTCCGTATGATGTTGTTTATATTTTTTTGAATCCTGATGGGTATATAGTTATGCGGTTCCTGCGCATGATCGGTGGAGTATAAGGCTGAACGATCGTGTTCATCAAATGTTTCCCAAAGGTCATCTACACCTTTTTTAAAGCAAGAGTTGGAGTCGCGCTTCTCTGACGCGCTGTTCAAAACATGGCATCTGCAACAGCATTTCAGTGTTGCAACGCGGTTTCTTTTTTTCTCTTCACACCAATCTTTCATAACTGAGTCCTGAAATGGAGGCAAGATAATGTCGAAAAAGATCGTTGTATTGGGTGCGGGTACCGGCGGAACAATTGTTGCAAATAATCTGAGGAGGCATTTGCCTGCTGAATGGGAGATTACGGTGATCGATCGTGATGACAGGCATATCTATCAACCGGGCATGCTCTTTGTTCCCTTCGGGCTTCAAAAGTCAAAAACCCTTACCCGTTCAAGGAAAAAGTATATCCTTCCCGGTGTGGATTTTGTGATTGATGAGATTACCAATATCAATCCTGAGAAAAGGGAGGTAAAGAGCAGAAACCATACCTTTACCTACGATTTTCTGATCATTGCCACAGGCTGCAAGATTGCTCCTGAAGAGAATGACGGCTTGATGGATGCCTGGGGCAAAAATGCCTTCTCCTTTTATACCATTGAGGCCGCTGAACAACTGCGCCAGAGATTGAAAGAGTTTAAAGGGGGCAAACTGGTGATGAATATTGCCGAGCTCCCCTTCAAATGTCCGGTAGCCCCCATCGAATTTGTCTTTATGGCTGACTGGTTTTGTCGCAATAAAGGTATCAGGGAGAAGACCGAGATCGAACTGGTTACCCCTCTGGCTGGAGCCTTTACGAAACCCAAGGCTTCGGCGGTCTTTACTGAGTCGGCAAAGAGCAAAAATATCAAGATCAGTACGAGTTTCGAACTCAGTTCAGTGAATGGAAAAGAGCGGTATATCGAGTCCGTAAAAGGTGACAGGATAAAGTATGACACGCTGGTTATTGTTCCCACTACTATTGGCGATGAGGTGATCAGCAAGTCGGGTATTGATGACAGCATCGGCTATGTACCAACTCACCAGAACACTCTCAAGGCCCTCAAGCACGACAGGGTCTACGTTATTGGCGATGCCACCAACGTTCCGACCTCAAAGGCGGGATCAGTTGCCCATTATGAAGCTGATGTTGTGGTTTTCAATATCATGTCTGAAATACATGGCGTCAAGCCGGAGGAGATTTATGACGGCCACTCGACCTGTTTTATTGTCTATTCCAAAGGCACCTCTTCGCTGATCGACTTTAACTACAAGATAGAGCCTTTGCCAGGCAAGTTCCCGATGCCAAAACTGGGGCCATTTACCCTTCTCCACGAGACCAGGATGAACTGGTATGGAAAACTTGGCTTTGAATGGCTCTACTGGAATGTTCTGCTTGGTGGACGTCATCTTGGAGCTCCTCCAACCCTTGTTATGGCCGGAAAAGAGGTCGGGTGAGCTTGAAACCCCAGGGTTTCTTCAACACTGCAGCTTCAAACCCCGGTGTTGAATGAACCCTGGATATTCAAGGTTCCGCTTCTGCTTGTACGGTAATATTTTCTTCATTTTTCGATGTTGTTTGGTTGATTTCCTTTTGAAGAGTTCATATCTTTTGTTAAAATTAAAACCGCATAACTATGTAGTAGATTTGTTTGCGTTTTTGCAGGCGACAGGAAAAGAGCAGTCAGCCATCGGTCATGTTCAGTTTGAGCGCCGCGTGAGTGGGTTCCCGAGAGTATAGCTCGGTTGCAGTATTATAATATTTAGAGCAAAATTAATGAATTACGGTTTTGTTATTGATGCCCGGAAATGTATCGGATGCCATGCCTGCACGGTAGCATGTAAATCCGAAAACCAGGTGCCTCTCGGTGTAAATCGTACCTGGGTTAAATATGTTGAAAAGGGGACCTTCCCCGATAGTAGAAGATATTTTACCGTTCTCCGCTGCAACCATTGCGCTGAGCCGCCATGTGTTGATATCTGTCCAGTTGAGGCTTTGCACCGGCGGGACGATGGTATTGTTGACTTTGACCAGCGTCGATGTATCGGCTGTAAAGCCTGTTCCCAAGCCTGTCCTTACGGTGCTCTCTATATGGATCCCGAGACGCATACCTCCGCAAAATGCAATTATTGTGCTCACAGAAAAGAGGTTGGCCTCAAGCCAGCCTGTGTTGCGATTTGTCCCCAGCAGGCAATTGTTGCCGGTGACCTTGATGACCCCCGCAGTGAGATAGCTCGTCTTGTGGCAAAAGAGCAGACCATGGTGCGCAAGCCGGAAAAGGGTACGTCACCCAAGCTTTATTATATCAACGGGGATGGCGCCTCGCTGGATCCACTTGAGGTTTCAGAAGTCAACGGCTATCTCTGGAGCGAGCAGTCCCGCGGGGTTGGCCATTTTGCTGGCAAACACTTTGCCAAACCGGCAAAAAAATTGCTTCCATCATCCGGAATTGATGGAAAGCCAAATGCAAGAAAGGTTTATGATATTCCTGCCAAAGGAGTTGTCTGGGGCTGGGAGGTACCTGCCTATGTAGCCTCGAAGGCCGTTGCGTCAGGATTGTTTTTGCTGATGTTTGTTGTGCAGACCCTGCTGATGCATCCCCTCTCCAATTCGCTGCAGTGGGCTGTATGGGCAACTTCGCTGCTTTTTCTTGCCTTTACGGGAGGATTTCTCGTCAAGGATCTTGATCGTCCCGAGCGCTTCTCTTCGGTTATGCTCCGTCCGCAATTTGGTTCATGGCTGGTAAAGGGTGGTTTGACGATTGCCGGATTCGGCGCATTTCTTGCACTCTGGGGAGTTGCCAAATATCTCCACCTGCCTCTTCTCGAACAGGTGTCGCTCTGGTGCGGCGCACTCTTTGCCCTGCTGACGGCGATCTATACGGCATTCCTTTTTGGCTCGGCCAAGGGGAGGGATTTCTGGCAAAGTCCCATGCTTTTATTACACATGTTCCTGAACTCGTTGCTTGCCGGCGGCTCGGCAATGCTCATTCTTGGTGTGTTGACCTCCAGTGCTTCTGATCTTTTCGAAACGCTCAGGCCTGCTCTTGCGGGCGGTTTTATACTCCACATCCTTGTGATGCTTTCTGAGCTCTATGGCAAGCACCCTTCGAAGTCTGCGGAACGCGCGGCTGAGGCCATCCTGCATGGATCACTGAAAAAGCAGTTCTGGTTTGGCAGTTTTATTGCGGGTAATATGCTTCCACTGCTGTTGTGCCTTGCCCTTTCTTCGCCACTGATGCTTGCTGTAGCCGCCATTTTTGGACTTTGTGGTGTCTTCTACACAGAAAAAGTCTGGATTCATGCACCGCAAACCGTTCCGTTAAGTTAATCAAGTGCTGGAGTAAATATGAGTTATACCCATAAACCAACGGTTATAGAAACGATAGCAGAAAAACTGCACCTCATTGCTGATCTTCACACTGAAGGGAGTGGTCCGGCAACGAAAAGTGCAACTGTTGATGGTACCCAGGTGAACTGCCCGCCCCCCGATCAGTGGGACAATTGGGTGGAATATGATTCAAAAAGCTGGCCTGAGCGCAAGTCGAAAGAGTATATGCTGATTCCGACAGCCTGTTTCAACTGTGAGGCTGGTTGCGGACTTCTTGCCTACGTTGATAAAGAGAGCATGACGATGCGCAAGCTGGTCGGCAATCCCTACCATCCGGCCAGTCGTGGTAGAAACTGTGCAAAAGGCCCCGCAACCCTCAACCAGATTGAGGATACCGACCGGGTGCTCTACCCGATGAAACGATCGGGCAAAAGAGGTTGCGGCAAGTGGGACAGGGTAAGCTGGGACAGTGTGCTGGACGACATTGCAGGAAGAATGCGCAAGGCCATACAGGAGGGCCGCAATAACGAAATTTCTTATCATGTCGGTCGCCCCGGCCATGAAGGTTTCATGGAGTGGGTGCTCAGGGCGTGGAATGTAGATGGTCATAACAGTCACACCAATGTTTGTTCATCAGGAGCACGTTTCGGCTACGCGATCTGGGAAGGATTAGACCGCCCCTCTCCTGATTATACCAATGCTAAATTTATGCTTCTGGTGAGTGCTCACCTTGAGTCGGGGCACTATTTCAACCCTCATGCCCAGCGAATTGTTGAGGCCAGAATGAAAGGCGCCAAACTTGCGGTGCTCGATCCCCGTCTTTCAAACACGGCGAGCATGTCGGATTACTGGATGCCAAGTTACCCGGGCAGCGAGCCTGCTCTGCTGCTTTCCATGGCAAAGGTGATTCTTGATGAAGGGCTCTACAACCGCGACTACCTTGAAAACTGGGTGAACTGGAAAGAGTACCTGCAGCACGATTACCCGAACACTCCTGTCACCTTTGAGAATTTCATTGAGGCGCTCAAAAAGGAGTATAGTTCCTACACTCCAGAGTACGCAGAAAAAGAGAGTGGAGTCAAGGCGGCAATGATTGTTGAGGTTGCCCGAAAAATAGGCGAGGCGGGTACCAATTTTGCGACACATGTATGGCGCAGTGCCAGCAGTGGGAACCTTGGTGGCTGGGAAGTGTCGCGTACACTTCATTTCCTCAATGTTTTGACAGGCAGTGTTGGTACGCCGGGCGGAACGTCACCAAGCGCATGGAACAAGTTCCATCCCGATGTTCATGCCAAGCCAAAACCACAGACATACTGGAATTCACTCCAATTACCTGACGAGTATCCTCTGGCTCATTTTGAGCTGAGCTTTTTGCTGCCCCATTTTCTCAAGGAGGGTCGTGGCAAACTTGATGTCTATTTTACAAGGGTTTTCAATCCGGTCTGGACCTACCCGGACGGTTTCACATGGATCGAGGCGCTGGAGGACGAGTCAAAAATCGGTCTGCACGCGGCGCTTACGCCAACCTGGAGCGAAACCGCCTATTTTGCCGACTACGTGTTGCCGATGGGCCATTCCGCCGAGCGGCATGATCTTATCAGTTATGAAACCCATGCCGGCAAGTGGATTGCGTTCCGTCAGCCGGTTCTTCGTGTTGCTCACGCAAAGATGGGCAATCCGGTTGAATATACCTGGCAGGCAAATGTCGGTGAGGTGTGGGAAGAGGATGAGTTCTGGATTGAGCTTACCTGGCGCATTGATCCGGATGGAAGCCTCGGTATAAAGCAGTATTGCATGTCGCCCTATCGTCCGGGTGAGAAGATCACCATTGAGGAGTATTACCGCTACATCTTTGAGCGTGTGCCCGGGTTGCCGGAAAAGGCGGCCAAAGAGGGTCTGACCGCCCTGGAATACATGCAGAAGTATGGTGCCTTCGAGATTGAAACCAACGTTTACAAGGTTAATGAAAGAACGCTGTCGGAGGCCGATCTGCAAGGCACAACCGTGCAGCCGCAGACTGGCCTTATCACCAAAAACGGGAAATCAGTCGGAGTTCAGGTTAAGGGTGCAAACTGTACCGGCTTTCCTACTCCATCTCGCAAGCAGGAACTCTATTCGCAGACGATGGTTGACTGGAAGTGGCCAGAGTATCGACTACCCGGCTACATCAAAAGTCACGTGCACCAGGAAATCATGAACCGGAGCAAGGGGGAGTTTGTCCTTGTCCCTACGTTCCGTCTTCCAGTCCTGATTCACTCCCGTTCCGGCAATGCCAAATGGCTTGCCGAGATTGCGCACCGTAATCCGGTCTGGATTAATGCTTCAGATGCCAATAGTCTCGGTTTTGAAGATGGTGACCTCATTCGTGTGAATACCGATATTGGATTTTTCATAAACCGGGCATGGGTTACCGAGGGCATTCGTCCCGGTGTTGTTGCCTGCTCACACCACATTGGTCGCTGGCGCCGCGAGCAGGATCCGGCAGCCAACCGCTGGTCAACCAACCGCGTAGAGATCAAGCGTGAAGGGGGCGGTAAATGGAAAATGCGTATTGATGAGGGTATTGAGCCCTATGAGAGCAGCGACGCGGATTCATCAAGAATTTTCTGGTCTGACGGTGGAGTGCATCAGAACATCACCTTCCCGGTACACCCTGACCCTGTCAGCGGCATGCACTGCTGGCACCAGAAGGTGCGTATCGAGAAGGCGTATGAGGGTGATTGTTACGGTGACGTTTTTGTCGATACGGAGCGTTCACACCAGATTTACAAGGAGTGGCTTGCCATGACAAGGCCCGCACCGGGGCCGGAAGGACTTCGCCGTCCTCTCTGGATGGGGCGTCCCTTCAGGCCCGATGAAAAGACCTTCTATATTTCTAAACCATGAGAGAGAGTGATTAATCAAAGGCGTTGTAGATCGATTGGCTCCATTTTTCTTTTGAGCGTGCTCACAGGTCTGCTGCTTTTTTCTCCGGCAGTGGCCTTGGCCGTACAATCTCAGCCTCCCGTACAGACGGAGTGGTGGGTTTGGGAAATTGCGCTCTTCGTTTTCTCTTTTTTTCTTGGCATTATCGCCGTTATTGCCGGGGTCGGAGGGGGAGTGCTCTTTGTGCCGATTGTCAGCAGCTTTTTCCCCTTTCATATTGACTTTGTGAGGGGAGCGGGACTGCTTGTGGCACTTTCCGGAGCGCTTTCAGCGGGCTCTCCCTTGCTGAAAAAAGGGTTGGCAAATCTCAAACTGGCTCTTTCAATGGCGCTGATTGCCTCTATTAGTTCAATAGCCGGTGCCATGGTTGGGTTGGCCATGCCGGAAAATGTTGTGCAGTTATCTCTTGGTGCAACAATTCTTGGTATTTCCGTGATCATGCTGCTTTCAAAAAATTCGGCATATCCTGAAGTAACAGAGCCGGATACGCTTTCCAAAATA
This sequence comes from uncultured Chlorobiaceae bacterium, assembly GCA_903882665.1. Classification (GTDB taxonomy): domain Bacteria; phylum Bacteroidota; class Chlorobiia; order Chlorobiales; family Chlorobiaceae; genus Chlorobium. The sequence continues at coordinate 46,599 of CAIRXW010000036.1, read as the reverse complement.
TTGCATATCTATGGTATCTATTACGATGAACAGCTTAAAAAAGATGTCAGTTGGCAAATCCACCGCACACCCGTTGGTATCCTGCTGTTCGTTGTGATTGGATTCATGGCTGGAATGTTCGGGCTTGGCGCCGGATGGGCCAATGTGCCGGTTTTCAACCTTGTTCTTGGTGCTCCGCTGAGAGTTTCAGTGGCCACAAGCATTTTTGTGCTTTCTGTCAATGACACTGCTGCGGCATGGGTCTATCTGCACAAGGGTGCGGTTCTCCCCCTTATCGCAGTGCCATCAGTTGCCGGTATGATGCTCGGTACAAAAATTGGCGCCAGATTGCTTACAAAGGTTCACACCCGTGTTGTGAGAAAGCTCGTTATCACCCTTCTTGCTGCGGCCGGATTGAGGGCTCTTTTAAAAGGATTCGGAATTTGACGCTAACGACACTATGAAACAACAGCTTCACGCAAACAGGATTCAGTTGACTTATGCCACTGTACTTTCCTGGACATCTACTTTAGGAATTATCTTTGTTGTAGCGGGTTACCTTGTTTATGTCTTTCAATTGCTTCCCTCTACCGTTTCTCCTTCAGAGGTAGCCATGCACTGGCATCTTCGGGCAGCAGAATTGCACAAAATTGTTCCGGTTCCTTCCGGATGGGACTGGATTTATCAATTGGGTCGAGGTGATGTTCTCAGCTACGCCTCAGTTGTTTATCTTTCATCGGTAACGATGCTCTGTCTTGCTGTTATCATTCCGCTTTTTTTGAAGGAAAAAGATATGATTTATGCCGTTATGACGTTGTTGCAGGTACTGGTTCTTGTTTTTGCCGCAGCGGGAATCGTTTCAGGAGGTCATTGATCATCTTATATCCGGCAACTTGTGTTGCACCCTGCTGAAACATTTTTTTCTGTTCTTGTTTCGTGAAAGCGTAATCGGGAAAATCAAAGAGTTATGGCTGATACAAAAAAACTTGCAATCATTGCATCCCAGGGAACACTCGACGGGGGATATCCTTCGTTCATTCTGGCCTCAACGGCTGCGGCCATGGATATGGAAGCGGTTATTGCCGACGCTGGTAACTCATTCTTTATCTGACAGAAAAATTCATGACCATGGTGAGTTACCGAGAGCTTGTCAGGAATTGTTTGTCTCAGGTTAAGGAGATCATGCCCTGGGATCTTGTTGTGCGCATGAAGGAGAATCCGGATTTGCTCATTGTTGATGTGCGTGAGCCTTATGAGTTTGAAGCCATGCATATCAGGGATTCCATTAACGTTCCAAGGGGTATTCTTGAATCTGCCTCTGAATGGGATTATGAGGATACCGTGCCCGTGTTGGTGCAAGCGAGGATGCGCGAAATTGTTGTGGTTTGCCGCTCAGGTAACCGAAGTGCTCTTGCTGTCCAATCCATGCAGTTGCTGGGTTATGAACATGCATCTTCCCTGCGGACGGGTTTGAGGGGATGGAACGATTATGAAGAACCCCTTTGGAGCAGTGCCGGGACTCTTGTGGATGAGGCAGAAGCGGACGATTACTTTACGGTAAAGCTGCGAGCGGATCAAAAGGCGCCGAGGCCTTGGTAAAAACCGAAAGATTTGAAGTAATACTATCATCATGAGTTTTTTTATGAGTGAAATTGCAAGCAACCTTGAGCTGAATTGTGAAGGCTTGAATTGTCCTTTACCGATTCTGAAAACCAAAAAAGCCATTGATTCACTGAACAGTGGCGAGATACTGAAAATGACCGCTACCGATCCAGGCTCAGTCAATGACATGGCGTCATGGGCAAAGCGTACCGGGCATGAACTTGTTTCTCATAGAGGCATTGAGTGTGCATACCTTCCTGGTCAGGAAACGGTAATTCGTTGACGGAGGAGTAGAAAATGGATATGGTAAACGTGCCTCGTATGATGATATCTGCGCCCCACAAGAGCGCAGGCAAGACGACCATCACTCTTGGCATGTTACGATATTTTGCAAATCAGGGAATTGCCGTAAGCAGTTTCAAGAAAGGGCCTGATTATATCGATCCCCAGTGGCACAGGTTGGCCAGTCGCGCCGGGTGCTCCAATCTCGACCCTTGGCTGATGGGACAAGAGGCGTGCATTGAATTGTTTCAGGCAAAGAGCGTTGGCAGCAATACAACCCTTGTTCTTATAGAAGGCAATCATGGGCTGCATGATGGAATCTCACTTGATGGTTCTGACAGTAGTGCAGCACTTGCCCTGATGCTTGAAGCTCCGGTAGTGCTGGTGGTTGACAGCAGGAAAATGAACAGGGGGTTAGCGGCACTGGTTATGGGTATGCAGTCGATGCCGCCAAAGGCGGACATCAGGGGCGTCATACTCAATCAGGTAAAAAGTTTGCGACAGGGTGAAAAGCAGAAGCATGCGATTGAACACTATTGCGGGGTGGCGGTACTTGGAGTGATTCCCCATGATCCGGCGCTGCTTCTTGCTGAAAGGTACCTTGGTTTGACAACCGTGGCCGAAACAGCCGAGGCTGAAAAATTTATTCAGGCTGCTGCAGAAAGGGTTGAGCGTTATTGTGACATGGCAGCTCTTCTTGCCCTCTTTCATGAGGCTCCTCCGATGGAGGCGCGCAGGCAAGGGTGTTGCGAGAAGCAAGTTGCGACAAGAGCAAAAATCGGGGTATTCATGGATGCGGCGTTCTGTTTTTATTATCCCGAAAATCTGGAAGCATTGAGGAATAACGGCGCAGAGCTTGTTTTTATTAACACCTTTCAGGAAAGTTCATTGCCTGATGTTGATGCACTCTATCTCGGCGGTGGTTTTCCAGAATCGTTCTTTGAAGTATTGAGTTCAAACAAGGGGCTGCTGAAGGATGTGCGCGATAGGATTGAGGGAGATATGCCGGTTTATGCTGAATGCGGGGGGTTGATCTACCTTTGCCGAAAGGCCACCTTTGGCGGGAAAAACTATCAACTGGCAGGTGTTCTTCCCTTTGAAATCAGCTTTGGCCAAACTCCTGCCGGGCACGGATATGTTGATTTGAAAAGCAGGGAAGATTCGCCCTGGTTCAAGAACGGGGAGTGTGTCAAAGCCCATGAATTTCATTATTCACGGGTACTTTTGCCAGCGGACGATCACTCCTTTCAGTTTGATGTCATGCGGGGAGAGGGAATAACAGGAAAAGGTGATGGAGCACTGTACCGCAATCTTTTTGCATCGTTTGCGCACCTGCATGTTGTTGCCAATCCTGTTTGGGCTGATACGTTCGTCTCTCTGGCTTGTGCATACAAGGCTGGTGATCATCAGTCTCGGTTATAGCGTTTTCTTAAAGAAAAAAAAACGGAATTCGAAGGTTGGTGCGTAAATTCGTGTTTGTAAGTGCGTACAATTTTGTCGCTCTTTCGCTATCGTTTCCATCTCACCCGTTTCCTGATGCTTGAATAAAAATGTAACTCATATTATAATATTGTATTAACCAGTAAAGGAGCAAATTATGCCGATTGAAGTCAATGGTGTCCGTTATGAAACAGATGAGAATGGATATCTCGTTAATCTTGAAGATTGGACAGAGGATATCGCCAAGGTGCTGGCAGAGGGTGAGGAGATCGAAATGACTGAGGCGCATTGGGATCTTATCAATTTTCTCAGAGGCTATTATGAGGAGTATCAGATTGCGCCAGCCGTGAAGGTACTTACCAAGGCTATTGCCAATGAGAAGGAGATGGACAAGAAAGAGGCCTCCGAATTTCTGTACGGGCTTTTTCCAAAAGGGCCGGGTTTGCAGGCCTGTAAAATTGCGGGATTGCCGAAACCTACGGGTTGCGTTTAATGAACGGAAAGAGGTTTGCTGATCCCAATTTACTGTGAATCAAAGGAGGTCATGATGGAAGAGGCTCAAAAGGCTGCTTCGGATGAAGTAATGCGTGAAAAAGATGGTGGTCAGGATGGAAACGGGAAGTTTCTCAATCCCACACCCATGCTTGATGAACTGGAAAAGGGCCCATGGCCAAGTTTCATTTCCGGGTTCAAGGAGCTTGCTGAAAGAACAGAAAAGCCCATGCTGCGAGGCGTTATGGATCAGCTTGAGTACTCCTACAATACCAAAATGGGGTACTGGAAAGGCGGTCTTGTGACGGTGGACGGTTATGGAGCAGGCGTTATTACGCGCTACTCAATGATAAAAGACAAGATTCCGGAAGCTGCTGAATTTCACACCATGCGAATTCAGCCTGCACCGGGGCTTCACTACAATACGGAGATGCTGCGGGGGCTTTGTGATACCTGGGAGAAGTATGGCAGCGGAATAATTACCCTGCATGGGCAAACGGGCGACATCATGTTGCAGGGTATTGAACAGGATAAGGTTCAGGCATGTTTTGATGAGCTGAACCAGGCTGGATGGGATCTTGGAGGTGCTGGTGCCGGTATGCGTACGGCGGTTTCCTGTATCGGGCCGGGTCGCTGCGAGAATGCCTGCTACGATGATCTCAAGGTTCATCTCAAGCTGCTCAAACATTTTGTTGGACCACTGCATCGTCCCGAGTGGAACTATAAAATCAAGTTGAAGTTTTCAGGATGTCCGAATGATTGTACCAATGCAATCATGCGCTCAGACCTGGCTGTTATCGGAACCTGGAAGGATGCTATCCAGATGGAGCGCGAAGAGGTAACGGCCTGGGTTGAAAAGAACGGAACGGATGCACTGGTCAACCAGGTGATCAATTTTTGCCCGACCAAGGCCATATCGCTCAAGGATGGCGAAATGGTCATTGACAGCAGGGACTGCGTGCGTTGCATGCACTGCCTGAACGTCATGCCCAAGGCACTCTCTCCTGGCAAGGAGCGGGGAATTTCCCTCTTGATGGGTGGAAAGAACACCCTGAAAGTTGGTGTCAATATGGGATCGCTGATTGTACCCTTCATGAAGATGGAGAGTGACGAAGATATGGATGAGTTTATCGAACTGGTCGAGGGAATTATCGACTGGTGGGATGACAACGGTCTCGATCATGAACGTATCGGCGAGACGATTGAGCGCGTCGGTTTGAAGCTTTTCCTTGAAGGCGTCGGTCTTGAAGCAAATATCAATATGGTGACAAGGCCTCGTGACAATCCCTATTTCAAGGCAAGGTACTGAGCCTGGTTGATTGAATGCTACTCAAGCCGGAAGGAACAATTTATAAGGAATTAACACTATGAGCAGTCCTGAAAAAAAGTGGAAAACCGTGGAGTCGGGGCCTCACAGCTATGAGGAGGCCTTGCATCCGGTTGTAAGAAAAAACTATGGGCAGTGGAAATATCACGAGCTTCCCAAGCCCGGGGTTCTGAAGCATGTGGCACACAGTGGTGATACCATCTATACGGTTCGGGCAGGAACGCCCCGTCAGGATACGGTTGATATGCTCAGGCGGCTTTGCGATGTTGCCGACAAGTACAGTGACGGTTATCTTCGCTTTACGGTACGCAACAACATTGAGTTTCTGACGCCCAACGAGGCGAATGTCGAGCCGATGATCCGTGAACTCGAAGAGATGGGCTTTCCTGTTGGTGGAACCGGGATGTGTGTCTCCTCCGTATCACATACCCAGGGCTGGCTTCATTGTGATATTCCGGCGACTGATGCGTCAGGGGTTGTGAAGTCCATGATGGATACGCTTTACCATGAATTCAAGGGGATGCAGATGCCCAACAAGGTAAGGCTTTCGACCTCCTGTTGTGCAATCAACTGTGGCGGCCAGGCCGATATCGCTGTGGTTGTCAAACACACTCGCCCTCCAAGAATCAACCACGATCATCTCGCAACAATCTGTGAATTACCGAAAGCGGTTGCCCGTTGCCCTGTTGCTGCCATAAGGCCGACCGTGATCAATGGCAAGAAATCGCTCATGGTTGATGAGGCAAAATGTATCTGCTGCGGCGCCTGTTTCGGAGCCTGCCCGGCGATGGAGATCAACCATCCCGAGCACTCGAAATTTGCGATCTGGGTCGGTGGAAAAAACAGCAATGCCCGCTCCAAACCATCAACAATGAGTATCGTTGCCCACAATCTGCCAAACAATCCGCCAAGATGGCCCGAGGTCACCGAGGTAGTCGGCAAAATCCTTACCGCATACAAAGCGGGTGGACGTCCCTGGGAACGAGTAGGGGAGTGGATTAACCGGATTGGATGGAAACGCTTTTTTGAAGAAACAGGACTTGTTTTTGATGATGACATGATCGACAGTTACCGTCATGCAAGAACCACGTTCAATCAGTCTGCTCATGTCCGTTTTTAGACTTACAGGAGATCATTCATGAAGGTAGAATCCAATCCTATACTTGATTTTGCGACATCTTATCTCTTCCCGCCATTCAGTGAAATGAAGGGAACCGACAAAATTGTTGCATTTGGAGACCATAGTCACAAGTGTCCGGTCTATGTGAGCCAGCTTGCACCATGCATGGCGGAGTGCCCGGCCGGAGAAAATATCCGTGGTTATCATCGTTTGCTGAACGGTGTTGACAAGTCAGACAATGCACTGAAAGCTGCATGGGAGATAATTGTCGATGCGAACCCGTTTCCTGCTGTTATGGGCAGGATATGCCCGCACCCTTGTGAGAATGGCTGCAATCGCCAGTTCCATGACGAAAGTGTGGCCATTAATGCCGTTGAGCAGGTAATTGGTAATTATGGCATTGAAGCTGGCCTGCAACTGCCCGGCGCAGGGGCTGAGAGCGGCAAAAGGGTTGCCGTTATCGGAGGTGGCCCGGCAGGGCTTTCTGCAGCCTATCAGCTTCGCCGCAAAGGTCACGGCGTAACGATTTACGATGCCAATGAGAAGTTGGGTGGAATGGTGCTCTATGGTATCATGGGCTACCGTGTCGACCGCAACATTCTTGAGACGGAAATCCAGCGCATTATCAACCTTGGGGTTGAAACAAAAATGGGCGTCCGTGTTGGAGCCGATATCTCACTTTCAGAACTGGAGGAAGAGTACGACGCGATTTTTATTGCCCCTGGTGCCCAATTGGGCCGTGCCCTTCCGGTTCCCGGTTCTGCAGGTATGGCTGGAGTGACCAATGCCATTGATTTTCTGAGAAACTACGAAGTGCAGGGGGACGCCATTTCTATCGGGAAAAAGGTACTGGTTATTGGCGATGGTAACGTTGCTATGGATGTTGCGCGTCTTGCGCTGCGTCTTGGTTCCCAGGCCTCTGTTGTTGCCGGAGTTCCAAGGGAGGAGATGGCCTGCTTCCAGATTGAATTTGATGATGCTGCAAGGGAAGGAGCTGCCATGCATTACATGAGCGGGGCGCTTGAAGTCATCAGCGGAGATAATGGAGTTCAGGCTCTGCGCTGTGCCAAAATGGCAAAAAAAGTGAAGGGAGAGGATGGCTGGAATTCGCCAATTCCCTTTTTCAGGTACAAAAATACCGGAGAGACTTTTGACATTGAGGCCGACATGATTGTTGCCGCTATTGGGCAGAGTGCCGATTTGCAGGGTTTTGAAAGTGTGACTGCTGGCAGCCCATGGCTCAAGGTCGACCGATATTTTCGCCTGCAAGGTAAAGAAAAGTTCTTCGGAGGCGGTGATGCCATAAAAGTTGATCTTATAACCACGGCAGTTGGTCATGGACGAAAGGCCGCAAACTCCATCGATGCCTTTCTTAAAGGATCTCCTCTTCCTGAGCAGGGTTATCGGGAGATCACCAAAGTCCAAAAGCAGGATGTTCTCTATTTTACCCATTCCGAACAGGCAAAAAGGGAGACCATTGAGCTGGACAATGTGGTTGGTAACCACAATGAGCTGCTTGCAGCACTCTCGGTCAGTGAAGCAAAGGCGGAGTCAGGGCGTTGCATGAGCTGCGGGCTCTGCTTCGACTGCAAACAATGCCTCTCTTTTTGCCCGCAGGAAGCGGTTACCCGGTTCAGGGACAATCCGCAAGGAGAAGTGGTCTATACCAATTACTCGAAGTGCATCGGATGCCATCTTTGTTTATTGGTCTGTCCTTCCGGGTATATCCAGATGGGGATGGGTGAAGGTCTTTAGGCTTGGGCGAAAAGAAATCATGAAAACAAGAGGAGATAACGGAACCATGTCAGAAGATGTCATAAATCAGGTTGGGGAGGCAATTGCGTCCTCAAGAAAGTGGGCTGAAACAGGATGGCCGGTTACGTTCGGGCCACGTAATGTAGAGGTCTCATCGCTCAAGCAGGCCGATTCACTGCCGAAAACTTTTGTTTTTCGGCAGGAGGCTGCGAACTATTGGAAGCAGGCGAAGCTCACCGGAAATGATGCGGCTGATTCCGGTCAGAAGGCTCTCGATGCACTCAAAAACGGCAACCTCTCTGCTGCAGATAACGCGCTCTACTTTTGCCAGTTTATTGAAAAGCCGTTCGCCGAATATGCAAAAACCTGGATGCCTCTCTATGAAGCCTTTAACGGAAAGCGTGCCGGGCTCTGAGTGCATGGCACTTGATGGTTATGAACCAGGTTCTGAGCGGCGGGCAGAGCAAACTTTGAAAACCGTTATTCCCTTGCCTTATGACAATTGAATGGGGTAGAGCAGTTCAGGAGAACAAAAAAAATATTCTTGACGCCTGGATGAGTCGGTCACTGCTGTTATTCTCCGGAAAAATGGCCGCCGCATCTCCAGTTGCAGAGGCACTCCATCAAGCTCTCGGAATGGTGCTTGACAATTGTGAAAAAAACAGCGAACTTCTTACGGATGGTTTGGTGCAACTTTCGAGGATTCTTGCCGTACAGGATATGCCGCCGTCGCAGGCGATGTCGCTATTTTTTGAATTAAAAAAAATCATTCCGGAGCTCTCTTTGAAAGGCAGTCAAAAACAGTCGTTGAAACAGCTCGACATGGATGCATTGCAGAGCCGTCTTGAAGAGCTGACCCTTCAGGCGTTTGACAGTTACATGATGCAGCGCGAAAAGATTTGTCAACTGAAACTTGATGAGAGCAAACGTATGCTCTTCATGCAGTTACGGAGGGCTGAGGCATGAAAAAAGTGTGGTTGCCACTTCTCATGACAGGCATTCTTTGCCTTATTCCCTATGTCGGTGTACAGTATGGGGGGCTTGGTTATCTTTTCGCAATCATTATTCCCTGTGCCTCTCTGGTGATACTGATTGCTGGTTTTGCCATAAGGATGGTAAACTGGCTCATACGGCCTGTTCCTTTTCGTATTCCCACAACCTGCGGGCAGGAAAAATCTCTTGACTGGATCAGGCAGGACAAGCTTGAATCCCCGTCACGCCTCTCGCATGTTGTTGGCAGGGTATTGGGTGAAGTGCTTTTTTTTCGCTCCCTTTTTCGCAATACGAAAGCAGAACTCTACGCCGGACCAAAACTTGTCTATGGATCAACCAAGTGGCTCTGGCTTGGCGGTATGGTTTTTCACTGGTCGCTGCTGGTTATTGTTCTCAGGCACTCCAAGTTCTTTTTTTCTACGGTACCACCCTTTGCTGATTTTCTTGATAATGCCGATCGCTTCTTCGACATTACCCTTCCCGCATTCTATATGACCGATGCGCTTGTTCTCGCGGCCATCTCCTTTCTTGTTGTTCGAAGGTTGCGCGATCTGAAGTTGCGTCTGATTTCACTGCCGACAGATTTTTTTCCGCTTTTTTTGATCCTGGCCATTGTTCTTGCAGGCATGAGCATGCGCTACGTCACCAAAATCAATGTGCTGCCAGTTCACGATCAGATTTTGACGCTCATGGATCACAGTTTTATTCTTTCCGGTGAAATTGGCGTACTTTTTTATGTTCATCTTTTTCTGGTTTGTGTGCTTGCCATCTATTTCCCTTTCAGCAAGCTCATGCATGCGGGAGGAATCTTTTTGAGCCCTACACGCAACCTCTGCAACAACAGCCGTGAAAAGAGGCATAGCAATCCATGGAATCCTGATATCAAATTCAAGAGCTATACCGAGTACGAGGATGCATTCCGGGATAAAATGAAAAAAGCGGGTCTTCCGGTTGAAAAGGAATAACTATGTCGAAATACGTCCCAAAACTATCCGAGCTCAAACAGGAGTTCGAAAAGAAAAAACCGGCTCTTTTGAAAGAGGACTATTCCGGCAAGGAGTGGTGGGATCTGCCGGTCGAGTTCCGTGACGGTAACTGGTGCTTTCCCGGCAAAACGGAGGTACTCGAAGATCTTGGTTTTCCGAATCCCCGTAAATGGGCCGCAACAGATGCCGATTGGCAACTGCCTGACGGATGGGAAAAGACGATCCGCGATGGGCTGAAAAGCCGTCTGAAGCGCTTCCGTTCCTTCAAGCTTTTTCTTGATACCTGTGTGCGCTGCGGTGCCTGTGCCGACAAATGTCATTTTTTTCTTGGTACGGGAGACCCGAAAAATATGCCGGTTTTGAGGGCTGAGCTTATCCGTTCGGTCTATCGCAACGATTTTCCTCTGGCTGAAAAAATCCTCAAAGGCTTTTCCGGCTCAAGAAAGCTGACGGCGGAGGTGATCAAAGAGTGGCATCTTTATTTCAACCAGTGTACCGAGTGCCGTCGTTGCTCTGTTTTTTGCCCGATGGGTATTGATACGGCCGAAATCACCATGATGGCCCGTGAACTCCTGAACCTGATCGGCGTCAACAACAACTGGATTCTTGCACCGGTTTCCAATTGCAACCGTACCGGCAACCACCTTGGCATTGAACCACACACCTTTGTGCAGAACATAGAGTCTCTTGTCGAAGATATCGAGGATCTTACCGGCATAAAAGTGAATCCGACCTTTAACCGCAAGGGAGCAGAAATTCTCTTTATCACCCCATCCGGCGACGTCTTCGGCGATCCCGGGGTCTACACGATGATGGGTTACCTGCTCCTGTTTCATCATATCGGTCTGGACTATACTATCAGCACCTACGCATCGGAAGGGGGGAACTTCGGGATGTTCACCTCCAACGAGATGATGAAAAAGCTCAATGCCAAGATGTATCACGAAGCGAAACGGCTTGGTGTCAAATGGATTCTTGGTGGCGAATGCGGTCACATGTGGCGGGTGGTGCACCAGTACATGGATACCATGAATGGCCCGGCAGACTTTCTTGAGGAGCCGGTTTCGCCAATTACCGGTACCAGATTCAGCAACGCAGCAGCAACAAAGATGGTTCATATTGCAGAGTTCACCGCAGATTTGATCCACCATAAAAAACTGAAGCTTGATCCGAAACGGAACGATCATCTATTAACCACCTTTCATGACTCCTGCAATGTTGCAAGAGGAATGGGCATGTTTGAGGAGCCGCGCTACGTTCTCCGCAGTGTCTGCAACTCCTTTCATGAAATGGCTGAGAACACCATCAGAGAGCAGACTTTCTGTTGTGGTTCCGGAAGTGGTCTGAATGCCGAGGAGTTCATGGATATTCGTATGCGGGGAGGTTTTCCCCGTGCAAGCGCCGTCCGGCAGGTACAGGAAACGCATAAGGTAAACACCCTCGTTACGATCTGTGCCATCGACCGGGCCAGCCTGCCGACACTGATGAAGTACTGGAACCCTGGCGTTTCAGTTTACGGTCTTCATGAACTGGTGGGCAATGCCCTTGTCATGAAGGGGGAGAAAAAGCGAACCGAAGACTTGAGGGAGAGTCCCATGACCGGTTTAGGGGAGGGAGAGGAGTGATGAAGATTACAACGCGGGAAGTTGTTTTCGGCCTTCTGATTCTTGTTGCCCTTGTGGCACTCAGGGTTTTCTGGCCGACGGTAAAAGCGGAGAAAATTCCTTCCCCAACAGTCAAGGTGACAGCGATCGACAGTACGGCTTGTATTGCTCCAACAGAATACATGCGTTCCCATCATATGCAACTCCTGAACGAATGGAGGAATACCGGAGCAAGGGATAACCGCCCTTATGTTAATGCAGCCGGAAAGAAATTTCAGAAGAGTCTGGATACCTGCCTTGGCTGTCACAGCAACAATACCTATTTCTGCATAAGCTGCCATCAGTATGCCAATGCAAAGCCGAATTGCTGGAATTGTCATCTATCGCCTTTAGACAAACCGTAATGAACGAAGAGAGAAGAGAATTTATCAAGAAAACCAGTTTTGGATTTCTTGCGGGTATTGGAGTTACTTCAGGTTTTTTTCTGAACTTTCTGATGGAAAAAACGGATACCTCCCTTTGGGCTGACAAGAGTATTGCAGGCACCATCCGCTGGGGTATGCTGATTGATATGCGAAAGTGCATTGAAGGATGTCAAAAGTGTGTTGACGCATGTCGCCTTGTTCACAATGTGCCCGACTTTGGCAATTCAGGGTATCAGATCGAATGGCTTCAGAAAAAACCTTACCGCGAAGTTTTTCCGACTTCAGGAGAGGATTTTACCGGTAAAGAGAGAACCGGCAAATCGTTTCCTTCTCTCTGCAACCACTGTGCCGAGCCGCCCTGTGCCAGTGCTTGCCCTACCCAGGCAACATTCAAGCGCTTTGACGGCATTGTAGCGCTTGATTATCACCGTTGCACCGGCTGCCGCTCCTGCATGGCATCCTGCCCTTATGGAGCAATCAGCTTTAACTGGAGTGAGCCGAGGCCAGCCATCAAGGCACTCAACGCATCCTACCCCACAAGGGAAAAGGGGGTTGTCGAAAAGTGCAATTTCTGCCCGGAGCGTCTTTTGAAGGGCAAGCTGCCAGCATGTGTTGAGGCATGTCCGGAAAAGACGCTAATGTTCGGTGACTTGAATGATCCAAAATCCGAGATTCGCCTGCTTCTTGAAAAGAATCAGACCATGCAAAGAAAACCAGAGTTGGGAACGCTCCCGTCAGTTTTTTACATCATCTAATGACTTCCCATGATTGAGAACGCCCTGAAAGGAAATCGACCCTACTGGATATGGATTACACTCCTTCTGTTGGTCATTGCGTTTGGTATTTCCGCCTATGCTCAGCAACTGCGCCTCGGTCTTTCCGTCACCGGGATGGGTGATGGTGTCCGATCGGGTATAACAACCATGCAATTTGCCTTTATGGCGGCCGTAGCAGCCTCAACCACCCTGGTTGTGCTGCCGTATCTCCACGATTACAAGCCATTTGGAACTATTGTTCTCATTGCCCAGTTTCTGGGGGCTTCAGCATCAGCCACCGCTCTTCTCTCTCTTTTCATTGACATGGGCAAGCCGCAACTTATGCTTGACCTTTGGCGCTATGCAACGCCGCAATCACCCTATTCCTGGGCTTTTTTCCTGCTGACCGGTTATTTCCTCATCAATCTTGTCACAGGCTGGGCCACTCTTGGCGCTGAACGCAAAGGCGTCCCGACTGCCGCATGGGTCAAGCCGCTCATCTTTATCTCAATTCCGTGGGCAATTGCGCTTGCGGTTGTTACAGGATTTCTCTTTGTCAACTTTCCCGGAAATCACTGGATTGCCTCTTTGCTTGCGATCCACCTCCTTGCTTCGGCGTTTGCCGGTGGGACAGCACTGTTGCTGCTGATCATCCTTATCCTGAAAAAAACGTCAGACTTTGATGCAGGCAGGGAGGTAACCGACAAACTTGAACTGCTCGTTACTTATGCAGGATCTTGTACCTTCGCGTTGATTGGTTTGAAGTGTTTTGCCACGAGCCAGGTACTCCCGTTGCTGTGGTTGTCGATCCTTTTGGGTATCGCGTCGATCTCTGTTTTTTTTGTACCAACATGGAAAAGTTCTATCAGTTGGCTTATTGCGGCCTCAGCCGGAGTGGTTGTTTCTATTCTGGCTGAAAAGGGAATTGCCCTGCTTTATTCCTCAATGGGGGGGATTGTTGCTTATGTTCCGACGTTGACGGAAGTTTCCATGACGCTCGGAGTTTTGGCTCTTGGCATACTCTTTCTCACCATACTTCTCAAGGCCGTTGTTGCCGTTAAAACAGCGGATTAGTGGTGAGCAATGCGACAATGTTTTGCCTTTTTCTTTTTTTCCCCTCTAAAAAAAGTATTCCCTGAAAAAAGGTCGAAGAACCCGCTGCCAGCCCGGGAGTGCATACGGGCTTTTTACGGAGTATGACAAGCCAGTAATTTTATCGGGGGGTTGCATCAATTCAAATAATGAAGAATGAAAGTTTTTTTGCCGATTAACATCAGGATTGATGACAAGAAAATCTTGTTTGTGGGAGGCGGTAAAATCGCCATGCATAAAATCAAGACAGTGGAGAAGTATTCCCGTAATATCACACTTGTTGCTCCTGAAATCCATGAGGATTTAAAAGGTGCCGGATTCAGAGAGATCTATAAAGAGTATGAAACATCAGACCTTGCCGGTTTTTTTCTGGTCTATGCCTGTACCAACAACCTTGAGTTAAACCAGAGGATAAAAAAAGATGCAGCAGAGTCTGGAATTCTGGTCAATGTTGTCGATAACAGGGAGCTGTCAGATTTTATCTCTCCAGCGATTATTAAAAGAGAAGAGATGACCGTTGCCATCTCTTCGAATGGCGAAAATGTTAAAAAATCGGTAGAGTGGCGCAACAGAATAGAGTCCATGCTCGACAATGCCGGGATGTAAGCAATTCATAAATGGAAGGGCAGAGCAATGAAATCGCCAGAAGAGAGCAATACAACAACTGCCGGACATCAGCCGGGAGGATATGTCTACATCATCGGTGCCGGTCCCGGTGATCCGGAATTATTGACCGTTAAAGCGGATCGGGTTCTCGGTGAAGCCGATGTTATTTTGTATGATGATCTGGTATCCAGTGAACTGATGGCGAGATACACGGCACTCAAAATTTTTACGGGAAAAAGAAAGGATTGTCACCATTTTGAACAGGAGGCCATCAACGAAGAGATTCTTCGCCATGCCCGGGCAGGGAAAAAAGTGGCGCGGCTGAAGGGAGGAGACCCCTTTATTTTTGGACGTGGAGGTGAAGAGATAGAGGTGCTGCGCCAAAACGGTATCGGCTATGAAATTATCCCTGGCATTACCGCTGCTCATGGTGCCAGTGCCTATGCGGAGATACCGCTGACCATGAGAAAAGTTTCCTCTTCAGTCGTTTTTTGTACCGGCCACCCGGTCAGTAAAATCCAGGTGCCCGATGCCGATACCCTCGTCTACTATATGGTGGCCTCCACCGTACATGAGGTACTTGATGCGGTTGCTCAAAAAGGGCGGGATGAAAATACTCCGGTTGCTATTGTGCAGAATGCAACGCGCTATAACCAGAACATCATTACCGGAACGCTGGGGGAGTTGAGAAAAGGAGAAAAAGCCGTCTATTCACCAGCCCTTCTGATGATTGGTGAAACCATCGGCCTTTGTGTTAAAGAGAACTGGTTTTCCAAAAAGAAAAAAGTGCTGATTGCCGGCAGTGACTCCGGGATGTACAATACGGGAGAGTTCATCAAGGTGCATTTTTTCTGCGAAGGAGGGTCAGCGAGTGATCTTGAACGGGTGGAAAACAGCGAGCCACTGGATCTCGATTATATTGATGAAATCTACTTTTCATCACCCCTCTGCGTCAGAAATTTCCAGCCATTTTATGCAACCATTCCTGAAAAAATTGTGGTGACGGTGGCCGATGAGGCAACTCGCGCCGAATACGGAAAGCTGTTCGGCGGAGATGATGCCCCCATCATACATTGATTGTCTGCTGCCCGCGATTCCGGGAGCCCTTTATCGCTGCCAACTGCCTGAAATTTTTTTATGACAGGCTGGTTGTCCGGAAAACCGCGTCCAGAATAGGAGCAGTGAGAACAGCATCACTTCATGCTTCCAGCTCCTCCTCTTTGGCGCTCATTAACCGCTTTGATGCCCACTCGGGCAACACACCAAAGCGGCGCTCAAGCAGCCTTTTCAGTCGCAGCGATTCACCCTTGGCGCCGATCATCCCGTCACCAAAGAGACGCAGGCTTGAGCAGCTTCAGTCAGCAAAGCGGGAGCGCGGGGAGGTGAGCGGGCAGCAGTTCAGCCATCAGCACGCACAGTTATGCTTTTTGCCGCATTGTGTGGGAGCGGGGTAACGGATTTTGCTGTGGGTTGGCAAAGCGGTAAGCAGGAATCTCCGTACCAACCATATTTATGGATTAACGCTCCGCATCAGGCACGCGGGCACCGCGTCGCCTGCACGCGATTGTTCGGCAATCGTCTATGTCTCGTTTATCCATCCTTTGACTATGTCGATATTGCGCTGATCCTGAAGTTCCTTGAGTATCGGAATGCTCTCTTGCCAACATGCCAATGCACGATCTCGTTGCCCGAGTTTTCTCCACACGTCACCGAGGTTAATCAGAATAATGGAAATACCTCGCTTTTCGTTGAGTCTCCGATTGATGTCGAGACTCACCTGATAGAATCCGCTGGCGTGAACCAAGCAATATCGGACTGGTTTATCGTCGAGTCGCCATTCCTGATTCTTCCCTCCTTCCTGGAAAAGTGTCTTCGCCATCTTCGCAGCGAAAGTGGTGTCACCTCCAGATGGAAAAAGAAATGTCTCGGCCCTTTGGTATGCCTGATTGACTGCATCCGGCTTCTCTGCCAACTTCCCGACCACGGCCACTTCCAGAAGAGCACGACAAGTCAAGTCTCTGTTCTTCGACCTTTGCGAGAGATTATAGGCAGTCTCCAGATAGAGGGCTGCCAAATCGTACTGTGCTCTTCCTGTTTGTGCTCGCCCCAAGTGCCAACAAATGTCCGGGACTTGTTCTGCCATGTTCAGGGCGACAGCACCAGCGAGAGCGTGGTGATAGCCACCCCACGCCTCATCCCAAAGCGAACTGTCGTCTGCTCGCTTGGACATATCCAGAAACCAGCGCACGTTTAACTGTTCTTTGAGACCAGGGTTGGGGAATCCCTTGCCCTCGAACCAGCGAAGTGCTTGGTCTTTGTCTTTCTCGTACATTTCCCGGCCGTTTGGCAGAACGGCAACGAGTGCTTCGTCCAATGGGGTCGTGCCATTCTTATCTTTAGCATCGATGTTACCACCACTCTTTATGTATGCGTCAATGGCATTAATTTTGCCTCTTTTGGCAGCATCAAAAACATCACCACGCTCAATCGCATCAACAGCGTCCTTCGCTTCCTTAAACCCAATTCCAGCTTGCTCACGATACAACTTTATCGCCTCGAGTTTCTTGCCCAGCGACAATAGCTCCTGAACACCTGAGAGAGAAATCCCGGCAGCCTGAGCAATCACGCTTTTTTCTTTGATCGCATTGTCCAGGACACTTTCCGTTTTAACCTCCACATTGCCATGCACATCTAACTCCGCTACCACTTGCGACATTCTTTGGCTAACATGCAGTTTTTCCTTATTCGGGCCAGTAATACGAATACCACCTCTGCCACCACGTCGAGCCATCCAACCTGCAAACACCGTAATAATAATCAATAACGGAATTAATTGTACAATTGGATTTGGACTGGCTTGTCCTGCCACAGGTGGTGCAAACAGCATAACCGATAAAATTATACTATACATTGTTGTAATGAGTTAGTTTTTTCAAGACAAACAAAACAACGGGGGTACTAAGCGCTAATAAGAAATTTATTCCGTAGTAAAACAAGGCTCGACACTCAACAGGCATACGACAATAATTTATGATTACGGATGATTTATCATTGATAGCTCTATAAGCTTTTTATTCCTAATATTAAATCCGTTCAAATTACGCATTATTACAAGAAATAATACGGTTCTCCGTTAATATTTCTACAAACGAAGAGTATTAAATTTGCTTCGCTTCAAGCGCTCTTGCTCCACCGCAAGCAAAGCGCTCATGAGCTGCTACACCCCTTCTCGCTCGCTGCTGCCCGCATAGTGTCCAGCGCAGCAGCACATCAGTGCACGCTCTTGAGTCGCCGCAGCCGCTGCGGAGTACCGCCCTGGCAGAAGCTCTTTGGCGGTAAGTGGGGTTTGTACAACATGCACGGCAATGTTGGTGAGTGGTGCAGTGACCGGTTTGGCGGAACGTATTATGACGACTGTAAAGCGAAAGGCGTAGTTGAAAACCCTGCCGGGCCAGCAATGGGTTCGTACCGTGTGCTTCGTGGTGGGAGTTGGTGCAGCGGCGCCGGGCCCTGTCGGTCGGCTAATCGCGGCGACCGCGCCCCCGGCAACCAGGACGGCGGCGTTGGCTTCCGCCTGGTCTTCGTCCATTAGTTAGTCCCGACCCGTATCGCAGCAGGACATGGCAGTCGTCCAGCGACGCTTCGCAGGCTTGTTGCAGACTGCCGCCTATAGCGGAAGTCGCATTGCAGGCAGCCATCAGCACGCATGCGCCAGTTATTTATAATGTCTGTTCAATGGAATTGGCGGTTACCGCTATTACTGCACGTGCCCATGCAAATTTTGCTTTGGTTACCTCAAAATCAGAACCAGAGGTTTCTATGCTCGCTGTACCTTTAATCAGAAAACCGGCACCAGGACCCATCTTTCCTGCGACCTTGCGGCTTCCCAAGGTAATCAATACCTGATTGTTAAAAGCAATGTTTGCTTCTGTACGATGCATGTAGCCGACTGGAATCAATATGCGTTCAGCATCAGTAATTCGGATATAACTGTTCCAGGTATTAACCATATGAGCTCCATCCTGACCCAATGTGGCTATAGCAACCACTCCGTCATGCTTTAATACTTCCGTTAATTTCTCTGGTATCATCTTTAGACCTTTATTGTGTTGTATTAACAAATATAATTCGGCTGATCCGGTTTCATCATTCTAAAGCTTTGATGAGAAATTGCCAGGTTACTTGTGTATTTCAGACTCTATTTATTATCACTCCAATCCTCTTCCACCATCACGCACTTACCATTCCCGGGAATACCGCGCTGAATGAGCGGATGGCGAGTGTGGCGGAGAGCTTGAACCCTTCGCCGTAGAGAGTGCCGATCTGCTCGCCGAAATAGCGGGCGCGTGCCTCAAGACCGGTGAGAAACTCAGGGCGCTTGATCATGGTTTTTGCCTCTTCCGTTGCTCCTTCCTGATAGAATTGTGACGCGAATGCGAGCACGCCTTTTCTTGACGCTTCAAAGGTTTCCGAGATATCGACGATGATGTCGGGTTCAAGGTGTTTGAACTGGATATAGTAGAGCAGGTGGGCGGGGCGGTGGGGCTTTTGCGCCGTGCCGTTCATGGTGGTGGCGAGTTGTTCCAGTCCGGCATAGTAGCACGCTTCTGTAACGAGTTTTGATGCCTTGATGTGATCCGGGTGGCGTTCATCGGGGGAGTTGGCAAAAACAACCTCCGGTCGGAATTCTCTTATGACCTTGATGATTTCAGCGAGGTTCTCTTCGTTAGAAAAGAGTTTCGAGTCTCCAAGATCAAGTGATCTCCGGCAGTGGTACCCCATAAGGTCGGTGGCTCTTGCCGCCTCAGCTCTCCGTGTTTCAGGTGTTCCCACCGTACCCATCTCGCCCCTTGTCAGGTCGCAGACCGCGACGGATCGCCCTTCTGCAATGATTTTCAGCAGCGTGGCTCCACATGCAAGTTCCACGTCATCGGGATGGGCACCAAAGGCCAGTGCATAGACGTTATCGGGTGATTGTTTCAATTGCCTTGTGGTTAATCTGTTATATTGGCCATCGTGTAAAATTCCTCTCAACAATCCATTCCTTGCCAATGCTCAATGTAAAGATTGTTCGTCTCAACAAACAAGCCTCACTTCCCGTTTATGCAACCGCTCATGCTGCCGGAATGGATATTTCCGCCTGCATTGAAGATCCGGTCACCATTGAGCCTTTTACAACAGCGCTGATTCCCTCCGGCTTTGCCCTTGAGTTGCCCGTAGGGTATGAAGCCCAGCTTCGCCCGCGAAGCGGTCTTGCGTTGCGCTCCATGATTTCATTGCCGAACACGCCCGCAACGATTGATGCCGATTACCGGGGAGAGGTGAAGGTGATTCTCATCAACTATGGCAAGGAGCCTTTCATTGTCCGTCATGGTGACCGAATTGCGCAGATGGTGGTTGCCAGGGTTGAACAGGTTCGTTTTGAAGAGGTCGAAGAGCTGGGCTCAACGGTACGGGGTGAAGGGGGATTTGGTCATACTGGTACAGGCTGCAGGTGAGACAACGGTAAGCATCAACAAAAAACCTACCCCATTCACAGGGATATTTCGCTGATGCTTGCCATCACGGGTATGCGTTTCAGGGTTTTCCTGCCTGACCGGGCGCATTGACCGGAGAAGGAATTTTGATTTCTGCGACGATCTCTTTGGGGGTGTAGCGGATCTCCGTTACATCTTTTTTTGGCCGGTTTTCTCTGCCTGTCGGCATGCCAGGCGCAGCAAAAACATTGTTCATCAACTGACCAAGTCCGGAGCTGACATTGTCAAAGAGGTTCTGTACCTGGTTTGAACTGACGGTGTTATTGAGGGTTTCGATCAGGCCGTTCCATAACTTGCCAAGTCCCTGAAAGGAGTTCTGAATCTGGTCTGAATTAATGGTCGAAGTAACTCCATCAATCAGTTGTCCGGTGGCATTGCTGACCGAGCTGATCATTCCCTGTACCGATTCGGAGTTGATGGTCGATGAAACCCCGTCAATCAGTTGTCCGGTTGCATTGCTGACCGAGCTGATCATTCCCTGTACTGATTCGGAGTTGATGGTCGAAGAAACTCCATCAATCAGTTGTCCGGTTGCGTTGCTGACCGAGCTGATCATTCCCTGTACCGATTCAATGGTTGAATCAATCAAGGAACCCACACTTCCAATGAGGTGGGCGATATCGCCATTGCCGACAGTTGCTTCCTGATCTTGTTTGGCGCCCGGTATAAGCGCACCTGCCTGTTTGTTAATCTCTTCTGTTGCCATAATTATTGGGTGGATTAAGGGTAAGTAATAATAAATAATTTCCGGAATATAGGAACTTATGAGAAACTCTTTTGCGGAAAAACCGTCAACACGTTTTTTTACAAAGATTTGTGGCGGTCTTTATGAGGAAAAAATGACCGCAACGTTACAGTGACTTTGCAAATAAAAAAGAGAACCTTATTTCCCAACAGAATGATTCCTAAAATCTAATATAAGTAAAGAAAGCGGGAAAGTAGTTTTTTTGATGTATGAAATGTTTGGCTCATTCCACCATTGTCAGCTCACCACCAAATACCGTAATGCGATTTTTGCCATCGCTTTTTGATTTGTACATGGCATAATCGGCATGCCTCATCAATGTCAGTTCGTCCCGGCCATGATCGGGAAAAACAGCAATACCGATACTGCATGAAATATTGATGGCATGGCCTTCAATATCGAACATCTCATTCATGGTATGCTGGATTTTTTCTGCAATGGCAACCGCATTCGATATTGCTGCAATTTGCGGCAGTAAAACAACAAACTCATCGCCACCAATGCGGGCGATAGAGTCCCCTCTTCTCTGCAGGGTTTTGAGCGTGCGGGTTGCCACCTGTTGAAGCAACACATCACCGATTCCATGACCAAGCGTATCGTTAACGATTTTGAACCTGTCCAGATCAAAGATCATCAACGCGGCCATTGTTTTGTGCCGTTGGTTATGGGCAAGAACCTGGCTTATTCGGTCAGAGAGAAGACGCCGATTTGGAAGACCCGTCAAAGAATCATGCATGGCCAGTTTTTCAATAACATAGTTCTGATTCTGAAGTATTTTCTGTTCATCCTCGGCAATCTTTTTGGCGACAATATCCCAGGTGAGATCTGCCATGATACTCACCCATTTGACATCATTCGCATCATACTCGCTGAGCTTATTGCCAACTTCGAGAATCGCCACAACCTTTTCATCACGCAAGACCGGAACAGCCATCTCACGCCTCACTTCGGAATGTTCATCCAGCATTCCTTTGCGATTTTTTATGGAATTATAATCATTATGGATTACAGTTCTCTTTTCCTGTGCGGCATCGGCCCATATCCCGGCTTGATCAATGTCACCGTGCTGATAAGGTATTGCCAGCATATTCATATTTTTCATGGTATTGGTTGAGCATACCTGCAGGGAGATTGTTGTCTGATCTTCCGCAACAACGTGAAGGAAGCCGATCGAGCTTTCCGTCAATTGCTCGGCTTCATCAGCGGTCGTCTGCAGCAGTTCCGCTATCGAATGGGTTGCTGCCATCAGGATCAAAGAAAGGTGGAGTGCGGTGATCATTTCATAGTGTTTCCGCTCGGTCACGTCATGAATAATCGAATAGAGACAATCCTTGCCGGCAATCTCAATATGGTTGCTGAACACCTCCACATCACGAACAGAACCGTTTGCCCTCCGGTGCCGGAATAAAAAGTGGCTTTTCTTTCCTGATCGACTCAGTTCCATGGCGGCCTTGACCTGTTCAGGGGAGAGTGTATTGATATCCTGTATGTGCATCCGGCAGAGTGTTTCGATTGGCCAACCGTAAAACGTTGCTGCTGAAGGATTTGCATCAATAATCCTGCCATCCTCGAAATCAATGATCAGCATCACGGTATGATGGTTCTGAAAGAGATGCCGGTAACGTATTTCGCTTTGATGCAGATTTTCCTCAGCCAATCGGTGTGCCTCACGGTCTCGCAAGACCGTAATTCCATAAGCCAAATTATCAGATAGTGTTGTGAGCAACTCACTCTCCATGGCATCAAAGGCGTCTGGATAGGCGGAATAAACGGTTATTGCGCCAACCACCTTGTTGCCGGCTTTCAGGGGTAAGCCCAGAATGGAATTATAACCTCTCTGTATGGCATCCTTACGCCATGGCTCAAATTGCGGATTGGTCAAAACATCGTGGACTAATGATGGTTTGCCAGTCCGGATTGCTGTTCCCGTAGGGCCGCGTCCACGATCAACATCATCCCAGGAGACCATCACCTTTTCCAGGTACCCCTCATCAAAACCAGCCTGGGCAACAGGGCGGACACTTTTTGCCTTGTCCTGTTCCGCATAACCTACCCATGCCATACTATAACCGCCGATTTCAACGATGATATCGCAAACAGCATGCAACAACTCCTCTTCACTACCTTTATGAACAATGCTCTCATTACATCTGCCTAACGCAAGGAGTGTGCGGTTCAACCTTTGAAGCTCTTTCTCCAACTCTTTGCGCTCGGTGATATCGGTTCCGAGGCCAATGACGAAGGGCTTATGGTCAATGATTACCCTTTTGCCCCTCAACAGATACCACAGGAATTCCGGACCACCTCGCCGAAAAGCTCTCACTTCAACCAAATCCTCGACACCGCTGCTGATGATTTTCCCAATTTTTTCTCTAACCACCAACCGGTCATCGGGATGAATACTTTCCAATGCGCTGGTAGCCGTCATCTCCTGTTCGGATTTAAACATGACGGAATCGCGCAAATAGTCGTTCCACATCACAAACTGTCCATTAGTATCCAGCAAATAGAATAGACCAGGAATAGCATCAATGATCTCTTTGACGAAATCATGATCATTTTCGGCATTACTCTTATTCGCCTGCGTGGCTTGAGCTGCGTCTGACTTTCTGCTCTCCTGTTTTTGCGGCATGGTGCATCAACTTTCGACTCTTACAGGCCCACTGCAAAACAGCTATTTGCACGGTCACCCGAAATAAAGATTTTAATGTAATTTAATGAAAATTACAGCGATTGAAATCGTTTATTGTTGTCGAGTATGCGAGCGGAGCGTAAAAAAGGGGAAGGGGATTCAGACAATATGTTCCCTGTAGTATCCGGCAAGAGCTTCCTGGTTAAATCCGAGGGCATACATGAGATGTATCGTTGCAAAGCTCATCTGGAGGGGTATGATGCCGTTACGGAGATACTTCCTGGCCGATGTGGTAACCTCTGTTTCGAGAATATGAAACTGTTCGCACCGCTCAATTCGGGTGATGATATCGTAATCTTCCATGATGAGCAGGGCTTCGTCGAACCCTCCGATGTCGAGAAAGAGCGTTTTGGTGATAAAAAGTGACTGATCTCCTCCCCGGCAGATCCGCAATGGAAACCGGGTAAACCATCCAAACAGGCTCATGAGCGGGTGGTTGTCATCAAAATTCATCCTGAAACAGCCTGCTTTTTTCCCTTCGGCTGCAGCCGAACGGATATCTTCGACAAAGGTTTCAGGTGGCAGGCTGTCGGCATGGAGAAAATAGAGGATATCACCTCCAGCAAGACGGGCTCCGCCGTTCATTTGTGTGGCGCGTCCTTTTGCACTATGGCAGACTGTTACCGGAAAGCTGGAGAGGATATCGGGTGTGCTGTCTGTACTCGCATCACTGACAATGATCTCGATTCCCTCCGACTTTTCCGTTATGGCTAGGAGAGAGAGAAGCGAGCGGGTAATGACGCTCTCCTCGTTACAGGTCGGCATGATAATGCTTATGGTTGGTGTGGCCATAATTTGCTTTTTTTCAGGTCGTCAAAGGTGTCAATATCCGAAAGTTCTGAAAGCAGTTCGCAAGGTATAGCCAGACGCTGGAGTATTGTGGTGGTTTCCCTTAAAACATCAGGGGTGCTCCATTGCCGGTCAAGAAAGAGTTCAGGGAAAATCCTGTTCAGGCCGATAAGGTAAAATCCCCCGTCGGTGGCTGGCCCGACTACCGCATCAAATCGCTCAAGGGCGCTGAATGCCTGATTGAGGATTTCCCGGCTCAGCTCGTAACAGTCTGTTCCGATGAGCACGATGTGGCGAAATCCGCTTTCAATTCCGGCCTCTAAGGCATGAAACATGCGCTCTCCAAGATCATCTCCCTGTTGGAGCTTTGGAGTGAATTTATCGGTAAGGAAGAGGTCTGAAGGAGGGATGAAGCGGGAGTAATAAACCATCCGCTTTGCATCAACCCCCTCCGTTACCGTGGCAGTATGATATCTGAGGGTTTCGTAGATCTCAAGGGCTTTCTCCTCTCCAACAGAGCGAGCAAGGCGTGTTTTTACTTGCCCTGCCTCCGGGTTTTTGGTAAAAATAATGAGGAGCCGATTCTTGTTCACAGCAGAGAACCCTGACAGCTTGAACCGGCTCCTGCGGTACAACCATAGCAGTGCTGGCCTACGGTTATGCGGCGATTGCGAAGGGCCTCCCCGCTGAAGGCGCTGATATGCTGCGGTGCAGGTTTGGTTAACGGTAAATGGAGCATCTGGTTGAAATCACAGTCGTAGAGAGTACCGTCCCAACTGACGGAAAGGGTTGTTCTGCACATCATGTTCTGCACTGCGAGGGGATTGAAGTTTTCGGCAAGGAGCGTCATATACTCGCAGTAGTGGTCGTTTTCAAGCAGGTCAGTGAGAAAACGGCTGATCGGCATATTAGTGATGGTATAGAGATGGCTGAAGAGAATGCCGTACTCTTCAAAAAGTCGTTTTCGGTACTCCTGCTCCAGTTGCTGCTGCCCTCCTGGCAAAGAAGGGCCTTCAGGGTTGAAGACAAGGTTGAGTTCAAGATCACTTTTCTCTTTACCGTAGCCGATGCTGTTGAGCAGTTGCAGCGCCTTGATGGATCGGTCGAAAACACCCGCTCCCCGCATGTTGTCAACATCCGTCTTTATGTAGCAGGGAAGTGAGGCAATAAGAGTGACTCGCTGCTTTTTAAAAAATTCCGCCAAATCGCAGTATTTTTCGTTCCCGGTCAACAGGGTGAGATTTGTGCGTACAAGGATTTTTATGTCAGGCGCTTTGGCTCTGATGCTTTCAATGAACCAGAGGAGTTCCGGGTGCATTTCCGGCGCTCCACCGGTAATATCGACAGTTTTTATGGTGCTATTGGTGAGGGTCTTCATGCACTCAAGCATCGTCTGGCGTGTCATCATCTCTTTGCGCTCCGGCCCGGCATTGACATGACAGTGACGACAGAGAAGATTGCAGGTATAGCCGATGTTGATTTGCAGTATAGTAACCCCATTTGCAAGAAGAGGCCCGGTTCCACCCTCCGCAACTTTTTTGCTGAAGGGCAGAATGCCACAGTTCCTTCCTTCAAGCAGTTTTACCTGGGCCTTTGCGACAGCAGGCACTGCAACCTGGCGTTCCAACGATGTTTTATTTTGCATAACACTATTTCGGCAAATGGAGCGTTAACATTTTCAACGTAGTTTCTTGTAATTCGTTCAGTTGCCAAACCTGCTGAGGAGCTTTTCTGCAACCAGTTTGCCGCTCAGAGCAGCTCCTTCCATGGAAGCCAGATAGTGCTGGTCGGTGTAATCACCGGCAAGGAAAAAGTTTTTGACAGGGCTGATCTGGTCAGGGCGGAATTTATCGACATCCGGTACCGCCTTGTAGACCGACTGGGGAATTTTGACAATGGTTGATTTAAGCAGTTTTGCCTCGCGTGACTTTGGAAACCGGTTATGTATGTCTTTCATGACAAGCTCGATAATCACCTCATTGGGCATATCCATCAATTGGTGCGCCGGAGCAAGCACCAGACTCATGACGCTGCCGCCGTTTGCCGTGCCGGTACCATTCTGGAAGTCGTCGGGGCAGGTTATTGAGACATCGGCAAATGTAGCAAAAACAGTGCCCTGTGAAAACATGAGATTATCGGTGTCGGTAATTTTTTGGTCAAACCAGAGTTGACAGTTTGCAACCGGACTGCCGACAAATTCTTGCAGGTTACGGAAATACTTATGGGCGAGCCACTTTTGGGGTATGATGGTTTTAAGATTATGGACAGGCAGGGCGGAGATATAGGCATCAGCCACAATTTTTTGGCCATCCTGGAGCACCGCATCCTGAATGGTTTCGTCATCGTTCAGTTCAAACCCTTTCAGCTTTGCATCGACAAAAATGCGCCCACCCTTGCTTTGGATATACTGACGCATCGGCTCGATCATCGAATCGCCAGGGTTTTTGCGGAAAAAGGCAAACTTCGTCGCGGTGTAATTGGTGCCAAAATATTTGAAAATGGTGATCATCGGCCGAGCGCTGATGACGTTGGGCTCAATGAAGTTCATGGCAAGGGCAATGGCCCGCCACAGTTTTTGCAATGAATGCTCCGAAGCTCCCCGTAAGCGGTGCCATTCAGAATAAGTTTTATCGTCCTGGCTCCGAAAATAATCCTCATTACCCATCAGGGCAGGGTAGAGCCCCTTGATCAGCGAAATTTTATCCCATAGTGTAAGAAAATTGGTCTGCAGACCACCAACTACCTCTGCCCATGGGCTGGGGAGGTTTGCTTTTTTGAACGTCGATTGTTTGCCGTTCTGTTCAGCATAAATCAACGCATGTTCTTTCCATTGGTAATTCTTTGAAGCGCCAACCCGTTCGAGGTATTTCTGAAGCTGCTGGTAACCACCAAAAACTATGTGAAGTCCTGATTCTATGGAGTCGCCATCACTGTCTTTCCAAACGGAAACCTTTCCGCCCAGTATTTTGCGCTTTTCGTAAATCTCCACCGTATGCCCTCGATCTACCAGCTCTACTGCAGCGCAAAGGCCTGCAACTCCTGCGCCGAAAATTGCTATTTTCATCTTTTATAAAAATCTCAGTCGCTTTAAATATCTATGGTTGATTGCGTTAATTTCTCTGAAAAAGTTCCGCACTGTTCGCATTGAAGCGTTGCAATGTAACCGAGCATCATTTTTTCGCATGCTCAAAACCCCCTGTTTCAGGACAGGCTCAAGATATTGAAATATTTCCTTATTTATAATGTCATTGGAATTCTCCGACGCCCACGCTCTTTAATGCCCCGGAATCAAGCGGAGCCGCGCAATAATTCCGGAAAAGCACCTCTGACAAGGGAGAGATATCGGGCAGGAGAGTCGCCTGCAATTCTTTTTTGTGAATCAGCATAAAAACAGTAAGATGATCAAGGGCCCTAAATTTGTTAAGAAATTTGCTAAAAAAGTTGTGAATAGTAAAGAGCGTGGTTGTTTTTTTCTTATTATTATGTAATTTCTGATAATTTATTTAAACAAGAACGATGTTATGTCTGGCCATCTTGATCTGATCGACCTCAAGCTTATTGAATCTCTTGGCGAAAACGGCAGGGTTCGATTGAGTGAACTTGCTGAAATCGTTGGACTGTCGATACCCTCAGTCAGTGAGCGGCTTGACAAGCTGCAGAAGAGTGGTATCATCAAGGGTTTTACCATGGAAGTTGATGAGCGGCAGCTTGGTTTTGATATTCACGCATTTGTAAGGGTCCGAATCGATTCCTCCAAACATTATAAGTCGTTTATGGATAATGTGATGAAAGAGGATGAAATCATGGAGTGTTTTTCCGTTACCGGCGAGGGCTCGCATATTTTAAAGGTTATGACCCACAACACCGCGTCGCTTGAACAGTTTCTTTCACGAATACAGAGCTGGCCGGGTGTTCTTGGAACCAATACCAGTTTTGTGCTTTCGCAGTTGAAGAAAAATAAAAAAATCAGCGCAGAAATCGTCCGCAACAACCTTCAGGATCGGCAGGTGCTGATAACGTTTGATGAAAAGCGGTCAAGGAAATAACGTAGGAGAGAGTTTTTTTGTTTTTTCTAAGAGGCAAGAGAGTTATATCACGCAAATCAACAAGGAGGTTCGTTTGAACAGCGATAGTAAAATTCCGGTTTCCACCTATTTTGGTTCGATGACATTTGACCAGAAAGCCATGCGGGCAAAACTTCCAAAAGAGGAGTTTACCGCATTGCAGGATACCATCAAGGCAGGTAAAAAAATTACTGCTGAAATTGCCGGTGTTGTGGCGCATGGCATGAAAGAATGGGCCATGGAGAACGGCGCTACCCATTACACCCACTGGTTCCAGCCGATGACCGGTTCCACGGCTGAAAAACATGATGCATTTTTATCTATAGATCGCGATGGCACTCCTATTGAGCGCTTTTCCGGCGAACAACTGATTCAGGGTGAGCCTGACGCATCAAGTTTTCCTTCGGGCGGCATGCGTACCACCTTCGAAGCTCGCGGCTACACTGCATGGGATCCCTCCAGCCCGGCCTTCCTCATGAAGGGCGGCAGAGATCTGACACTCTGTATTCCGACCGTCTTCATCTCCTACCACGGTGAAGCGCTCGATTCCAAAACCCCGTTGTTGCGCTCCATGGAGGCGGTCAGCAAATCGTCAATGAGACTGCTTGAAATTCTCGGCGTCACCGGTGTCTCACGGGTAAAAACGTTTGCCGGCTGCGAACAGGAGTATTTCCTTGTCGACAAAAAATTCTACTCCGAGCGTCCTGACCTTGTTATGTGTGGACGTACCCTTCTTGGCGCTCTTCCACCGAAAGGCCAGCAGCTTGAGGATCACTATTTCGGTTCGATCCCTGACCGTGTGCTCGAATTCATGCAGGATGTTGAGCATGAGCTCTATCTGCTCGGTATTCCAGCCAAGACCCGCCATAACGAGGTTGCGCCTCACCAGTTTGAAATTGCCCCGATTTTTGAAGAGGCCAATATTGCCGTGGATCACAACCTGCTGGTCATGGAGGTGATGAGGAAAGTTGCCGACAAGAAAGGTTTTGCCCTGCTTCTTGCCGAAAAGCCTTTTGCCGGGATCAACGGTTCAGGCAAACACAACAACTGGTCAATCGGTACTGATACCGGAATCAATCTTCTTGATCCGGGTCATACACCTGAAACGAATGTCCACTTCCTTGTCTTCCTTGTCGCCGTTCTGAATGGTGTCTACAAGAGGGCAGATGTTCTGAGAATGTCTATCGCAAGCATGGGTAACGATCACCGTCTTGGCGCCAATGAGGCTCCTCCGGCAGTGGTAACCGTCTTCCTCGGTGAGCTGCTCGAAAAGGTGCTTGATGCCATCGAGAGCGGCAAGGTTGACCTGAAAACTGAAAAACAGGTACTTAACCTTGGCCTTTCACAGGTGCCGCTGGTCAACAAGGACTATACTGACCGTAACCGTACCTCGCCATTCGCTTTTACCGGCAACAAGTTTGAGTTCCGCGCCGTAGGCTCTTCACAGGCAGCATCGGTACCGAACATGGTGCTCAACACCCTGATGGCCGAAGCGGTTGACGAGATTGCCGATGCCATTCTGGCTAAAATCAAGGCTGGAAAAGAGCGGGATGCCGCAATTCTCGAAACCCTTCGCGAGCAGATCACCGCTACCAGGCCGATCCGCTACCAGGGAGACAACTACGCTGAAGCTCTTCAGCAGGCGGCCAAAGAGAGAGGCCTGCCGAACCTGAAGAACACGCCGCAGGCACTCAGGGTACTGCTCAAGAAGGATGTTCAGGATATGTTTATCAAGTATGGTGTTCTGACGGCAGAAGAGACCAATTCACGTCTCCACATCCGTCTCGAACGCTATGTCAAGGGTATCGATATTGAGGCTCGTACCCTGCAGCTCATGCTGAAGACCTTTGTCATTCCTGATGTTTCCGAGTATCAGGGCGATCTTGGCAACTCCTTCAATAATTTGCTTTCTGCGGCTGATGCCATTGGTCTTTCTGACAAGGCGCTCAGTAGCCAGGCAGGCAATCTTAAATTCCTGGCCGAAAATCTTTCGACCCTTATTGAGATGACTGCCGAGCTTGATGAAGCTATTGAAAAGATTGAGTCCTTTGCAACCGAGTTCGAAAAGGCCGATTACTGTGCAGATGAACTCCTTCCGTTCATGAGCGAGGTGCGCGTTGTTGCCGACAGTCTCGAACAGATCGTTGACCGCAGCCGCTGGCAGCTTCCGACCTACTCGGAAATGCTCTTTCAGCACTGAACCACTCTCCAATGTGTAGAACAAGAAAAGGCTCGCTTCGGCGGGCCTTTTTTTTGTGAGGTGAAATTATTTTATTGCAAAGGTTGAGTTATGCCTTATTTTTAGCTTCAGTTTGCCCTTATTCTGAAAAGTAACCCCCTGACCGCCATGCCTGAGGTTTTTCACTATCCCGCGAGCTATCCCGCCTTATGGCTTGATTACTATTTCCTTGCAACCTGGTTGCTGGGGATGCTTTTTCTTGGTCTGGTGTGGGCTCTTTTTTACCGGTATGGAAAATTTACCTATGGTGTGGATCTTGGCTGTTTCTGGAAGACCGCCCTGCTTGTCCTGCTCACCACCGTTTCGCTTGGCGGGCCGATGTACTACAACACCCGTTTTGCAGGGGAGCATGGTCAGGATGGTGATTCCATAAAAATTGCTGGCGACCAGTTGCTCTATCTTGACCGCAAAGGCAACGAAAAAAAACTGCCGATTGCTGCTGTTACGGCCATTTACCAGGAGAGCATTACCTACAATCCGCCGCCGAAAATCTTTATTGTTGCCGCTAAACCTCCGCTCCGGGACTCGCTTTTTGTAACAACCAATCTTCACGAATACAGGCGTTTTCTTTCCGATCTGTCGAAAAGAACCGGTATTGAAGCCAGGCTCCGCTGATTTTTTTTTCAGGAAATACGACTATGCTTTTTTCCGGTCAGCAACCGCCTGCCTGCGCACCGCTTCTTGTTGTTGAAACAGGGAATACAATCGCTTCGATTGCGCTCTTCAGGGGTAACGAATGCCTCGAAGTGCACAAGGTACCCTCTTCTGTCATGAGCTGCAGGGATGGGGTTTCTGCGCAGCTCAACCCGATTTTTATGGACCACCCCGCTCTTCGTGATGCGGCGCTTTGCAGTGTTGTGCCTTCGCTCGACTTGGTTGTCATCGACTATTTGCGCTCTCATCTGCCGGGCGAGGTTGTCAATGTCTCCTCATCCATGCAACTTCCCTTCAGGCTGCACTACGACTCACCGGGAAATTTTGGTGCTGACCGCATTGCTCTTTGCGCCCTCGGCCGCTTGCTCTATCCCGGAGAGGCTGTTATTGCTCTTGATATTGGTACCGCCATTACGGTTGACGTGCTTGATTCCGGCGAGGACTATCTTGGTGGCCTCATCATGCCGGGTCTTGACCTCATGGCAAAGGCCCTGAATGAACATACTGCGCGGTTGCCTCTGGTCGGCATTGAACGTCCCGAAACACTTGTTGGACTCTCGACGGTTGACTGCATCAGGAACGGGATTGTTCTCGGTTGTGTCTCCGGCCTTGACGGGCTTCTTGTCAAGATCAAGAGGTGGCTTCGTGAAGATCGTGGTCAAGAGAGGATCAGGGTGATTGCTGCGGGCGGCAATGCGCCGCTTGTTGCCGCCATGCTCGACTCCTCACCTGTGGTCGAAGAGCATGCGGTGCTCAGGGGTACCAGCTACCTCTTCTCGCTCAATGCGCACGCTTCCCGCTGAAAAAATTTCGCCCGTCTTCGATAGATTTCAGTATGAGGCTCTCCTCAACACTCTCTTCAAGCAAAAAGGCCTCGCCGAGCTTTTTCAGCAGCACAAAACGGAGCTTTTTGTCCAGTTTCTTCTTATCGGAGAGCATCGCCTCAAGGAGCCGTGCGCTGTCGATATCAAGAAACCTTCGTTTCACCAGTCCCTTTGGAAAACGAAACTTTTGCAGCAGAGCAAGCCCGCGTTCAAGTGATTCTTGATCAAGATAGCCGAGATTGTGCGATAAAAAGAGGGCGCAGACCATGCCGATGCTGACCGCTTCACCGTGCCGCAGGTAACGGTACTCCGCAAGCTTTTCAAGTCCGTGCGCAAAGGTGTGGCCGAAATTGAGGGTTGCCCGAAGTCCGTCGGTCTCTCTGAAATCTTTTTTGACGACATCGGCTTTGATAAAGGCACTTTTTTTGATTGCTTCGGTCAGGAACGGCTCCTGCAGGCTCGTGATGTCGCTGAAATGGAGGTCGAGAAAGCTGAAAAATGGCTCGTCGGCTATAAAGCCATATTTGACCACCTCCGCCATTCCTGCGTAGATTTCCCGCTTTGGGAGCGTTGCAAGGTATGAGGGATCAATCAGCACCAGTTCCGGCAGATGAAAGAAGCCGATCAGGTTTTTACCGAGCGGGTGGTTGATGGCAACCTTTCCTCCAATGGAGCTGTCGGTCATTGCCAGCAGAGTGGTAGGAAGCTGGATCACCGGTATGCCCCGGAAGTAGCTTGCGGCGATAAATCCGCCGAGATCACCGATAACGCCGCCGCCTACTGCAAGCAGGTTCCAGCTCCGGTCAACATCGGCCTCAATCATGCTGCCGTAGAGGCGCCAGGCAACACTGAAGCTTTTGGAGGCTTCCTGTGCCGGGACAACCATCTCTTTGTACTCGAAACCCTCATCCTGAAGCCTCTGGAGCAGTGACTCTCCGTAGAGCTTGCGGGTGTGTTCATCGAAGAGTACCACGGTTTTTTTTGACAGAGCATGGGTTTTGAACAATGTCCCCAGTCCGGCAATAACCGGTGTTCCTACAATTATCGTACTCACAGTTTCTCTTTTATTATTGATTTCAGGCAGTTGCAGGGGTATTCCGCACATACCGCTCTATTTTTCGGGTAAGCTCCTCGACAGTTGACCCGATCCGTTTGATGTCAGTTTCGACGGTTATGTCGGCACTTTTATAGCGGGGTTCCCGTTTGGCAAGGATTGTCGTGATTTTCTCCTCGATCTCTTCACGCGAGAGCTTTCGACCTTTTTCCCCCCTCAACAAAGGGCGGTCGGTTTTGTTGCAGAGTCTGCGGGCAAGGATCTTTGATGGCGATTTCAGATAAACCAAAGTTCCGGATTTTTTTATGAGTGCGTATGACTGGTCATTTTCAAGCACTCCTCCTCCGAGGGAAACCACCAGTCTGTTCTGTTTGACGAGTTCCGTCAGGGAGCGCAGTTCAAGAGCTCGAAAGAACTCCTCCCCGCTCTCCGCGAAAATCTGCGTAATGCTTTTTCCTGCACTTTTTTCAATACTCTGGTCAAGGTCAACAAACTCATAGCCGAGCGAGTTGGCAAGCAACGGCCCTATGGTCGATTTACCCGATCCGCTGAACCCGGTTAAAAAAATGAGGGTGTGTTCTTTATTCACGACTGAATGTTCAAAATCTCTCTGTTTTACCTGCGGCCAGGCACAAGCTGTGCAAAGCTTTACGAAAATAAAAAAAATCCGTCACCTCCTCTCCTAAAAAGTCCGGATTGCTTCATTGCGCCCTATTTTCCTTGCTGTATGCACTGGAAGTTTACGGTTTTGAGCAGGTGCCGTCATGCATTTAATAAAAGAGTTGCAAATTGCGCCTCGCTGCGGGGCATCGGTAACGATATAAAATAACAATGAAAAAGCTCTACATCATAAAGGTCGGGAGCACATTTTCTTCAGCCCTTGAAACCCTTGGTAACATTGATGACTGGGTTACAAACGCGCTTGGCGCGCTTGCAGTACTGATAGAGGTAGTCGATGTGAAGCAGCAGAGTCCTCTTCCATCTCCAGAGGAGTGCAATGGTGCTGACCAATTTTGCCGCACAGGTTAACAGGTTGGCCACTCTTTAACGTCAATCTCATCCTGGGGGTGTAGATCTGCTGGTTTTACTGTACCGGCTATGATTACGGTCAAGAGAGACTCCTTGCCTGACAGCTTAACGGGTGTCATATTCTTTGTGTTGCGTTTATATAAGTGCACAATATCAACAACGTCCCCCAAATTCTACCATATTAACGGTATTTATATGGTATATGCTTGGATTTTATGATGATATGGTGCTTTATTAACCACTGTAAATCAAATGACACTTGCAATGAACTATCAGCTCAGATTACAGGACAACCGTACCGGCCGCAATTTGTATCGCTGTTGTTGCCGCATAAACGATGCGTTACGGAATAGCCGATTATCGACATAGCGACCCTGCTGCTCAGGGTTGACTATTTCGAAGCCGGCTTTTTCGTTCAGAGAGCCGGCTTTTTCGTTTACAGGATATTTTTTCATGAATCATAACACAAGAACTTACAAAAGGGAGAAACACTATGAAAAGGATTTTATCACTGGCAGCAATGTTTGCCGTGTTGTCATACGCATCATCAGCTTCGGCAGAGCTTAAGCTTGGCGGTGAAGCTGCTGTTCGTTTGAGGGACGATTTCGGGAATAAACGATCCGCCGTCGGGGTCAAAACATCAACGGAAGATCAGTATTTCCAGTATCGCGTTCGTCTGAAGCCTTCGGCTGATCTTGGTGATGGCTATTACTTCAAGGCGTTGGTACAGAATGAAAATCCGGCAGGTGGCTGGCAGGGGATCTATCCCAATAACACTGAACAGTATAACCTTCAGGTTTCGCAATTTTACTTTGGCCACAACAGTGCAGAGAGTCATTGGGCTCTTGGACGTCTTCCTCTTGGAAGCCTTGATAACCCGATTCTGGATTTGACTCTTTACGCAATTCCCGGTGCTGGTCCGTTGTCAACCGCCGCCTCTTCTGCCGGGAGCAGTCCAACATTGTATGCCGTTGATACTCCGATCTCCACCAACCATTTTGATCGTCTTTTTGGCTTCAATTATGGCGTCAAGCTTGGTGATGGTGAACTGAATGCTGTGCTCGTTAACTTTGATAACGTTTCGACTACCACTGCGGACAGAGGGCTCTTCAATGATGGCTATGGCTTCACGGCGATATACAAGACCACGGTTGGAGATGTTACCTTTGCACCGCAAGCTTATGTTACCTTGACCCATCTGGCTGACAATCGTTCACCTTACAGTTTGGGCGCACAGGCATTCATTCCTGTCGGCAAGTCAAAGGTCGCCCTGAGCGGATTTTATACCGCAGACAAAAACAGCTATCGTGGAAGCAGTTTTGACTACAGTGGCTACATTTTCAGACTCAAGGGAGAGTCCGGCCCGGTACTTGCCTGGATCGACTACAACAAGACCTCGGACGATCACAATAATAAAGATTACAACAACACCTTCGTCTGGGCGCAGTATAAAGTCAATGTGCATGAATCTGCCACAGGAACCTTCAGTTTGACGCCGACCATCAGGTATCGCGCATCCGGTTCGGAAACGCATGCTGGTGTTACAACACAGGATAACCTGTTTCGTACAGAACTCTATGCTACGGTAACCTTCTAACGTTATTTCTCCCGCCATCCGGGCACCTGCAAGTAAAGTCGTATGGGGACTTGGGGGTGAGTGTGTGCATCTTGATTCTTCAGTGCTGCCCGGATGTTTTTTTTGCAAGGCGATGTGGGTGAGTGGTCTAAGCCAAGGGTCTGCAAAACTCTTTATCACAAGTTCGAATCTTGTCATCGCCTCTGTTTGATTCTGTTGTACTCCTCCGGACATCCGGGTTTCAAAAGAAAAGTGTTCTCGGGTGCATTTTTCTTTTGTACCCGGATGTTTTTTTATTTCCGGATTTCCAGCTCCTGACGCCCCGTTTATACCATATTTACGGTATTTCTCAGCAACCTGTTTGGAGATGTGGTATCTCTTGGGCTTTATTAACAATCGTTAATTTAGTCTATACCCTCCTCTTTGCAGGCAACGGGTATGGTGAATGGAGTAACATCCCCAAATTTTTGAGAGTATGGCGGAACTTGTACCTGGTTTGACGGCCGTGACCGGCCCTGGTGTGTTGCGCCAGAAGCAGCACGATTACTATCTTTTGCGTATCAAGGCGGTTGCTGGCGATTTGAGTGCTTCGCAACTTGCATGCATTGCTGAAGTTGCTGAACAGTATGGCAGGGGAGTGGTTCATCTCTCCACTCGTCAAGGGGTTGAGATTCATCATGTGCATCATGATAATCTGGAGAGTGCTCAACTTGCCCTTAGTCAGGCAGGAGTCGAAATGGGGGCTTCGGGCCCTCGGGTACGGGTCATTGTGGCCTGTCCGGGAGAGGCGACCTGTAAATGGGGAGTCATTGATACCAAGAAGATCGCAAAAGAGCTTGATCGTCGCTTTTTTTACAAGGAGGCTCCTTCAAAATTCAAAATGGCGGTAACGGGTTGCGCCAATAACTGTACCAAGGCAAACGAAAATGATATCGGTGTCAGGGGTGCCATAGAGCCTGATTGGGTTGCCTCGTCGTGCTGTGACTGCCAGCTCTGTCTTTCGCTCTGTCCCGCCAAAGCGATTGTGCGTGACGAGAGGGGCTCCAACGGTACACGGGAGTACCATTACAGTGTTGACAGGGAGAGCTGCATCAATTGCAATATGTGCACCCAGCATTGCCCCGGAGAGGCGTGGGTTGTTGGCAAGCAGGGCTATACGCTCTTTATCGGCGGCACCATGGGCAAGACTCCCCGATTTGCTACGGTGCTGAAGAAGCTGGTTGAGAGCGAGGAGGAGCTGTATGACTTGATCGAGAAAACCTTGACCTGTTATCGCACTCATGGCCGAAAAAAAGAGCGTTTTGGCCATACGATTGACCGCATCGGGATAGCAACGGTGAGA
Organism: uncultured Chlorobiaceae bacterium; assembly: GCA_903882665.1. GTDB lineage: Bacteria > Bacteroidota > Chlorobiia > Chlorobiales > Chlorobiaceae > Chlorobium. The sequence goes on along the minus strand of CAIRXW010000036.1, from coordinate 9,596 downwards.
GAGGAGATTCTTGGCGGCCAGTAAGCGGGGAGGTGTTGTATGAAACAAACATCATGAAAGAGTTATGAGCAGGGAAGTTGCTGAACAATTGAAGCATGAACTCTCCGAAAAAACGCCGCAGGAGATTCTGCGCTGGGCTGCCGCCTTTTTTGTGGCAGGAGAGTGTGCGCTTGCCTCAAGTTTTGGTGCAGAGGATCAGGTTATTACCGACATGCTGGAGAAGGAGCAACTCCGAATACCGATTTTTACCCTCGACACAGGGCGTCTTCCGCAGGAGAGCTATGACCTCATTGATGCCACGCGAAAGCGGTACGGTATTGAAATTGAGGTGCTTGTGCCCGAAAGGGCTCCGCTTGAAGCATTGCTGAGGCGTTACGGGCCAAACCTCTTTTATGAGAGTGTTGAGTTGCGTCGGGAGTGTTGCCGCATACGAAAGGTTGAGCCGCTTGCCGGGAAGCTTTCGACCCTCAAGGGGTGGATCTGCGGCTTACGGCGGGAGCAGTCGGTCACCAGAACAGGAGTGGAGCTGGTGGAGTGGGATGGGTCATTTGGACTCATCAAAATCAATCCGCTGGCCGATATGAGTGAAGCCGGGGTTTGGGACTATATCCTCCAGCACGAGGTGCCCTGCAACGCCCTTCACGCTCAGGGCTACCCGAGCATCGGCTGCGCTCCCTGTACGAGGGCCATCAAGCCGGGAGAAGATATTCGTGCCGGACGCTGGTGGTGGGAAATGCCGGAGCATAAAGAGTGCGGGCTGCACCGTGAACAACACAAACCTTCTTGACAAACGAGTGTATGGATCATCTTGACAAACTTGAGGCACAAAGCGTTTATATTCTCCGCGAAGCCTACCGTGAATTTAAAAGCCTCTGTATGCTCTGGTCGATCGGCAAGGACAGTACCGTCATGCTCTGGCTTGCGCGGAAGGCTTTTTTCGGCCACGTCCCCATTCCGCTTGTGCACATTGATACGCACTACAAGATCCCTGAAATGATTGCCTATCGTGACCGGTTTGCCCTTGAGTGGAACCTGAACATGATTTATGGTCAAAACGGCGAGGCGCTTGCCGAAAAACTTACCTTCCCTGATGGCAATACCGACCGTATAACCTGCTGCAAATATCTTAAAAGTGAAGCGCTGAAACATACGCTTTCGGGTGAGTGGCCTCGCTACAGGATGGATCACGAGCAGCGGCGCTATGTGGTTGATGAGGGAAGGGAGCCCTATACCGGTGTGATTGTCGGCGTCAGGGCTGATGAAGAGGGGAGCCGTTCAAAAGAGCGCTATTTTTCACCCCGCGATAAAGACAACGTCTGGGATGTAGGCGATCAGCCCCCCGAGTTCTGGAATCAGTTCAAAACCGATTTCGCACCCGGTACCCATGTGCGCATCCATCCTCTGCTTGACTGGACCGAGCAAAACATCTGGGAATATATTGAGCGTGAAAAAATTCCGGTGGTCTCACTCTATTTTGACCAGGGTGAAGGCATTCGTTATCGCTCCCTCGGCTGTTATCCCTGTACCAATCCGGTCAATTCAAATGCACGAACGGTGCCCGAGATTATTGATGAGCTGAAAAGTGGCAAGTTTTCAAATATTGCCGAGCGTTCAGGGCGTGCCCAGGACAGTGAAGATGGCGGGCTGGAGACGCTTCGGCGCGATGGGTATATGTAATTGATAATTGATAACAGGTAAAGGTGGGTGACTCAATCTTTTTTTTTGTAGAGCTATGAATGGACGTGCGCAGATGAATATTGTTATTGTCGGTCATGTGGATCATGGTAAAAGTACCGTGATTGGCAGGCTTTTGGCCGATACAGGTTCCCTTCCGCAGGGAAAGCTTGAAGCGGTCAGAGAGAGTTGCCGGAGGAATTCCAAGCCCTTTGAGTATGCCTTTTTGCTTGATGCCCTCAAGGATGAGCAGGCGCAGGGGATTACCATTGATATGGCCCGTTGTTTTTTCAATACTGCCGCGCGTGACTATATCATCATTGATGCTCCCGGTCATATTGAATTTTTGAAAAATATGATTACCGGCGCATCGAGGGCGGAGTCGGCTCTTCTTGTTATTGATGCCGACGAGGGTATCAAGGAGAACTCAAAGCGGCATGGGCAGATGGTTGCAATGCTTGGCGTCAAGCAGGTGACGGTGCTGGTCAATAAAATGGATCTTGCGGGTTTTCGTGAGGATGTTTTTGAAAAACTGAAGGCCGATTACACATCATTTCTTGAGGCTATTAACGTGACGCCGGTCAGCTTTATTCCCGTCAGTGCCCGCGAGGGCGACAACATCGCCTCCCATTCTGAGCGGATGGCGTGGTACAAGGGAGCTACTGTTCTGGAGCAGCTCGACCAGTTTGTCAGCGAGAAGGAGTTGCATGAAAAGCCCTTCCGTTTTCCGGTTCAGGATATCTACAAGTTTACCCGCAGCAATGACGATCGGCGCATTGTTGCCGGAACGGTTGCAGCCGGAAGAGTGCAGGTGGGTGACGAGGTACTCTTTCTGCCTTCCGCCAAAAAATCGGTTATCCAGTCGGTCGAGTCGTTCAATACCAGGCAAAAAAATGCTGCATCAGCCGGGGAATCGACCGGCTTTACCCTTGCCACGCAGATTTATGTGCGACCTGGCGAGCTCATGGTCAAACCCGGCGAATCCCGGCCGGAGTTGGGCAGCCGCTTCAGGGTCAATATCTTCTGGGTTGGCCGGGCACCGATGATCCGGAACAAATCCTACAAGCTCAAGATCGGTTCGGCAAGGGCTACAGTCAAGCTTGCAGAGATATGCAGTACGCTTGATGCCTCCGATTTGACCAGCAGCAAAAGCAAACAGCAGATTGACTGCCGCGATGTTGGTGAGTGCATTCTTGAAACCTCCCGCCCGATCGCCTTCGATACCACCGCTGCGAGCGAGGCTACCGGAAGGTTTGTGATTGTTGACAATTTTGAAATTGCCGGTGGTGGTGTTGTAATCGAAAATCTTTCAGTTGGCGAGACACTTTTGCAGCAGCATATCCGGGATCGGGAAAACAACTGGGAAGCCGGGTTTGTCCGAGCTGAACAGCGTGCCATAGTAAACCGCCACAAGGCCAAGTTTATCGTCTTTACGGGAGCCAAGGGAAGCGGCAAACGGTCAGTGGCCAAAGCGCTTGAGCAGGGGCTCTTTCAAAATGGCATGAATGCCTACTACCTCGGTGTGGCCAATATTGATCGCGGACTTGATGCCGATCTTGGCTCTCATTCCGACAGTGCAGGGGAGCGGTTGAGAAGAATTGGCGAGCTTGCCCGAATACTCACCGATGCCGGACTTATTTTTATCACTACCATTGACGATGCTGATGATTATGATGTCGAGACACTGAAGTTGCTCAACGAGCCCAACGACATTCTTGTTGTGAACAGGGGTGATAGCAGTTTTTCACGCTACCAGCCCGATCTTCAGTTGGCCGATGGTGGAGTTGTCGCAGATGCGGTGACTTTGGTTGCGGCTTTCCTTAAGGCAAAGGAGATTATTGTTGACTATCAGATATGACGGCTAACATTATAACCGTTTGTTTCGCCTCCCGCACAATCGGGAGGCTTTTTTGTTCACTCCATTCAGATTTCATAATCACTGGTAAAGACGCGGACACGGTTCAGGGAGACAAAGACCTTTTCACCCTTGGCAAGCTGAAGGTTCAGGTAGAGTTCCCTTTGTATTTCGGCGTCAATCGGATGCTCAAACCCCTCACACGCAAGGTTCAGGCCAATTTGACCGCCCATGATACGCACCTCCTGGATGGTACCGGCGAGGTCGGTTTCAGCGCTGCGGATTCTGCTGATACCAATTTCGTGTGGCCGCACAAAGGCCTGGCTTGCCCTCTCCTCGGTATGTTTCAGTTCATCCGGAGCATCGACATGGTGAGTGCCGAGAGTGACCTTGCCGTTTTTGATTCGCCCATGGAAAACGTTGACATTGCCAAGAAAGTTGTAGACAAAGGCATTGACCGGATGATCGTAAACTTCCTGGGGCGTTCCCTGCTGTTCGATCCGCCCCTTGTTGATGACCACAATCCGGTCGGCCAGTTCAAGCGCCTCCTCCTGGTCGTGGGTAACAAAGATACTGGTGACATGGATTTCATCATGCAGCTTTCTTAGCCAGCGGCGCAACTCCTGGCGTACCTTGGCATCAAGGGCCGAAAAGGGCTCGTCAAGCAGCAGCACTTTGGGATTGACGGCCAATGCCCTTGCAAGTGCCACCCTCTGGCGTTGCCCACCCGAAAGCTGCGACGGGTAACGTTTGATGGCCCAATCCATCTGCACCAGCTTCAGCAGGTGCTCAACCCGCTCCTGAATGGCACTGCGGGAGGGGCGCTCACGCATCGGAAGCACTTTGAGGCCGAAGGCGACGTTCTCAAAAACCGTCAGACGGCGGAAAAGTGCATAGTGCTGAAAAACAAAGCCGACATTTTTTTTTCGGGGCGGAAGGTTGGTGGTGTCCTTCTGTTCCAGAATGATTTTTCCTGAGTCCGGCAGTTCCAGACCGGCAATGATGCGCAACAGGGTGGTTTTTCCGCAGCCCGACGGGCCAAGCAGCGCAACAAGCTCTCCTGAAGCAACGTTCAGACTGATATTGTCGAGTGCCGTATAGCCGGTAAATTTCTTGGTAATGTTCTGTAGTTCGATACCCATGTCAGATCCTAATGGTGAAAGCTGTTTTTCTGAAATTGTTTTTCCAGTGTCACTTTGACACCTACTGTGAGGAGGGCCAGAAAGACAAGGATTGAGGCAACTGAGAATGATGCGGCAAAATTGTATTCGCTGTAGAGAATTTCCACATGGAGCGGAATGGTGTTTGTCTGCCCCCGAATATGGCCCGAAACAACCGAAACCGCTCCGAATTCGCCAATGGAGCGGGCGCTGCAGAGGATCATGCCGTAAAGGAGGCCCCAGCGAATATTGGGCAGAGTGATTTTTCCGAAAATCTGCCAGCCCCTTGCGCCCAGTGTCAGGGCGGCCTCCTCCTCATCACGTCCCTGCGCCTCCATCAGAGGAATCAATTCACGCGCAACAAAGGGAAAGGTGACAAAGAGGGTGGCAATAACAATGCCCGGGGTTGAAAAGATAATTTTAATCCCCTGCTCTCCGAGCCATGAGCCAAAAGGGGTTCGACTCCCGACAAGCAGGACAAAAATGAGGCCGGCAATAACCGGAGAGACCGCAAAGGGTAGATCCAGCAGGGTTTTGAGCGCAGCTTTTCCGCGGAAGTTGAATTTCGTAATGGCCCATGCTGCCGTAACGCCGAAGAGTGCGTTCAGCGGCACAACAATGGCGACGGTTGTCAGTGTCAGTTTTACAGCTTCGAGCGCATAAGGCTCGCGAATGGATTCGAGGTAGTACTCCCACCCTTTCGAGAATGCCTGTGCAAAGACCAGGCCAAGCGGCAGAAAGATAAACGTGATAAAAAAGAGGAGTGTCAGGCCGATCAGCGCCATTTGCACTGGCAGTGGGTCAGATATCCTTTTTTTTATAATCGGGGCGCTTTCTGGTGTTGGTTGTTTCAGCATAATTTGGTTAACGGTATTCTTTCTGTTGCCACTCCTGTACTGCGTTCAGCAGCAGAAGCATGGAAAAAGAGATAAGGAGAAGCACCAGTGCTACGGCCGAAGCTCCTGCGTAGTCAAACTGGTCAAGTTTCGACATGATCATCAGTGGAGCAATCTCGGTTTTCATCGGCAGATTGCCGGCAATGAAGATCACGGAACCATACTCTCCGATACCACGCGCAAAAGCAAGGGTTGAGCCGGTGAGCAGGGCGGGAAAAAGATGGGGAAGCAGAATTTTCCGGAAGGTCTGCCAACGCGTTGCGCCAAGGCACTGCGCTGCCTCCTCAATCTCCTGTTCGACCTCTTCGAGAACAGGCTGAATGGTGCGAACCACAAAGGGAAATCCGATAAAAATCAGCGCTACCACGATTCCTGTCGGTGAGTTGATAATTTCAATGTTCCACTTTGCAAAGGTTTCTCCAAGCCAGCCAACAGGAGAGTAGAGGGTCGCGAAGCAGATACCGGCAACGGCGGTTGGCAGGGCAAAGGGGAGGTCAACCAGTGCATCCAGAAACTGTCTTCCTGCAAAGCGGTAGCGTACCAGTACCCATGCGGTCAGGAGCCCGACGATGGCATCAAAAATGGCAGCAAAGAGTGCTGTGGAAAAACTGAGTCTATACGATGCAAGAACACGGGGAGCTGTTACGGTATGAAGAAAGGGTTCCCATCCCATGGGAATGGTGTTGAAGAAGATCATGCTTAGCGGCACAATCACGATTGCCGAAAGGTAGAATACCGTATACCCCATCGACAGGCCGAACCCTGGCAGAATGTTGCGTCTTTTTCCCTGAAATAATTCCATTGAGTCTCTTGTTAATGCGAACTTCCAAAAAAAACGGGAGTTATGTATTTCCCGTTTTCCTGGAACGTTATTTTGCTGTTACGTGGCGAGTAAGCCTGCTCTTCAGGGTAGATAGATCTGATCGAAAACGCCACCATCATTAAAGTGGGTTTTCTGGGCACTGCGCCAGTTTCCGAACACTTCGTTCAGTGTAAAGAGCTTGATCTTCGGGAAGTTTGCCGCATACTTTTTAAGTGCAGCAGGGTTACGGGGCCGATAGGAGTTCTGTGCAATGATATCCTGTGCCTGCGGAGTATAGAGGAAATTCAGATAAGCTTCAGCAAGCTTGCCGGTACCGTGTTTCGCGACGTTTTTATCGACGACCGCAACCGGTGGTTCTGCGAGGATGCTGACGGCTGGTGAGACAATTTCAAATTTATCCGTTCCGAACTCTTTCAGAATCAGGTGGGCTTCATTTTCCCATGCCAGAAGAACGTCTCCAAGGCCGCGCTGCGCGAAGGTCAGTGTTGATCCACGGGCACCGGTGTCAAGCACAGGGACATTCTTGTATAATGCCTTGATGAAGTTTTTAGCCTGTTCTTTCGAGCCGGTCTGCTTCTGTTTATAGCCCCACGCTGCCAGATAGTTCCACCGGGCGCCGCCTGATGTTTTCGGATTCGGGGTGATAACCGAAACGCCGGGTTTAACAATGTCATCCCATCCCGTGATCTTTTTCGGATTCCCTTTTCGAACCACAAAGACAATGGTGGAGGTGTAGGGTGTGCTGTTATTGGCCAGCCTTGTTTGCCAGTTTGCGGGCAGGAGTTTGCTGTCGGAGATTGCGTCGATATCGTAGGCAAGTGCCAGTGTCACAACATCAGCATCAAGGCCGTCAATCACTGCCCGAGCCTGCTTGCCCGAACCACCGTGTGACTGGTCGATTTGCACCGTTTGCCCGGTTTTCTTTTGCCAATATTGGGCAAAAGCTGCGTTTTCGCTCTGATAGAGCTCCCGGGTGGGATCATAAGAGACATTGAGCAGTTTTACCGTTGTTGCTTCGGCAACGGCTCCCGGAAGTCCGGATGCCGCAATCAATGATGCCGTAATCGTTATTTTTTTTATCCATTCAAGATTCATGGTTTTCTCCTGTGTATTGGTTTATCCGGGTTGTTATGCAAAAAATGGTAATAAAAAAAGCCGGCTCCCTCTTGTGTCAGGAACCGGCCATGGCAAAAATGCTCTATGGTGTTACCTGCTACACTCACCCATTCTCATGTCAGCGAGATTACATATACGACAGCAAGAGGTGCCGGAGCTGGCCGGATTATTTACAGTTAGCGTGTGCATGTTCTCTCCGTTTGGTTCACGATTGTTAATAAAGCGGAATGTTTTCAATGTTTCCAAGCATATACCATAAATATACCGTAAAGATGGTATGCTGGAGAGGTGGGTAGTGAAGATGTGGTGTTCTGTGAATTTTACAGGAAGGTGTTTACAGCCAGGAGCCTACTCTTCGCGCTGCAGTGAAGCTGCCCCAGGCAAGTGCGGAGAGAAGCTTGGCGTCTCCGGGGAAGCTGGCTGAAAATGCATGGACGGTCGATTCATCGACCCGGTAGGGAGCAAGTGCCGTCAGGAGCACCAGCCGTCCGGCACTCTTATCCGTCACTCCGAGTTGCGATATTGCCTCTTCACACCATCCGTTGTCCATACCGGGGTCATTTCCGTTCCATTTTTCCACCGCGTTGGCTACCATGTTTCGCACTTCCGGGGAAAGCGCCAGGGCACCTGAATGCTCAATTGACTGAGCGAAGCGGGCAAAGGCTCCGGCAATCGGTTTCGATGGTTGAGCCCAGGAGAGGTCATCCGGCAGGGGAGCTTCCCCCAGCAGGTCAAGCGATGCTCCCTGTTCTTTCTGGCGGCGTATCGCACCGCCGAAAAACAAGGCGGCCATCTGCATCGAAACCTTTTTTGGGAATCCACTGGAAAATGGCAGTGGAGAAGGGCCAAGAAGAATGGTGACCATACGGTTGATATAGTGGAAAAGTACTGCTGTCCCGATAAACGAGGGTGCCTCTTCAGGAGAAAAAGGAGGCTTCTGCAGAATCGGCGAACCGGGGGTTCGTGTGGCTGAAGCCCATGCTGCGGTTTCGCTGAGAAAGGGGTCGGCAAGGGCTTTCGGGTAATCATTTCCTGACGATCCGAGCAGCATGATACTGTGGGCATCGACACAGAAAGGACAGCGGTTGAGAGCGGAAACTGATGCTGCTACCACCTCCCTGGCATCACGGCGCCCGCTGCCGGCAAGCAGTGTCTCCCTGCATGCCATCCAGACACCTGCCAGCAGCTCCGGGAGCGGCAGATGAAGCGTAAAGGGTTCAACCTCCGCCCCGAACTCCTTTTGCATCTGGGAAAGCACCTTGCCTGAAAGGCTCTCAGCAGAAGGGCGGGGGAGGGATTGAAAATATCGGATGCTCATGAAGGTATTTTATGTGGAGTGATACCATGAGCAACAATCAGGTGAACTTGCAACAGAAAAATGGACACATTAAGAAGCCATAACTATTATTTGTTGTTTATTGCGTAAAAACTCAATAGGCGATTTATACCCTAATGTTGAGTGTTTCCGTTTTCGGTTGTAAAATACTTCAATATATTCAAACATGCTGTGTCGGGCCTCTTCTCGTGTTCGATAGTGTTCAGTATACACCAATTCGGTTTTCAGGGTTTTGAAAAAGCTTTCAGTAACGGCGTTATCATAACAGTTCCCCCTGCCACTCATACTCTGAATCAGGCCATGTTTCGCAAGCTTCTTCCTGAAAGATTTACTCGCATATTGGATGCCTCGATCCGAATGAATAACGACTCCTGGCGCTGGTCTACGGTGCATTACAGCCATATCCAGAGCAGGGTTCACCGTTGTTTCAGCCGTCATTCGTTTGCTGAATGAGTGACCGATAATTTCACGATTGTACAGATCCATAATGACCGTCAAATAGAGCCAGCCGCTGCAAGTCCATACATACGTCAAGTCACTCGTCCAGGCGTCATTGATAAAATCACCTACAAACACCTGATCCAGAAGGTTATGAGCAATCGGTTCCTTATGGTTTGAGTCTGTCGTTACCTTGAATTTTTTAGCAACTTTAGACCGAATTCCCATAGATCGCATTAACCGGGCGGCCCTTGGCCTACTGCACTGAATGCCCTGTTCTTGCAGGCAAACGGCAATT
>CAIRXW010000035.1 GCA_903882665.1 uncultured Chlorobiaceae bacterium | reverse complement strand
TTTTTCCTTTTCTTTTCAGCCCGCCCGATCTCTTTCAACCAGACAGCCGAAACATCTGCTTCGCGCTCTTCCCTTCATCTCATACTGTCAAATAACGTGCCATTTTGCAGGCTCTTGTCCACCTTCCGCTTTCCCTTTCGGTCGTGCTTCAGTGGGTTCCCAATGTATCACACTCCCCCTTCTCTTCCTAATCTTTTCTCCCCCTTTCTTTAGAAAAGATGAAAAAAAGCCGCTTATTGTGCCGGTTCATCGTAAACTGGAGCAAACGATGGCATCTCAACGACCAGATCCATCTGATGACCGCCGTGGGCATAGGTCTTCGCTGCTGCCACAAAGCCATGAAAAACAGGATGTACCTTCTGCACCCTTGATTTCAACTCAGGGTGAAACTGTACCCCCACAAACCAGCGATGCTCCTTCAACTCTATGATCTCCACCAGATCACCGTTGGGCGAGGTTCCGGAAAAAATCATCCCGCTCTCTTCAAAGTTCTTGCGATAGACATTGTTGAACTCGTAGCGATGGCGGTGCCTTTCATTGATCAGAAACTTCTGATAGACCGCATAAGCCTTCGATCCTTCGGCGATAATGCAGGGATAGCTGCCCAGGCGCATGGTACCACCCTTCTCCTTCACCTTTTTCTGGTGCTCCATAAGGTCAATAACCGGAAAACGGGTACGCTTGTTAAACTCCGTGGAGTTGGCATCCTGCATGCCACAGACATTACGCGCAAACTCAATGGTGGCGCACTGCATACCAAGGCAGATTCCAAGGAAAGGGACATTGTGCTCCCTTGCATACTGGATATACTTGATCTTCCCCTCAATCCCCCGATCGCCAAAACCGGGTGCGACCAGTATACCGTTAAGCCCCTCCAGCTCCTTTGCAAAATCAAACGCACTCAACTCGGCATCTTCTGCCCTGAGCAGCTTGACGGTAACCTTGACATTGTTGCTTGCCCCGGCATGAATAAAGGATTCGAGAATGGACTTGTAGGCATCGGGGTATTCCGTGTACTTACCGCATATTCCGATAGTGACCTCACCATCCTGCGGGAACTTGACCTTGTTACAGAAGTCCCGCCAATAATCGAGCGTCGGCTCCTTATATTTCTTCAGACCAAGCTTTTTAAGCACGCGCAGATCAAGCTTTTCCTTGAGAAGCATCAGCGGTACCTCGTAAATCGTGTCGCAATCGTTCAAACCGATAACGTCCAGTTCATTGACGTTGCAGAAATGGCCTACCTTGTTTTTGATATCGCGTGAGAGTGGCTTTTCGCTGCGACAAACAAGAATGTCTGGCTGGATACCAACTCCAAGCAACATTTTCACACTGTGCTGCGTAGGCTTTGTTTTCAGTTCACTTGCAGCCTTGATATAGGGCACAAAGGTGAGATGAATGTTGAGCAGGTTGCTGTCGCCCATCTCAAGTTTCATCTGCCGCATCGCTTCAAGAAAAGGGAGCGACTCGATATCGCCAATCGTCCCGCCAATTTCTGTAATGAGCACATCAAGGTCACCGTTTTTGGCCTGTTCAGCCATCCGGTCCTTGATTTCATCAATCACATGGGGCACAACCTGGACCGTTGCTCCGAGATATTCGCCGCGACGCTCCTTGTCGATGACCGATTTGTAGACCCGACCCATCGTCAGATTCGAAGACTGCGTCGTCGATTCATCAAGAAAACGTTCATAATGGCCAAGATCAAGATCCGTTTCAGCACCGTCATCGGTCACATAGACCTCTCCATGCTGGTAGGGTGACATCGTACCAGGATCCACATTGATATAAGGATCATATTTCTGTATGGCCACCTTCAGACCACGTGACTTGAGCAGCATCCCGAGAGAGGCCGACAGAATTCCCTTGCCAAGCGAGGAAATCACCCCTCCGGTCACAAAAATATGTTTTACATTTTTCGGTCGAGCCATGAAACCGTCCGTCCCTGATTAATGATAAATAAAGATATCGTTACTGCTCTGCCTTATGGGAACCGTCACAGAAGGGAAAATTCTGCGACCGGCCACAAGCGCATATTGCTACGATTTTTTCCTCGTCGATCTCCACTTTTGCCGGATGAAGACCACTGCCTTTATGAGAACCATCACAGTAAGGCAACTTCTGCGAGCGACCACAGCTACAATACTGTTTTATACCCGGTTGCTCGGTAATGATATAGGGGCCTTTCTCTTCCATATCTCCTCCATTGTTTGCAATGACTACAAAAACAGGTCAATCTGTCCATCAGGATCTTCCAAAGGCAGCTCACCCTCTGTCTCCTCATCGCTCTTCGGCACTCGTGCAAGGGCAGAGATGACATCCCCGGCCATCAGCCTGACAAGCCTCACCCCGGAGGTGTTCCTTCCGGTCAGACGAATATCGGAGACATGCTGACGATTCACGATACCATGTGTCGTAATGATGATCAAATCGTCGTCATCATTGACATCAAGCAAACCAATAAGCGCACCAACCTTCTCATGAGCCTTGAGCGTAATAACCCCGCGCGCACCGCGCCGCGTCAGGCGATAATCCTCTACACGGCTTCTCTTGCCAAAACCGTTATCGGTAACAGCAAGCAGCGCCGTATCAAAACGCTTGGTGGTCACCATTGAAATACACTTCTCACCCTCATCGAGCGTGATCCCCTTGACGCCCATGGCCGTACGTCCCATCGCACGAATTTCAGTCTCCGGAAAGCGAACAACAAAACCGGAACTTTTGGCCAGAATAATCTGATGATCGCCATCAGTCAAACGGGCATCAAGCAGCTCATCATGCTCCTCGATGGTAATGGCCGCAATACCGTTCTTTCTTGGATGAGAAAAATCTTCGAGAGCTGTTTTTTTGACGATACCATTGGTCGTCGCCATGACAATGAAGCCCGGTTCGTCAAAATTGCGGATATTAATATATGCTCTGATTTTTTCACCCTGCTGCAACTCCATGATATTGGCCAGCGCCCGACCCCTTGCCGCACGCCCAGCCTCAGGAATCTCATGCACTTTCAACCAGTGACAACGGCCCCTGTTGGTGAAAAAGAGGATATAGTTATGGGTTGAGGCAATAAACATGTGCTCGACAAAATCGTCATGCTTCGCCTGTGCCCCCGTCACACCCTTGCCACCCCGTGCCTGACGACGATAGCCTGAAACCGGGAAGCGCTTGATAAAGCCCTCATGGGTAATGGTAATCACCACATCCTCCTGGGCAATCATGTCTTCAATAGAGAAATCGCCCTCCTGCGGCACAATTTCGGTCCGGCGGGCATCACCGTAGACCTCCCTGACCTTCAGCAACTCTTCGCGGATAATCTGCATCTGCTTCTCCGGACTGCCGAGAATAAAGCGCATCTCCTCGATGAAGGCAAGAACCTCCATATACTCCGTGTCGATCTTTTTGCGCTCCATTCCGGTCAAACGCTGAAGACGCATCTCAAGAATCGCCTTCGACTGCAACTCCGACAAGCCAAAGCGCTCAATGAGCCGCTCCTGCGCCGTTGATGCATCCGGTGACTCACGAATCGTGGTAATCACCTCATCAAGATTATCAAGACAGATCTTCAGACCCTCAAGAATATGAGCCCGTTTTTCAGCGGCCGCAAGGTCGAACTGCGTCCGGCGCAGCACAATCTCGTTGCGGTGCTTGATATAATAGACCATCATCTCCTTGAGATTGAGGATCCTCGGCACTCCATCAACCAGCGCCAGCATGATCACCCCGAAGGTATCCTGCATCGGGGTATGCTTGTAGAGGTTGTTCAGCACAACCATCGCCACCGCATCCCGCTTCAACTCAATCACCAGTCGCATACCGTCACGGTCAGACTCGTCGCGAATATCGGCAATCCCTTCAAGCTTTTTATCGTGCACCAGCTCAACGATTTTCTCGATCAGCCGCACCTTGTTCACCTGATAGGGAAGTTCCGTGACCACAATGGACTCCCTGCTGTTTTTCGGGGTAATCTCCACAATGGCCCGCGCACGAATCACCACCTTGCCCCTGCCGGTCAGATACGCGGAACGGACACCCTCGTATCCGTAAATAATACCACCGGTTGGAAAATCCGGTGCGATAACAAATTTCATGAGATCGGCCACTTCCAGCTCCGGATTGGCGATCAGGGCTATCATGCCATCAACAATCTCACGGAGATTCTGGGGCGGAATATTGGTTGCCATACCGACAGCAATCCCTGACGAACCATTCGCAAGGAGGTTGGGAATCGCCGAAGGCAGAACGGTCGGCTCCTCAAGGGAGTCATCAAAATTAAGGGAGAAATCGACGGTGCCTTTGTCGAGATCCTTCAGCATCTCACCGGCAATACTCTTCATGCGCACTTCAGTGTATCGCATAGCCGCCGGAGAATCGCCATCAACCGAGCCAAAGTTACCCTGACCGTCAATAAGGGGATAGCGCATCGAAAACTCCTGCACCAGGCGCACCAGACTGTCATAGACCGCTGTATCGCCATGGGGATGAAACTTGCCAAGCACTTCACCGACAACACGGGCAGACTTTTTATGGGGCTTGCCTGCCTGCAGACCAAGTTCATGCATACCGAAAAGAACCCTGCGGTGAACCGGCTTCAAACCGTCCCGCACGTCAGGCAACGCACGACTGACAATGACCGACATCGAATAATCGAGATAAGAACCCCGCATTTCTTCTTCAATACTGATCGGGACTATTCTTTCGCGCTGCATAGATAAATCCTGGGTGATAATTGATATAAATAACTCAACGGCACAATGTATAAAAATCCGTATGAATTCTTAACGACGCAGCCTCAAGAACAAGAGGAAACTGCGCAAAAGCGGCAAGAATATCAGCTCAGCGTGATTACCGGCGCCTCCGACCAGAGCGATTCAAGGTCATAAAAACTGCGTTCATCCGGCATAAAAACATGGACAACAACATCAATATAGTCGAGCAGAATCCAGTGCATGGAATCCATCCCTTCAACATGCATCGGACGCTCACCATCCACCTTGAGTTCATCAATAATATGCTCCGCCGCAGCCTTTGCCTTACGATCAGAGTCAGCGGTCACAATCACAAAATAATCCGTAACCGATGTCAGCCCACGAAGATCAAGAATCTTGACCTCTTCACACTTCTTCTCCAGCGCCAGCTCCGCCGCCCTTCTCGCAAGCAACTCACCCACCGCCACCTCTTTTGCCTGGGTGGCACTCACCATCTCGTCCTCTTTCAAGCTACTCATAAACCTCCATCCTTCATAAATGAACTATATTTCACAACAACTTACCGCCAACAGGCAACAAAACAGCTACAATATGGCAATAATGGTAACATTTCAACATACAAAAAAGCCAGCTCACTGACCGCAAAAAAAGCCGGGGAGTAATCCCGGCATCAGCCGGGTGGATATCGAAGCAGCAACCTGAATTCGCCAGACGGATGATCCAACATCGAATATTCGATCGCAGTGCTTCAGTGTCGTGAGGTGATGCTTGCCGGGTGTTGTCATCAATACTGATCGTTTCTGTATTGACGAACGGAAATGGATGAAAAGGCGGGATATTTTGGTCAGGCCCGGGTTCTTTTCGGAAAATTCTGAGCCATATGGAAAATCGTTAAAATCGTCACGATATCGAGATGAACCTTATAAACAACAAGATATGGACTATCGGAAAAAAAGAGTTCGCGTGTACCCGTCAGTCGACCAGGTTTTCAACTGTCAGGGTATTTTGAAAGCTGAGTGGCAGTTTTTTTGATAATCATGAGCATGATCTTCCTGGCAGCCACTGGGCTTTCATGGGCAATGTATGCTTCTATTTCTTCAAGGCGGATTTTTGCCTTTTCAGTCCACTGTACCCGCAATTTTTCTCTCCCAGAGTTCGATCATGCTTTCCTGTGACATAACATTTCCTTCCGCAAGGTCACGAAGACCATCCTGAATGCTCTCGATCTGCCACTCATTAAGGGCAAGGTAATGGTTGATCGCCTCTTCGATCACAAATGTTTTTGTCCTTCTCGCTGCCACAGCCAGTTGCTCAATTCTGTTTTTGGTACTTAGGGGCAATTTTGAAGCTGACCTGACCTCGTGGGTCTTTTTGCTTTGCTGCTGATAACATCCGTTCACCTGTCATAAATTTGTATTTCAACGTATTTCAATAACATACAAATTAACAGAGGACTCATCAAAATGTATTTTTGGGACTACTATATCCGTAATGACTTTTTGTCCACGGCAGTCAGCATATAGACTGACAATCGAAAGAGGATTGTAAGCTTATATGCTGACCATGGTATCAGTTTTCAGAACACCCTACAGAAGAACGGGTAGGATGATGTAGGGTATCTTCCGCATTTAAGGCTTCTGAGGCCCATGAGCGAGAGTAAAAATGTTAGACAAAGCACATTAAAATAACCACATAACACTCAAGTTCATTGTTAGATATTATCTTTTAACACAACCAATTCTTTGTAAAGCTTTTCTTCGAGGTCTTTTATTCTGGTATATACTATGCACCTCTGACCCCTAACATCGAATTTCAACTGGTCTGACTCCTGCACAAGCAAAACAGTCTTGACTCCGACACCCCATGCGTATCCCACCTCCAAATAAACATTTGCATTCGCACCCGTTAACTCTGCAATCAACAATGAGGTACTTCGTATGCGCTTTCTGACCCAATCCATAACATCTCCTGTGAAGGCGGATAAGTCAGCCCTTTCGCAGAGAAAGCCAGTCTTTCTTGCCGCATTTTGTATGCCATATTCATAAACATCTTCCATTTCAATACTAAACGGCATTGCAACAAATAGATGTGGCTTTTCAGCAGACGAATATCCGACAGATCGAAACTTTTCGGAAACAGATTCTTCAGATGTCCGTAAATACTTGTTTAGGTTCGACTCAACATAACCTTGTGGAATCAGATCTCTCAGCACTTTTTTCAAGCGAGTGGCACGCCTGTCATCCAATTCAACAATAGATATTCTCTTAATGCTCTTTGGAATAAGCCCTTGAGTGATTCCATCAATCAATCCAGCGATCTCTGACTCGAATGCCTCAATTTCATCCAAACCATATTCGGCGCCATGCAGCGTCAAACAAACATGCTCAGCTTTGGCATTTTTCTCATAATCAGACAATGCCTCCAATGCTGTCCTGGCAAATATCCGAATATCCTTATAATTGAATTCATAAAGAGTAGTTACACCAACAACTAAAACGTTCTTAGGACGTATACCACCTCAAGAATGAAAAAAACTTGAGGTTCCAGGTTTAGGCTATAACTGTTGTTCATCTACTCCCAATCGGATTAATTTTTTGGAAACAACAAGATCAAGCCCATAATGCGCTTGTGCATATTTCAAAACAAGCACATCCGCGTCAACGGATGTAACATCATCATTAACTACAGCAATTGTGACAGTTCGGTCATGGTTCCCCACGATGAGTTCCTCTCTCGGTTAAATGATTTAAGATAGAACTACTTAATGAGGAAAAAGCAGATGGTTGTTTTCTTTCATTATAGTTGATTACGGTTTTTAACAATGTTCCGGAGAGAAAAAACGGTCAAATACCTTTAATCATTAGATCACAGGGAATATAAGCAGAAAGAAACGCTTCCATACAGCAACTCACCCTCCATTGGGAGTAAAAATCTGCCGGTAATCGGGCGCAACCCCGTTCAACTCTGCGGCATCCGCCCCGGCAAAAAGCCTTTCGGCAGCCATGAAAAGAGCACTGGCGGAAAAATGATCCGCTTCCCGATACTCCGCACCGGAACCGGCCAGCAACGGGATAAACTCATTGAGCCCGCGTCCGACAACAACAGATCCTCCGTTCCCTGAGGAAGCAGAAGCCGCAGCAACAACATCAGCCGCAGAGCCTCTCTTGACCTCATCATGCCAGACACCTGAAGAGAGCTCCCCAGAAAGATAAGCTGCATAATAATATTCACCCTTGCGAGATGGAATAACCGCGATGACCGAGCCGGCTTCAGCCTGCAGCGATGCAGCCATGGCTGGCATGGTGGGTACCGGCACAAGCGGAATGCCGAGGCCGCAGGCAACTCCTTTGGCAACCGCCATGCCGATGCGCAGGGCGGTAAAGGAGCCGGGACCGGATGAAATAGCAATGCAGTCGAGCAGCTTGAGGTCGAGAGCACTTTCGGCCATCACCTCTTCGATCAGCGGAACAAGCGATTCTGCGGCCTTTTTCCAGTCAGTGCTCTTGACTTCGGCAGCAACACTGGCATGCATGACCGCGACGCTCAGTGCAGCATGGGTGCACTCTATGGCAAGAATATTCATGAGGTTTTGCGTTTGATAACAATTCTGCGGCTCTCGCTCCCTGCATATTCAAGAGTGATCGTTACCGTATAGAGGAGAGCATATTCCGGAAAACGGTCAGCCCACTCCACAAAGGAAAAATCGCCGATGGAGAGATACTCGTCAAAACCGATCCCCTCAAGCTCCTGGAGCGAGTTGATTCGGTAGAGGTCGAAATGGTGAACCGTGACCGGCTTGCCATCCAGCGACCCCTCATAGATATTCAAGAGGGGAAAGGTGGGGCTGGAGAGCTGGTCGTCGCAGTTCAAAAACTCGGTAATCCCACGCATGAATTCGGTCTTGCCTGCACCGAGCTCACCGCAAAGCGAGACCATGTCGCCAGGCTGAAGGGTCACGGCAAACCGGCGGGCATACTCGCCGGTCTCTTCTGCGGAGAGGGAGATAAACTCTTCGGTCATTATGGGCTCAGTCAAGCGGGTTAAAGAGCATGCCAGTCATCAGCTTCGGGTAGAAGAAGGTCGATTTCTGCGGCATCACCTCTCCGGTCTCCGATACGGCGAGCACCTGCTCAACAGTCGTCGGCTTGACCACAAATCCAACCTGCACCTTTCCGGAATCGACCGCCTCAAAAACTTCACGATCATCATGAACGTAGAGCAGATTACTCTGCTTGGCCATAGCCTCCTGTGAAATACAAAGCAGCCTGGCCAGCACCAGATCGTGCAGAAGCACCAGACCAAGACGCTGCAGGGCCTCCGGACGGGCAGCGTCAAGGAGGGGTTTTGGATCGATTTTCAGGCTTATGCCAAGAATCATGCCCGGGGCAACCACTCCGTATGCATAGTTTGAGGCTTCGCCACAAAGAAATGCCTTGAGGCCAGCCCTGCCTGGCAACTCCGTAACAGTAAAAAACTCTTCAAGCCGTGACTTCAACGAAGCGGCATCAAATCCTTCCAGACTGTGCACGAGGCGGTGAATCGGAAAAATAAGCAGCCCTTCGTCATGAATGTTGGCCAGATAGGTCAAAATAAAGTTGTAGGGCTCATTGCCGGTATGGGCGGGGTTCGCCGCTGCACGCTCGTGGCGATAGTTGACACCGGTATCATAACGGTGATGGCCATCGGCGATATAAACGGCCCGATCGAGCAATGAGTGCTGGAACTGCCCGACAAGTTCAGGATCCGTTATCCTCCACATCCGGTTGCTCACACCCTGAAAGAGGGCATCAACAATTGGCTCATGGCTCCCGGCAAAAGCTTTCATCAGGCGATCAGCCACTTTTGTTTCATCGGCATAAAGACCAAAAATGCCGCTAATGTTGGTTTTGGTTTTTCTGAAGAGGTTCAGGCGATCAGCTTTTGGGCCTGAAAGGGTTTTTTCGTGGGGCAGTACCTTTTTTTCCGCAAAATCGTGCAGACGCATGGCGGCAAAAAATCCGCACCGGGTATGCGAAACTCCGTCGGTATCCTCGAAGGACTGAAAATAGGGGTAGATGGCAGGAACGGGATCGGCCAAAAGTTCGCCCGTCTGCAGCCACTCGCCGAGACGTTCTGCTGCCGCGCTATAGGGATCGGCCTCCAGTGGAAGCTCAAGGCGTATTGCGTTGAAGGGTGAGCTGCCGTAGAGTTGCTGCTGAAACTCCGAAGAGATGACATCGTAAGGGGGGCAAATCAGATCTGACGCATTTTTCAGCAATTCGGGACTGTACAGAATCCCCCTGAATGGTATAATTTCCGGCATGGGACGCAATAATTAAAGGTTAAGGTTAAGGATCAGGATCAGGATCAGGATCAGGGACAGTACCCGACTCTCCGGGCTATCCAGAAATCGTCATGACCATCCTTTACCAGCACAACAATTTTGCCGTTTTTACAAAGCTCAAGCACGGCAAGGAAGGTCACAACAAGAATGATTCGTTCAGTAACTCCCTCAAGTACAGATACAAAGGAAACCTGCATCCGGTTCTGAAGTTTCGATAAAATCAGGACGGTCTGCTCTTCCACCGTAACCGGCGCATCCATAACATTGCGCGTCATGGGAGGAGGGGGCATGTGTTCCAGTACAGATTTATAGGCCAGCATAAGATGATAGAGCGTTGGTCGCTTGGCGGGCTCATCCAGTTCGTCAATAACCTCCGGCTCCAACTTCTCAAAAAAGCCTCGAGGAAAGAGCTTTTCGCGCTCGATGGCAAGCTTATTGAGGGCCTCGGCGGCCTCCTTGATCCGCTTGTACTCAAGCAGGCGCTCAACAAGCTCACTTCTCGGATCGAACTCATCGGTTTCAGCTCCCTCCTCTGCGGTATGCGGAAGCAGCATTTTTGCCTTGATGCTCATCAGCATGGAGGCCATATAGATAAATTCCGAAGCAATTTCAAGGTTCAGGTTTCCCGCATCCCGAAGATAACCGATAAAATCGGAGGTAATTTTCGAAATGGGGATATTATAAATATCAAGTTCGTCGCGCCTGATAAAAAAAAGGAGCAAATCAAGCGGCCCTTCAAATTCTTCGAGGCTGATCCTGAACATTACCGGGGAGCTGAGTTGACAAAAGAGACAGAAACAAGATAGAAAAAGCATACGAAAAGATGCAAATAAAGGGGAGACATACCATCACGGCACAACGCAAATAAAAAGGAACTTCAAAGTCTCGAAAACTATTAGTATTTAGTCGGTCGAATGAGGAGGCTGTGTATCTATTTTATCTTTTGACCCTGGCAGAGTATCATACATGAGAAGGATTTATTATATCACCGTTATCACCGCATTTCTTCTGCTTGCAGGCCGCGTAGCCCTGGCGGAATCAGCCAACAGCTCGTTTAACCAGGGATTTGAACGACACCTTAGGGGTGACCTTGCAAGCGCAGTAAAATTGTATTCAAACGCCATTGAGATCGATCCTGCATTTGCCATGGCTTACCAGATGCGGGGAATCGCACAGCAGCAGTTGAAAAAATATGCTCAAGCCATCAACGACTTTTCAATGGTCATAATGTTCGGCGCGCCCTCTTTCAAGAGTATCGGCTACTATAACCGGGGCATCGTTAAAAACATGACTGGAGATTTTGCTGGAGCTATTCCCGATTTTTCACAAGCCATAGAACTTGACAAAAAAATGGCCGTAGCGTTTTTTCATCGAGGCATCGCTAAAAGCAAAACTGGCGATCTTTTCGGCCGTATGGAGGACTTCCGCGAGGCCGCAAGGCTTGGGGATATCAATGCCACCGCCTGGCTGAACACCTATTATCCCGGGTGGCGGGAGCTGCCACCCACTGCCGCAGCGATATAACGCAGCAAGGGCAGTCACGGCAAAAGCGGGACTGCCCTTTTCGATAAAATGGAGGGTTTGTTATATCGCCTTTCCGCCACGCTCTTTTGTCCTTATGCGGATACACTCTTCAAGCGCGGTAATAAAAATCTTCCCGTCACCGATTTCGCCATCGCCATGGCTGGCAGCATCAATGATGGTATCGACCGTAATATCAACAAACTCATTATTGACGGCAATATCGAGCCTGATTTTCGGAATCAGGTTGGGCGCTATTTTCTGGCCTCTGTAAATTTCGATATCCTCCTGTCGGCCATGACCAGTTACTCGGCTGACGGTAATTCTTGTTATATCGGCCTGGATCAATGCCTCACGAACATGATCGAGCCTGTCAGGCTGAATGATTGCGGTTATCAGTTTCATTGCGACGTGTTAGTTAAGGTTGATAAGACCATATCCATGCTCACCATGCATGCTGTGATCGAGACCGGACATCTCTTCATCTTCGTTGATACGCAGACCAATGGTTTTTTCAACCAGAACAAGCAAAATAAACGAGACAACAGCGGCATAAACAATGGTAACTCCTACCGCCGTAGCTTGAACCCCAAACTGCTGCCAGAGTGTCCAGCTCCCCCCGACTTTTGTGGCAGCTTCAGCCATCCATGCCGGACGAATGAAAAACACCAGGGAAAGAGCGCCGACAATACCGCCCACGCCATGAACACCAAAAGCATCAAGACTGTCATCATAACCAAGCTTGCTCTTGATAAGAATTGCACTGTAGCAAAAAACTGCTGCCAGGGCGCCGAGAGCAAACGCGCCTGAGGGCTGAACAACGCCAGCCGCCGGAGTGATGGCAACAAGACCGGCAAGAATTCCCGATGCAACACCAAGACCGGTTGCCTTGCCATGCTGGATTATTTCAATAATCATCCAGGTAAACGCCCCCGCAGCGGCGGCGACCTGTGTGACGGTAAGCGCTCTGGCAGTTGCAAGATTGCTGGCAATGGCGCTCCCGGCATTGAAGCCGAACCATCCAACCCACAAAAGACCTGCACCGATAAGGGTCATCACCAGGTTATTCGGCTGCATGACATTGTTTGGATAACCACGCCTTTTGCCAAGATAAAGCGCTGCAACAAGGGCTGTAACACCTGAAGAAATATGAACAACAGTGCCCCCGGCAAAATCAATTGCACCCATCGCCCCAAGATTGAAAAGGAAGCCGTCAGCCGCCCATACCCAATGACAGATCGGACTGTAAACCAAAATACTCCAGAGGGCAATGAAGAGGGCATACCCTTTAAAATTGACCCGTTCAGCAAAAGCGCCGGCAATAAGCGCCGGAGTAATGATGGCAAATTTACCCTGGAACATGGCAAACACATATTCAGGAATATGCGTAGGCATAATGGCTTCATCAATACCCTGCAGCATAAAGTACCTGCTGTCCCACCCGACAAAACCGCCAAGAATACTTGGCCCGAAACTCAGCGCATAACCAACCAGCGGCCAAAGCACACCGATAATCACCATGGCAGCAAAACTGTGCATCATGGTACCAACCACATTCTTTGTTCGGACAAGACCGCCATAAAACATCGCAAGTCCAGGAATCATAAGCAGAACCAGTGCCGTAGAGGTCAGCATCCACGAGGTTGTACCGGTATCGGTAACCACCGTTTCAGCGGCATGAGCTGTCCCCTGAAATAACATTGCTGCCAACAGAAACAGCGATGCCGTTAAAACTCTTTTCCTCATAACAAGATCAGATGAATTTGAGAAAACCTTAATAATTAATAGTAACGACATCTATGTAGTTATTTTTTTAACTAAAACCAAAATCCGGTCGTTTTTTGTTACGCATCTGTAGCGTTTTGGATGGCTTGACGCACAAAAAGCCAGTCAGCACGTGCACGCTGACCGGCTTTTTATAGCTTCCGGAATACTGAACCGGCTATGATCTGACAAGAAAAACGCCGAGATCCTCGAAAAGGGCCTGCAGATCCTCCTCATGCTGCACCTCATCCTGAAGAATCTGAACAGCAAGATTGTAGGTAACCGGATCCTTGAAACCGATCTCTGAAATGATGCTGTTATAGACGTTGATAGCGCACTGTTCGCCTGCAATATTCTGCTCAAGTATTTTTTTTACAAAGGGATCATCGGGAGCTGCATAACCGCAGTTCGACAAGGTGAACCATTCGAGGGGAGAGGTTACCGGTGTGCCGCCAAGCTGAATGATCCTTGCCGTTACCATATCAGCATGACGGAGTTCATCGGCGGCATGCTGCAGAAGTTCTGCAATAACCGCATCTTTCATAGGCCCCTGAACCACCTTTGCTCCAAGCCAGTACTGGTAATAGGCAAGCCATTCATCTGCAAAAGCCTTGTTGAGCAATTCAAGAACACGGGGAAGATGCTCTCCAACAATTTCACGCCCTCTTGTACCCATTGCTTACTCCGTTTAAATATTTTATAAAACAGTTTATTTCCTGTTGGCAATCAGCTCTTCAAGAGCATCGGATAGCTTCGGATAGCTGAATGCGAAATCCTGCTTTTGCAGAAAAACAGGGTTTACTCGCTGACCCTTCACAGCATACTCTCCGCCTTCGCCGAGAAGGAGCTGGACAGCAAGCTTTGGCACTGGCAGCAAGGATGGTCGGCCAAGAGCCACTCCAAGCGTGCGGGCAAACTCTTTCATGGAAACAGGTTGCGGACTGACCAGATTGATTGGGCCGCGATAGGCAGGATTATCGAGCGCTTCGATAATGCAGGCGATCTCGTCATCGACATGAATCCAGGAGATGCACTGAAGACCTGAACCAATCGGTCCGCCAAGAAAGAAATTAAAGGGTGTCAGCATTTTCTGGAGCATCCCGCCTCTTGTCGATAACACAATACCCGTCCTCAACAAGACAAGGCGCACACCACACTTTTCGGCCACAAGAGCCTCCTTTTCCCAATCGAAACAGATCTTTGCGAGAAAATCACTTCCCTCTTTGCCCGACTCGGCCAGTTCAGGAGTATCATCACAGCGCTCAAAGGATCCGTAATAACCGATTGCCGAAGAGGAAATGAATACCTCCGGCTTCTCTGCCGCACTGGCGATCGCAGAAACAATATGGCGGGTTCCAAGAATTCTCGAATCATA
Organism: uncultured Chlorobiaceae bacterium; assembly: GCA_903882665.1. GTDB lineage: Bacteria > Bacteroidota > Chlorobiia > Chlorobiales > Chlorobiaceae > Chlorobium. The sequence continues at coordinate 52,602 of CAIRXW010000035.1, read as the reverse complement.
GCACTCCGCCTTATGAGCCTCGTTCCAGCGGCTTTCAAGCAAAGGTTTTCCTGCAAGATGAATCACAGCCTTCGACCCGTTGACAAAACCGCACCACTCACCCTCTTCCATCTCCGAATCCCATTGAATATAACCAGCAGCTCCGGGAACTTTATAAGCTGCCGCTTCAGGCGAACGAACAAGAAGAACAACCTTTTCTCCCCGTTCAATAAGCCTTAACGCAAGCTGAGCACCGATGACGCCAGTAGCTCCGGTAACAAGAACATGGCCTCGCATATAGTCCATAACGTTTCAGTGAAGAGAAATATTACCGCAAAAAGAGATTCGGGTTCACTAACGAATGACGGAACATAATAATTCCCAGGAGCTATTAGCCTGCATCCCCTTGCTATTCTACGGTCACCGATTTTGCGAGGTTTCGCGGACGATCAACATTGCAACCCCGGAGTGTAGCAATATGATAAGCGAGGAGCTGCAGGGGAATGACCGCAAGGAGAGGCGTAATCGGCCCGGAAGCCTGCGGGATATAAATGACCTCTTCGGCCAGACGACTGACCTCCGTATCCCCCTCACTTGCAATGGCAATAACCCGCCCCTTACGGCTTCGCACCTCTTCGATATTGCTGAGAATCTTGGAATAGGTACTGTCACGGGTAGCAATAAAAATAACAGGCATATCCTCGTCGATCAAAGCAATCGGACCATGCTTCATTTCGGCTGCCGGATAGCCTTCTGCATGGATATAGGAGATCTCCTTGAGTTTCAGCGCACCTTCAAGCGCGACGGGAAAGTTGAAACCACGTCCGAGATAGAGAGCATTTTTTGCATCCTTGAAACGCTCCGCTATCAATTTGATCTGACTGTCAAGCTGAAAAATCCGTGCGGCTTTTTCAGGAATCTCTGAAAGTTCCCTGAGATGCAGGGCAATCTCATTTTGAGAGAGTGTTCTGTCCTTGCTGAGCGACAAGGCCAGCATATAGAGCATGATCACCTGGGCAGTAAACGCTTTGGTTGAAGCAACGCCGATTTCAGGGCCGGCATGGGTGTACATGCCACAAGCGGTTTCTCGGGCTATTGTGGAACCGACAACGTTACAGATACCCATGACCAGAGCACCCTTTTCCTTCGCCGTACGAAGCGCCGCCAGGGTATCGGCGGTTTCACCAGACTGGGAAATCACAATGACCACATCATCGACACCGACAATAGGGTTACGATACCTGAACTCCGAAGCATAATCAACCTCGACAGGAATGCGGGCAAACTCCTCAATAAGATATTCGCCAAGCAGAGCGGCATGCCAGCTTGTACCACAGGCGCAGATCACAATGCGTTTTGCCTGCTTCAGGCGATCGAGATGATCAGCTATCCCGCCGAGAATTACCCGACCTTCATCAAGTCGTACACGCCCACGCATGACATCTCGCATGACCTCCGGCTGCTCAAATATCTCCTTGAGCATGAAGTGTTCAAAACCACCTTTCTCTATTTTTTCAAGTGAAAAATCAAGTTCAGTGACAATCTTGTCCTGTTCGATATTCTCAATTGATTTAACATAATAGCCTCCACGTTTCACCACGGCAAGCTCCCCGTCCGCAAGATAAACCACCTTTTTGGTGTGCTCAACAATAGGCGCTGCATCCGAGGCAATGAAGAACTCCCCTTCGCCGATACCGATCACCAACGGGCTCCCTTTGCGTGCAACAACAATCTTGTCCGGCTCACGTGAAGAGATCACACAAAGTCCATAGGCACCCTCAACATGACAAAGGGCGCTCCGGGTAGCCGATTCCAGATCAAGCGACTTGTCTTGCTGCCATATCCAGTCAATCAGATGGACCAGCACCTCGGAATCCGTTTCACTCAAAAACTGGTAGCCGTCAGAGATCAGCTCCTGCTTCAGGGCTGAATAGTTTTCAATGATACCATTATGAATGATTGCGATATCCCCGGCAGCATTTACATGAGGATGAGCATTGCGATCACTTGGTTCACCATGGGTAGCCCAGCGGGTATGACCGATACCTGCCGTAGCAGCATGCATTGACGCTCTGAGCGCAGCCGTATCCGTTTCAAGGCCGCTGACACTCCCTTTCTGCTTCATGACCGAAAGAGTGCTGCCGTTGAGCAAGGCAATCCCTGCCGAATCATAACCCCGGTACTCAAGCCGCTTCAGCCCCTTCAGCAGCAACGGTGACGCTTCCTGCCACCCGATATAACCAACAATTCCACACATAATGTATCTACCTTATTGTTAACCGCCACCAGAAAGCACACCGCGACCACGCAGGCTCACCAGGCACCTCGCCGAATGACAAAATTATTTATCGAGCTAAAAATACAATCCTGTTATAAAACACGCATCATTCCGTCATGAATTTTCAATGCCTCAACAGCTACAGCCCGTTCATAATCATCGATAGATGAAAATGATCCCGCATCAGGTGCTGCGGGATAGATCAGAGTGCGGCTGACATTGATCAACGCACTCTGGCGGTTGGAGTCAACACCATAATGAACCGCATCTTCAAGCGATCCCCCCTGAGCACCAACCCCGGGAATAAGCATAAAAAGCTCCGGCGCTGAGCCGCGAATATCTGCCAGCAAACCGCTTTTGGTAGCACCAACAACAACGCCGCCATTGCCATTGCTGCTCCATGAAGCAACCTTTCCGAGCACTGAGCGATAAAGCGGAGTACCGTTCTGCATCACCTGCTCCTCAAAATCCACCGACCCCTCATTCGACGTCAGGCAAAGCACAAAAAGCAGTTTCTCCTTATAGGCAAAAAAAGGCTCAAGGGAGTCAAACCCCATATACGGAGCAATCGTAAGGGCATCAAACGACCAGTGATCAAAAAAAGCCTGGGCATACATTTTGCTGGTATTGCCAATATCCGCCCGCTTGGCATCAGCAATCGTCATGCAGGCATCAGGAATAGAACCGAGTGTTTTTTCCATATCGTGAAACCCGGCAATGCCCCTTGCCTCATAAAAAGCGGTATTCAGCTTATAGGCGACCGCAACATCCGACGTCGCCCGGATAACTGCGCGATTAAACTCGACAACCGGATTCTGGTACTCTGAAAATACGTCCGGAATCTTCTCGGGATCACTGTCAAGTCCAACGCACAAAAGCGATTTCAATGCTGATATCCTGCTGTTTGCCTTATTTCGAACAAAACTCATAAAACAACTCCCCGCCTCTGCATCGTTTTATAAAAAAAGCTTTTCCGCACAAGTGCCGTTCAAAAGAGCAGAAGAGGTCAATACATCCACTGAGCATGACTCCCTCGACCCTGCTGAAACTTATAGCAACTAAAATTCATTTCACATCTTGGCAATATATAATATGTTTTCTTCCGGGATGCTTCATTAAATGGAAGAATCCCGTAAATTGGCGACTCTTGAAAGTCGGCATGCAGTAAACAGCGTACCGAAGTCTTGTAATTTATAACCATGATTGTTGATTGATGGCAAAGAAACCGATGAAACCTTCAAATCCCTATAAAAACGAACCGGAAAACAACATACCACGACCGAAATTTTCGATCATGTATTATGTGGTCGTCATTGTTCTGCTCATAGGAGTGCAGCTTGCCTTTTTCTGGTCAGGCTCAACACGGGAGATTGCGTACAGCGACTTCCGCAAATATATTGCCGAAAACAAAATTGAATCAGTCAAAATAGCTCCGGAAAAAATATACATCAAGCTCAAGCCGGGCGCTCAAAACATCGCAACCGTAAAGGAACAGCAGAAGGAGGGCCCTGGCAACCTCCTGCCACAGTCGACATCAAAACAGGATGAAATTGTAGTCAATCCTGTGCGCGACGACACGCTTATCGAACTGCTGGAGAGCAAAGGGATAAAATATCAGGGCATGGCGAGCAACACCTGGATCAGTGAACTGATTCAGTGGATACTCCCTTTTGCCCTGCTTATCGGCATCTACTTCTTTGTCTTCCGGCGAATGGGCGGACCGGGCTCGCAGTTCATGAATATCGGAAAGAACAAGGCCGCACTCTATGAGAACCTTGATGAACATACCCGCATCACCTTCAAGGATGTTGCTGGCCTCGACGAGGCAAAGGCTGAGGTTATGGAGGTCGTCGATTTTCTTAAGGATCCAAAAAAATATACAACGCTCGGAGGCAAACTGCCAAAAGGAGTGCTGCTGGTCGGTCCTCCGGGTACCGGTAAAACCCTTCTCGCAAAAGCAGTTGCCGGAGAAGCTGATGTGCCGTTTTTCAGCATCAGCGGTTCGGACTTTGTGGAGATGTTTGTCGGCGTGGGAGCTGCAAGGGTCCGAGACCTGTTCAAACAGGCCAAGGAAAAAGCACCCTGTATCATCTTTATTGATGAAATTGATGCTGTTGGCCGCAGCAGGGGAAAGGGTGCCATGATGGGCGCCAATGACGAGCGTGAAAACACCCTCAACCAGTTGCTTGTCGAAATGGATGGATTCGCAACCGACAAGGGGGTCATTCTTATGGCGGCCACCAACCGACCCGACGTGCTTGATTCAGCCCTGCTCCGGCCGGGCCGTTTTGACCGCCAGATCATGGTTGACAAACCCGACCTGAAAGGACGCATCGACATTTTCAAGGTACACACCAAGGCACTCTCCCTGTCGGAAGATGTCAACCTGAAAACCCTTGCCTCACAGACCCCTGGATTTGCAGGTGCAGAAATTGCCAATACAGCCAACGAAGCGGCCCTGCTTGCCTCGCGCCGCAACAAGCTGAGCATCGAAATGAAAGACTTTGAAGATGCCATTGAGCGCTGTATTGCAGGACTTGAAAAAAAGAACAAGGTCATCAATCCTCGTGAAAAGCAGATTGTCGCCTATCATGAGGCTGGCCATGCCATTGTGAGCTGGATGATGCCTGAAAACGACCCTGTCCAGAAAATCTCCATCGTGCCAAGAGGAATGAGCGCGCTCGGATATACCATGAACATACCGCTCGAAGATCGCTATCTCATGACAAAAACCGAGCTCCTTGCCCGTATCTGCGGACTTCTTGGCGGGCGTATCGCCGAGCAGATCATTTTTAATGAAATCTCAACCGGTGCACAGAATGATCTTGAGAAGGTGACCAGCATTGCCTACAACATGGTCATGGTCTACGGCATGAGCGAAAAACTCGGCAACCTCTCCTTCTTCGAGAGTAATAATCCCTATTACGGCAGCCCTGGTATCGACAAAAAGTACAGTGAAGAGACTGCCCGACTTATCGACCGGGAGGTTATGGCTATCGTTGAAGATTCTCGCCTCCACGTGATAAATCTCCTCACACTGCACCGCGAAAAGCTGGAAAAACTTGCCAGCGAGTTGCTCTTGAAAGAGATGCTTCAGTACTCGCAGATTGAGGAGATTCTTGGAAAACGCGCTGAAGGGCTCTTTCCTGTTCAACCTGAAGAGGAGGATTCTGCGGAAAATGAACCGCAAGTGATCTCTCAGAACAACAGTGATCAGCTCAGCCAGCAGGAACAGGCAGAGCTTGAGAGGGCCGTTGCAAGACTCAGAGAGGTGAGAAACTGAACAAAAGGGAATACGCAAAAAAGGCAGGGAGTCCCTGCCTTTTTGTTTGAGAGTAATCTGGACTGTGGGTCCCGAGGGATTCGAACCCCCGACCTACTGGGTGTAAACCAGCCGCTCTAACCAACTGAGCTAGGAACCCGATTCAATTGGCCACAATTATAACACAATTTCCCTGGAATACAAAAAGAAAAAACTATACCAACAGAGCCGTCAAGATCGCGAATTTGTATGCATACTCGAAAAAGTATAAATTCAGGCCAATCATTCACACGCAAACAGGGTAACCTTTTTTTGTCACGCTTATGAGATCACTGTCCATCCTCGGCTCTACCGGCTCAATCGGGCTCAGCACCCTTGATGTCGTAAGGCAGCACCCGGGGAAATTTTCCATCTCAGGCCTGGCCGCAGGCAAGGATGTTGCCACACTTGCACAGCAAATCAAGGAGTTTCAGCCCACTGCGGCATCCGTCATGGACGGCGATGCAGCCATCAAACTGAGGGCGCTGCTCGGTGACTATAAACCCGATATCCTCCATGGCATTGAAGGCACCGTAGCTGTTGCCACCGTCGAAGAGGCTGATATGGTTGTGTCAGCCATTGTCGGTGCCGCCGGCCTCATCCCGACCGTCAACGCAATAAAGGCAGGAAAACACATCGCCCTTGCCAACAAGGAGACCCTTGTCGTTGCCGGAGAGCTTGTCTCTGATCTGGTAAAAAAACACAAGGTCGAGCTTCTGCCGGTTGACAGCGAACACTCGGCAATCTTCCAGTCACTTCAGGGCCACCGAAGAGAAGATGTCGTGCGTATCATTCTTACCGCATCAGGTGGACCGTTCCGCAACACCTCTGCTGAAGAGCTCAAACAGGTAGGGCTTCAGCAGGCACTGAAACACCCGCAGTGGACGATGGGAGCCAAAATCACCATCGACTCCGCCACCATGATGAACAAAGGGCTTGAAGTAATCGAAGCCCACTGGCTCTTTGCCATGCCTGCTGAAAAAATAGGCGTTGTAGTGCATCCCCAGAGCATTATTCATTCCATGGTCGAATATATCGACGGCTGCGTCATGGCTCAGCTTGGTGCCCCCGACATGCGCGCACCAATTGCCTATGCCCTCTCCTGGCCGGAACGGTGCGAAAGCGGCATCCAGAAACTTGACCTGACAAAAATCGGAACGCTCACATTTGAGGAGCCTGATATGGAGCGCTTCCCGGCACTGCGCCTCGCCTTTGACGCACTGAAAGCTGGCAGAACATACCCGGCGGTACTCAATGCGGCGAACGAGATTGCCGTTGCCGCCTTCCTCGACCAAAAGATCCGTTTTACCGAGATTGCCGAAATCGTCGATAAAACCATGCAGGCTCACAAGGCATATACGCCTGTTGAACTTGACGACTACCTTCAGGCCGACCAATGGGCTCGCGACACGGCAAAAAAACTTATTGCATAAACCTCATTTTTCTACCGAACACAAAGGAACATTATGGATTTTTTGAGCTCAATATTCTTTTTCATTGTTGCAATCTTTATTCTTGTCACCGCACATGAACTTGGCCATTTTCTGACAGCGAAACTGTTCGGCATGAGGGTCGACAAATTTTATATCGGATTCGACTTTTGGGAAAAGCGACTCTGGAAAAAGAAGATCGGCGAAACCGAGTACGGTATAGGCCTCTTTCCTCTTGGCGGCTATGTTAAAATTGCCGGCATGGTCGACGAAAGCCTCGACACCAACTTTCAGAACTCTGAACCACAGCCATGGGAGTTCAGGGCCAAACCGGTCTGGCAGCGCCTGATTGTGCTTGCCGGCGGAGTCTCCATGAACCTGATTCTTGCGGCAGCGATCTTTATTGGCGTAACCTTTGTACTCGGAGAAGCTCGAACCAGTGTCAACACACCCGCCTTCGTAGAAAAAGGATCGCTTTTTGAAGCCATGGGCATGAAAACCGGCGACCGGCTTCAACTCGCAAATGGCAAAACCGTTGCAAGCTGGGAGGAGGCGCTTGATCCGGAACTCATGATTGCCCCGTCACTCAACTATACCATCCTGCGCGATGGAAAAAGCATCACCGTGACAGCTCCGGCCAACATTCTGTCGAAAATCAACGAAACACAGGGTTTCGGCATACGACCAATCGTAGCACCACTCATCAACGAAGCGTTGGAAAACATGCCCGCCCGCAAAGCAGGCATACAACCGGGCGGACTCATTACGGCAATCAACGACAAGACCGTCTCTGACTGGACAGAAGTTGTCGGCATCATCTCATCCCATGCCGCCAAACCCATAACCATTACCTGGCAATACCTTGAACCTGTTCGAGGCCGCACCATAACACCTGAACTCCTCCGTTCCGAGGGGAAAAAATTTGTCGCCACCGTTATCCCCAACGCATCGGGAAAAATCGGCATCTCGCTGAAAACGACCCTTGCAACAGAACGAAAAAAAGTCAATCTCGGAGGTTCAATAGTCAGCGGCATCAACCAGACCTGGAAGATGAGCTCCATGACCGTTCAGGGATTTGCAAAAATCTTCACCGGCAAAGAGGACTTCCGCAAGTCGGTCGGAGGACCAATCAAGATTGCCAAAATTGCAAGCCAGAGTGCCGAACAGGGCCCGGTCAGCTTTCTCTATTTTTTGGGTATGCTTTCCATCTCACTGGCGATCATCAATATCCTGCCGGTTCCTGCTCTTGACGGCGGACAATTCGTACTGAATGCTCTTGAAGGCCTTATCCGCCGCGAAATCCCTTTTACAATAAAGATGCGTATCCAGCAGATCGGCATGGCACTGCTTATGGCACTTTTCGCCTACATCCTTCTCAACGATATTTTTAACTTCTGAGGCTGACGCCCCGTATCAATGCTCGATAAACTACGATCCATAAAAGAGAAACATCTTGATCTTGAGCAGTTGCTCGCTGACCCCAAAGCAGCAACTGATCAGGCGCGATACAGAAAACTGAACAAGGAGTACAGTGACCTCAAGGAGATTGTTCAAGCCTACGACCTCTACGCCGAGACAAAAACAGAACTCGACGAATCGCGTCAGTTACTGAAAAACGAGACCGATCTGGAGATGAAAGAGCTTGTACAGGCGGAAATCAGTGAGCTGCAAAAAAAGCTGCCCGAACTTGAGCAGCAGCTCAAAATACTGCTTCTGCCAAAAGACGACGCCGATTCACGCAACGTCATTATCGAAATCCGGGCTGGTACCGGCGGAGAGGAGGCTGCGCTTTTTGCCGCCGACCTGACAAGAATGTACCAGCGATATGCTGAACATCAGGGGTGGCAGTGCGAAACGCTGCACTTTAATGAAAGTTCAGTGCCGGGCGGCTTCCGCGAAATTACCCTTGGTGTCAGCGGCCATGATGTCTATGGCACCATGAAATATGAAAGCGGCGTTCACCGGGTACAGCGCGTCCCCGATACCGAAACGCAGGGCCGTATCCACACCTCGGCCGTAAGCGTGGCGGTACTGCCGGAAGCCGAGGAGGTCGATGTCGAGATCCGCCGCGAAGATCTGCGATTCGACACCTACCGAAGCGGCGGAAAAGGGGGGCAGAACGTCAACAAGGTAGAGACCGCCGTCAGAATCACCCATATGCCGACCGGCATAGTCTCCGCCTGTCAGGAGCAGCGCTCACAGCTCCAGAACAAGGAGCGGGCCATGCAGATGCTCCGCACAAAACTGTACGACATTCAGCTCGCCGAGCAGCAGCAGCAACGGGCCGATCTGCGCCGTTCGATGGTCACCACCGGAGACCGAAGCGCAAAAATCCGTACCTACAACTACCCGCAGTCACGCGTAACTGACCACCGTATCGGCTTTACCAGCCACGCCCTTCCGCAGATTCTGCAAGGCGACCTGCAGGATGTTATCAATGCCCTCAAAATGCATGACCAGGCCGAGCGGCTGCAGGCTGAACTTGTATAATCCCCCTCCCGAAGAGCCCGACCATTTGAAAAAGAGAGTTTGTCACAAATTCTCCCTATATTTTTTCTATGATCAGGGTTCAGCGCTGTATGTGGCACACCGCCAGAAAAACACAAGGAATAGATAATCACACAGATGGAGATGGAAATGGAGATGGAAATGGATGCGACTGGAGTAAGCAGAGGCGACTGGATCTTTCACGGAGAGTTTGAGCAAATGGCGGACTATCTTTCTGACCAGAAAAGAATATTGGGTTTCAACCCTTTTTGCCACAGCGTCGAACTCACCGACACAGCAAATGTCTACAAGTGGCTTTTTCGTGTTACCGATCCGCAGAACAACCCCTTCGATGTTATTTTTTTTGTCGAACAGAGCGAGGAGCTCCTTGTGGAGCTGCCGGAGCACATTGCATGCACCGACCCTGAAGAGCTCTCCGACGAGACAATCAGGCTGTACACCATAGGCAAAAAGATACACTGGCAGCACTACCCCATCACCACGAAAATTGAGGACCCCGCCAAATATCTCTTTGAGGGAAAAGCCTTTGCCGACATGCATCTCCATCCCATAAAGGAAAACAAAACCAGGGTTCAATTTGATCTGAAAATTGATGTCCGCTTTATTCTCTACCCGGCCTTCCGGATCGTCCCCGAAAAAATTCTTCATGCCATGACCAACGCTGGCATGTCGATGATCATGCAGAACGCAACCAACAAAATGTTTCACTCCATAACCAAAGACTTCAACAGAATCAAGCGTGCATAAAAAAAGTTGAAAACGTCAGAGTACCGAAGTACTGGTTTTTATCGGCAATGAAAGCGTAAAAACGGTTCCTTGTTCAGTTGAGCAATCAACAGAGAGCGTCCCGCCATGCTTGTTGACAATAATGTCGTAAGAGATGCTTAACCCAAGCACGGTTCCCTTTCCCGGATCTTTTGTTGTAAAAAACGGATCAAAAATACGGTCTCTGATTTCGACGGGAATACCTGGACCATCATCAGCAATTGAACAGTAAACGCTACCGTTGTCAAGCCAGGTATGAATGGTGATTTTACCGTGTGTCCTGCTCTCTCTGGATGCTATGGCATGGGAACTGTTGACAATAAGGTTGAGAAAAACCTGATTGATCTGCTCGGGATTGCAGGCAATGGGAGGAAGCTCTTCCAGAACCGTTTCGATATCCGCATAATTATTGTATTCGTAACGAGAAAGAACAAGCGCATCGCGGATGCCGTTATTAATGTCAAACAGAACCCGTTCATCATCAGTGTGGCGAAAGGAGAAGTTCCTCATGCTTGAAATAATTGCCGTTATTCTCTCAAAGCCCCGCTGAGACTCAATAAAAATATCAGCGATATCCTTGAAAAGCGTGTCGATGGCCAACTCCCTCTCCATCTGGTGCATGTTCTGCAGCTCCATGGCGGAGCAGCTTCCCTCCTCAAATTTTCTGACAATACCACGGTACTCCGTCAGCATCTTCTGAAAGTCTGAGACAGCATCATTGAGCGTTGTAAAATTGATCTTGACAAAATTGATGGGATTGTTCAGCTCATGGGCTATTCCTGCGGCAAGCAGGCCTATTGATGCAAGTTTTTCATGCAAAATCATCTGCTGATGAGTTTTTTCAAGCTTTTTTGTCCTCTCCTCAATACGCTCTTCAAGTGTCTGGTTCAACAGTTGCAGTTTGTCCTCAATTTGCTTGCGCTCAGTAATATCAAGCACAAGACCCCGGATGCCGAAAGGCTTGCCATCGCGGATAATCGGCGCTGTATAGACAAGTACCGGGAATGTGCGTCCATCTTTTCTAATCCCCAAATATTCATGATCGTCAAACGGGATTTTTTTCAAACGGCGCTCCATGTTGAGCTTGACTCGTTCACGCTCTTCCGGAGCAAAAAGCAGCAAAGCTTGTACGCCGTTTTGAAAATCCTCCTCTGTATATCCAAATACTCCCAAACCTATGCGGTTGGTATAGGTAATCATACCCTGAAGGTTCATTTCGAAAACAGGCTGCGGCAGCAGATCAGCAAGCTCCTGAAAGCGACGTTCACTTTCAGCAAGTGCCTCACTCTCCTTTTTGCGCAAGGAAATATCCTGCTTGACACTGACAAAATGCGTAATCGACCAGGTCGGATCGATGATCGGAATGATGATGGTATACTCCCAGTAGAGCTCTCCGTTTTTTTTCTTGTTATGAAATTCACCATGCCAGTTCTTTCCACTGGTAATGGTATCCCAGAGATCCTTATAGAAGCTCTCGGACTGTTCTCCGGATTTCAGTATCCTCGGGTTGTGACCTACGACTTCTTTAAAAGAGTAACCGGTCATTCGGCAAAATGCATTGTTGACAAATTCAATATTCCCCTCTTTATCGGTAATAACAATGGTTATCGGACTATTGGTAATCACTACAGAGAAAAGGCTCGCCTGCTGGCGACGTTCTGATTCTATAATCGCTTTTTTTATCGTGACTTCAAGCCTCGCGCTATTGACCGGATTTACCAGATAATCGAATGCCCCCATATTAAACACATCGGCCTCCTCCTTCTCTGACATTGCTGCAGAGGTGACGATGACCGGAAGATCGGATAAATGCTCATGGACGTACGAGAGAATCTCAAGACTTTTTTCCCCTGGTATGCTGATCTCAAGAAACAGTGCATCAATCTTTTGGCTCTTCAACAATTCAAGAGCGCTACCACCACTGTCAGCCACCATGACATCGTAGCCCAGCTTCTTGATGAGCAATGATACTGAAGTACTTACCGGCAAACAATCATCAACAACAAGGATTGTCACCTTTTTCACCACAGAAAACATAATTCACGCGCTTACGATGTTAACACGAAAAGGTTGTAGCGAACTCTCCGATGACGAAATTTGAAGCCACACCAAATATTATATACAAAGAAACCCTGCTACAAATGTTAAATTTTTTTTGCTTTCCATTCATACATATTTTGTCGTGTTTTTCACGCCTTCGTATCTATAAAAAACACACTGCGACAGTATGCATGGCTTTGTTTCAGCCGAATAACACGGCTATAACCCGGCAGCAAAAGGGGGCACGAGATTGCTTATCACCGGTAATGCGAGGCCGCAATAGTCATCACAAGCGCCTCTACGAACACTCTTGATATTCTCAAAGAAGATAATACGGAATTATCAACATAAAAGAACGGTTACCGATTCTATCGGAAAGAGGGCGAGCAACAAACATTTCTGCACTGGAGCCATTATGAGAACAATCGTCTTTACAGGAAAGGGCGGCGTTGGCAAAACCTCCATAGCCGCAGCCACTGCTGTAAAAGCTGCATCAATGGGTTTTAAAACCCTTGTTATCTCCACCGACCCCGCGCACAGCCTCGGGGACTCCTTCGACCTGGAACTTGGACCCTCTCCCATCAAGATTGCCGATAACCTCTACGGCCAGGAGGTGAGCGTCTACGGCGACCTGACCCTGAACTGGGAGATTGTCCGTGCGCACTTTGCCCACATTATGGAGGTGCAGGGAATCAAGGGGATCTATGTCGAGGAGATGGGCGTCCTTCCCGGCATGGAGGAGCTCTTCTCCCTCTCCTATATCAAGCGATACAACGAATCCGGTGAGTACGATCTTCTCATTGTTGACTGCGCTCCGACCGGAGAAACCCTTCGGCTGCTCTCCCTGCCGGAAACCTTCGGCTGGATGCTGAAGATGATACGAACCCTCGAGAAGTATTTGGTCAAACCGATGATACGCCCCCTCTCAAAAAAAATCGGCCGCCTCCACGACCTGGTACCTGAAACCGAGGTCTATGACCAGATTGAGCATCTTTTCGCCTCGGTTGATGGCATCATCGACCTCCTGTCGGATGGAACAAAAACAACCGTTCGCCTTGTCATGAACCCCGAAAAGATGGTGATCAAAGAGTCGATGCGTGCACTCACCTATCTCAACCTTTACGGTATAACCGTTGACCAGGTAATAATCAACCGGGTCTTCCTCGATGAAATCGACGGCGAGTACATGAGTGAGTGGAAAACCATTCAACATAAATATATCGAGCAGATTGAGCGCGCCTTTGCACCCATCCCGATCACGAAGGTGCCCCTCTTCCGGCGCGAAGTGCTTGGGCTTGAGATGCTGAAAACCGTGGGCGAAGTGGTCTACGGAGATAAAAACCCGCTTGATATTTTTTATAAGGAGGAGCATACATCCATTACAAAAATCAGCGAAGGGCACTATATCATGAAACTGCGCCTCCCCTTCGTCTTCGACAACAAAATGGAAGCCAATGTTCTGCAGCTTGGCGACTCGCTTTCCATAAGAATCGGCAACTACCAGAAAGGTGTCATTCTGCCCCTTTTTCTTGCTGGTATGCGGGTTGCTGAAGCAGGCTATGAAGAGCAGTGTCTCAAAATCGAGTTCAGAAAAAAAGAGTCCACAATAACAGTTTGAAAAACCAGGGAGGATCCATGAAAAAATATGTTGCGGAGTTTATCGGCACATTCTGGCTTGTTCTCGGTGGATGTGGCAGCGCTGTTCTTGCTGCGGCATTTCCTGATGTCGGTATCGGCCTGCTCGGCGTTTCACTTGCTTTTGGTTTGACCGTTCTTACCATGGCCTACGCAATCGGTCATATCTCGGGTTGTCATCTCAATCCGGCAGTTTCTATCGGGTTATGGGCTGGTGGTCGTTTTGATGCAAAAGAGTTGCCCCCGTATATCGCGTCCCAGGTTGCAGGGGCGATTGCCGCAGGCGGAACTCTTTTTCTTGTCGCCAGCGGAAAAGCAGGATTTGATGTTACCGCAGGCTTTGCGTCCAACGGCTATGGGGCACATTCTCCCGGCGGGTATTCGTTACTTTCGGCTCTGGTTACCGAGGTGGTTATGACCATGATATTTTTGATTGTCATCCTTGGTTCGACTGACAGCCGGGCACCAAAGGGAATGGCGCCAGCAGCGATCGGCCTTTGCCTCACCCTGATTCACCTGATCAGCATTCCAGTAACCAACACCTCCGTCAATCCTGCCCGCAGTACCGGCGTGGCTATTTTTGTTGGAGGATGGGCGCTTGCACAACTTTGGGTGTTCTGGGTCGCCCCGATTATAGGCGCCGTAGCAGGTGCTGGAATTTATCGGTTCATTGGAGGGGATGGGGAATGAAAAAAAAGGAAGCTGATGCCGGGGAACACCCCCGGCTTTTTTTATATTCACTCACAGCGTGCGTAGACAACTCCTTAAGCCCGGTTTTTTTCGCTTTTGGAATCCATGTACCATAAGTGCTTTTGAAAAACAGCTTTTTGCATGAACAAACAACTTTTGCTGGGCGCTGAAGCCATTGCTCTTGGCGCTCTTGACGCCGGAATATCCGGTGTCTATGCCTACCCCGGAACCCCTTCGACCGAAATCACCGAATACATTCAGAAAAAAAGCGGCGGCCGTGAACAACCGGTACGATCTGCCTGGTCGTCCAATGAAAAAACAGCTTATGAGGCGGCGCTCGGCATGTCCTACGCCGGAAAACGAACTCTCGTCTGCATGAAGCATGTCGGGCTGAACGTGGCGGCCGATGCCTTCATCAACTCCGCCATTACCGGTGTCAATGGCGGACTGGTCGTTGCCGTGGCGGATGACCCCTCAATGCACTCATCACAAAACGAGCAGGACAGCCGGGTATACGGCAAATTTGCCATGGTGCCGGTGCTTGAACCAGCTTCACAGCAGGAGCTCTATGATGCCTCGCGATATGCGTTCGACCTGTCGGAATCGGTACAGCTTCCGGTGCTGCTCCGGCTCACCACAAGACTTGCGCACTCACGCGCGGGTGTGAAAAGCGCAGCTACACGCCTCCAGAACCCGCTCAATGCCCTCTATGCCCCCGAACGCTTTGTCCTGATGCCGCATAATGCCCGCCGTCAGTACAACAACCTCCTCGGTATGCAGGATCGACTTGAAGAGCTTTCGGAGCACTCATCACTGAACCGCCTCATCCCCGGCAGTGGTAAAATGGGCGTCCTTGCATTCGGCATTGCCTTCAACTATGTGATGGAGGTTCGACAGGCCTGCGGCCTCGACTTCCCCCTTCTCAAAATCGGCCACTACCCTCTGCCAAGAAAGCAGATCGAAGCGTTCTTCAACACCTGCGAGACCATTCTTGTGGCCGAAGAGGGCTACCCCGTTTACGAAGAGCTGCTGAGAGGATATTTCGGCCTCCAGAATGGGAAACAGATAAAGGGGCGCCTCGACGGAACACTTCCCCGTGCGGGAGAGCTCAATGCCGACAGTGTCGCTCATGCGCTTGGAGTGACAAAAAAGGAGGTGTTGGCCGTACCATCCATCATGGTCAACCGCCCGCCCGAACTCTGCAAAGGGTGCGGCCACCGCGACCTCTACGAAGCGCTCAACACCGTCATGAGCTCATGCAAGGAGCAGCACGTCTTTTCCGATATCGGCTGCTACACCCTCGGGGCACTTGCGCCATATAACGCCATTCACACCTGTGTCGATATGGGCGCATCGATCACCATGGCCAAGGGTGCCGCAGACGCCGGACTCCGGCCTGCGGTCGCGGTCATCGGCGACTCAACCTTCACACACTCCGGCATGACCGGTCTGCTCGATGCCATTAACGACCATTCGCCACTGACCGTTATCATTGCCGACAACGATACCACAGCCATGACCGGTGGCCAGAACTCTTCGGCCAACGGTTCAAAACTTCAGGCAATATGCCTCGGTCTTGGCGTTGATGAGGCGCATCTTCGAACCATCATCCCGCTCAAATCGCATCTTGCAGAAAACATTGACGCACTCCGGCAGGAGATCAATTGGGATGGAGTTTCGGTGGTCATTGCGGTGCGGGAATGTATTGAAACCGCTGCACGGAAAAAACGGAACCCGTCAGCCAACGTTTAACAAAAAGTATGCAGATCAACATTATTCTTGCGGGGGTCGGCGGACAGGGAATACTCACCATTGCGGCAGTGATCGATCTTGCCGCCCTGCAAAGCGGCCTCATCGTCCGCCAGGCAGAAGTGCACGGCATGAGTCAGCGGGGCGGAGCGGTGCAGTCGCACCTCCGGATCGCTGACCAGGAGATCTACTCCGACCTTATTGCAGAAGGCACGGCAAACCTGATCCTCTCGGTTGAACCGCTTGAAGCACTGCGCTATCTGCCCTTTCTCGCCTCAGAAGGCCGAATTGTCACCTCTACAGACCTCTTCATCAATATGGAGGGCTACCCGGCAATGGAGCATATCCATGCCGAACTGAACCGCACAAACCGACCGGTGCTGGTCAGCGCTGCGGAACTTGCCCGCAAGGCTGGCCACCCGAGAACATCAAACATGGTCATGCTCGGAGCCGCCGCACCCTTTACCGGTCTTGCATCACAAGAGCTTGAAGCCTCAATCGAAAAGCTGTTCAGGGCCAAAGGGGATGAAATTGTTGCCATGAACATCCGGGCATTCAGAACAGGAAAAGCATTATCTCAACCTCAAGCGAGTAATACATGATCTGGAACGAGCATTACGAGTGTATGGAGCGCGAAGAGCTCCTCAAACTGCAGGGAAGTCGGGTAACGGCAATGGTGGAGCGGGTCTATAACTCGGTTCCTTTCTACCGCAAAAAGCTTCAGGATGCGGGTATTGAGCCAGGTGACATCACCACCATCGACGACCTGAAAAAGCTCCCGTTCACCACAAAACAGGATCTGCGCGACAACTATCCCTTCGGCCTCTTTACCGTGCCGCAGACCGATATTGTCCGCCTCCACGCCTCCAGCGGTACAACCGGAAAGTCTACCGTCGTCGGCTACACCCATAACGATATCCTGATGTGGAGCGAAGTGGTTGCCCGTTCGCTCACCATGGCTGGAGTGGGCAAAACCGACATCATTCAGGTTGCCTACGGCTACGGCCTCTTTACCGGCGGGCTTGGCCTGCACTACGGAGCAGAAAAAGTGGGCGCATCCGTCATTCCCATCTCAGGCGGCAATACAAAAAAACAGCTTCAGCTCATGGAGGACTTCGGCTCTACCGTGATTGCCTGCACCCCCTCTTATGCTGCCTACCTTGGCGAAGCTCTTGTTGAGGAGAAAATTGACCGCCATAACATCAAGCTCAGAGCTGGCGTTTTCGGCGCAGAACCCTGGACAGAAGAGATGCGCACGCAGATTGAGCACCTGCTTGGCATAAAGGCTTACGACATTTACGGCCTCAGCGAAATCATCGGGCCCGGCGTCTCAATGGAGTGCCATTGCCAGAATGGAATGCACATTTTTGAAGATCACTTTATCCCCGAAATTATCAACCCCGAAACCTGTGATGTACTGCCCTACGGCGAGCTGGGCGAGCTGGTCTTTACACCAGCCACAAAAGAGGCAATGCCGCTCATCCGATACCGCACACGAGATCTGACCCGCATCCATGCCGACAAATGCGAATGCGGCCGAACACTGGTCAGAATGGAAAAATGCGTTGGCCGTTCGGACGACATGCTCATTATCCGCGGCGTCAATGTCTTCCCTTCACAGGTGGAGTCGGTACTGCTTGAGATGAGCGAAACAAAACCACACTACCTGCTTGTTGTCGATCGTGAAAACAACCTCGACATCCTTGAAATTCAGGTGGAGATTGAAGAGCAGTTCTTCTCCGACGAGATAAAGGAACTTGAGGGACTTCGCCAGCGCATCAAGGCCAATATTGCAAGCGTCCTTGGTATCAGCGCAACCATCCGACTGGTTGAACCCGGCACCATCGAGCGCAGCATGGGCAAGGCACAGCGGGTTGTGGACAAACGGAAATTGAAATAGTTATCTGATTAACCCGTACATTGTATATGATGCAGTTGATCTCGTTATCAAAATAACTCAGGGGATGGAGGCAGACGCATGAAAAACAAACTTTTCCTTGGCTTTGGCATTCTCGGGCTTTTTCTTTTTCTGGCGGCAGTAGCCGTTGGTGTATTGACGGGGACAGTCAAGAGAAGTACCGGAGGCGCTCTTCCGGGAGTGACCGTCACCATCGTCGAGACATCCGCTTTTACAACGACCGCGAACGACGGCACCTTCACCTTTAACGCTCTTCCCGAAGGGGAATATTCCGTCCGGTTCGATTTGGCCGGCTTCCGCTCAGAGAGTCAGCAAGGAATCAGGATCAAAGCCGGTAAAGCCATATCACTCAATATTGTCATGCAACCGGCTCCCCTGACGCCCCGGAAAGTGAGCGCAAAAGGGAGTCTCCAGACCGATAAAATGATGATGCCGATGAGCGCTCCACCAGCTCCGGCGGCCTATCGGCAACCATATCATCAGATTGTCCCGGAACATGGAATAGCGGCAGTAACGGTTGATTTCAATACGGAAGAGTACGGACGAATCGTTGAAAACAGTTTCAGAGAAACAATCAGAGAGCCCCTCTCCACCTTTTCCATTGACGTCGATACAGCCTCATACGCCAACATCCGCAGATACCTCACTGAAGGTAAAGAGCCGCCAAAAGATGCCGTTCGCATTGAAGAGCTGATCAACTACTTTGCCTATAATTATCCCAAGCCTGTCGGCGAAGATCCATTCTCTGTCAACCTGGAAGCGGTAACCTGTCCGTGGAATAGCGCTCATCAGCTTGTCTGCATCGGCCTGCAAGGTCAAAAAATCAAGGACAGCAAGCTCCCGTCGGCAAATCTTGTCTTTCTCATCGACGTCTCAGGATCAATGCAGGATCCCGCGAAACTGCCTCTCCTGAAAAAAGCGTTCAAGCTTTTGGTCAACCAGATGCGTCCGCAGGATCACGTATCAATCTGCGTCTATGCCGGAGCCGCAGGCTCTATTCTTCCGCCTACAAGCGGAGCTGACAAACAGAAGATCCTTGAGACGCTTGACGCACTCGAAGCCGGAGGAAGCACGGCTGGCGGCGAAGGGATCATGCTCGCCTACAAAGAGGCCAAAAAGCATTTCAATCCGCGCGGAAACAACAGGGTTATTTTAGCGACGGATGGTGATTTCAACGTCGGCATATCCGATACCGGTTCTCTGGTACGGTTCATTGAAGAGAAAAGAAAAGAGGGCATCTTTCTCTCCATTCTCGGCTTTGGCACCGGCAACCTGAAGGACGAACGTATGAGCCAGTTGGCCGAAAAAGGCAACGGGAATTATTCCTATATCGACTCCTTCCTCGAAGCGACAAAAGTACTGGTAACCCAGATGGGCGGCACGCTGTTTACCATAGCGAAAGACGTGAAACTCCAGCTTGAATTCAATCCGCTGAAGGTAAAAGCCTACCGGCTTGTTGGATACGAAAGTCGTGTGCTGAAGAACGAGGATTTCAACGATGACAAGAAAGATGCGGGCGAGCTGGGCTCAGGGCATACCGTAACGGCCTTCTATGAAATCATTCCGGCAGGTTCCAGTGAGAAAGTGCCTGGAGTGGACGAATTGAAGTACCAGAAAACAACAATAAACCCGGCTGCCGCCGCAACCGGAGAGATCCTCACCGTGAAGCTCCGCTACAAACAGCCGAAGCAGGAGGTGAGCAAACTGCTCTCCGTTCCCCTGAGCGGCCCGGTCAAACCATTTGAGACTGCATCGGAGAATACCCGTTTCGCCACAGCGGTAGCTGAATGGGGGCTGCTGATGCGCAAATCAGAATTCAAGGATAAAGCCAGCTTTGACCAGGTTCTCGATATCGCCAGAAAAGCGAACGGAGAGGACAAGGAAGGCTACAGAAGCGAATTCATCAGGCTGGTGGAGACATCAAAACAGATGGTAAAGAGTGTAAAGTAATTGAGCCTTTTTGGTGACAACCAATTTTCGAGTTTACCATCATGCTTCAAATGAAAAAAGCCGCTCTCAAGGCTCTTGAAAACCTTCGCTCAGCAGGAGAGATTCCTTTTGTCTGGCAAAGTATGGAGGAGCTTGAAACCAAAACGAATGCCTTTGTGTCGCACTTTCTTGATGAACGACTCAAGGTATCAAAGGAGTTGGGTGGAGGCTTTTTTCTGCCTGAATTGCTCGACAGGCTGATGCGTACCTCCGAGAGTGAAAATATGGACGACAGGGAACTTCCCGAGATCGAAAAGCTGGAACTGGTGAAGGCGCTTGACCGGCAGAACGAGATGTTGCATCTCTACCCCCGATATGTTGCCATGCTCTTGTCACTGCTTGATGAAACGGTAAAAGGTGGAGAGCCTGAGGCGAGAGTACTGGAACTGGCAAGCGGATCGGGAGGGCTGGCGATCGCGCTGGCCGAAGAGGTGAAGCGAAAAAATCTGGCGGTTTCTGTTACCGGTTCAGATATCATACCGATATTTATTGAGGAAGGCAATCGTCTGGCGGCAGAAAAAAAGCTCCCTCTCCGTTTCCGGCAGCTCAATGCCTATGATCTGTCAGAGTTGTCTGCAGGATCATTTGATCTTATGGTACTTTCTCAAAGCCTCCACCATTTCACTCCCGGTCAACTTGCCGTCATGATTGCCCAGTCGGCAAAATATACAAAAACAGCTTTTGTTGGTATTGATGGATATCGAAGCATTCTGCTTGCAGGCGGCGTTCCGCTGATGGCAAGCATGCAGGGTATTGCTTCATTTGCTCTTGACGGCTTTACCTCTGCCCGAAAATTCTACAGCGAACCGGAGCTTGCTATCATTGCGGAGATCGCAACGGGCAAAAAAGATCATACAATAACCTCTTCATGGCCATTGAGTATTCTTACAATTCGCTTTGATGGTGTAAAACCTGACGCCCCTCGACTTCCTTGACAGCCTCTTCAAGGAAAACATGAAAAACCGTTGGTACACTCAGGCACAAAATAACGCACTGCGCTAACGATTACTTTATGAGAAAAAAGGATTTCAGTTACAACGCAAAAACAGTTTTCAGCGCATTATCAATTTTTCTCATCTCGTCAGTGGTCAATTCGCCCCGAACATTAACCAATCTGAAGCGATGATCTGTCGGGCGGGTCTGGAGACAATCTGCTATGGATTGCTTGGTCAGACCATTTATAGTACTCGGCAGAATCTCCACATTAGTTTTTATTCGGCATTTCTTTTCACTCCATGCGGTGATGGGTACGACCTGTATCACCTGCACCCGTTCATTGTAAACGTTATTCGTCACAATGACACAAGGCCGAATCTTGCCTGTTTCGGAACCTTGGGCTGGATCAAGATTGACATCAATGATGAGACCGCGCTTCAAGGTTATCATTCAGGCCATCCGGTTATAGCTGTTTCAGTTAACTCCTGTAATTCAGCCTCTTCTTCATACAGTTCGGCATACAGTTTCGCCGATTGTTGAAGCTGTTGCAGTGTAAACTGTTCTTCCAGACGCTGCAAGGCAACCTGTACCATTGAACTTTTATCTTTGAATCCAAAGCGTTTATAATCGTTTAAAAACTCGACCAGAGGCGGCGAGAGACTGAATTTTGCCTGTTGCATAAGAGTAGTTTTTCAAGACCCTAAAACACGACCTAACCTTAGGGTGAAGTATAAGGGACTTCTTTCAATCGTCCAAGTTTTACCGATGCTTTAACAGAGGTCGTGGTCATTTTTATTGGTTAACGATGATATGGCCCCTTTGCCTTCAGCTCAGGATGAAAAAGCGCACAGTAATTCCCGGCTTTGTTATGCCGGATTGGAGGCTTTTTTGTATGTTCCTGCATTCTCTTTTGATTCAGGTTTTTAACTTGTCTTGATTGGTTCTTGTCATTGATGAGTGAACAGGTGGTTGAAGCTTTCATCTTGTAATTTTTGTGGCGAGGAAGCCATAACTTATTATAAAACAGTGTACTGCTATGATTATCAAGCAATTGTCGGTGTTTCTCGAAAACAGGACGGGACGGCTTACCGAGCTGACCGGTATCCTTGCCGCCAACGACATCAACATCTCGGCATTCAGCATTGCCGATACGGCCGACTACGGCATTTTGCGCATGATTGTCGGACGGCCCGAAGCGGCGGCAGAGGTGCTGCGAAAAGAGGGATTTGCCGTCAAAATCACCGATGTTGTCGGAATGATTATTCCCCACAGACCAGGCGGCCTGCACAAGGCGCTGCAGATAATTTCGGATAACAACGTCGCGATTGACTATATGTATGCTTTTGCTTCCGGGGATTGCAAGGCAACGGTCATCATCAGGGCGGAATCACTGGAAAAAATTATCGCTGTCCTGAAGGAGCATAAAATGGAGCTACTGCAGGAAGGGGATGTCTATCAGGTTTAAAGGGAAAAAACATGCCAAGGTTTTCAAAAGCTGTATCGTCACTTCGTTCGTCGGAAATCAGGGATCTCATGACCCTTGCATCGAGGCCGGACATCATCTCTTTTGCAGGGGGAATGCCCGGCAATGAACTTTTTCCCGTTGAGGAGGTTGAGGAGCTTTTCCGCGGGCTCGACCTGAAAAAGAAACAGGCTGCTTTTCAGTACGGCCCGACACCCGGCCTCCCGTCACTGCTTGAATCGCTCAGCGGCTTCCTTAAAACGAAGGGGTTGCCGATAGAGGAGAATCGTCTGCTCATCACTACCGGCTCCCAGCAGGGGCTCAACCTGCTGGCCAAAGCCTTTATTGACCCGGCGGAGCCTGTCCTTGTCGAAAATCCCTGCTTTATCGGGGCGCTCTCGGCATTCCGCGCCAGTGAAGCGGAGCTGAGAGGGGTCGCGGTTGACCGCGAGGGCATTTCGATGGAGTCGCTGCAGCAGGAGATTGAGAGGAAAGAGAGGGCAAAATTTCTCTATATCACCCCCTACTTCCACAATCCGGCAGGGCTGCTCTACTCGACCGAACGCAAGGAGCAGCTTATCAAGGCGCTTCAGGGAGAGAATATTCCGCTCATTGAAGATGATGCCTACGGCGACCTCTATTTTTATGAAGAGGATCGGGAGCGTCTCAAGCCGATCAAGGCGATCAACCCGGAAGGGATCAATGTCTGCTATACCGGCTCCTTCTCTAAAATTCTTGGCCCCGGCCTGCGGCTTGGCTGGATGCTGGTACCCGAAAAGATTTATCAGAAATGTGAGCTCATCAAGCAGTCCGCCGATGCCTGCTCACCAAGCTTTACCCAGGTTCTTGCCGACGCCTTTATCCGTTCCGGCCAGATCTACACCTATATCGCAGGCGTACGGCAGGAGTACAAAAGAAGGGCAGAGGCCATGGTTGCCGCCCTCAGGCAGTACCTGCCGGATTACGTAGAGTGGAACGAACCACGAGGGGGATTTTATATATGGCTCACGCTGCCCGAAGGAGCTGATGCTACCCGCATTATGACACTGGCAGTCGAAAAAGGTGCCGTCTTTGTGGCTGGCAAAACATTTGATCCCGCAGGGCAGCGCAACAACTCCCTGCGTCTCTCCTACTGCAACAACACCCCGGAGCAGATCGCCGAGGGCATTCCCATTGTCGCAGAGGCCATCGCCAGGTGCTGCGGGTAAACCAACGTTATACAGCCATATATTCACCGTTTTCCCGCTGAAAATGCACGGATTGATCTGCATTCGGGACTATATCGCTACCGGGTTGGCGCAGAATTGTTCGGGCGGAGAAAATTAACAATTGTGAAATTTAAAAAACAGCAGTATACTGCTTTGGTTTATGCGGCGAAAACTCACAATAACACTTCAAAAAGCAAGAGAAATGCGTTATATTGCTGCAACACAAGCGGCTCACGTAACATAACATTCTACTCTCCAGAATATTTTCCCGGTTCAGAAAAAAACTGCGGGCAATACGCCACCAGCAAGAATTACGGAACAAACACGACGAGACATCCAGCATATTGAGCTGAATAAGGTAAAGAGCATCAGTCAAGCCTCATCGTGTGCAGTTTGAGTACGCGCTTTTTTACAGATTGACCGAAATTTCAAACATTATCCCAAGCTGAAAGGAGGTGATGATTAGCACGCCAATTTGTCGATTGCAAAAATAATTTTTTTCACAACTGAATGACGGGAACCAGGGGATATCCCCGGCTCTCTCACCAAACACAGGAGAACAAGTTATGACTGTAAAACATGGTACAAGGCCCGAAGCAGATCGTATTTGTAATCTGTTACCCGCTCGGCACGATACAACGAAGGACTGGAGCATCCAGCAGGCTCTCGAAGCCAATGCCATTGCTGCTCCACCTGCTACCCTCCCTGCAAGCGTAGACTTGCGTGCCCCCTGGTGGAAGATTGGCAACCAGGAAAATACCGGTTCGTGCGTCGGCTGGGGAACCACCGACGGCGTTGCCCGTTACCATTTTGTAAAAGCCGGACGACTAGGACAAAATGACCCTTTGTCGGTTCGTCTCTCCTGGATGGGAGCAAAAGAGACCGACATATACACGTCTCATCCAACCACCTTCATTGAGTCTTCTGGCACCTTTGCCAACGCGGCTCTTGATATCCTGAAAAAATACGGAGCTGTGACCGATGCCTTGCTGCCATTCCATATTGCTACCACAATGTACACTAATCCGGAAAGCACCTTCTACGCAACAGCCGCAACGCGACGTATCGCCGCCTATTTCAATCTTGCAAAGAATCTTGCCAATTGGCGCACCTGGCTTGCAACCCACGGCCCAATCGTCGCCGGTGTTAATGTTGATGCAACCTGGGATCACGCCTCAGCAACACATGGCAAGCTTGATGTCTTCCAGCCTGCCACGGTTCGCGGAGGTCACTGTATCGCCATTGTTGGCTACACTACCGACGGGCACTTCATTGTACGCAACAGTTGGGGTACAGGTTGGGGTGACGGAGGTTTTGCTTACGCCAGCGAGGCTTACATCGCTGCCGGCTTCCACAACGACAACTACGGTATAACCATCTGAACCACCGATTCATAAGACAGGAGAATGCCACGGTGAGACAAAAATATACAATCCTCTCCCTTACGCGCACGGCTGTGCTGGTGGGAACATGTTTCATCATCGGTTCCCTCGGTGCAGCTTCCTGTCAAAAAAATGCAAAACACGTAAAAATGGCGCACCAACTCGTTGAAACGGATAATAATCGCACGCTGGATATCCGCCTGGATGAAACGGTCAGAATAACACTGCCGGAAAACGCGACAACAGGGTACCGCTGGACGGTAGAGAGCTATGACCGGGAATTCTTAAGCGAGCTTCCCTCCGAGGCGCACTATCCGGCCACAACTGGTGTCGGCTCCGGCGGTGAAGTGACGTTCATCTTCCAGTGCAAAAAAGCTGGTACAGGCGACATCATGCTGAAACAGTGGCGCTCATGGGAGGGCGACTCCTCGATAATTGGGCGTTTTCACATCCAGCTCCGTGTGCTGCCGTGACCCTCTTGTTTGCTCGCACAAAACCAGAAGATCCCTACGAAAATCGTTTACGGATAGCGAGCTTGTCAATACGGGAGTAGAGCGTTTTCGGATGCATGGCCAGCTTTTCTGCAGCTCCACCCTCACCGCTCACCCTGCCATTTGAGTGGTCGAGAGCATCCAGAATCAGCTCCCGCTCCATCATGGCAATATCCGATTCAAAATCGCGCATGGTTTTCTGTCGCAGGGAGTGCTGCGCATCCTGAACGGAGGGCAACGATGAGAGGAGTGCTGAAAAATCCAGCGACGCCCCTTCAGAAACAATAACCGCCTGCTCGATCAGGTGGGCAAGCTCGCGGATATTACCCTTCCATTCCCGAGCGACCAGACGCTGCATATCGCTCTCCCTGAAGGTGCGAAGCGGCTTGGCGAACTCTCTTGAAAATTTGGCAGCAAAATGGGCGGCAAGCATGGCAATATCCTCCCGGCGTTCAGAGAGTGGAGGAATAACAAGGGGAAAGACGTTGAGCCGGAAAAAGAGATCTTCACGGAAGCGCCCTTCGGCAACCTCACGCGCGAGATCACGGTTGGTGGCCGCAATAACACGCACATCAACCTTGATCACCTGCCGTCCGCCAAGCCGCTCAAGCTCACGCTCCTGAAGCACGCGAAGCAGCTTTGCCTGCAGCTCCAGAGGAAGTTCACCAATTTCATCCAGAAAAATCGTCCCCCCCTCGGCCAGCTCAAACTTGCCGATCCGGCGTTCTGTGGCGCCGGTAAAACTCCCTTTTTCATGACCGAACAGCTCCGATTCGATAAGCGGCCCAGGCAAAGTCGCACAGTTAACCTTGATCAACGCACGCTTGCTGCGGGTTGAAAGATTGTGCAGGGCTCGGGCAAAAAGCTCCTTGCCGGTGCCAGTTTCACCCTGAATCAGCACTGTGGCATCGGTAGGAGCAACCTGGCTCACCCGGCGCAATACCGCAGAAAGGGAGGCGCTTTTGCCGATGATCTCCTCAAAATTATGCGCAGCTTTGATCTCCTCAATGAGGCAGGTGCGCTCGCCCTCCAGCTTGCGGCGCAGCTCATCAATCTCCTCAAAGGCGAGATAGTTCTGCAAGGCCAAAGAGAGCTGGGGCACAATCAGGTTGACGGTCGCCTGGTCATGCTCTTCGAACGAGCGGGAGGTGTCGGAGATAATCAGTCCGGCACGACTGCCCGGTGTATCCCAGAGCGGAACCGTAAGCAGGGAGCAGATACCGAATCGTTCTTTGACCAGAGCGAGAATCCGGTACTCCTCACTAAGCTGGAGAAACGCTTCGCCGCAAAAGCAACCCGGATTGAAAATCAGGGAAAAACTCTCCCGTGCGATCTCCTCAATATCGTCAACATCAAGCATATCACTTGGAGAAACCGCAACAAAGCCACCACTACTCTCACGCATGAAACTGTCAAAAATCCGATAGCTTCCATCCTCTCCCATGACGCGAATACCAAGGAAAGTACAGGGCACCAGCTTGTCGATCTGCTCGCAGACCGCCAGCAGCATTCGGCTTCGATCCTTGATAGTGAGCAGGGCATTGTTGACGGCAAGCTGCATGGCGGTTTGCGCTTCACGCTGCCGCAACTCCTCGTAGGCAAGGGCATTGCTGACACCAACGGCAACAGGCGATGAAAGCGTTGCCAGAAGCTCTTTTTCGCTCTCCGACCACCTCTTTTCATCCTTTGAAACGAAGCAGAGAAAGCCGATAATCTTTCCTCCGGTACGCAATGGCGAAAGCACCACCTGCCGCATACCGAGGTCAAAGAGGATCTGTGGGAGCGGAACGTCCGTAGTGTAACGCTCAAGAGCCTCTTCGATCGTGATAACCGAAACCGCCTGATCGCCAAGGTGGGGTTCAATCCACGAGCCTGCAATCAGCCTTTTTCTGCGATCAAACGTTTCAGGAAGCTGAAAGCGCAGCATTTCAAAAAAGACATTACTGTACCGCCCCTCCTTGTCGAAGGTAATGATGACGGCGGAATCAAACTCAAAAACAAGACGAAGCTTGTCGATAACCGTGCGGAAAAGCTCCTGGGGGTCACGGATTGAACCGACGGCATCGCTGATGTACTGCATCAGTTTATGGGCTTGATGGACGGAAGAGTTGCTCATGGCACAACAAAAAGAAATGAGATTCCTGAAACTTGAGAACACATAATACAGAAAATTCTTATTTTTTCAGAAAACAAACGCCCGACAGCGAACAAAATGCCCCTGAAAAACATGATGATCGCCATATTTCCGTGCTCCGGCATGTTAATTGCATATTTAAGAGCAACGAATATAACGGAACAAACCATAGCTCCATGACAAAGAAGAGTATACTGACCAGAACCGCCGGTATTGCGGCAACAGCACTGATGCTGGCATGGCCTTCGCCTGCCACCGCTGCTGATGAACCGGCAAAAAAACCACTCACCCTTGATCGAGCCATTCATCTTGTCCGCGAAAACAATCCGGCACTGAAAGCCGTGGCTGAAGAGATTACCGCAGCCGATGCCCGCATCACCCAGAGCCGAAGCGCATATTTCCCGCAGATAAGCGCCAGCGCGGGATACACCTGGCTCGATACGGTCTCAAAAATGAGTTTCGGCAACAGCGGAGAAATTCAATTCATGCCAAACGACAACTACGACGCCAAAGTAACGGCACGGGCAACCCTGCTTGATTTCGGAAAAAGAGGCACCAATGTCAATCTGGCGAAGAGTGGCAAAAAAACAGCCGAAGAATCGCTGGAACTGGCCCGCCGGGAGCTCTCCTTTCAAACCGTGCAGCTCTTTTACGGCATTCTCTTTCTGCGTGAAAATCTCCGTGTAGAGGAGAAAGAGATTGCCTCACTCAACAAGGCTCTCGACTATACAACCAAACGTTACCAGGCAGGATCGGCCACCCGCTTCGATGTCCTCTCCACCGAAGTGCGTATCGCGGCTGCCCGAAACAGAACACTCGATATTGAACATGAACTTCGTCGCAGCGAGTTAACCCTGCGGCGACTGACCGGCATAGCGGAAAACACAACCCTTGCGCTCCAGGGATCATTTGCCCTGACCCCGACAGCCTCCGATAACTCCGGCCTTGTCGCTCAGGCACTGGAGCAGCGCCTTGAGCTGCAACTCTCCCGGGAGAATGAGAGAGCGGCAAAACTGCATCGCTCCCTTGCCATGAAACAAGGTGTGCCAATCGTTACCGGGAGCATCTCATACGGCGTCACAAACGGCTATCAACCAGATATCAATGAAATGCGCAATAATGTTGCCGCAGGCCTGCACCTCGAAATTCCGCTCTTTACCGGATTCCGTACCAGCGCAGAGCGGCAGGAGAGCAATGCCATGATGCGGGCGGCCACACAGCGGAGAATCGATACCGAGCAGCAGGTGAAAACTGATGTTGAGGAGAGCCTCCATGCCCTCCAGACAGCTTCAGAAAAAATAACCACGACCGAAGTGCAGGTGCAACAGGCTGAACTTGCAGCCCGTCACGTCAGGGCCCGCTACGAAAACGGCATGGCCACTGCGCTCGACCTGCTCGATACTGAAGCCTCCCTTTCACAGGCTGAACTTGCCCGGCTGCAGGCCGCTTATGCTTATGTCATGAATAACTATACGCTGAAACGGGCAAGCGGGGAGGTTTTCTGGTAAAATGGAGAAACCTCTGACAAAAATTATCTGCGCCGTGGATTTTTCCGCCTCCTCAGATGCCGTTGTGCGCTATGCGGCTGCAATGCACTGCGCCAATACGGAAATCGTTGTGCTCTATGTCGTTCAGGAAGAAGAGCATGAGAACGGCCTGTTCAGCAGGCACCTGCATGAATTTTCGCGCTACAGCGACATGCTCTCCGAAAACAGGGCCCGTGCCCTCTTCACGGTTGAGCACGGCGAACCCGCAGCCACCATTCTCCTTTATGCAAAAGAGCACCATGCCGATATGATCATGCTCGGTTCCCACGGAACCACAGCAATAGGAAGGCTTCTGGTAGGAAGCACGGCCGAAGCGGTTTTGCGCCACGCCACATGCCCCGTCGTGATACTGAAAACACCTGACAATAACAAAGACCATGGAACAACCTGAATCAAACACAATGGCTGAAAACAACCCGTCCGGAAAAGAGAGCCCAAAAGCTGCAAAGCCCCTGCGCATGGTCATTATTGGCGTTCTCGCTGCTGTCGCCCTGATCTGGGGCGGAAGCAAGCTTTACCACTCCTTCTTCTATGTCGAGACCGACAACGCTCAGATTGTTGGAGACATCTACCCGGTCATTTCCCGGATTCCGGGAACAGTCAGTACGGTAGTGGTAAGCACCAATCAAAGAGTAAACAAGGGAGACACCCTTATCACGCTCGAAATTCCCGATTACAAGATCAAGCGTGACATCGCTGAAGCCGCCCTGCAGAATGCCCGCGCATCCGTGCTTGCCGCCGAAGCAAACGCACGTGCAGCCTCAGCAACAAGCCGCAAACAGCAGGCCGACCTGCGCCGAAACGAAAATCTCCGCCACCAGGACGTCATTTCACAGGCAGAGTTTGATGCTGTCCATGCCGGTGCTGAAGCATCGTCTGCACAACATGCAGCAGCGGCAGGCCAACAGAGCAGCGCGGCTGCACAGGTACGACTGAAGGAAGCTGAACTGCGCAATGCCGAGCTTCAGCTCTCCTACACCACCATCACCGCTCCGGCATCAGGCCATATCTCGAAAAAGAATGTTGAGCCTGGCCAGTACGTCTCTCCAGGGCAGCAGCTCATCGCGCTTGTCGGGAGCAATGAGTTCACGGTGAACGCTAATTTCAAGGAGACCCAGCTCGACAAAATAGCTCCCGGACTGCCGGTCGTTATCAAGGTGGACGCATACCCCGGCAAAGAGTTCAAGGGAAAGGTAGAGTCGCTCTCATCGGGTACCGGAGCACAATTCGCCCTGCTGCCCCCCGACAACGCCAGCGGCAACTTTGTGAAGGTCACCCAGCGTATTCCGGTAAAAATCATCTTTACCGAAAAGCCCGATAAAAACCACCCGCTATCCGCTGGCATGAACGTTGTGGTAGAGGTAAAGGTAAAATAAATTTATACATGGCTCGACCACAACAACAGAATGGCACTTCGGTAGCCGCAATGCTGCCGAATCCGGCTCAGACCTACGACACCGGACTTCGCAAACTCATCATCACCCTGACGGTTATCGTCTCGGCCATGCTTGAGCTTATCGACACCACCATTGTCAACGTCGCCATAACGCAAATCAGCGGAAACCTCGGGGCAAGCATTGAGGATGTCTCATGGGTGGTCACCAGCTATGCCATCGCCAACGTCATCGTCATTCCTCTCTCAGGTTTTCTCGGCAACCTGCTCGGGCGGCGGAACTACTACATCGGCTCCATCCTGCTCTTTACGCTTGCATCGCTTTTTTGCGGCATGGCTACCGATATCTGGGCGCTGGTCTTCTTCCGCTTCATTCAGGGACTCGGCGGCGGTGCGCTTCTGCCAACATCCCAGGCCATCCTCTACGAAACCTACCGTCCTGAAGAGCGCGGCAAGGCAACCGGAATCTTTTCAATGGGGCTTGTGCTCGGCCCCACCATTGGCCCGCTGCTTGGAGGTTATCTGGTAGATTACTTCTCGTGGGAGTGGTGCTTTTTTGTCAACATCCCGGTCGGACTTCTTGCCGCATGGTCATCCTACACCTTTCTCAAGGAGCCAAAGGTACGCCATGCCGTCTCAAAAATCGACTGGACGGGTATCGGGCTTCTCGCCGTCGGCATCGGCTCGCTTCAGTTCATTCTTGAACGGGGACAATCGAAAGACTGGTTTGATACGCCCTATATCACCTTCTTCACCTTCATTGCCGTGGCTGCCCTCCTTGGATTTGTTTTGTGGGAGCTGCACACCAAAGAGCCCGCAGTCGATCTCCGCGTCCTGGCCCGGAGCAAGAATCTCGCCATTGCAGCAGTCCTCACCTTTATTGTCGGTTACGGTCTCTATGGCTCCCTCTTTGTCTTTCCTGTCTTTGTACAGCGACTGCTCGGCTTTACCGCCGTACTGACCGGAACGGTACTTTTTCCAAGCGCCATGGTAACCGGTATCATTTCACTCCCGCTCGGCATAGCTATGCAACGGGGTGTTTCACCAAAAAAGCTGATGGCCTTTGGCATGGTTGCCTTTATTTTTTTCTGCTTTGAACTCAGCCAGCAAACCATGCAGTCCGGCTCATCCAACTTCTTCTGGGTACTGCTTGTACGCGGTGTGGCGCTCGGCTTCATCTTCATTCCCGTCACCATGCTCGCCGTATCAGGGCTGCATGGCCGCGATATTGGCCAGGCGACAGGGCTCAATAACATGGTGCGCCAGCTCGGCGGCTCATTCGGTATTGCACTCACCAATACCTACATTACCAACCGCATGGCGACACACCGGGTGGAACTGCTCAGCCATCTTTCCCCCTATGACCCGGCAGCCGCAGAAAGGATCAACGTACTGCAACAAGCCGCCACGCTGAGAGGCGGGCTATCACCAGCCGGAGCTGAAATTGCAGCACTCAAAGCGCTTGAAGGAACCCTCACCGCCCAGAGCTACCACCTTGCCTACATGGACGCCTTCATGCTGATAGCATTCCTCTTTACAATATGCCTGCCTCTGCTGCTGCTGATCAGAATACAGAAGAAGGAGCCAGCGGATCTCTCTGCGGCACATTAACCGTTACCAGCATAAGTCGCCCAAAGCACTCCCTCAAGGGGTGTTTTGGCGCACTAAAGCTTTTATTTATTTAAAATAAAGGATTTATCGCTATTCAGAACAGTGCATCCAATGTAAGAACATTCGATACCAGCTCTTTTCGATAGGCATTATCGGTTACGCCATACGTGGTAATCATGGTTAGAAAAATGTTTTTCCGTGTACCGGTTACTTGGCGGAAAACATTCATTTTTCGACGCAGTTCATTGGTATAAGCTGCATCGAGAGTGAATTCCCCTTGATAAAATTTGATCTCACAGATGTTGATTGTTGCATCACGCCGGTCTATCAGCAAATCAATCTGTGCACCTCCAAAAGGCGACTCTTTAACTGGCATATAACGCCATGGGCCATCACTTGTTTGCACTTCCGCAATTCCCAGTGCCGATTTCAATGCTCGCACATGCTTGATGCAAAGGGTTTCAAAAGCAAAACCAGACCATGCCGTTCTTGCTGGATCACTTTGACGCGACATCCAGTATCCCTGCTCCGTTATTTTTTTGCCGAGAGGCTTGACCCATGCAAAGTAAAAGAGTGTAAACTCATCGGAAAGGCGATAGATGATATCATGCTCTTTTTTCCCGAATGGAATGCGTGACTCAATAAATCCTGATGCCTCAAGCTCCTCAAGAATTTTGGTAAGCCCTCCGCCTGTTGTGATGTGTGATGCCACAACAATCTCATTTCTGTTCATGCCACTATGCTTTTTGGCCAGCAAGGAGACGATTTTACGATGATGCTCACTTTCGGCAAAAAGCGAAACAAATAACTGGTCATACTCGGTTCGCAACAAACCAGTTGCTGAAAAACAGACCTTGTCAATAATTTGTGCTGCTGAAAAACCGGGTTCTGCTTGCATCAAGTAGAAGGGAACTCCACCCATAACCATATAAATTTCAGTAATTTGATAACGGGTAAGGTTGATTCCTCGATGCAGAAGAAACTCCTCTGTTTCAGCAAGAGTAAATGGAAACAGACGGATTTGCCGGGTAAGGCGGTTATGAAGACCACCCCTTGCACGCACAATATGCTGCAATATCCATGACGCAGCAGAACCACAGACAACAAGAACAAGATTATTTTTGCGCGATCCGTAACTGTTCCAGAAATGCTCCAAAGCTGATAAAAACTTTGAGCGGGGCGTGTTGAGCCAGAGCAATTCATCAAAAAAAATAACCCGCTTAGTCTCAGCCTCTTGAGTCAGCAGAACATCGAGCAACTGTTCAAGCTGAACAAATGCCTCAAACCATGTCGCCGAGCGCTCTGATGATAGCGACACTCCTGCAGCCTTGTCAAGCGCATGAGCAAAGTTCGCCAACTGATCGTTCAGTGAAGCACGATGTATTCCGGTAATCTCAAAGCATAACGCGTTATCAAAAAACTCCCGTACAAGATAGGTCTTTCCTACTCGACGACGCCCATAAACAGCTATGAATTCTGAATTTGCCGAGGACAATGCCTGCTGTAAAAGGGTAATTTCTGCTTTTCGTCCAGAAATATTTTTTTTACTCATAACCGTTTTTATTATATGCAATAAAGCCTATATCACGCCAAAGATAACAAAAAAGCAGCATTTTGGCGGGATATAAATTTTACAACGCAAAAACAAAAGCAGAGCAAGAAGTTAAGCGACATTACAGAGAGGCCCGGAGTTATTGTACAGGCGTTGAGTGGCGGGTATCGATCAACTCTTTTTGACTGCTGGTTCAAACAGTTCCTGCACACCATTTTTGCCGGTCATCATGACAATGACCAATATGAAGCCATAGATAATTTGCCGCATGTTCGCCGCGATGCTGTCAGGCATGCCAACAAAACGAAGCGCTTCGGGCAGCAAGACTAAAAATGCCGATGCGAAAAAACTGCCAGAGAGGTTGCCAAGTCCGCCAATAATGACGATAGAAAGCACAAAAATAGATTCATTCACAGTGAAACTTGTCGGGTCAATGTACGAGATATAATGAGCATACAACGTACCTGGGATGGCTGCCAACATGGCGCTCAACGTGAACGAGACCGTCTTGGCGAGATAGACATTCTTGCCGATGCTTTGACTGTAGATTTCGTCGTCGCTGATTGCCATCAATGTTTTCCCAAAACCTGATCTGGAGATATTTCGCAACACAAACCAAATAGCAACAACAAAGAATAGTGAAAGTAACAAAAATGAAATTTTGCTCTCTACGCTGAATCCTAAGAATTGGATGGACGGAATGCCAGGAATACCAAGCGGTCCTCTGGTCAAATCCATCCAGTTATTCATGATGGAAAAAAGAATAACCTGAATGCCAAGTGTGCAAATGATGAAATAATCATCCACTGTGCGCAACGCGATAAGAGAGACAATAAATGCAATGCAACCACTGATGATCATCGCCAGTGGGATACTCGGCCAAAATGAAAAGCTGTAGTATGTAGAAAGAATTGCTGTGGTGTATGCTCCGATGCCATAAAACCCTGCATGGGTCAAAGAGATAAGGCCGGCAAAACCCGCAGAAAGATTCAGGCATTGCGAAAGCATGGTATAAAAGCAGATCAGAATAAAGAGATGCAAAATATATTCCATCTTTACACCTCCACTTTTTTCAGCCGTTTTCCGCTAAAACCAAGTGGCTTCCAGATCAAAAACAGAATGAGAATAATGTAGGTAACAGCATCCATCCATTTTGTATCGAGGTAAAATGCCGCAAGATGTTGCGCCGTTGCAACCAATAACGAACCTGCAAGCAACCCCCTGGTGCTTCCAACTCCTCCGATAATCATGGCAACGATACCATACATCAAAAGATTAAAGCCAAACGTAGGCGTCATGTTGGTGTCCATTGCAGACAGGATTCCTGCAACTGCGGCTAAGGCTGAGCCAAGAGCGAAAGCGATGAGAATAACTTTGTTGGATGAAATGCCATAAATATTGCAGAGTTCAGGATTGCTTGAAACAGCGCGAATTGATTTACCTGTTGCGGTAAGATGTAGAAGCAGGTTGACACCGATAAAGAATGTAAGTGAAACACATATTGTTATGATTTGAACAGTGGTAATGTATGCACCAAAAATCTGATGACCGACCGTTATTTCGGCGGTGTTGATAACTTTTATATCATCACCAAAGTATAGTGAAATAGTGTTTTGCAGGACAACATACAAACCAATAGATGCAATGAGATATGCTAATAGGGTGGGATTTCTTTTACGCATTTGACGAAAAACAAGTAGCTCACAAAGAATACCGATTAAAACTGATAAACAAATTGACAATAAGACTGAGATTAAAACAGGAAAACAGAATGCATCTATAAAAAGAAGATAGAAATATGCACCAAAAGCAATTATAGCGCCATTGGCGATATTGAATATTTTTGACGAAAAGTAAACAAATAAAAAAGAAATAGACAATAGGAAATATACAGAAAACGAAATAACTATATTAAGCGTCAATTGAATCATATAGATACGGCCTTATTATACTTGATCAAATATTCGTTACCCGATTCTTTTACATAATTTATGTGTTTTTTAACAAATTCATCCTGACTTAATAAATCATCATCAGTTGCCACATACCCTCTTATGCCTTTATTCTTAAACGTCATAAGAATGTTATCACAGTCAACTTCAAAAGAACTGACATCAGTATCCATAAATGAAACCAATCCGGCACTAAATGATAGCCGTTTTTGAATATCATCTTTATTGTTTTTTAAGCTTGTAAACATATCACTTTTAATAATTCCGATTTGCCGTAAACTTGCAAGCTCATCATTAAAAAGATCATCATTTTTTAAATTTATTCTAGCGCAAACAAGTATTTTTTTTGCCACTTCTTTCTCAACATCTAATAATAGCACAAATTCATCTCCGCCCCATTTCCCCATAAAATAATCAGATATTTTATTATCATCACACGCCTTGATTATAGAAGCTACCAATATCTTCAA
Source organism: uncultured Chlorobiaceae bacterium (assembly GCA_903882665.1). Taxonomy (GTDB): domain Bacteria; phylum Bacteroidota; class Chlorobiia; order Chlorobiales; family Chlorobiaceae; genus Chlorobium. Next base: position 16,182 of record CAIRXW010000035.1, on the reverse strand, counting down.
TGCAAAAGTACCTCCATGATGTTTGTACTCATCATTAAATTTACTCAATTTATCCATATCTATAAAAACATAAGAGTGCACCGAACCAAGCGGACGTCTTAAATGACGACTAGTCTGTCGTCTGAATGAATCTTGATTTAAAACATTCGGGAATTCAGGAACAAGTTCTGAAAGGAAATAACTTTTTAACACAAAAAAATTATTTACGAATTCCTGTATATTTAACAGATTTGAAACTGTTGGTCTTAGTTTAAAACCTATCATAAATCCGCCCGAAGGTAGATCCGGAATAACAGAAGACGGAAAATATGCAATAATTTTTGCATCAAGATCATGAATTGCCAGCCAACATAAATACACAAATAATTTTTTTGCGAAATCTGCCTCATCAGGCATATTAACTGCAAGCTTTTTAAAGCCTTCAATAAAAGCGTCTTGCATATCCTGTAGTACAACTACATGCCCACCCTCTTCAATGATAGCATTCCGCAATGCATCCATTGTAAAGCCATTACTTTCATTATTTTCAGACTTAAAATCAAGATTACTAATATATTTTTTTAATTTATTTTCAATTTGAGAATAAAATTTTGAAAATTGGAAATAAATAAAATTATCATCTTTAGTAACAATTTCACTTCCTTCATCTTTAATAAAAGAAATAATGATTGGCCTTTTATTTTTTGCCTGTGTAAATAAGATCTCACCTAACGATATGAGATCTTTCTCCCCTACAAACTTATCAAAACCCTCAGCAAAAAAATGAAATTGATTTGTTTTTTTATCTAAAGCGTCCCAATTAATTATACTTTCACCCAAATCATTAATTACGTCATAGTCTATTCTATACAATTCTTTATTTACACTGTGCCAACCAAATGCTGAAAACCAACTAACATTTTTCATCAGTGCCATCTCGGCAATCAAAGGATGAAAAATCAATTCTTTTTCCAAATCAATCAGCTTTTTTCTTTGTTCAGGGATCAAAAAGTTTCTATGATATTCGCTAATTTCATCAAATTTACTCGCCACAGTCTGCTTTATCAATAATGAAACCTCGGTAATAAAATTTATATTAATAGCCTGATTACTTGAAGCCTTATCAAGATTTAGTTCGCGCGATATATAATCTACTCTTAAGGAAAAATTTAGCTGCTCTTTAAGTGTTGCATAAAAACTAATAAAATCTTTATCTATACTCCCATTAAGAGAAATTATCAACCCCCCATAATAATGATTTTCAGAAAATGGCATATACAAAACATATTTCGCATCTTTATCATGGAGATAAAGCCAGATAATAAAATTTATAACCTTTTGCCTGTCATTTGTCTCCAATTTTTTTAAACGCCTACTAATTTTTTTTTTACAAGCAACCTCTGTTCATTATCATTGATAATATCCTCAGGCATTGGGAAATTCGCACTTATTTCTGAAGCAATCTCTGTAAAATCAAACGCTTTTACAGATTCTCCCAATAATTCGTAATGATTATTTTCGTCATCAAATACAATTAAAAGTGGTTCTCTTTCTTCGCTACAGAATACGATGTCTGATAGTCTAATAAAATGATTACTATTAGTTTCTAAAAACATTACCAGCTTTTGATATCCACTGGCATCATTATTAAAACTTGATTTCAGACAATCGTATATAACTTGTTTTCTCCGGGTATTACAATTTTCAAAGGTGTGAATAGCCACCCAATTTGGTTTCGGCTTTAGATCTTTATAGATTTTTCTTATTATGGGATAGTAAATATATTGTTTTATTTTTGGCATAATAAATTAATCTATATTTATAAATTTTCCGTTTTCAATTTTCATGATTTTTTGAGGGAATATGAACTCGTGATTGCTATCGAGTTTCAAATTCCCAAGCAATCCTTTGTATTGCAAATTATTCAACATATTTTTTGATTTTTCTATATCGCCACCACTTTCTTTCGTAACAAGAATAATTATCTTCATCAAGTCATAACCAAACGCATGGTAGTGACTTGGCGCTTTATTAAACTTATCTTTAATTTTTTTAAAAAAGTTTTTTTGCAAATCATTTTGAGGCTCAAACGGATTAAAGTCCCCTATAGACAAATATATATCGTTTGATGCACTTCCTAAAGAATTTATAATTTCAGGATTTGCAATTCCTGTGTAGGTAAATATTTTGGCCGAAACATTTAATTCTCTAATTTTTTTAATTATTTCTATTAAAGGGTTTCCGTAAGCAACAACAATTATTGCACCACATCCTGACCGTGATATTTTAGATACTTGTGTACCAACAGTCGTTGATCCTTTTTCAATTGATTCTCCTGCGACTATTTCATAGCTATATTTTGCTTCAAAATCTTTAAGATATTTTAAACCACTAACTCCATAGTCATCATTTGTATAAATCACAGCGATTTTGTCAATCGCTAACTTCTTTGAAATATAACTAACAACAGCCTCACCTTGAACATCATTAGTATAATAAAGCCTATATGAATTAGATGATTGTTTTGTCAAATTTGGCTTTGCTGTAACTGTCGCAAAAAACAACGAATTTGTTTTATCTGCCAAAGGAATAATTGCTGAGCAAACACTACTCATAGAACCAACAAACACATTGGTTTTATCGTGATCTTTCAATTTATTAAAAACAGAAACACCTGTTTTAGCATCATTTTTACTATCCTCAAATACCACAGAATATTGACTATTATAGTTCTCTTCTAATGCAATTTCCATACCTTCCTTAACCTCTTTGCCTAACAATCCGGCTTCGCCTGTAAGAGGCAAGATTGCTCCAACAGATATTTTTTGAACAATACTTTTATTTTTTATATTTACCATATAGAAAAACAAGCACAGTCCTATTACAAAAGTTATAATCGCAATTGTTAACTTATTATTTTTCATTATTTTATTATTTAATTTACTTGTTTTTGATTTTTTTTAGCTCTTTTAAAAGCACTTTGGCTAATAGGAAACCCTTCTGCCTCCTTATTTATTTTAGTATAGCAACGGTTTAAACCGTCAATAACTTTTTCAATATCTAATTTATCTCCTTTGTCCCCTTTAATAATTGCTATATTTTTCCCACAACTACCAGATAATTCAAGATATTTATTTCCTATTCTACGATGCCCTTCAAATTTTTTCGAATAATCAAACCGCAATTCAAATCCAGCAAAAAAAACAGCAATAAGTGACAATACGCTAGTTGAGTTTATTACTATTACAGGCATTTCAGCATTAACAGAAAACAAATGGGCCACAGCTATTGTTAAGTTAATAAGCATTATCGACACTATAAGAAATGTATTGTAACTTTTAAATCTGTTGGCAGCAATAAAGTGCATGTCTTTATTCATCTTGCATTTAGATTCAAGCTTCTCGATATACTGAATTGTATTTTCTTCCATTATTTCATTATTTAAACGTTTAAATAAAAGCTGCATTAAGATCACAAATATTGTAACTATTATTAATATTAGATTTACTAAAAACTCTGCCAATCTTTAAGGCAATAACTGATTTTGCAATTTCCAAGCACTCCTTAACCCTGTGTTCAACAATCAATAAGACTGTTTCGGTTTTTCTGTTTAACCCTTTTAAATTTTCAACAACAACGGCAATATTTTGAGTGGATAAACCGTTGAATGGCTCATCAACTAAAATCATCTTTGGCTGATGCAGCGTTGCCATTGCCAACGTGAGCAACTGACGTTCGCCCCCGCTAAGAGTCATTGGTACACGCTTCAGATTTGGTACAAGTGTTTCAAAAATGGAGAGCACATCATCAATTCTCTTCTGCAGCAACTTTTTCTCAAGAATCAAACCCGCCATCTCCAAATTCTCTTTTACCGTAAGCTCTTCAAAAAGGTTGTTCTTTTGCGGAATGTAGAGCAACCCTTTTTTCAGTAACGCTGCAGTTGGCTTGCCGGTTATATTCTCTCCATCAAACCATATCTGCCCTTTATCCCATTGCGGCAACATGCCGTAAATGGCCTTGAGCAGGGTAGATTTTCCGCTACCATTGCTTCCCGCAAGCAAAACAATATCGCCTTTGCTCACCTCCAATGATACGTCAAAAAGCACCTGCTTCTTGCCATAGCCTGTTGAGAGGTTTTCAACTTTCAGCATTGCGTTTTCAAATGTATGCCGCCATTACCTGTTTGTCTTCCCGAAGCGCATCAATAGTCTCAAAGGTGGATAGGGTTCCTTCATGCAAAAAGAAAATAGTGTCGGCAACATCGGCAATAAAATCGGTGTTGTGCTCAATCAGTAAAATGGTTTTGCCCTGCTCTCTCAATGCGCGGATAAGCTTGGCAATCTTGATTCGGTACTCTGGCTGAATTCCTGCCACAGCTTCATCAAGCAAGAGCATCTTTGCTCCATTGGCAACACAGCAGGCAAGGGTCAGCAGCTTTTGTTGCCCGTAGGAAATTTCACCAGCCAACGAATTCTTCACATTAATAAGGAAATACTCTTCAACAATTTCATCTGCTTTTTGACTTAACAGCTTGTTTGAGTTACGGTAAAACTGTTCTGGCAGCAAGGCATGGAGCCAATTATCCGTTGGATTGTGCTGCATGGCCAAGATAATATTTTCTTTTACCGTCAGTTTTGTAATGAGCCGCAAGTCCTGAAAGGTTCTGCCAATGCCTTGCCGATTGATGGTGTATGGCTGTTGAAATGCAAGATTTTTCCCCCGGAACAAAATCTCGCCACTTTGTGGCTTGATGAAGCCGGTAATCAGATTGAAGAGCGTTGTTTTTCCTGCACCGTTGCCTCCCATCAAGGCATAAATCGACTGCCCCTCTAACGACAAGGAGAGCTCTTTGAGGATTTGCTTTTCAGGCGAAAAGCCAAAGATGAGCTGATTTATTGCAAGCATCAGGGCTCAGGAGCGATAATCGTTATGAATACTTCGTGACGTAAGGGCAAACCCCTTTGACAAGTCCAGTCTCAATCAATCACCATAAATCCACAAAAATCCTGACAGTCAAACTTCGGCGAGTCTTATCATTGTATCCGTTTCATCAGCAAACAAAATAACGTATAAACAGGACATAAACACACAATCACAATGATTAGTCGCAACTTTTTTCGCAAAAAGTTTTGCTTTTCATATTGAACACACAGTTTGATTTGAGGTTCAACTTATTATATAATAAAGGCATAAGCAATATAAGCCTAAAATAGCTCTGATAATGCTCAAAAGGGATTTGTCATTTTTTTATCATTAGATCGAAAAAGAGATCACTTACTGCACCTCTTTTTTTTCGCTGCCGCAGGGGCACGGCTTATTGCGGCCAATGCCCTTCACTTTGGGTGCAATACCCTCTTCTTCAATTAACTCCGTCGGGCTCGTCACCTGCACCCGTCAAGTATTACCGTTCTTCACCGGAAATAACTTTCCAAACCTCTTTATATTCTCGACCGGAGAGTGGAGCGTTGGTGGGACGCGCCCGATTCCAGGTTTCAATATCAGCGGAAGCAAGAAATTGTCGAACTTTCTGGATACCCGAACCTCCTGCTCCCTCGTTAACATTTTGCTGATAAAGTCCACCCATTCGCTCCGCAATTGAACGGGGGATTCCATTCATGCGCATGAGAACGCCTGCCTCTGTTTTCACTCCATGGTAAATCATGGCTGGCAGCAGATCGATTTGCCTCTTCTGCTGAGATGAAAGGTTTTCAAAATCGATACCTGAAAGCCGACTGAGAGCCGACAATCCCCACGTCCCATTATTAGCAAGATTCCGATAAATAGCTCGACATGCATCTGTAATCGCCTGAGTTGTGTCATCACCAGACTGAAAGTAAGTGGTGGCAATATCCCTGATTGTACGCCCATCCACCCAAGCCCTGGTTATTTCCGCTAATTTACGGTTGCCAGGACCAGATCCCTTGAGTTCATCCAGATTTCGCGCAAGCTGGGGAATGCGAAGCATAATGCCATAGAAGTCCGCCATACCACCGTCGTTTCCAAAAAGCCTATCGGCAGAAAAGTCATTTGCTGTAAGATTGCGCTCAAGTGCACGAACTCCGCTCAGTGCTCTCCCAACCCCCTCAAACGAAAAGCCTGTCATGTCGGCCATTGCCACCTGGCCAGGATTAGCCGAAATTTTGCGTGCGTATTGTTTTGTTGCTTCAAGCAATTTTTGTGCACGACCCCTGCCTTCGGCGCTCTCTTGAAGAACGCGATAACCATAAGTGTTACGCAAAGACAACTCTGCTGTTGCAAGAACACGCTCCAGGTTGCCGATCTCACGAACAAGGTGGTTCACATAACAGCGAAAGTCTTCCCATTGATCGTTTTGAATAACAGCAGCAAGATCGTCAGGTGAATTAGCCGCATCCAACTCTGCAACAACAGTAACCAGGCATGAGACCAATTCACCGGTGGCTTTTGTAACGAAACGAATAACGTCATTCGGCCGATTAGCCTCGGCGATACCGACAACTCCAACACTGTCTTGATTTATGCGACCCGCTCGCCCAGCCAGATTCCAGAACTCACGTGGAGCCATATCGACCTGATATGGATATTTTCGTGATTTCATGGATGTGGTTGCCAAAAATACCGATGACACGGGGAAATTTATGCCTTGCGCCAGCGTAGTTGTCGCGCAAAGCACTCGAATATCTCCTTCCTCAGCTAGCCATTCAATAAGCGACCTCACCTCATCGGAAAGGCCCGCATGATGCACCGCAACACCACGGGCAAGCATCCCAATCAACTCAAAATCGGAACTGATCTCTGCTGTAAGAAATTTTTGAACAAGTTGTATCCGATCCGAAGGCATGTCCATTACAGGAAGCTTCTTCGCAGCCTCTCTCGCCATTGACCATGCCGAGGGAATAGTGCCCCCGACAGCAATACTTGTGCCCCGCGAGGAAAAAACAGTTGCCATGGCGGCGGCCTGAAGGGCAAAACCCTGTTGCTCTCCATTTGCTTTTATCAGATTCGATTTAGGCAAGTCGAGCGGTTTAGCGCCCCCAACTTGATGCAGCCCTTCCAGATGAATCGTTTTTGGCGTCGTAACCAGTGTCTGATATTGGAGACGCCATCCGGCCCTTTGACTATCATCACCTTCAGCATGGAACATGCCAACAATACGCTCATTGGGCCTCCAAACGCTGGTTCCAAGACTGATTGATCGCCCACCATTAACATCATTGGCAAGCCATCGAGCCAGAGCTCCTGCTTTCTCGACGAAGGGCATTAACAAAAGAAAATTCGCCTGCGTGCTTTCCTGTTTGATTGTGGCAAGCAGCAGTTCGATACGCATACCACGCGATGTGCTCTCCATGTTATGAGCCTCGTCCATCACGACAAGCGCAAGCGGACGCTGTACCTTCTTGTTGCGAATCACGAGTTGAAGTTTTTCTGGTGTCGCAACAAGCACGTCGAAACTTCGTTCATCACCCAGGGCAACTCCTGACAACATTTCATCTTCAATCGCATCAATCTCGACTGCACCGGTGAGTTGCTCCACTCGCACACCGACGGGCGTAAAATCACGACGCAAGCGCCGGGTGATTTGTGCGCTCAGAGCTCGAGTAGGCACCACGTAGGCGACCCAACCACCCTCTTCAGCAAATTGATTGAGCGCCTGGAGAATGCGGAACTGGGCCAGCAGAGTCTTGCCTCCTGATGTTGGCAGATCAATAACCACAGCCGTAGCCGCTTGATCGAGCAAACCCTGTTCCTGCAAGGCTGCTCTTTGCGGAGGTAACAGCTCAAACATTGCTTGATGTTTGGTGGCAAAGCCAACAAAGCGAGTGACCCGGGAATTGATCGCGTGAGCGACCCACCAGAGCGAACCGGAAACCATTTGCCGTGCAGTCGCATGAAGCCAGCGCAAAAGAACTTCCAGTTGTGCGTCTCCGGCAGCAGTCGCAGCATCCGTTGCCGCTTCGAAATGTTTATCGAGAAGTGCATTGATGCCTCTCGGCTCACCCTGCAAGACATACTTTGCTAATAATTCTGTGGCTTTTGCCCAGTTATAGAAGGCTATCAACCGAAGTGCCATGGCTCGATCCTGATCATCGGATCCGCTGTCGAGTGAACTCCGTTCGTATTGACGCTGATCTTCCCTCAATCCTGCAACAATTTCCCTGACACGATCAAGATCGTCCCAGCCTTTTTTGCGAAAGAGACGCACCCAGCAGTCGAAAAGTCGAAAAAGTAACCGGTAATGCCATGGCTGGTCTGCTGCAGATGGCTCCGCTATACTCGCTCCGTTATCCAGATACCAACGCCGAATATCCGACCAGCGATCCCCACAGTAAGCCAACGCTGACAAATGAAGGACATGAAAAATCCGTTCTTCTGTAGCCTCTGGAACATCGAACAAGCGCCTCAATTCAAAGGTGCGCCAAGCTCCCGCAATACATTGTTTCCGTAATTCGTCATCTGCAGTGGATAGGCTTAAAAACGCCGGTAGACCCTCTATCGCGGCCATCTCGTAGGCCATTGCAATACGGCGCAGTAGATCGCCGTCACTGGCCCGTTCTTCAAATGCAAGGCGCATTTGCCTACCAACCGCTTTGGCGACCAGTCGAGCGTTTGCGACCTCCAAACTTCGATCTCGCTCACTAACACCAACAGCAAGAACAGCCCAGTGATTATCAACACGCACCATATCTTCTTTGCTCAGGCTCATCGGGAACCTCCGCTTTGTCGGGTTGTCACAACCTGTGTGCCCAAAGTTGCGATTCGGCCTTGCGGGAGGTAGAGCGCCAGCAACTCGATGACCGTAGAGGTTGGACAGTTCTGCCCAAGTCGAGTCACCCGAATCCGCAAATCGTCCTCATTTGGAGGTACATCCCGCACCATAAGGCCAAAAATTCGTACATCGCTGTTATCGCGTAAATACACACTGGCTGCGGACTGAAAACGCACTTTCCATGTTGCGTTCACCGCACGATGGGCAAGATATTTAACCAGATCATCTCTAATCTCGGAACGATCACGGAGATCTTCCATCTGTTGTTTCAAGCCATGCCGACCATAGGCCGTACCGGGTGGATAATTCTGTTCTGCGGATGTTTTCACTTCGCCAAAAGCAAAATGATAGGTTTCGCCATCACATTGGAAGCCAACCAAATCGGCACCGGGTAAACTCGATCCACGCTTGCGCTCGTCGCGCCCATCAGGCCAGGGAAAATGGCAGTTCCTGCATTCCGTCAAATAGTATTCTGCCAGCGCTTCGCCCACCCGCCACTCTTCTGGTTCTCGCACATGGTGCAGAAGCATATCAAGATTATCTTGAGCAAACTCCGTATCGGTTACGCCGCCAAGCAGAGCGGCGATTTCATCATTGCCCGCATCATCAAAGACCAGTGAAGCAACCGGGCCCGACAGCGCAGCATCAAGGACAATTGGCGATACACACAAACCCACGCCCGTAACAGGGGGGATTCCCAAAGTATAATGTGTGTCGGCAATGCGCATTAATGACTATTTTTAATGAGTTTTTACCAACAAAGATAGAACATATACCGATAGACACAAAAAGACAAAAGAGAGGAAGAGTGTAATTTGATTTTTACGACGCTTTGAAGCTGCTGTAGACCTTGCGCACTCCCCGACTGGAGAAAATGAGTACCACCGAAGCCAAAATAGCTCAGCTCTCGATGCAACATCCAAAAGGTGCGCTTTATTATCTCTTACAATCGGTTTCCATGGCAGGGCATAAAGAGTATTCGTGCAAACTGGTGGAGATTATCCCCTCTCGACTAATTGCCACTGTACTGACCTTGATAAAAATACTCAAACAATCTGAGTATATTATTAGCGTTGCGTGTTTCAGGAATGTTTACTCTCTTCTTCCCGGAGCTGTATGATGCGAAAAAACTGGACAGGAGTGGCTCGATGTAGAACGCACTGTCAATTGATAAACAACGATAATGAAAAGTATTCCTCACACAATTCAATATCAGGGAAGCAAGCGCAACCTGACTCACGTTATTTTGCGCTATATCCCCCAAAATGTTGACTGCCTGATTGAGCCGTTTGCTGGCTCTGCTGCAATCAGTATTGCCGCTGCCGCCCGTCAGATGGCAAAAAACTATCTCATCAATGATCTGAACAGGCCATTGGCAGAGTTGTTGCGTTTAATTGTTGAGTTTCCGATTGATACTGCGTTATTTTATGAGAAGTTATGGAATGAGCAGCATGGTGATTCCGTAGAGCATTACAACAGGATTCGTGCAGAGTTCAACCGTACACAAGACCCGCGTCTTTTCCTCTATTTGCTGGCAAGATGCGTGAAAGGCTCTGTGCGATACAATGCTGACGGGATGTTCAATCAAAGCCCTGACAAGAGACGTCATGGAACCCTGCCCCATACCATGCGTACCAATATTTACGGTGTCTCTGCCTTGCTTAAAGACAAGAGTGAATTCTCTTCGCTGGATTTCAGAGAGGTTTTGGTAAAAGCGAGGAAGAACGATCTTGTGTATATGGACCCGCCCTACCAGGGAGTATGCGGCGAGCGAGATGCCCGTTATTTTTCCGGAATCAATCATGAGGAATTTGTCACTGCCCTTGTCGAGCTGAACAGACGGGAGATTTCCTATATCGTAAGCTATGACGGGCGCAGAGGGGACAAAACATTTGGAGTGTTACTGCCTGAGTCCCTTGAACTTACTCGTGTTGAACTGGACGCAGGGCGTTCGAGCCAGGCTACGTTACTTGGTCGTGATGAGGTTACCTACGAATCTTTATACCTTTCGCCCACATTGACTGCAAAGCTCAACCATAAACCAACCGATTACCATCAACCGAAAATGCAGCAGTACGCCCTGCTCGAGCCACTTACCGAATATGCCTGAACTTCCATCAGATTTTATTGATCTCTGCCAATCTATTGCTACCAAACGACCCAAGACCGTTATTGACCATATTCTTGCACACGGTTCTATAACAACAGAGGAACTGAAGGTAATCTATGGGTATAGCCATCCGCCAAGGGCAATTCGTGATGTTCGTGAACATGGCATTTCCATCACAACGTTTCGGGTTACCGGTTCCGATGGGCGCAAAATAGCCGCTTATCGTTTCAGCGATTGACAAAACTATCAGGCAGAACAGGGCTATCAAAAAAAATCAAGGATGCCTTGACGAAAAAATATGGCTGCAAGTGTTTCATTTATCTTGATGAGATAGATAAAAGCGAATTGCAAATTGATCATCGCATCCCTTATGAAGTCGGTGGTGATGGCACTGAAGAGAACCCGGAAGATTTTATGCTGTTTTCCGGCTCTGCAAACCGTGCGAAATCGTGGTCATGTGAGCATTGTGAGAATTGGAACAACATCAAGGAGCGGAAAATTTGTCTGACATGCTATTGGGCATACCCGGAAAACTACGCCCATATTGCCATGCGCCAGATCAGGCGACTTGATCTTGTCTGGCAAGGCGATGAAACCGCCATTTATGAACAACTGAAGGCAAAGGCTCACTCACTCGCAAAAGAAATACCTGAGTTCGTAAAGGAAATAATTGAAAAAGAGATTTGCCGGAAAAGCACTTAAATAATAACATTATCACATAATGCGTCGCATCTGACGAGGAAGAGTTGTTTCTGAAAACCATTATCCCGAGCAGGAAGCCCACTCTGCAATATCCTGGAGAAAAACATGAAGGCTAAACTGACCAAAGAAGAGAAGGAAATACTGGATAGCTTTGAAAAAGGTGAATGGGTTCCTGTCGCCGACCTTTCACAAAGAAGAAAAAGTTGGTCAAGTATAAATCACCTTTCGCAGCATTTCTTGCACTTTTTTCCGCTGCCACAGGGGCATATAACTCGTTGCGTCCGATTCGCTCGGCTTCTGTTGCACCATGCCGGTGCGCCCTGTGTTCGGATCAGCTTTTCCGTCTCCTTTTTTCCGTTCAGGGCGTAACTCTTCATTGGTGTAAATGCCCTGAAGTCCCCGCAGGAATTTTGGAATATCATCTCGTGATTTCAGGGACTTGGTGGAAAGGCAGCGCGCAGTGAGGAGGGAGAGAAATCGCGGAATGTGGGCGGTGAGGTGTGATCATGGATCGACGCGCATCCCGGATTTTTGTATAATGTAAATATGGTGTTACATTATATCAGATTAAGGATATACCAATATTACAAATGCCGACACCTCATCTACCAACGCCTGCAGTGCGGAAAGTGCTGCGCAAGCTTGGAGCCAATGTTCACGAGGCGCGGGTGCGTCGCAGGCTGCCTATGAGTGTGGTGGCTGAGCGGGCTTCGACATCGCGGCCAACCCTTTCCCGCCTTGAAAAGGGCGATCCTTCGGTGAGTATCGGTATTTATGCGGCTGTGCTTCAGGCCCTTGGTTTGCTGGAAGATCTTTCCTTACTTGCAGATCCTGCCAGAGATAGCGTTGGTCAGCAGCTTGCGATGGCAGGATTACCCAAGCGTGCCCGTATAATCGGCAGAAAACGGAATGACCGGTGATGCCTGAGGTCGAGGTTTATATCGATTGGCAAGGTTCCTGCCGATTGGTCGGCAGGCTTTACCGACAGCCCGGCAGAGGACGGGAAACCGTTTCATTCCAGTATGATGAAGGATGGATTGCGGCTGTCGATCATTTTTCAATAGACGTTTCACTTAAGGTGGGGCGTGGTATTTTCGTTCCACCGGCTGGAAGGGAAATGTTCGGCACGTTGGGGGATTCCGCTCCGGATCAATGGGGGCGGCGTCTCATGCGTCGTGCCGAGCGTCGCCGAGCCGAAAAAGAGCACCGGGCTTCACGGACGTTGTTTGAAACTGATTTCCTGCTTGGGGTTGCCGATGAGACCCGTCTGGGCGCCTTTCGCTTCAGATATCCGGGAGAAGTGGCTTTTCTGTCATTGACAGAGACCGGGGTACCTAAGTTGTTCGAGCTTGGGAAGTTATTGGGAGTGACTGAACGGATACTGCGTGATGAAGAGAGTGATGAAGACCTCCTGATGATTTTCGCTCCTGGTTCATCACTTGGAGGGGCGCGTCCGAAAGCATCGGTTATTGATCAGTATGGACATCTGTCGATAGCCAAGTTTCCGAAGGAAAACGATGAATACAGTATTGAAACCTGGGAAGAGATTGCGCTTAGGCTTGCCGAAAAGGCGGGGATAAGGACACCCGTCCATGAACTGGTCAGGATTGCCGGTAAAGCCATTCTGCTCTCACGGCGTTTTGACCGCAAGGATGGTGGGCGAGTTCCGTTCATGTCTGCAATGTCCATGACCGGATATCTGGATGGTGAGGGAGGGAGTTATCTGGATATTGTCGATGCGCTCGGTGAGTTTGGTGCCCAGGCTCGGACGGATCGTGCCGAGTTGTTTCGGCGCATGGTTTTCAATGTGCTGATATCAAATGTTGACGATCATTTACGGAACCACGGTTTTTTGATGTCGAGCAGGCACGGCTGGATGTTGTCTCCGGTGTTTGATCTCAATCCGACACCTCAGGATCTGAAACCGAGGGTTCTGACGACAGCTATCGATCTGGAAGACGGAACCTGTTCGATCGGATTGGTTCGTGATGTCGCCCATTTTTTTGGATTGCAGAAGGCTGATGCAGATCGAATGATTTACGATGTTGCTCATGTTACGCAAACTTGGGCTGAGATGGCAAAAGCTGTTGGTGCGAGGCCTGCAGAAATAAAGCGGATGGAGAGCGCTTTTGAACATGATGACCTGTACCGTGCTTTACGCTTGTGAGTCTCTGAGTGGTAAGTTAAAAAATGGAGGATCGGGGACGAGCATCTGTCGTCCTTGTGACTCACTCGTGAACAAGGGTTATCTCGACCGCAACACTCTGTTTGATTGATGTGCGGAAAAAATCACTTCCCGCAGCATTTCTTGAACTTTTTTCCACTGCCGCAGGGGCATGGTTCATTGCGCCCGGTTTGTTCTGCTTCGTCGGCAATCACCACGCCTTTTTCCTTTGCCATTTCCCTCTGGCGCTGAGGTAGCCAGAAATTGCGAATCTCTTTCACATATCGAGGAATGAGTTCTCTGATGACATTGGCTGTTTTGGTTGGCAATGGCGGGGCGTCATCCGAAAAGGGGCTGAGAAGAAAAATTGGCATTAACAATTCTTCAAAAACCTCCTTCCTGTCAAGCAACGGTTTCCAGTTATTTTCATTACAGTATATCCCCACCACAAATCCGGTAGCCCACAACTTCACGAAATTGTTATACATCTCGTCGCTCTCATGATCAACCACCATGTACAATGGACAGTATAAATCCGGAGAACTGGATAATAGTGTCGTGATGCTTTCCTTCATTTTCAGTACGAGGTTTGTCATTCTTTTCGCCTGATCCACAGATTCAAATGCTGGAGTTTCACGGCCATCGGGCATATCCCAAACCAGCGGCATCCATCTTTTTATCGGAACAGATACTGGGCCAATGACCAGCGCAGTAAGAAAACCGTCAAGCGCATCAAGAATCATTGCGCTTTGGGGCACCGTATCGGAATCAAGGAAATCCTGAAGCTCGTTCAGCTCACTGGCGGTAATGTGAGCTGGCAACTCATCTGAAAAATCGTGTTGTGTCATGATGTGTAGAGCATAATGCGTTATCAAAAAACTCCCGTACGAGAGAGGGCTTTCCTGCTTGACGATGCCCAGAAACAGCGATGAATTATGAATTCACCGAATATAATGCTTGCTGTAAAAGGGTGATTTCCGCTTTTTTTCAAGAAATATTTTTTATACTCACAACCACTTTTATGATAAAAGATAAAGCCTGTATCCCGCCAAAGATAATGTGCATAACCATCACCTCCCGCAGCACTTCTTGAACTTTTTGCCGCTGCCGCAGGGGCAGGGCTCATTGCGGCCGGTTTGCTCTGCTTCGGTTGCCAAGTCCATCCCTTTTGCCCTTGCCTGCTCCTGCTGCCGGTAAGGGCGCCAGAACTTGTCGATTTCTATCACACAATAGTCCATGTTCCTCCAGATATCCCGAATTTCTTTTGTTGGTAACGGGACAGGATCGTCAGGTCTGATGCTGAGCGTATTAATCAACGTTAACAGGAATAAGGAGTTTTTATCACTCAGGAGCGGCGACCAGTCAACTCCACTGCAACGAGCACCGATCATAAATCCTGTTGCCCAGAGCCTGATAAGTAAATCCTTTACCTCCCCATCCTCAAGCCCGGTGATATCAGGAAGTAGCTCAAAATAATCCGAAGAGTCTGACAGTTGCGTGACGATGCTTTTCTTCATTTTCATCAGCAGCTCTATGATATGTTGGGCCTCTTCCGGAGACTCAAATTCCGGCTCTGCACCGCCTCCACTCATATCCCAGACAAGGGGAAGCCATAGGCTGGGAGAGGGCGTTACCGGCCCGACAATCAATGCCGTAAAATAACCGTCAAGGAGATCTATCGGCATGGTCTCATCGGGGGTTGCATCCGAAATGAGAAAATGTTCCAGCTCATCAAGCTCACTGTCGGTTATGAGATCAAGGCGGTTAAATGAAAGATGTTTCTTTGTCATCATCGCGATGATTGATTATGCGGCTAATTCTTACAAGTTTCTGAAGATAGCCAATTTCAAGGCGACCAATTGGCATGAAGCACATAAAAACGGAGCAAACAACCAAACCAAGAGGCAACACTTCGTAGAGATGGCTCATCCATAACGAAGGTATGTCTGGCAAAAAAAGGAAATCAAAAACGACGTCCATCCCAACTAAAAAGTTGGGTAGTTCCTTTTTTTGCTATATAATTCAACTAAAAAGTGACAATTACGATACTATACGATGACCTTTCAAGCGAATTCTTTGGGATGACTGCCAGTAAACAGCAGGTAAGCGCATTTCTTCGTGACTTTAAGGAAAAAATGAAGATATGGAATATCCTTTTCCGTGATGACAGGGGGAAGAATGCCCAGACACTTCTTGACCTTGAATTACGACCATTAGAGAGGCTAAAAATTATTGCGGCTCTTGAATGTGATGACTATAGTGATGGGCCTTTGGAGGATACCCTGAACAAGGGTCCTGCAATGTGGATTTTCGGCAAGCAGGTAAAACAACAGGAGATCTATCACTGGTGTCCGGTTGTTGAAAAAATTAACACTGTTTATCGCCTAATAATAAAACAAGTTATGATACGTTTTTGGTCGTCACCGACTTGAAAAAAACTTGTTATTTTTATCATTCCATAATTTTTAGAAAAGGGATGAT
>CAIRXW010000034.1 GCA_903882665.1 uncultured Chlorobiaceae bacterium | reverse complement strand
CTACCGTCTAACTAAATCATCGTGGTGCAAATGGGCTTACCTCAGACATACGGATATGCCTTATCCAAAATATCCAACAGTGAGGTACTGACCTGAGTTGTCAGTCTCCGAAGATCGTAATACTCCAGAATAGCGCGCAGATGTTCATCTGAACCATGCTTCAAGCTATCAACTGACTCCAATTTTTTTGCCACTGTCAGAAGCTCACTGGGAGGTATCTCAGAAAAGTCCCTCGGGCCTCTGCTGCGAACCAATACAGCTGTGCTGCCTTTCGGGCGGACAATGGTGTACATCAAGCCACCCTTTCCAAGCTCATCTTCCTTGATAACATGTCCATCATTGATCAAGTATTGTAACGCTTTGTTCATGGTTTTACGCAACTCCCCGCCCATGCGCTGTATTCCGCAACCGTGTAAATAAATATCATAGGCGCGTTTGGCGAGCATGGGCGCTTCAGCTTCGATAATTCGCAACAGTCCTTCAGCCACTTGTGCCGTACCAACCTCAATGCTGCGAGGATCTACGCTTATTGATCCTCGGTACTCAACATAGGTTGACCGACCAACCTTCTCATCAGACTGCCTAATTTCAAGTTCAAGAATCTCTTGCTGCTTACTACCGTCATCGGAACTACCAATGATTTCAACTTCATCATCCATATCGCTCGCTATTTCGAGCTGATCTTCAGAAAGGATTTCCCTACCAACAACGTCATACTCTTCATCAAATTCTATTCCTGTAGGCGGATCTTCACATGTAACAAACTCACAAGGCATATCATTTAATGCCCCCAGTTCGTTAGTCAGTACATTTTCAAAAGCACTACCATTTTCTGCTGCACTGAAATTAACCGGACTCGGCGGTGCCGCACCAGCAGAATCAACTCCGCCGGGATGGATCCCTAACCTGTCGAGTTCACTCCAAACTGGCTGCATAGCGGTTTCCGGTTCCCGATAAAAATGGGCACCACGAATGCGGATAAATTGCCAGCCAGCCCGTTCGAGGTCACGCTGCCGCGCCATATCGTGTTCATAGCGATCTGGGCCATGCCAACGATCTCCATCACACTCCACAGCAAGCCTACCCTGCATTCCTTCAACCACCAAATCAATCCTGTAACGATGGTTTGTAGGATCACCAATACAAACCTGCGTTCTGACATAGAATCCACGATCGCAAATGCGCTGATACACTGCCCGTTCAAATTCAGAGTCAAACCGTTGTTCATTTTCGGCGGAAGATTCCCGCTTTGGCTCCAGCATGTATTTCAGCAAGCGGTAACGCATACAAAGATCACTCAGCACGTCCAGCGTTGCAGTATGGAATAACCACAACTGATCTTGGGCACGGCTGACTGCTACGTTAAATCGTTGACGGGCTGAATCTGTCGTCAGGGCACCGATACGTGTTTCTCCAGGTGCTGCCACCATACTCAGAAAAATAATATGTCGCTCGTCGCCCTGAAACGCATAAGCATCACCACAGATCAACTGGCGCTCCTCAATCACTTCAGGCTCCAATTGTTCCAACAACTTTTTCTCTATCAGCTTTGCTTGCGCTTCTCCCTGTAAACTGATGACACCCATCGTTTTTCCCTTGTAGCGAGGATCTGAAATACAACCTGCAATCTGAGCGACAATCGCATCCGCTTCTGGAATATTCTGGGCATACTGACTACTCCCTATCCGATAGCCGTCAGCAACATGCCTGAGCACCAATGGCTGCAAACGGTTTGCTGGGTAGGCTCTTAGTGGATCCAAAGGGGTACCGTTGCTGGCATAACAGAGGTCATTAGAAAACTGGATAATCTCCGGCATGCAACGAAAATGCTCGCGCAACACCACATTTTGGCTAAAACGAATTTTGGCATTGCCATACAAACTACTCTGTGGAGACAGTGCGTGACGGTGTGGTATTCCTTCCAGATAATGTTCCTGTAATCCCGCTATCGCCTCATCAGCAATACCAATGCCATAGGGGCTAATCTGCTGATCGTCACCAACCACCACCATTTTTTTTGCGATATAGAATAGAAAAAGGCTTTCAATACCGAGCTGGCTGGCCTCATCAACAATAACCATGTCATATCGCCCTGGCGCTGGATCAATCATTTCCGCCACCAGATAACGAGGCATAATCCAAATAGGAATGGCATCGCGACATGCATCCATGTACTGGCGAGCCTCTTGGCGCAACCGTGCCATTTTGGCCGACTTGCCAGTTCCCTTGCCTATAGCTTTGACAGCTTCACGCCAACTTTTAAGCGCTGCTGATTCCCGTTGCGAAAGGCGTTTGAAAAAATGCGTCCAGGCACGAAGCGCTGCTGACTCGGCCACTAAACGGCCAATCATGGCATCTATATCATGACGTCTCCGCCACAATTTTTGCTGATATGAAAAATCAGTACGCTTTTCGAGCCAGTTATCCGCTATTGCCCAATGCCAAGCATTTTCCCAGAAGGAAAAACGCTGATGCCAGTCAGATTTTTTTAGGCTTCCTGCAATATCTGAAACCAAGTAAGGCACTTGAGCTTTAAGGCGGTTTTCAATATCGGCGCGGTGCAACTGTTCTGAACGGATTTCTTCAATTGCAACCAGATCAGCATAATATCGGCTATAGTCGCAAATATTTCTCTCCTCCACTGCGGACACTATCTTCGCTGCTAGCGGATGGGCGTCGTGCAACTCGACGATTGGATTCACCGCCGCAGCACAACTATTCACTGCATCACATGCGGTGTGATAGTTGGCTTCTTTTTCAGCGACATCAAGCAGTTCAATCCATAGCGTAATCTCACCACTCAACCAGTCCGGTTCGGGCACTGCCGTGGAGAAAGAAGATAAGGTGCGGCCAGCCTTTAGGCAATCCTCGGCATAAGCCACACAGCGCTCAAGATCTGCTCGCTGTTCTTGCAAGTCAGCCAACAGTATGCGACGATTTCCCGCAACAGGTTGTGCGCCCACATCTGACCATATCGATACCAACTCTTCAAACACAAAATCAAGTGACAGCTTATCACATACAGCCTGCAACTGCCCTATAGTTGCCGCTCCCACGCCGTCTACCAATACTTCATCTTTGAGGTAGGTTTTGCCTTTCAACTCAGCCGGGGTAAACATGCCCATACGCTTCCATGCCCCCCCTTCATTCAGAAACTTAATAGCCGCCAAGGCATCGGTGCGTACTTTCCTGCGATCCTGATTTTCAGGCAAGCTGACAGCATATTTGCCAAGCCGAGAGATCAAGTCCTCAGCCTCGGTTAAAAGCTCCTGATTACGGGTTAACACGGTGTCCCATCGGACGTGTTTGCCAGCAATCAACTCACTCAAGGCGACCGTAGACCAGCCACTGGTAATACGTATCACGGCGAGACGTTGCTCTTCCAGCTTGCGCAGGGCTTGGCCCATCGCGATGCGTTGCTCAGTTGTTAGAGCATGAACAGCGCCATAGACCCGATGTTTGAGGAATACTTCCAGTTGCTGCAACCCCACTATAGCAGCAGATTCATTTGATACCGCTGTAGCAAATGTTTGCGGGGCCACCAGTTTGCTACTGGCAGGTAGCTTTAAACGGGCATCCGCAATCTGAGCCTCTTTATAACGGCCATAAATCTCCAACCATATCAGCATTTCCTTACTGCTGACCGGTGGATGAGAAGGGGCATCGTAAGGTAGCTTCAACCATTCATATTCTACCCGTTCGCGTGCCACTTGCGCAGCAATCATAGATGCGGTGCCATGATAGGTGCCATCAGCAATCTGGTAGGGACATGTTTCTTCTTCGCGCAGACTGCGAATTTCGCTATCGATTGCAGCAAGCTTACTACGGTTGGTATCCAACTCGGCATCAATTTCGACAATGCGCGGCTCATAGGCCCCCGGTGTATAAGCAGCTTGCCGGGTTGTAATCCCCTGAACCGCCATATTCAATTCCGCAAAGGCATCACCACCTTGCCCCAGCAAACTGACACATAAAGGTTGAATTTCTTTCGGCAGCTTATCTTTGAGCACCTGCAAGGCACGGCCTGTTTCCGCTGTGATTAATACTCGCTTGTCGGTGGCCAGCAGATGGCAAATCAGGTTAGCAATGGTATGGCTTTTCCCTGTACCAGGCGGGCCCTGCACTAACACACCGCGCTGGCGGTCAATCGCCTCGACAATGCGACGCTGTTCCTTGTTTGCCAGCAGTGGAAAGTAGATTTGCTGCTGACCATCTTCATGGGTGCTTGATTGCTGCACCTCACCATTTTCGGTTCGTCCATCATAATACTGATCGTCAACATCATCAATCAGACCACCCCAGCCCTGCGGCACCTCGGCAGACTCACTGCCAAGCTGATTAATAATGGCATCATAAATACGCACCATGCCAGACTGTGTGCGCTTGCGCAGGATCAGCGCCGGAGCAAAACTTACCACAGGCATTTTCGTATCAGCGCCATGGTTACGCAAATCCGCAGAATAGAGCGTATCCGCATTCAATGAACCTGCCCAGTGTTTCAGCGCAACTTGCATCAGAGATTTATCCCAGATATCATCACCAAGGTAATCAAGCTGCATTTGCACCGCCTGATACTGGCCATGATCCGGGCGTAGTTCGGCCTCCAGCATATCATCTTCAATACGCAGGCGAGCACCATCCCCCGGCGGCTCCAGCCGCATAACCCCTTTACCAGGCTCAAACACCAGTTCCGCGCGCGCTACCAACATATGGCGTCGAATATGGCCCCCCACCGGCGCCCGCCAGTCGAGCAAGCCTATGCCCAGCACCAATTCCAGCAATTCCCCTTGCTTACGCAGTTGGGTATGCAAGGCGAAAAGCCGGGCGTACAAGTCCTGAATTTTCTGACGACGCCGGTATTCATCCGACCACCCCTGCCAGCGCAGACGATAGCGGTCATAGGCCGCCTGGACCTCGGGGAAGTCACTTAACGACGCATCAATCAACGGTGCCGATTCTCCCTCTGCAAGTTCTGCCGCTTCATCAGGAAGCCGGATGCTGGTTTTAAGCAAGGGAATCTGCTCGCTGGCACGATTCAGCGCTTGTTCATCAATCCACGGCAGAATGTTTTCTTGAACCGCTGGCATGGCATCGAATTGCTGCTTTTTGACTTCCAGCCAGGGGTCACCCAGTTCGCAGCCATCCACCCAAGCCGGGCTGAAGCAATCCTTTTCCTGCGGCATATCGCCAAACCACAGTACCATATCGTACTTCGTGACATCGCGCACAGTGGTAGTGCGCAAGCCGACAAATTCCTTGAGGTACTGCGCTAACCGCAGTGGCGCATTGGCAGTTTGGATATCAGGCATATTCACCTTTGAGCTCTATTTCTCTTGTATTTTTTCTTCGTTGAATGTAATGAGTGAAAGTGAAATTCAAATACTCACCTTTTGAATTAGTAAACCTTCAGTATAGTACAGCGCTTCTTCACCGGTTTTCGAATTCACCCGTTGGTGCTCCTGAGGAAATACCCACAGCCATCCCAAACCACAACCTCGTAAAGTATAGCAAAATACTCCAAGAGCATAAATAAAACAGCAAAAACAAGATCAGCATGTCAGACATGAACCTTTTCAAGATGAAACACCCACAACCAGAAGAAAACCGTAGCACATAAAACGATGAATTACGACTTTTGAAGAATTCTTTTGTTTAAACATGATGGACACTGATCCCCCCGACTCCAAAAAAACAGATAAAATTTCAACTTTAGTAATATCTTCAACAGCATAACAAACCCTTACCAAGCCACTATGAGCGAGCTTCTGCTGATCAATATTACAGGCCCCGACAAACCTGGCCTGACTTCAAAAATCACGTCAATCCTTGCTGGCTATAAAGTGCCGGTGCTTGATATTGGCCAGGCGGTTATTCATAATCATCT
>CAIRXW010000033.1 GCA_903882665.1 uncultured Chlorobiaceae bacterium | reverse complement strand
GACCCCTTGAATAGCCTCAAGCGCCACCTTAGCTTTAAAGTCACTACTAAAATTTTTTCGCGTCCTTTTTGTCATTACTTGTTCCTTTTTGGGGCAAGTTAACAACTTAAACCGCTGTCTAAAATTCGGGGTCCACTATAATATTTCTCCATCAAAATCTTGCTTGCCTGTTTAATGGCATATTCATTCATTTCATTGTTATTCACTTGTTGTCCGGAAAGTAATAATCTCGCCGTTTCTTCCATAAGAGTGGTTTGCCAGAGATCCCAATATTCTTCAATAAGATGGTCATTGGATGCTATGGTATCATTTGCTTTCTTTAAAAGTAACTGCACTATTCCTTGTGATGTTGCAAAAGCAAATTGTAGTGCCGTATGTCCATCATCATTTCTTGCATTGATATCGGCATTATTTGCAATTAGTAATTCAGCAATGTCCTTCTTCCCATTACTTGAAGCAATGATAAGCGGTGTATCTCCATGCATACTTTTTGCATTTACGTCAGCACCTTTATCTATAAGTAATTGAACGATTTCCTTTGATCCATTTTTGCCACATGCGGTGATTATGGGGTCACCAAATATACTTTTTTCATTTACATCCGCTCCCTGATCAACGAGTAACTTGATTATTTCGTTGAAACCGTTTTCCAATGCTAAACATAATGGGCTAGACCCCGTATCATCTTTTTCATTGACATCTAATTTTTTGCCAAATAAAAAAGAAGGGTTGAGTAATTTAGAGACAGATTTATAGTCATTTATAATAATTGCTCTAAAAAGCTTTTCATTGCTACTCATGATCATTATCTCCCTGTTAAGGATTTGTCTTCTGCGAAGAAGACCGCCTTCAACACTTTCTCATTATTGGGTCAACAATACAAAGCGGTGACTTAAAAACGTCCGCTGGATTTATTTGTTGGACCGTGATCTTAGTCCTATTTAGCTTTTAAAACCATTACGGATAGTTTCCTCGTTATCCTGGCAATCTGTATGAGTTTCTAGTGTTGCCATTTACGGCACGACCACCCAGCATATCATACAGTTCAACATTGTGCACTCAGTGAATATAGTCGTCTGGGATGGCTGAACACAGGCAATGCCCCTTCGCAAGATGGGGTTTTTTTTATACCCGGGTTCGGGCTGATACACTGGATGCAGTCATAACGGTGCCTTCCCGGCATACACTTCAGCGTGCGCCTTATGCACCGCATAATTCTGATAATATCGATCAACAAGCGGCTTGTTTCCCTTCAGTATCAGCAGGTTTTCAGCATTCTTCTCTTCAGCGGCTTTCGTGAAATTGAAGGAGCCGGTCAGCAGCGTGATGCGGTCAATAATGATGATCTTGTTATGCGCAATCGCATGCACCGCATCGATGTAGGTCGGTATGCCCGCATGCAGAAGAAAATCAGCAGCAGTGTATTTTTCCTTGCGCTGGCTCTTGTCCAGAACCGCCTCAATCCTGACTCCCCTTTTCCTGGCATCCACAAGCGCTTTTGCAATCGGCGCCGATGTAAACGAGTATGCCTGCACCAGTATTTCGCTCTTGGCAGCAGCAATTTCCTGCACAACCGCGGCAGTAGCGCCGCCCTTGGGCGAGTAATAAACGTCTGTAGTGCCAACCGACTGGAAAAGCTGCGCTTGAGCAGCAAGCGGCATCTGCAGAAGCACGATGGCAAAGAGGGCGATGAGCTGCTTTTTCATTGCAGGCAAAAATCTATGTCAGTGAAGTAAGTGGTGTTGACGTAATATAAAAAAACATGCAGCTTATCTCAAATTGCCGGTTATTCCGCCAGATGTTCCGCTCATCGATTTTGAATATATGCTCATCAAATGTTGTGCGAGTTCTTCTGCAGCAATCAAATTTTGGATCTGTATCATTTGAATTTCGCTCATAAATCCTGCAGCAACCGAATTAAGTTCATCGTCTGTTAACTCGCTATGTACATCTTTCAGTTCAGCGTCTGTAATCTCAAATCCTTCGCTTTTTGCTACAGCAAGCAAGACGTCAACATCTTCAATTGCCATGATGCTCTTCCTGAATGCCTCGTTCGTCTTCATCTTCTGGATGAACGCTCTTGCATGATCAAGCGACATGATATATTTCTTGAGGGGTTAACGCAATGATTCTATCACTCGAAAGCTACGCGATTGCGGCAGCATTTGCAAAGCTGCCTGCAAAACGTGCCTGGTAAGTCATTCATCCTGCTATGGTTTCACAGTGTTTTTTGGTGGCTTAAATTTCCAGGAGCCAATCATTTCTTGAGCTTCATGAAATGATTCAACGAGTTGTGTTTCAGTTACCTCATTTATTTGACGTCGAAGTATGGCCAGATAGAGATGATCAGAAGCTTTTCGGAAGTTTTGAGCTTTTTCTTCGAAATTAATTGAATTAATGAGCCCAATAGAAACTGCTCCTGCAAATGCAAAGAAGCGCATCCAAATAATAGGGCTAAGATTTATAAGTTTATTGAGAAATATCTCGAATGTGGTCTTAATGTCTATAACCGCCGGTGTTGCTGTAACTGGTGTTGCTGTGGTAGATGTCGTTGAAAAGGCAACTACTGCAAGCGGTGCAATGATAGCTAATACTGCTAGAAATACGTATAGAGTCTGAAAAAATCCAGCACCAAAATTCCACTTGCTATAAAACTTTTTGAGGTCTTTATAGACTTCAGTATCCCACTCATTATTGCCCGTCATAAAATATCTCGTTGGATGTATATATGATAACAATTATTGCTTTTCAAGGCGATACTTCACTATACCCGCTTCGGCTCGCTGCTTGCCACAAGTTAATGCTGTAAAACTAAAGAATAAATACTTCCAGCTGCTCTTTATTTATGCGATAATCAAAAAGTCGTTCAGTAATCCTTTCCGAAACCGATCTAATAAAAATAAATAACCCCGGTGGTGTGAGGCTTGGTGAGCCTCGAGTGTGAAATTACGGCTCATTATTTTTCAGTAACCTTTATCATCCACGTTCCAGTAAGACTCTCCCCTGGTTTCCGATTATTTTCTGAAAATATAATTTCAGCCAGATATGTATGTCCTGCTGTAACCCAAATACTTTTGCTCAACTCACCCCCACTCACAACTCTAAACCCTGAAATGTATGGGGCAAAAGTAATGTTATGTAAACCTGGAAGAAGCTCTATGGTGTCATTAGTACTGTGATGAGCATGTAACTTCTCTCCATCAATAGCTATTACAATAAGTTTATTTCCTGATCCTAATGCCCCGCTTCCCGGACATTCAAGGAGTCCAATCATCTCTCTCGGCAAAGCTTTTCCGGAATAGCTCTGATATGTTGCACATCCAAATAGTCCTATGACTATAAAAAGAATAAAAACTATTGTTAAATGTTGAGATATTTTAACGGCGTTCATACAACATCCTCCCATTTAAGTTGACAAAATATTACTGCCTACAAACCATGCAAGATAAAACCCCGCATTAATAGCGTCCTCTCCTTTTGAAATATCATCAGAGAGTACTTTGCTGTAATGATAGATGACCACGTTGTTCTTTTCATGATTTCTCCTTGGTTTGATGAAATCAATTGATTCCGTTCGAAAGCATGGAACGCTCTGCTTCCAGAAATAACTATTTCATAATATTCTACTCCGTATAAAAGATTTTTATACACTTAATGTACGCCTTATCATTATTAATAGCACAAAAATATTTTAATGTTTCCGGCATACTTGAGTGTTACCTGACCTTTTCAATAGTACCGCACCCGCCTGCCTGCATGGCATCTGCACTTTCGTCCCATAGCATTGCGGGCAGGCCATGCAGCTGCTTTGCTCTTTCTGCGCGCCGCCTCTGGCAGCTTGCTTTCAAGTATGGCGCTTGCGCGCGCTCAACGTAGCGTGCCCCGCCTCTGCCGTTTAACCTGCTCGGTCCCTTTATGCGGCTTCGGCGGCTCACTTCGTGCATGCTGTGCATGCAGCCTGCCGGCGGGTTTGTCATGCTGCTTGCAATGCGCCCCGGGCAAGCAGCACGCCAAACCCTTGCCACAATCAGCTCAGCGGTGTGCCCGCACCGGCACAGCATTTGCTTGCAGCTGCAGGGCCAAATGCAGCGCCAGTGCGGAATGCAGAGCGCTAAAGAGCCCAGTGCTGTCGCACCGGCCTCTTTGCTTTGCTGCGAGGAGCAGCCCGGCACGGGTACATTCCCGGCTGCTGGCGGGGCAACCTCGGCATTCGTAGCTGCTGTCGGAATAGCTTTGGCGTTGCTGCCCTGTCATTTTAAATGCCTGCGCGCGCTGGCTTGCGTATGTTTATGGGTGTAAAGGTTGTCGTTCGGGGCTGGGGCTGGCGATGTCTCCCTGGTGCCGTGGTCCGGCAGCGTCTGACGCAGGAGCGGGCGGTAAAGCGGATTGACGTAAGAATAGTTGTCGCCGTCGCGACGCGCTTTATTTCGGGATACCGAAATGAAGAGAGCGGCAAACGGCAGATTCCAGGGTGTGCCCAGCGCGCTTTTGCTGCTTTGGATTTTGAGTAATAATATTAATAAAGAGAAGAATAAAGAAGAAAAGATTAGTAAATGATGGTTATTTGTTGTAACTTATAAGTATCCCGAAAGGGAAAAAGGCCAAATAACCGCGCAATACTTTCGAGCGCATAACCAGTGGAGTTCCAATGTCAGTTACCACCAAACGCCCCCGCACCCGGCAGATTGTCAGCCAGGCTACCCTCGCAAAGATCGACCGCGTTATCGACGAATTCCTTGCTGCCGGCGACACGGCGGTGCCTGTTTCGCCATGCGGCGGCAGCGGCCGCTCCGTCGAGGAGCAAAAGCAGTATGAGGACGATTATGAAGATTTTTATGGCAGGCGCCCTTAAGTTTCATCAACCCGGCCGGTGGCAACATGCGAAGTGCTTCCGGCTTTTTATTCGGAGAAACAACAATGACAAAAGAAGAGATCCATGATGAGCTGGCTGATGCCTTGCTCGTTGAACCGCAGCTGGAGCGCTGCCTGTATTGCAATGCAGCGGTAAAGCCTGCATGGGATGCTTCGGAGGGCTGGCTCTTTGAATGCGGCAGCTGCGGTGTCAGCTGGCAGAGCTGAAGTGTTGCACAATTTTTACTCTAATCCAGCCGGCAGTGAGCGGAATCGCTGCCGGCACAAATGGGATCCACAATGTCAGTTACGACCAGTAAGACCAGGAGGACCGGGTTCATGCACCAGAATTTAAAAGTATGCGTTCTTGATGTCTCATCAGCTGAGGCAATGCACGACCTGGGCGGCCAGGTCTTTTACACCACCAGCGAAAAGCACGGCAGGCTGCCCCGCTATTCGTGGGCCGAGAAACAGAGCGCGAATTACTCTGCTGCTTATGCAAGAGCAAAGCGGATCTTCGAGGACCCGACAGCGGTATTCTTTTTTGTGTACTGATCATTAACCATGGCGGGGCAATGTCCCCGCTCTTTTTTTCAAGAACAACCCCCATCATCATCATGACAGAGTACCGCCTGAAACAGATCGGCGCCATGCTGCGCAAAGGCACGGCTTACATCTCAGAGCGCACTGCCGGCACACCCGGCACGCCGGACTTGCTGCAGTACTGGATTGTGCGGCTGCCGGGCCTCCTGCAGCCCATCAGGGTGCAGGTTGCCGAGCGGCCGAAGTGGCAGTACCATTACCGGAGGTCCCTGCTCCGCACCTGGCACTGACTCCCCTTCCCTGTCCTCTCCGGCCACCCTTTTCTATACCACCATCCCCCCCGCGGAGCGGGGAATTTTTTTTCGCTTTTTCGGCTTTTTTCCCGCCTTTTGCTCGCTTTCGCCTCTCGAATGGCGCTGCTCTGCAGCAGCGTGCAGGCCGCTGCGGCCACCCCCCTCCCGAAAAGCAAGCAGGCATGCATGCTTGCGTGCGGCTGCGGCGAGCGGTGAGGGACCGGGGGAAAAATCAAAAAAAATTCTGCAAGCTCACGCTTGCAAGATGCTTTTTCACTTGCGGCGAAAAAGCGGGAGAAAAGAGGTTGGTATAGGGGGCGAAGGTATATGTTATTGTCCTGCCTCAGTCAGTTTACTATAGGTGTCACAGCCCTTTTTATATCCATTATCGCAAGCCTTTTTGAACCACTCTTTTGCAATACTCAGGTTTTGCGGGCATCCCTTGCCTTCCTGGTACAGCGTACCGAGGTTGTATTGCGCTATGGCATTGCCTTGCAGAGCGGCCTGTTGATACCATTTTCTAGCCTCTGCATAATCCTGGGTCACTCCCTGTCCCTTTGAGTACAGTAAACCGATATTACTTTGCGCTATGGCATTGCCTTGCAGTGCGGCCAATCGATACCACTTCAGTGCTTCAGTGTAGTCCTGGCTTACTCCCATGCCATTGTTGTACAGGTAACCGAGTCTACCTTGCGCATTTGCAAACCCTTGTTCAGCTGCCTGGCGATACAAATCTGCTGCCTCATCATAGTTCTGGCTTACTCCCCTCCCTTTTTCGTACAGGATACCAAGATTACATTTCGCCGTTACATTGCCTTGCGTAGCTGCCTTACGATACCATTTTACGGCCTCCTGGTAGTCCTGGCTTACTCCCTGCCCCATTTCATACATGAATCCAAGGTTACTTTGCGCATCTGCAAACCCTTGCTCAGCTGCTTTACGATACCAATTTACGGCATCGCCATAGTCCTTGGTTACGCCCGTTCCGTGGTTGAACATGGTACCAAGATTATTTTGCGCTCTTGCAAATTTTTGCTCAGCTGCTTTACGATACCACTTTACGGCCTCGGCATAGTCCCGGAAAACTCCATACCCCATGTCATACATGTAACCGAGATTGCATTGTGCTTCTGCATAGCCTTGCAGAGCTGCCTTTTCGTACCATTGCACTGCCTGGGCATTGTTCTGGATCACTCCCTGTCCGTTTTCATACAGTAAACCGAGTTTGCATTGCGATACTGCATTGCCTTGATCAGCTGCTTTACGATACCATTTAACGGCCTCGGCATAGTTCCGGGCCACTCCCTGCCCCTTTTCGTACATGATACCGAGATATTTTTGCGCTTCTGCATGTTCTTGATTCGCGACAAAGCTAAACTTCTCGAACGCCTTGGCATAGTCCTGTGGTAATACGCCAATACCAGTGTAATACTGATAACCCA
Source organism: uncultured Chlorobiaceae bacterium (assembly GCA_903882665.1). Lineage (GTDB taxonomy): Bacteria > Bacteroidota > Chlorobiia > Chlorobiales > Chlorobiaceae > Chlorobium. The sequence goes on along the minus strand of CAIRXW010000033.1, from coordinate 12,096 downwards.
TATCGAATTCAGCCACTATCATAATTTGTCGGATGTCAAACCCTGGTGATTTTATGGTAATAGTCTCGCATTGGGCTATCGGTTGCAGAAAAAAATAAACTGCCAGTATTCTTGTGAGGTAGCGTTTCATTGATTATCTCGGGTTGCTTGTACTTGATCTTTTTTATCTGACGCGTTTGCAATTAATGGTGTGAGTTATGTTGCCTGGTGGTAAACTGGTAAGGGCTTGTTGACCTTGATATGTCGTGGTTGTTGTGATAACTAATATCTTGAAGAGAACACCGATACCTGCATTCTGTTCTCCCAGATATGCATTGCCCGTCCAGTTTTGACCATCTACGGTGACCGGTGCCGGTGGCTGTATGTACCAATGGAGATCATTGGCAGGTTTGACAACCACATAGGTATTGACCTGTGGATCTTTTACAGTGCCCAGTAATGCAACAATGTAACCGGTCTCATAGTGATGCTTGGGTAAAATCCGGTCTACGTTTATAGTGTCGGGTGGTGCTGGTGGGTTTACGTTTATTGGTTCTCTTGGCTGTACGACTTTTATTGTGTCTTGATTAATAGGTGGGGGTGGTGATGGATTTTTCTGCACCTGTACTATTATGGTAATAAGCGCAGCCAAACTACTGAGTATGGCACCAATACCTGTTAATATTCCTGGTAAAGTGGCCCACCATGTTCCTTTTTCTTTTTGGTCATCCATACCATTTGTCTGTTTAGAGTTTTTTGGTACAAAAGACTATGGCTTACACCGTTAAACGTAAAATATACAGATTATTTTTACTTTTATTTCTTCAGCTTTTTATCATACTTGCCTGCATGACCGGCGATTTTTTTCGGGGTGTGACCAACTGATCGTGGTTTGTTCACTCCAGCAGGGGTGATGTGGGAATGCACATTTGTAAGTTTTTACATTTCTGTATTTACACATTCTTACATTTGTAACTTTGCACATTGTTACATTTACACATTTGTAACAATAGGGGTATGCTATTATGCTATTACATCTTATGCCCCTGTGCTTTAGCGTGCAGCACTCCCCTTTTCATGCGTGCTCGTCTCAACAGAGTTGCCGGTTCATAGCAATATTTCTTTGCATCGGTTATTGGGGTGTGACCAACTGATCGTGGTTTGTTCTCACCTACAGGGGTGTAAGGCAGTGGGCAGCAGAGGCATGCCTGCATTTTTGCATGCGGCTCATCCTGGCAACAAGCAGCGTTCGGTTGCTCTGCTTGCTCGTGCAGAGGCAATGTGGGAATGTACATTGCTGTATTTCCACATTGTTACATTTGTAACTTTTTACATTGTTACAAACTTACATTTTTACATTTGTAACTTCTCGGTTAACTTATTATACCGGTGTCTTTTATTTACTTGTGCTTTTGTATGCAGCACTCCCCTTTTCACCTGTGCTCGTCTCAACAGAGCTGCCGGTTCATAGCAATATTCCTCGGCATCGGTTATTGGGGTGTGACCAACTGATCGTGATTTTGTTGTGCTGAGGTGTGACCAACTGATCGTGGTTTGGATGGCGGGCACGATCAGTTACTCACCTTCCCGGTTTGCTTTAAAATATGGTTAGCTTCTTATGCGGTAAAGGGTTATGGCATTTTTGCCTGTGACCAACTGATCGTGGTTTTGCGCATCTTATACCTGGGGTAGTGGTTTACAGGTGCATGTCTTGAATCTCGGTAAAGGTAAAATCCGGTTTATCTTTAATTTTTATAACCGTTTACCGTGATTTTAGGTGTGACCAACTGATCGTGGTTTTGCCGGCAGGCACGATCAGTCACTCACCTGCCCTGCTGTAGCTAAAACCACATTAGCTCTATATTCTATAAGGAGTTACGTGGTTTTTGCCTGTGACCAACTGATCGTGGTTTTGGTTTCTGGTGTGATGGTTTGGCTTTGGAACGATCAATCACTCACTGTTTCCGCTGCTTCGCATACTCCCCTTCTTTCAGTAGTATAACAACTTACCGGTATTCAGGGTGTGACCAACTGATCGTGGTTTTATGCTGCATCTGCTGGCAATGGATGGCGAGAACGATCAGGCACTCACTATACCAAATATTTAAAAACAGGGGTATTCGCTAATACTATATGCAGTTACTGGCTTTCGAGGTGTGACCAACTGATCGTGGTTTTTGCCGGCAGGGTAGTTCTTCTCCTCTGCTCTCCATATTCCTTAAAATAGGGTTATTCCATATTGATGTATACAGTTAAGTGGATTACGGGTGTGACCAACTGATCGTGGTTTTTGCTGCAAGTGTGAGCTTTGGTTGTATGGGCCCTTCAGTCACTCACCATACCCGTCTGCTCCGCATTCTCCCCTTCTTTCAGTAGCATAACAACTTACCGGTATTCAGGGTGTGACCAACTGATCGTGGTTTTACCGTCAGGAACGATCATCTCCTCACCTCTCCCATATCCTTAAAATATGGTTATTTTGTTATGTAGTATTGATTTAACAGGATATCTGGTGTGACCAACTGATCGTGGTCGCACTCCCCTGCTCCCCCTTTGTCATAACCCGCTCTTTTTTCTTCTTGTATTTTCTTCTCTTCTTCTTCCTTTTCAATAAAGAAAAGCATTGTTGGCACCAGCTATAGGTTTACTATAGGGTATACTATAGGATTGTGTGACCAACTGATCGTGGTTTTTCGGGGTATTTGTGACCAACTGATCGTGAATCCGGTGACCAGGTGATCGTGGATAACCGGCACTTATCAACACTAAAATGTTGATAACTTATTCATTGGATATAATGCTGCCGCTTTCCGATCGGCGGCGGGCTGTTTTTCAGGGTCAGGCCTTTTTCGTCGATCTCGAAGTCTGCTTCATGATACTGCGAGTGGACCATAACCAGTATCTCTCGGAACGCTACTTTGAAGTCGATCATGCGCGTATAGTTGTAGCCGAACTGGTCTTTCAGTGCCACCCAGGTGATGAACTGCGATTTGGTTGCGCTGATGCGGTGCAGCCGCTGTGCAAGCCAGGAGTAAATGTCGAGTCCCATCGGCGAGTGTGAAAGCGCCGCCAGTGCCCTTTCGTCGAGCGGTACGGCATGTTTGGTCAGGCTGTCGAAGTAATCGTCGCTGAGCTGGATTGTGGACGGCCAGAGCACTCTCTGGTGTTCATCGGTCGTGAGCCAGAGATCCATGGCCCGGACGATTTGTGTATTGACCTGCAAGGCATGGCCCCCATCCACAAATCCAAGCCGGATGGTAGAGGCCGACAGTCTTGAAAGGTGGTTTTTGATGTCCTTGATATCCCGCCCGTGTGCGGCAAGGCCAAGCCGTTTGACAAAGCCGGTCAGTGAAGACTCAACGTTGATGAGCGGCGAGCCGGTTTTAAGCGCCTCGGTGTTCAGGTGCGTCAGGATAAGCCGTGATTTTGTGCCGTATGGCAGGCCGATATTGGCAAACTCATTGGTTACCGGGTTGAGTATCCGACCTGCTTCCAGTGCGATACGCGCTTTCCCCTGCTTTCTGTCCCAGTGCCGGACACTGTCGCCCGGATTTTTATAGGGCAGACTAACCTGGCAGAGCACGCTGTGCTGGTAGGTGATTCCCTCCGGATCATTCATGACCATGTCATGGCTGGATTCGATCAGCCTTTTCTGTATCGGGGTAAGTGTGGTTTCCGGAAAAAGCTGATCCGGTTGTTCGTTCTCAACCTTCTCGCTTTTTGATGGTTTCGACTTCTTTGCCATAGTCACTCAGGTGATTGTAAACCCGCCTTTCCGCATGGAGTTACTTTTTATTGATCCTCTCCTGTACCCAGAGCGTTACCAGATCCCGTACACTGCACCCTTCATCAATGGCTTTAATCTTCAGGGCTTTGTGCAGATTGTCGGGCACATCCAGTGTCAGCCGTTTCATAGGTTCTGTGCCTTCAGTATAAGTCTCTTTTCCTTTGGCTACAAATGCATCTGCCTGGGCTTTCGGCAGCGGGGTTTTAAAACCTACAGTCTTACTCATAGTTTTTTCAGGATTTCGTTGGTGAGCTTCTGAATTTCATCGGCAGCCTGTCCGTTTGGGTCGATTTCAAAGACCGTTTTGCCGGTGGCAGCGGATTCTGCAAAAAGGACACGCTGGCATATCTGAGCCTCAAGTACCGGTACATCATACATCTGCAGGGCATCCTTCACGTCACGCCCGATGGCCGTGTTCGATATTTTACGGTTGATGGCAAATGCGGATTGGATTGCACCCTTAAAAATAGCTGCTTCATTGATGATGGCGACAATTTCTTTCGCTGCCCAGACGTCATAGGGCGAAGGCTGCACCGGAATAACAACAAAGTCCGATGCCAGTATGGCGCTTCGTGCCAGTTCCGAAACACGCGGCGGAGCGTCAATGACAATATGGTCGTAGTTTTTTGCCATTTCCGGCAGGTCACGGTGAATGGTCGGCCGGTCCATGCCGATCACATGAAACGGCGGTGTGCCTTCACGCACCGAAGCCCAGTCCCTCACACTCCCCTGCGGATCGGTATCCACAATAAGAACACGAAGCCCGGTCAGGGCAAGCGCATGAGCCACATTGATCGATAGAGTGGTCTTCCCCACTCCCCCTTTCTGATTCTGAAAAGATATGATCATGGAAGCGTATTTCAGGATTTGTGAGTACCCGGGTACCCGCATTTGTAACAATGTGTATTTGTGTAAATATACATAATTACATTTTTACATTGTCGCATTATTACATACTTACAAATGTTGGTATGTGTAAAATTACAAATGTGTACTTGTGTGATTGTGGGAATGTAATAAGTTACAGATGTAATTAATTACAAATGTGTAAACTTACAAAGTTACGGATGTGCATCCTTACAGATGTGGTAATGTGAATTTCTGTATATGTAAAAAGTTACAGATGTAACAATGTGTAAATGTAAAAACCCACATTGTTACATCTGTGCATGTTCGGGGCAGTAGGGGAGTCGCCCGGCTCAGTTGATCACCGTCAGCTTGTCATGTTCCTGCGGAGGCATCATCACTAACCGCTTGCCGAAGTGCGCCGGGTGCGACCGCTCAAGAAACCATGCGCTTGCACGCCATTCCGTCTCGCTGCAAACATTGATATGCATAACATGATGGCGTATGTTTTCTGCTTCAGCAAAGGGGAGCCTTTCTGCCAGCTTCCGCTTCAGCGATTTGGTGCCCTCAACGATATGTGTTTCTCCTTCTTTGAGCCAGTTATAGAACGTGGTTTTTGATATACCGGCATTGTTGCAGGCATATTCTTTCGGCAGTCCGCTGGCTATCCCGTCCAGCAGCGTTTTTACGGTGGCTTGGTCAAGCTTCATAACAATAGCATTGCATCGCTCCATACACCACCACCCCGGTTCTGAAGCCGGGGGAGCGGGAGTAACAATCGGTTTCATCGTATCGTAAATGTTTTGTCGGCATCCTCAATAAACGGAGGGCGGCGGCGGTTCAGGGTCCACCTTGCGGCAATAGCTTCAAGATCATACGCAGGCTCGCTTACGCTGACTTCGCAGGCATCGCCAAGCTGCTGCTTCAGCTCTCTGGCATAGTTCAGCCAGTCCTGTTTTCGGTCATCCGGCATGGTTATGGTCACCGTGCAGTTCGCCAGGCCAAGCTTGCGCATTGCCGCCGCATATTTCGGTGTCATGCACTCCGGTTTAATCCTGATCGGCTGGCGTGGTTTTGTAAAATAATAGGTGCCCTCAGCCGTCTTGATCTTCTCTTTGCCGGTGCCGAGCATAGCGCCGCGCATTATGCCGCGCAGCCACTCGATGCCGTTGCGTATCGATGCCTTGCGCTCTTTGTACAGCTTTTCCTGCCCGTCCAGATAGGATACCTGGCCTTTCCAGTAGTTGAGTAATCCTTTGGTGCGGTCGAGTTTCCCCTCAATTGCCGATTCCACCAAGGCAATCTGGTCGCCAAGTTCAGCGACGCCGCCTGACTCAATCAGCGCCTCTTCAATCTCCTGGTACAGGTGGATCAGTTCCGACAACGTCGGGTTGCCGTTCGGTGTGCGCTCCAAGAGCTGCTGGAACGGATTGTCCCCGGATATGGCAGGGCAGGGGAGTGCGGTCAGCTCTGGGCTGGCCGCGAGGGTTGCATGCATTGGTTCCATGGTCGTGGTTTTTTTTTGGTCTTTCTTTTCTTAAATTACAGGCAGGTACATGGTCGTACCCGTTTTATTTCAGAACCTCCGTGCTTCGCATCACGGGGGTTTTGATTTTTAATACTCCGCGGCATTTGTGCTGCGTCCCTCAAGAAGCTCCTGCAGCTGCTCGCATTTCCGCCGCAGTTCCTCGTTTTCTTTCATCAGCAGCACAACTTCCTCTTTAATCGTTATCGCTTCGTTGTGTGCCTGTAGTGCTTCGTCCTGCATCGTCGTGTACCCTTTTTTTTGTTCTTCCTTACCTCTCAAAGATACAAATATATTTCTTCATATCTCGTTTAATTCTTCTTTATTCTTCTACTATCTTCGCCTATCTTCTTTTATCTCTCTTCGCTTTCTGTTTTTAGCATGGCAAGTAGCAGTTCCCGCGTCGCCGTAATATCATGCATCGCATCATGCGCCTGCAGGGGGATGGCGAAGTGCTGGCATACGGTTCCGAGCTTGTAGTCCGCGAGGTTAATACGGCCGGTAAAGTCCCAGATCCTCAGCAGGTAGAGCGGGTCCAGCATGCGCCAGTTCTGATACGATCCGCTGCCGTACGGGTTTCCATGGTGTTTCAGCCAGGCATCCACAAACTGCAGGTCAAACGACACGTTATATCCCGCAGGGTATGCCTTGTCGTTCTTGTCGAACTTGCTGATAAACGTGTCCAGCCACCGTTGAAACTCCCGCGCACCGTCGCTGCTTGTTGTCCGCTGCAGCATCTCCTCTTCCGAGGTGCCGCTGACCGCAAGCGCCGCTGCATCAACCACAGCCCCCGGATGCGGCTGGCACTTCACCTCAAAGGTTCCCGCAACGTCCCCGCCGATCTCCATGATGGCCGCAACATGAATCAGCCCATGCACGCCTGGCTGCAGCCCGGTTGTTTCGGTATCGATATACAAAACCTTCTTGAACAGTGTCATCGTTTTTTTGCGTTATAGTGGTTAACCCGTCATCCTACTCAGAACTTTCTTTCAAAGTGTTTTTTCGTGGCCGCTTCCCGCATTTCTTCACGCAAAGCGCAGATTGCCGTTTTGTCCGGTTCCGCGAGGCCTGCAAAGTAATCCACTTTCGCCTCATGCGGCAGCTCATGCCACTGCAGCAGCATAAAGGCTTCCGCCTTGTGGTGCGGAAAAAAAAGCGGCCACATGCCCATGTCAATCGCAGCGCGAACGGCAGCGGGGGAGAGCCGCTCGCCCTCGGTGTATGCAGGCCGGTTGCTCGCATCGATCAGGTCGCCGGCCGCCCGAACCTTCGGCAGCAGCTTCATGCGCACTTCATCCAGCAGCAGCTTTGCTTCGGCTTTGTCCGGCAGGGGTGAGAATGCGGTGAACTGGTATCTGGTCTGCTCGGCGCTGCTGTACCAGTGGTCAAGCTCAGCCTGGGAGATGCTCATCTTGTGCAGCATCGCCGTAATGCCGAGGTCGGCCATTTCCGGCGGGGGGCATTTGCCGATGTTTTTTTCAAGCACCTGGGCATAGGTCTTGCCTTTGATGATCTGCAACGTGCAGAGCGCACGCTCGATATCCGGTTCCTTGGCTTTGGTGAACAGCCGCTTTGCCATGTCGCAGGCTGTATGGATGTCACTCGCCAGTACCTGTATCGCCCTTTCTGTTGAGCTCAGCAAGGCGGTCGAAATTGGCAGCGCCGTGAGCGCCTGCAGGGCTAGCATGAGGGTGTTGTGGTGCATGATCTTGGGGTGTTTTTGTTGCTGATGCTTTTGGTTTCCGTTCAAAATACCACTTGTAGCCCTGCCAGCCGGCGTCAAGGGCTTCAGTAAGCGCTGCCTTCGCTTCTTCCTCATTGCCCTCCGATAGCGTGTACAGCCGCCTTAGAGCGTTCGCTGCAGCGGCAGCATTGCGGTAAGCTCCTTTCTTGAAGCGGCAGAAATCCGCCCAGTCATGGGCAATAAAAGCTGCTGAAAAAAAAGGTACGGGATACTTTTTTTCAGGGGGAGTGTCATGCCCGCTCAGCACGTTCTTTCCTTCTTGTTGTTCTTTACCTTCTTTACCATTCTTGTTTGCATTACCCTTTGATTTCTTTCGGGTTTCCGCCGCATGGTGTTCGCTGTTGCCTTCGTAGTTTTCAGGAGTTTGATAGGTATCGTAATGGGTGATGCTTACGAATACTCCGTGTATTGCTTTCGGTGTTGCTTTCCTGGTTCCTTCTTCTCTTTCTTCGTCGTGCTTTCGCACGGGGGCTTTTTTTTCGATCATGCCGAGCTCACGCATCTTCGAGAGCGCCTTGGTGATCTGGGGTTTCGAGTATTTCATCAGTCGGTACCCCACATACCACGACAGTGCGGTCTGTATCTGGTCCAGGCTAAAAAAACGCTGTCCTCTTCCGCAGGTGCAGTTCTGTTTATGATTGACGTTGCGGAGCAGATAAAACCATACTTCCCTTACCGTGGGGGGTAAATGCGCTGCCGGCGAAGAGTCCCAGGCTCTTGGCTGCAGTACATAGCCGCCCGTGATGATGGTCCCGCTCACAAAAACCTCAACTCAGTTCTTGGTTCATCATGGTCAACCTTATAGGGCGTATAGACGGGGATAAGAATCGAAGCGTTGTCATCCTCAAGGATCCCGGTTTTTTCAAGGCAGTCCAGCAGGTTTTGTGAAATGTTGTTGTAGTCAAACCGCTGGTTGGTGCGGCGGTAGATGGTCATTTCAAGACGAAGCGGCCGGTCGCATTGCGATATTTCGGTGCGCATCAGCTCACAGAACCGGGGTTGCGCGTTCAGCATGGCGCAGAGGCTTGTTTCCTGCCGCTTGGCAGCATCGCTCTTGACCACCTTCACCACATTCCTGCCGCTGCCGTTCTTGAACAGCACCGGTCTTCTGGAGTTTTTCGAGCTGTACAGCTCTCCCGGAATAATAAACGTATTCGCTTCAGCATTTCTTTCGCGTGCTGGTAAAAGAGGCAGTTCACCATACGTTTCCGTTGGTTCCTGTACCAAGAGTGGGCCCTCAGGGGCCCACGGAACTAACTTTTGCTTTGGGGGCATGATTAGCGTGTCGGGGTTAAAAAAATAATAACATGACGGTTCCTCACCGTTCAATGGTTTTTCAATCGTTTAAAAAGGCATTTCGTCCACCATGTATGCTGCCGCACTGCTTTGCGAAGCCTGCGCTTCAGCTAGCTGGAAAATGCTTTCGCATCCGCCGCCGAGGTAGAGATTGATGGTATCAATCATCTGGCTGCACTGGTCGCCGGTGATTCCCTGCGCAGCATAGTCCGCAATGCCGCGCGCATCATCGTCGCTGATACCCGGCCGAGCGGCAAGGTCACGAAGGTAGTCCAGCTGCTTCGGGCTTGCCGGGCGGCTGTTCGGCTGCTGCGAACGCTGGCCCTGCGGTATCTGCGCCGCTTTCGGTGCCGCGTAGGATGCCGGGCGGTCTCCGCTGTAGCCCCTGTTCTGGTGTTCCTGTGTTCGTGGTGCCACAGGTACTCTTGGAGTTGCCTGTTGAGGGGCCTGCGGGCGTGCTGGCTGCATGTTTGGGGGTTGCGTGGTCTGATATTGCGGCTGATGCTGTTCGGTGTTCTGGTAGCGGGTATAGCCGGTGGTGTCACACGTTGTTGCATCCGCGTCATTGTCACCGTGGGTCGGCACCATAAGCAGCTGCAGCAGGGCGGTCTTGTGCGCCATGCTCATGGCCTTGTTGCTTGCCTTGTCGCTTGAATCCATGGCCTGTCCCATCGTTTCCGTCTCGATGCAGGATCCATCAAGCGCATTAAAGCGGAACCGGACCTTGAGGGCATACTCAATCATCAGGGTCTGGTTCTTGTTCGTCCAGTCGTTGCGTGTGAACTCCAAAATCTCGGAGGTCGTGAATACCTGGTTCCTTACAAAAATTTCATGCAGCTGATTGTAGACATCATCAATGCCGCGAAATTGATATTTCTGTTCCTGGTTCCGCTGATTCTTACCTATGGCGGGTACTTCCGCCATGATTGCCGCAATACGGGAATAAATCAAGGGTGTAGCAGTCTCTCGTTGGTCCATGGTCGTAATAGTTTTGTTTGTTTGTTTTTCTCTCTCTCATTTTCGAGGTCAGAGGTACAGCTTCAAGATTTCGCGTTTCGAGAAGAGCAGCATCTTTCCTTTTTTCCAGTGGGGAAGCGTCCCCTTGTTCACCCTGTTGTATACCGCTACCCGGGTGATGGGTTTGCCTTCCAGTTCCGTGAGCAACTTCATGCAATCGGTAATACCAATCGGCAGCTCATCGGGTATTTCAGGTTTCTCTTCAGGCGGAGAGGTATCGGACAAGTGCTCCAGAATCGTATTGACTTTCGATAGAATTTCCTTCAGCAGGCTTTCTATCTCTTTAAGTTTCATGGCAGCGTCTCCTGTAGGTGGTGTTGGGGTTAACATGTAAAGACGTCTCCTATACCGTATATTTTACTACAGTGAAATATACGGTATAGGAGTGTCATTGCGAAGAAAAAAGAAGAAAATAAAAGAAATAAATCGATAAAAAGAGAAGAATGCTCACCCCCAAAGCAAAGGCGAAGGCAACAGGCGCAAAAAGCCCGAAAGCTTTATCAGCAAAGCTTAAAGCGGCATCTAAAAAAGCAGCGAAAGCAACAGCGCAAGTAAGCATGAAGAGCAGGGGAGTGCCAGGGCAGGCAAAGGATAAAAAGGGTGGCCTCAGCGGGCTTGTATCCTATAGGTGGATATGAGCAAGGGTACAGATGATCATCTATACAAATGTAACAACTTACATTCTTACAAATGTACAAAGTTACAGATGTACAAAGTTACATTGTTACATTTGTGGCAGGCATAGCGGCATCGTAAAGGGAGGTAGCATGGTAAAAAAACGTGCACCACTATCGGGGTTTACCGGAGGAGAGGTCGTATTCAACAGTACATATGATATCCTACAATATAACATGTGATCAACCCTCCAGCCGCTGCATCAAGATCCTCATCGCTTAGCTCACCGGCTACCTCTTGAATCTCTGTTTCGTTGCAATCAAATCCAGCGCTTTTGATAAAATTAAAGCGTTCTGCAATATTTTCAATTGCTATGATGCTCTCGCTAAAAGCAACGTCCGACTTCATTTTTTCGATGAATGCTCTTGCATGATCTGCTGACATAAAATTCTCCTGGGGTTGAGGTTTAGGCAATAAACCAGAAGCTACGCGTTTGCTGCCGCAATTGCAAAAGCAGCCAGCAGCCTGCAAAGCCTGCTCCCCCCGCCCCCGTCGCTTCACTGCGTTCCACTCCTCGCTGCCTGCATGCCGCGCCCCTATGCTGCTGCTTGCTTTGCATGCTTTGCGGGCTGCGCGGCATTTCGCCAGCGGCGTGCTGATGCACGCGGGGGCTGGATTGTGCTTGATTGCATGCCTGTTTGGCGTTGCGGGGGATTTTAATTTAATCCAGAAATGTGTTGTATTATATCGGTACTTTCGCTAGTATTACCGCACAATTTTTCACAGTCACCAGCCCATTTTACTCGTCTCGCAATGGAATTTCTGGATATAGTAGGAATAACCGGGGATATGATGATCGTTTCCGGATGGTTTGTTTTTGTCGGCTGCATTGCTGCAATAATCTGGATGAAGAGGCGGGGGTAATTTTTAATTTAACTGCGTGCGACTTTCACCGCACACGGCTCAAGCCTCGACAAAGGCGCCTTCGGGCGCCCGGCTCCACCACGGTATTGATTCCTTCATCTGTTTCTTACGGGTAGCAAAATACTCTTTCCAGACTGGATCGTGTGAATTGGCACTGGCTTTGATTTTGACGTGCCGCCGGATTGGTGTGTCGGCTTCAATGATTAGTTTTTCCTCACCATGTTCCTTTTTGGCAGCAAATATCCATTTACGATTTCCACGGGTTTTGAAATAGTTGTTCATTACCCATTGAGAGCTTTTCTTTGGATGACATAAATTCGTTTCTATTTCGTTTTATTTCGGGTTGATGTTATAAATTACAGT